>NZ_JBEYIF010000012.1:0-219119 GCF_040635655.1 Streptomyces sp. NPDC006923
GCCTCACAGCGCCGATGGTACTGCAGGGGGGACCCTGTGGGAGAGTAGGACGCCGCCGAACTTTTGTTGTGGGAATGCCCTGTGCCTTTAGGTACGGGGCATTCCTGCGTTCAAAGCCAGTTTTTCAGGGCCGGTTTAGGGTCGAGGTATGCGCTACGAGCTGATCATTTTTGACAATGACGGTGTCCTCGTCGACAGCGAGCCCCTCTCCAACACGATCCTGGCCGGCTATCTCACCGAGCTCGGACATCCCACGTCCTACGAGGACTCCCTGCGGGACTACATGGGAGCCGCCGTACATCGCGTGCATGACTTCGTGGAGGCGCGGACCGGGCAGCGGCTGCCCGCCGACTTCGACGACACGCTGCACGCCAGGGTCTTCGCCGCTTTCGAAAGGGAATTGGAGCCGGTCGCCGGCGTGGTCGAGGTGCTGGAGAAGCTGGCCGCCGAAGGGGTGCCGTACTGCGTCGCCTCGTCCGGCAGCCATGAGCGGATCAGGGTCGGGCATCGGAAAACCGGCCTGGACCGCTGGTTCGGGGACGACATTGTCTTCAGCGCGCAGGACGTCGGACGCGGCAAGCCGGCACCGGATCTCTTCCTCCATGCCGCCGCGCGGATGGGGGTGGCCCCGGAGCGCTGTGCGGTCGTGGAGGACAGCCCGCTCGGGGTCGCGGCCGCCAGGGCCGCGGGCATGGATGTGTACGCGTTCACCGCGATGACGCCCGTGGAGAAGCTGACCGGGGCGACCGGTTACTTCTCCAGGATGGCGCACCTGCCGGAACTCCTGAGCCCTGTCTGAGACGGCATGGGCGGATCCGTTGCCCGATCCGTCTACCCACGAGTAGCGAGGCGCCCTACGCTGTCCGGCCATGACGGATGCGCGTGTACGGCACGGCAGGGTCTCGCTTGCGCTCAGTTTCCTTGTCCAGGGGGTGACCTTCGCCCTGCTGGTGACCCGTATCCCCGCCATCCAGGACCGGTACGGCATATCCGACGGGCTTCTCCCGGCGTTTCTCGCCGTGGTGCCGGTCCTGGCCGGGATCGGCAGCGTTCTCACCGAAAAGCTGGTGGCGCGGGTGCGGCCCGGAGTGCTGCTGCGATGGGCGCAGCCCCTCGTGCTGCTGGCTCTTCTCGGCGTCGGAGCGGGGAACCGGCTGTGGCATGTCGCCCTGGCCCTGGGGGTGTTCGGGCTCGCGGTCGGCGTGCTGGACGCGTCGATGAACATGCTCGGAGTGAGCCTTCAGCGGGCGTACGGCCGCAGCATCATGCTTGGCTTCCACGCGGCGTACAGCCTGGGCGGGATCATCGGGGCCTCGCTGGCCTGGGCGGGTGCGCACGGGGACTGGTCGTTGCCGCTGTCCTATCTGCCCCCGGTGGCGGTGCTGTTGGCGGCCGTGCTGGTGGGGAGCCGCTGGTATGTGGAGGCCGAACGTGAACAGGTAGGCGATGCCGCCGACAGCGAGGGGCAGAGCGACGGTGGGGGGCCGGTGGCGTTCAGGCTTCTGCTGCCGCTCTGCCTGGTGATGGCCTTCGCGTACATCGGTGATTCCACGGTGTCGAACTGGAGCGCGAAATATCTTCAGGATGTGCTGGGCGGTTCGGAGGAGCTGGCGACCGTCCCGTACAACGCCTATATGGTCACCACACTGCTGGGGCGGGCGGTCGGGGATCTCGGGGTGCGGCGGTTCGGGGCGGTGGCCGTTGTGCGGGGCGGGGCTCTGCTGGCGGCGGCCGGGTTCGCGGTGGTGGCGCTGGCGCCAGGGGCGTGGGTGGGGATCGCCGGATTCACGATGCTGGGGCTCGGGCTGTGTGTGATCGTGCCGGCGACTTTCGCGGCAGCCGGGCGGCTCTTTCCCGGTGCCAGCGACGCAGCCGTGGCCCGGCTCAATATCTTCAACTATGTGGGTTTTCTGATCGGGGCCCCGCTGGTGGGGGCGCTCGGGGACGTGTGGAGCTATCGGGGCGCGATGCTGGTGCCGATGGTGATGGTCCTGGTGACCCTGGTGTACGCCCGCTCGTTCGGGGCGGGTCCGGCCCGATACGGTGGCGGACATGAGCGGCCGTACACGGTTGATGTGGGATGACGCAGTAACGGGTTATGACTTCGGGGCCGGCCATCCGATGGACCCGGTCCGGTTGGCGCTGACCATGGGGTTGGTGCGGGCGTACGGGCTCGACAGAGCGGTCGACGTGGTGTCCGCGCCGGCCGCCGGGGATTCGACGCTCCGGCTCGTGCATCACCAGGACTATGTGGACGCGGTGCGGCGGGTCTCGCTGGATCCGCGGGTCGCCGACGGTTCGTACGGCCTGGGCACCATGGACGATCCGGCCTTCGCGGGGATGCATGAGGCGTCGGCGCTGATCGCCGGGGGATCAGTCGGCGCGGCCGAGGCGGTGTGGCGCGGTGAGGCCGCCCACGCCGTGAACTTCGCGGGCGGGCTGCATCATGCGATGCCGGGCTCCGCCTCCGGGTTCTGTGTCTACAACGACGCCGCCTTGGCCGTCGCGCGCCTGCTTGAGCTGGGTGCGGAGCGGGTCGCCTACATCGATGTGGATGTGCACCACGGGGATGGTGTGCAGGCGGTGTTCTGGGAGGATCCGCGCGTTCTGACGGTCTCGTTGCACGAGCATCCACGGACGCTTTTCCCGGGCACCGGCCGGCCGGAGGAGACCGGCGCCGGTGCGGGCGAGGGCAGCGCGGTCAATGTGGCGCTGCCGGCCGGGACGGGGGACGAGGGCTGGCTGCGGGCCTTCCACGCGGTGGTGCCCGAGCTGCTGGCGGACTTCCGGCCGCAGGTGCTGGTGACCCAGCACGGCGCGGACACGCATGTTGAGGACCCGCTGGCGCATCTGGCGGTGTCGCTGGACGCGCAGCGTGCGGTGCAGGCGGCCTGCCACGATCTGGCGCACGAGCACGCCGACGGCGGCAGGTGGGTCGCGCTCGGCGGCGGCGGTTACGCGGTGGTGGATGTGGTGCCCCGGTCCTGGACGCATCTGGTGGGCATCGCGGCGCACGAGCCGGTCGATCCGGAGTCGGTGATACCGGCGTCGTGGCGGGACGAGGTGTACGCACGGACACGCCAGTTGGGCCCCGGGCGGATGACGGACGGCCGGACGCCGGCCTGGCGGTCGTGGGAGAGCGGTTATGACCCTGCGGACCGGCTGGACCAGGCGATCCTGGCCACGCGGAAGGCGGTCTTCCCGCTGCGGGGGCTGCTGGCCTGAGGGCCCTCCCCTGACAGCCTCCGCGGCGGGAGGCCCGCCGGGGCAGGCGCGGGGCCTTCTGCGCGGGCCCCGGGACCGCCGGCTGTTACGCCAACTGTGCGGAGAATCCGGGGTTCCGCCCCGGAGAGACGCCGGAACCGGGAGCATCGGCAGGGTGTTGAGCACCGGAGCGCTGCGGGCGCATCTGCTGGCGGCCAGGCTGGCCGGTCCCGTGGCCACGTCGCGGGAGGAGAGCCTGCGCAGCTACCGTCTCTTCGCTGCCCGCGATCCCCGGGTGACGCTCGGGCTTGATCCCGAATGGGCATGGGCCGAAAGGGACTTGCTCCAGCTCATGGCCGAGAAGTGCGGGGTTTCGAGCGATCCCGATCATGTGTCGGGTCCGGATGTGATCGATCCGGAGCGGACGCTCAGCGCGCTGGACGCGTTCGCCGGGCGGCTGCGCCAAGCCGCGGCGCACCGGGTTCCGGTGTTGTTCGGAACGGGGCATCCGCACCGGTTGCTGGGGTTCTACGCAGGTCTCGCAGACGCTTTGTCGGCGGCGGGATGTCTCGTCCTCACCCCGGCGCAGGGGAGATGTATCGACATAACGACCCGGTTCGGCGTACGCACGTACCACCTCGGCTACGTAGGGGGTGTGGCGTTGGTGCGGGAACCAGGAGCCGGGTGCGCCGGGAGTGAGCCCGGCGCACACACCCATTCGCCGCTGCCGCTTCGGGTGGCGCTGGACGGGCTGGCCGAGGCCGGAGGGCCGCTTCCCGAGCTGGTCGTCGGGGACCATGGCTGGGTCTGCGGTGCAGGTCAGCTCGGGATTGAGGCCATTGGCCTGGCCGATACGGACGATCCCGCGCTGTTCGTCGGCGAGGCCGAGGGGCGAGTGTCCGTCGCTGTTCCGCTTGATGATGCGGTGCGATCTGCTTACTACCGGCCGCTTACTCGCTATGTACTCAATCGAGCGTGTCTGTCACAGTAGGCGGCCGAAGGCTACTCCTCTTCCCCACTCGTATCACCCGCCCCTAGTCTGGGGTGTGAGCGCACAGCGACGAAGAGTTACCGGAGGGGAAGCCGGTGGCCGTCGTGTGCGGAAGGTACAGGTGGGTCATGGCTGCTGGCAGCGAGAGGCCTCTCAACGAGGTCAAGTTCCTTACCGTGGCGGAGGTCGCCTCGGTGATGCGTGTGTCGAAGATGACCGTGTACCGGTTGGTGCACAGTGGTCATCTGCCGGCGATCCGGGTGGGCAGGTCTTTCCGGGTTCCGGAGCAAGCGGTTCACGAGTACCTCCGCGAGTCCTTTGTGGGGGTTGAGTCCGCCTGAGGGTTGTCCCGTAATCCCTGGTGGATCAGCGAGCGGCGCCGGATGCGGTCCGCCGCACGGCGGAGGGGCGCCCGCATACTGGATGTATTCGGGCGCTCCGACAACGCGGCGAGGTGCCGTAGCCGTCGTCGCGGGCCGGGCGAGACTTTCGCAACAGGCCCTGGGGTGTGCCCTCGGATTACGTCCCTCACTCGGCGACGGGTAGGCTAGGCCGACGTAGGTCGTGTGGGCCCAGACGCCCCGCACCGAGTGAAGAGAAGTGAGCGAGGGTAGTCGTGGGCTCTGTTATTAAGAAGCGGCGTAAGCGGATGGCCAAGAAGAAGCACCGCAAGCTGCTCAAGCGCACCCGCGTTCAGCGTCGCAACAAGAAGTAAGCGGCGGCTGTTCGTGTATTTCGCGGCCCTTCCACCGATCTGGTGGAGGGGCCGCGGTCTTTGTTCGGCCAATAAGCCGTCAAGCGTGCCGCGTGGTCATGCCCGTGCAATGCCGACCGGCTACGGTGACGCTCAGGCCCTGTCCGGTCGATCCTCACGGGCCGGCGAAGCCCGGTAGTGCCCGCTGTGTTGTCGGAGTCGTCCATGTACGTCCAGTACGAGGACGTTCTTTCGCCTTTCGCCGCGCCGCGCCGGACGCCGAGGGCTCATCCACGAACATCGGTCGATCAGGACCTGGAAGACCTAGGGGAAGGCGCGGATCTTGGGCAAGGTCGTGCTCGTGACCGGAGCGGCCCGGCAGCTCGGAGGCCGTTTTGTGCGGCGCGTTCAGCGCGATTCCGACGTGGACCGGGTGATCGCTGTGGACGCGGTCCCTCCTGAGCACCAGCTCGGTGCCGCGGAATTCATTCAGGCCGATATCCGCCAGCCCGCGATAGCGCGCGTCCTGGCGCAGCATCATGTCGACACCGTCGTCCATATGGATGTGACGGGTACTCCGCTGGGGACCGGCGGCCGTGCCACGGTCAAGGAGACCAATGTCATCGGCACGATGCAGCTCCTCGGCGCCTGCCAGAAGTCGCCCGCCGTGAAGCGTGTGGTGGTCAAGTCCAGTACGAGCGTGTACGGCGCGGCGCCCCGTGACCCGGCGGTTTTCACCGAGACCACGTCGCCCAAAGCGCTGCCGAGCGGCGGTTTCGCCAAGGACGCCGTGGAGGTCGAGGGATATGTACGCGGCTTCGCGCGCCGCAGGCCGGATGTGGCCGTCTGTGTGCTGAGGTTCGCGAACATCCTCGGGCCCGCGGCGGATTCTCCGTTCGCCGAATACCTCTCGCTGCCGGTTCTGCCGACGGTCTTCGGATTTGACCCGCGCCTGCAGTTCGTCCATGAGGACGATGTCATCGATGTGCTGCTGATCGCCTCGGACGAACCCCGGCGCGGGACGCTGAACAGCGGAACATTCAATGTCGCCGGTGCGGGCGTGCTGCTGCTCTCGCAGTGTTCACGGCGGCTGGGGCGGCCCACGGTGCCCGTCCCGCTGCCCGCCGTGACCTGGGTCGGCTCGGCGCTGCGCACGATCGGGATGACGGACTTCTCGCCGGAGCAGATCCGGCTGCTGACGCACGGCCGAGTTGTCAGTACGGACCAGATGCGCGAGACACTGGGTTTTGTGCCCACGTATACGACGGCGGAGACTTTCGCGGACTTCGCGCGCGGCCGGGGCGCCGGGCTGCTGCCGCCGGAGGCGGTGGCTCGTACGGTCGACCGGCTCTCCACTCTTGTCAGCAAGGAGCGCACCTGACATGGCCGATGCCAAGGTCATTCCCTTCGGTGACGAACCGAGGTCGAGGCGTGCCTCCGCCGGTGGCCGGCCCAAACAGGCCAAGGACGGTGCCGCGAAGCGTTCGCTGGGGCAGGGGCAGGGGCAGGGCCGCAAACAGGGTCCGCTGACGCCCGTACCGGAGCCCTCACCGGAGGAGCGGCCGGCGGACCGGGCCGCGGAGGACCGTACCGCGGGGGACCGGGCGGCCGACGAGCGGCCGCCGGAGGATGCCGGGGCCGGGGCTCCCGGCGGCCCCGAGGTCCCCGCGGAGACCGGCGAGGCCGGACCACGGGGCAAGGGGAGCGGCTGGGAGCGGCGGATCGCCGGCGGGCTGGCTTTTCTGCGCCGCCGGGTCACCGGTGATTACGAGGTCGACGAGTTCGGGTACGACAAGGAACTCACCGACCAGGTCCTGATGTCGTTGATCCGGCCGCTCTACGAGAACTACTTCCGGGTCGGGGTCAAGGGCATCGAGAACATCCCGTCGGACGGCGGGGCGCTGGTGGTGGCCAATCACTCCGGGACGCTGCCGCTGGACGGGCTGATGATGCAGGTCGCCGTCCATGACAACCATCCGGCGGGCCGGCATCTGCGGCTGCTGGCCGCGGACCTGGTCTTCCTGCTGCCCGTGGTCAACGAGCTGGCGCGGAAGGCCGGCCATACCCTGGCGTGCGCGGAGGATGCGGAAAGGCTTCTGCAGCGGGGTGAGGTCGTCGGGGTGATGCCGGAGGGCTTCAAGGGCCTCGGGAAACCGTTCGGCGAGCGCTACAAGCTTCAGCGCTTCGGCCGGGGCGGATTCGTCTCGACGGCTCTGCGGGCGGGGGTGCCGATCGTGCCCTGTTCGATCGTGGGGGCCGAGGAGATCTATCCGATGATCGGCAACGCGAGGACGCTGGCGCGGTTGCTGGGCATTCCGTACTTCCCGATCACTCCGACGTTTCCCTGGCTGGGTCCGCTCGGAGTGCTCCCGCTGCCGACGAAGTGGACGATCCAGTTCGGCGAGCCGATCTCCACGGACAACTATCCGCCGGAGGCGGCGGAGGACCCGATGCTCATGTTCAACCTGACGGATCAGGTACGGGAGCAGATCCAGCACACGCTCTACAAGCTGCTGGTGCAGCGGCGGTCCGTGTTCTTCTGACGTCCGTTTCTTCTGATGTCCGGCCGTCGGCATCCGGCGTGAGAAAAGGCCGAGGCGCGGTACTCCCCCGAGGAGTACCGCGCCTCAGCCATGTCTCTCGACCGGAGCCATGTCTCTTGACCGGACGACATCCGAACGGAAGCCCCGATCTGGAAGCCCCGATCTAGTTGTCGTCCTCTGCGTCGAAGCTCAGCCCGGGCAGCAGGTCGGGCAGCAGGGGCGGGATGGTGACGTCGGGACCGGGCTGGGCGGAGCCGTTTTCCGACGGCGACGGGGTGACGCTGTTCAGCGGCGGGTCGAGCAGACCGCCGGAGCCGTCGAAGAAACCGTCTCCGGCCGAGCTGTCCGAGCCCGTCCCCGACGGGTTCGGTCCGTCGCTGGCATGCGAGTGGCCGTCGTGTCCGCTCGGTGACGAGGGCGAGGGGCCGTTCGTACGGCCGGCGCCGGAGGTGTCCTGGGTGGAGCCGGGACGGGTGGCGCCCCGGGTCTCGCGGGCGGGCGGCAGCAGGGACTGCAGCGGAGCGACCTCTTGGTCTATGGCGTCGAACACCGAGTTGACCTCGTTGCCCACGTCCGTCAACTGGACCGGAAGCCGGTCGCGGAGCCCGTTCCACGCCTGGCGGTGTGAGGCGGAGAACGACGAGAGGGTGGCGATCGGGCCGAGCGAGCCGTCCCGTTCGTACGCCTGGTGGAGCAGGCGGTGGCCCTCGGTGGCGTCGTGCTTCATACCGCTCAGAGTGCGTCTGATCTCGCCCAGGGATTCATGGTCCAACTGGCCGGAACGGCCGCGCTCCATCAGTCGGCGGGCTTCGCTGAGCCGGGTCGAGGCGTGGTCGAGATACAGCTCGCCGCGGTCGGACTCGTCGTTTGCCAGATTGAGCTTGAAGTCCTCCATGCCGCGCTTCAGCCCGTACAGCGAGTCACCCGGCAGGGCGTCGGAGCTGGCGGCCGCCACCCCGCCGAACGCTCCGGCCGCGACACCGACCGTGAGTCCGCCGGCCGCGAGGCTCTTGGACCAGCGCGTTCTGGGGCGCAGTTTGCGGAGCGGGGAGGCCCGGTGGGCGCCCCGGCCCGGTTTCCGTTGCTCGGGCACGGCGGGGCCCGACGACGCGCCCCCGGTGGCTGCGCCCTCCAGCAGCATGGCCTCCATGGCTGCCACGAGCTGGGCCCGTTGCACCACTTTGACCTCGGGGTCCAGCGTGGGTTTCGGCAGCTCGCCGAGACCACTCGCCAGGGCCAACAGCCGCCCCTGTTCGGCCGGTTCGGCCGACTCGGCGGGCTGTTCGGCCGCCGCGCCCTGGACCGTCTGGTCTTCCAGGGCCTGGGCGAAGGCGTTCGCCCGCCGGTGTGCCGAAATGTTCGCGATCACTGGCGGCACCTCCTCTCGTCATGACGATCGACTCCCCTGGGGGTCCGGAAGGTTGCACGCCTTGAGCACATCCACACGATTGAGTGAGTGGGGGCGGGCATGGCGTGACCGCAGGGAGCCTGCATCCCGCACAACGAGCGGCGCGGCACATGGGTTACGCGCGACGGATGATCGGACCAGCGCGTCATCGAGGCGTCACCGACTGTGAGTTGAGTCCGTGGTGGAAGTGGACCGGGATACACGGAGGCGGACGGAGCGGGGCGGCGGTACGGGGGTGAGTGGGCGGTCAGCGGGCGTCTTCCGGGAGCAGCCGGGCGAGCGTGCGGACAGCCCGGTACTGCAAGGTTTTGATCGCTCCTTCGTTCTTCCCCATGACCCGGGCCGTTTCGGCGACCGAGAGTCCCTGCAGGAAGCGCAGAGTGACGCACTCCTGCTGCTGGGGGTTGAGTTTCCGTACGGCTTCCAGCAGGGCCGCGTTCGAAAGGGACTCCAGGACGGAGTCCTCGGGGCTGCGCTCGACCTCGTTGGCGTCGAGCATTTCGCCTGTGGTCACTTCCAGTCGGAAACGGCTCGACTTGAAGTGGTCGGCGACCAGATTCCTTGCGATCGTGACCAGCCAGGCACCGAAGTCGCGCCCCTGCCAGGTGAAGGTGGAGATCCGGCGCAGCGCGCGCAGGAACGTCTCGCTGGTGAGGTCCTCCGCGGTCGCCTTCCCGCCCACGCGGTAGTAGATGTAGCGGTAGACGGTGTCGCTGTACTGGTCGTACAGCCGGCCGAAGGCCTCGGCCTCACCGGCCTGGGCGCGCTCGACGAGTTCCATCATGCGGGCGCTGTCGCTGTCGGCGGTGGGCCGGCGAGCGGTGGTCGAGGCGGCGGCGCTGCTTCGGCTTCCCCGTCTGCCGACCGCCGCACCGCCGTTCGCCAGGGCATAGCAAGATCCGATAGGGCCGCTCACGGCAGGGGCCGGTGCGGCGAAGGCGGGTACGGCGTACGCGGTGGGGACGAAGCCGCGCAAGTGGTCGAGGACCGTTGCGCGCAGCGTAGCCAGGCCCGAGGCGTCAACCCCGACGTGTGGGTACACGGGACTCCCAGAGGCAGAGCTTCCATCACGTGCAGTGCGGGACCGTTCACTCGTCGTGGCGACGTGTGGGGTCCGGTATGCGTCTGAGGAGAATAACGCTTCGTACAGGCAGCGCTACACCCAGTTGCTCAAATCATCGATTACGTCGCTTCCGTGCCGCCTCGGCGACGCATCAAGTCGCACATGGTGACCGTTTATTAGTCAGATAGCGTCAAGATCTGTCTGGTCGCGTGATGGGTTGTGCCTGAGTGGGTGCGTCGGGAGTGTCGCGGGGGTCGTACGAGTAGAACGTCCTGACGGTCCGCGCGCACATGCGTACGGCCCCGGAACCGGGGCCGTACGGGGCGAGGGGTGGTGGCCGGCGGCGCTACCTGCGGCGGCGGTGCAGGGCCACGGCGGCGACGGTGCCCCCGGCGAGCGCGCCCACTCCGGCCGCCGCCGGGATGCCGACCTTGGCGGCCTTGCGGCCGGTCCGGTAGTCGCGCAGGCGCCATTCCAGCCGGCGCGCGTGCTTGCGCAGCTTGGCGTCCGGATTGATGGCGTAGGGGTGTCCGACCAGCGAGAGCATCGGGATGTCGTTGTGCGAGTCGCTGTACGCGGCGCAGCGGTCCAGGTCGAAGTCCTCGGCCGCGGCCAGGGCCCGGACGGCCTCGGCCTTGGCCGGGCCGTGCAGCGGTTCGCCGACGAGCTTGCCGGTGTACACGCCGTCGACCGATTCGGCGACGGTGCCGAGGGCGCCGGTCAGGCCGAGGCGGCGGGCGATGATCGTCGCGGTCTCCACCGGCGCGGCCGTGACCAGCCAGACCTGCTGGCCCGCGTCGAGGTGGGCCTGGGCGAGGGCGCGGGTGCCGGGCCAGATGCGGTCGGCCATGTATTCGTCGTAGATCTCCTCGCCGATCGACATCAGCTCGGAGACGCGATGGCCCTTGACGATGGACAGGGCGCTGTCGCGGGCGTCCTGCATGTGCTCGGGGTCCTCGACGCCGGCCAGCCTGAACCAGGCCTGCTGCCAGGCGAACCGGGCGAGCTCGCGGCGCTGGAAGAACTTCCTCTTGTACAGGCCGCGGCCGAAGTGGAAGATCGCCGCGCCCTGCATCACGGTGTTGTCGAGATCGAAGAAGGCGGCGGCGCGGGCGTCCCCGAACACGGGGAAGTCCGGCACCACGGCGGCCACGGCGGCGGCAGCGGTGTCGGTCTTGTGGGGCTCCTGTGTCGACTTGAGCCCGGCTTCGGCTGCGGCCTCGCCCGCGAGAACGCTCCTGGCTGTGGCGGAGCGCCTGCGGGGGGTGAGCCATCCCAGTGCGGCCATGTCGTGAGCATAGCCAGTCTGTTCGGGACTTCCTGACGGGCGGGGACGCGGTGGGGTGAACTCTCCGCGACCGGTACGTTAATCGGGCTATAGCGGCCGGGCTGTGGAGGACCGGCGACCCCGGGCCGCGCGGAGGCGGAGAATGGCTGTATGAGTCCTCTGTTGCGGCGTACGACGAAGAAGACCGGGAGAACGGCTGCCGAGCGGGTGGTGACGCTCCTCTCGAAGCCGGGGTGTCACCTCTGTGACGACGCCCGTGCGGTGGTCGAGGCGGTGTGCGCGGAGACCGGCGCGTCCTGGGAGGAGAAGGACATCACCCAGGACGAGGCGCTGAACCGCGCGTACTGGGAGCAGATCCCGGTGGTGCTGGTGGACGGGGAGCAGCACACGTTCTGGCGGGTGGACGCCGGCCGGCTCCGCCGGGAACTGGGGGCCTGACCGAAAAGACGGTTACCATCGTGGGCGCTTCGCCGGGTCTCTCCGGGAGGTCGCGGTCCGGATCCCGACGCGGTCCGGCAGTCGCCGCCGGAGATGCCGGGGCCGGTCCCGGAAGGACGCGGAGAGCGGTCGCGGGGGCGTATTCGTAAGGAGTGTGTACGGCTTTGCCCCCTTCGTATGTGCAACGGGACGATCCGGTCGCCGGTTCCGCGATCACGAGATCCGGACGCGTGACGCCGGTCACTTTGCACGGACAAAACGGACACAATCTTTGTGCACGCGTTCACAAAGACATAGCCTGCATTCGACGGGGCGGTCCTGGGACATACGGCCGCCTGCAGCCCCGCTCATCCCGCAGGAGCACCGTGGCAACTGGCCGAACTCACCGACCGGCGACCCGTAGCCGAGGAATCCCCGAGGCCACCGTCGCCAGGCTTCCGCTGTACCTGCGGGCGCTGACCGCTCTTTCGGAGCGGTCCGTCCCCACTGTCTCGTCCGAGGAACTCGCGACCGCGGCCGGGGTCAATTCCGCGAAACTGCGGAAGGACTTCTCGTACCTCGGTTCCTACGGGACCCGGGGCGTGGGCTACGACGTCGAGTATCTCGTCTACCAGATCTCCCGCGAACTGGGGCTCACCCAGGACTGGCCGGTTGTGATCGTCGGCATCGGTAATCTCGGCGCCGCCCTGGCCAACTACGGCGGTTTCGCGTCCCGCGGTTTCCGGGTGGCGGCACTGATAGACGCCGACCCCGCGATGGCCGGCAAGCCGGTCGCCGGAATGCCGGTCCAGCACACGGACGAGCTGGAGAGGATCATCAGCGACAACGGCGTCTCCATCGGCGTCATCGCCACCCCGGCGGGCGCCGCCCAGCAGGTCTGTGAGCGGCTGGTCGCCGCCGGTGTCACCTCGATCCTCAACTTCGCGCCGACCGTGCTCTCCGTGCCGGACGGTGTGGACGTGCGGAAGGTCGACCTCTCCATCGAGCTCCAGATCCTCGCCTTCCACGAGCAGCGCAAGGCCGGTGAGGAAGCCGCCACAGAGGTGGTCCCGCCGCCCGTCGAGCGGGACAGCGCCGTGGAGAGCGCGACGGACGCCGTCGCCGCGACCCGGAAGGGACCCGACGGGGACGTTCCCGCGGTGATGCCGGCATGAGTCTTCTGGTCGTCGGACTGAGCCATCGCACCGCACCGGTGAGTGTGCTGGAGCGTGCGTCGCTGCCCACCGACACGCAGGTCAAGCTGTTGCAGGACTCGCTCGCGGCGGAGCCCGCGACGGAGGCCGCCGTGCTCGCCACCTGCAATCGCATCGAGCTGTACGCCGACGTCGACAAGTTCCACGCCGGAGTGGCCGAGCTGTCCACGCTGCTCGCGCAGCACAGCGGTGTCGGCCTGGAGGAGCTCACTCCCTATCTTTATGTGCACTACGAGGACCGGGCCGTCCACCATCTCTTCTCGGTGGCCTGCGGCCTGGACTCGATGGTCGTCGGCGAGGGGCAGATCCTCGCGCAGATCAAGGACGCGCTGGCGCAGGGGCAGGAGCTGCACACCGCCGGCCGGCTGCTCAACGATCTGTTCCAGCAGTCGCTGCGGGTGGGGAAGCGCGCCCACAGCGAGACCGGCATCGACCGGGCCGGGCAGTCGCTCGTCACCTTCGGTCTGGAGCAGCTCGCCGCCGGTGCGGCCGTGGACGCCTGGGCCAAGCGCAAGCGGGCCCTGGTGATCGGCGCGGGCTCGATGTCCTCGCTGGCCGCCGCGACCCTCGCACGGGCCGGCGTGGACGAGATCGTCATCGCCAACCGCACGGCGGCGCGCGCCGACCGGCTCGTCCAGATCCTCACGGAGCCCGGCGGCACGGGCGTGACCGCGCGCGCCGTGGACATGGGCGCTGTCGCCGACGAGCTGGCGCGGGCCGATGTGGTGGTGTCCTGTACGGGCGCGACCGGTCTGGTACTGACCGCCGCCGACGTCGAGGCGGCGCTGTACGGGCGCAAGGCGCCGCTGGCGCTGCTCGATCTGGCCATGCCCCGGGACATAGACGCCGCCGTGCACCGCCTCGGCGGGGTCCGGCTCGTGGACATCGAGTCGCTGGCGGAGGCGTCGGCCGACGCGCCCATGGCCGCCGATGTCGACCAGGTGCGCACGATCGTCTCCGACGAGGTGGCCGCCTTCGGCGCCGCCCAGCGCGCCGCGCACATCACGCCGACCGTGGTCGCGCTGCGCGCGATGGCCGCCGATGTGGTGAGCAGCGAGGTCGCGCGGCTCGAAGGGCGGCTCCCCGATCTGGACGAGAAGCAGCGGGCCGAGGTCACCAGGACCGTGCGCCGCGTCGTCGACAAACTCCTGCACGCGCCCACCGTGCGGGTCAAGCAGCTCGCCAGCGAGCCCGGCGGCGCCGGATACGCGGACGCGCTGCGAGAACTCTTCGACCTCGACCCGCAGACGGTCGCCGCCGTCAGCCGGGCCGACCTGAATGACACCGACGGTGTAGGCAGAGGGCGAGTATGACCGAGAAGTCACTGAGGCCCGAGAAGCCATGGAGACTGGGAACCAGACGCAGCAAGCTCGCCATGGCCCAGTCCGGGCTTGTGGCGGAGGCGGTGCGCGAGCTGACCGGCCGGCCGGTGGAGCTGGTGGAGATCACCACGTACGGCGACAGGTCGCGCGAGGATCTCACGCAGATCGGCGGTACGGGCGTCTTCGTCACGGCTCTGCGCGAGGCGGTGCTGCGCGGCGAGGTGGACTTCGCCGTGCACTCCCTCAAGGACCTGCCGACGGCCCACCCCGACGAGCTGACGCTGGCCGCCGTGCCGCGCCGGGAGGACCCGAGGGACGTCCTGGTCGCACGGGACGGGCTGGCGCTGGACCGGCTGCCCCGGGGGGCCCGGGTGGGTACGGGGTCGCCGCGCCGGGCGGCGCAGCTCAACGCGTACGCCCGCGACCACGGCCTCGCCTTCGAGACCGTCCCGATCCGGGGAAACATAGACACCCGGATCGGTCATGTCCGCAGCGGGGAGTTCGACGCCGTCGTGCTCGCCGCGGCGGGGCTTCACCGGATCGGCAGGATCGGTGAGGTAACCGACTTCCTGCCGGTCGACACCGTCCTGCCCGCCCCCGGCCAGGGGGCCCTCGCAGTGGAGTGCGCCGCGGTCAACGCCGACCTCGCCGCCGTGCTCGCCGAGCTCGACGACCCGGGCACCCGGGCCGCCGTGACCGCCGAGCGTTCCCTGCTCGCCGCCCTGGAGGCCGGCTGCAGCGCACCTGTGGGTGCGCTGGCCGACCTGCTGGCCGACGGACAGGTTGTCAACGAAATGCGCCTGCGCGGCGTCGTCGGCACCACCGACGGCTCGACGCTGGTGCAGCTGTCCACCACCGGTCCCGTACCCACGTCGCTCGGCGACGCCGTCGCGCTCGGTCGCGAACTCGCGTCCGAGATGCTCGCCAAGGGTGCGGCCGGTCTTATGGGGGAGCGAGCACATTGAGCCCCACCACCTCTGACCTTTCGGCCTACTCCGCATCGGGGCACGTCACCTTCCTCGGTGCCGGACCCGGGGATCCGGGCCTGCTGACACTGCGCGCCGTAGAGGCGCTCGCGGGGGCGGATGTACTGATCGCCGAGCCGGATGTGCTCGACGTCGTACGCAGCCATGCCAGGGCGGGTGTGAGCACGCCTGCACTGACGGTTGTTGACGATGCGTCAAAAACCGCCGGGATCCCCGCGATCCGGGATGCGGTCAATCTTGTCATGGAGGCCGCGAGGGGCGGCAAGCGGGTGGTCCGTGCGGTCTCCGGGGACCCGGGGCTGGACGGCGACGCGGGCTCGGAGATGCTCGCCTGCGCCACCGCGGGCATCGCCTTCGAGGTCGTCCCCGGCATCGCGGCCGCGGTCGGTGTGCCCGCGTACGCCGGGGTCCCGCTGCGTGACGCGCAGGGCACGGACGTGCGTCTCGTGGACGCCAGGACCGCCAGCGACCGCTGCTGGGCCGAGGTCGGCGCGAGCGACGGCACGGTCGTCGTCTCCGCCACCCTGGAGTCGGTGGCCGGCGCCGCCGGTGAGCTGGTCGCGGCGGGCCGCAAGCCGGACACCCCGATGAGCGTCACCGTCGCCGGGACGACGACGCGGCAGCGCACCTGGACCACCACCCTCGGCACCGTCGCGCAGACACTCAAGCAGGCCAAGGTGCTGCCGTCGCCGGACGGGCACCAGCCCGTCATAGCCGTGGTGGGTGAGCGCAGCGCCGCCGCCCAGCGCGACCAGCTCGCGTGGTTCGAGTCCAAGCCGCTGTTCGGCTGGAACGTCCTTGTGCCGCGGACCAAGGAGCAGGCCGCCTCGCTCTCCGATCAGCTCAGATCGTACGGCGCGGTCCCGCACGAGGTCCCGACGATCGCGGTCGAGCCGCCGCGCACGCCCCAGCAGATGGAGCGCGCGGTCAAGGGCCTGGTCACAGGCCGGTACGAGTGGATCGCCTTCACCTCGGTGAACGCGGTGAAGGCGGTACGGGAGAAGTTCGAGGAGTACGGGCTCGACGCCCGTGCCTTCGCCGGGATCAAGGTCGCCGCGGTGGGCGAGCAGACCGCGGCCGCCCTGGTCGACTTCGGGGTGAAGCCCGACCTGGTGCCGTCGGGCGAACAGTCCGCCGCCGGGCTGCTGGAGGACTGGCCGCCGTACGACCCGGTGTTCGACCCGATCGACCGGGTGTTCCTGCCGCGCGCGGACATCGCCACCGAGACCCTGGTGGCGGGCCTGATCGAGCTGGGCTGGGAGGTCGACGACGTCACGGCGTACCGGACGGTGCGCGCTTCGCCGCCGCCCGCCGAGACCCGTGAGGCCATCAAGGGCGGCGGCTTCGACGCCGTCATGTTCACCTCGTCGTCGACCGTGCGGAACCTGGTCGGGATCGCGGGCAAGCCGCACAATGTGACGGTGATCGCGTGCATCGGCCCCGCGACGGCGAAGACCGCCGAGGAGCACGGTCTGCGCGTCGACGTTCTCTCGCCCGAGCCGTCGGTGCACAAGCTGGCCGAGGCGCTCGCCGCGTTCGGCGCGGCGCGCCGGGCCGCGGCGGTCGAAGCGGGGGAACACGTCACCAGGCCGAGCGAGCGCCGGCCCGGATCGCGCAGGAGGCGCACGTGATCACGCACGGTTCTTTCCCCGGTTCGCGGCCCCGGCGGCTGCGGGTCAATCCGGTGATGCGGCGGATGGTCGCGGAGACGCGGCTGCACGCGGCGGATCTGATCCTTCCCGCGTTCGTACGGGAGGGGATCGCCGAGCCCGTTCCCGTCTCCACGATGCCCGGGGTGGTCCAGCACACGCTGGACACCCTGCGCAAGGCGGCGGTGGAGGCAGCCTCCGCCGGGGTCTCCGGGATCATGCTCTTCGGGGTCCCCGAGGAGGCCAAGAAGGACGGTGCGGGGACGGCGGGCACGGACCCGGACGGCATCCTCCAGGTCGCTGTCCGCGCGGTGAAGGCGGAGGTCGGCGACGAGCTGGTCATCATGTCCGACCTGTGCCTGGACGAGTTCACGGACCACGGCCACTGCGGAGTGCTGGACGACCAGGGGCGCGTCGACAACGACGTGACGCTGGAGCGCTACGCCGAGATGGCGCAGGTCCAGGCCGACGCGGGCGTCCATGTGGTGGGCCCGAGCGGGATGATGGACGGCCAGGTCGGTGTGATCCGCGACGCGCTGGACACGATCGGCAAGGAGGATGTGTCGATCCTGGCCTACACGGCGAAGTACTCGTCGGCGTTCTACGGCCCCTTCCGGGAGGCCGTGGGCTCCTCGCTGAAGGGCGACCGCAAGACGTATCAGCAGGACCCGGCCAATGTGCGCGAGTCCCTGCGGGAGCTGGCGCTCGACCTGGCCGAGGGCGCCGACATGGTGATGGTCAAGCCGGCGCTGCCGTATCTGGACGTGCTGGCGCGCATCGCGGCCGAGGTGGACGTGCCGGTCGCGGCGTACCAGATCTCCGGTGAGTACGCGATGGTCGAGGCGGCGGCGGAGAAGGGCTGGATCGACCGCGACGCGGCGATCCTGGAGACCCTGACCGGCGTCAAGCGGGCGGGCGCGGGCATGATCCTCACCTACTGGGCGACGGAGGTCGCCCAGAAACTGCGCGGGCTCTGAGCGAGCCGCGGCGAGAGTCCTACGGCAGGGCGGCCGGCTTCCGTGCGGAAGCCGGCCGCCTTCGTACGCCCGGAGCCGGGCCCCGGCCGTACGAGAGGGCTCAGACCAGGTCCGGGTACTGGTTCCAGCCGCCCGTGCCGATCTTCACGCGCTCCTCGAACGGTGTGGCCGCCAGGCCGGTGCCCGCGTAGAAGTACAGCTCGCCCGCGGAGTTCGAGGCCAGCAGATCGGCGATGCCGTCGCCGTTGAGGTCGCCGGGCGCGGCGAGATTCGTGTACTGGCTCCAGCCGGTGCCGCCGACCTGTGCCTTGGCGCCGAAGGGCGAGGCCGCGTTGCCGGTGCCGGCGTAGAGGAAGAGACCGCTGGTGCTGCGGGCCACGAGGTCCGCGCGGCCGTCGCCGGTGAGGTCCCCGGCGCCGACGATCGTGTTGAACTGCATCCAGCCGCTGCCGCCGATCTCGACGCGGCCCTGTACCGACATGCCGTTGCCGTTGCCCGCGTAGAAGTACAGGTCGGTGGAGCTGCGGGCCAGCAGGTCGCTCTTGCCGTCGCCGTTGAGGTCGCCGGGGCCGAGGACGAGGTTGTAGAGCGTCGAGCCGCCCGCGATCTCCGGGTCGGACAGGGCGTAGGAGCCGGTGTTGTACAGGTGGCCGTCGTACGTGCTGTGCTCCAGCAGGTCGGAGATGCCGTTCGCGCGCAGCGACACCGCGTGGACGAGCTGTGAGCGTGAGCGGTCCCAGCCCCCGCTGATCAGGTATTTCGAGGAGAGGCGGCCGGTGCCGGTCGCCTCGTAGTAGTAGAGGGTGCCGTCGGCGGTGCGGGCGAAGACGCCGCTCTTGCCGAAGTTCGGCTGGTTGCCGGAGCCCGCGAACTGCGTCACCGTGCCCCAGTCCGTGCCCATCTCCGCCCGGGCGGCAAGGGTGCCGTCGCCGTTGCCCTGGTAGAAGTAGAGCGTGCCGTCGTACGAGCGGGCCACCAGGTCGGCGGTGCCGTTGCCGTCGTAGTCCGCGCCGCCGAGGAGCTGGTTGTACTGGAGCCAGCCGGTGCCGCCGATCTGGGTCCGGTCCCGGAACGGGTAGCCGGTGGCGCTGCCGTTGCCCGGGTAGACGAAGAGCCCGGTGGAGTTGCGCGCGACCAGGTCGGCCAGGCCGTCGCCGGTGAGGTCGTCGACGCCGACGAGCTGGTCGAACTGGCTCCAGCCGGCGCCGCCGACCTGGATCCCGGCGGCGAATCCGGTGCCCGTGCCCGGGAAGAGGAAGAGTCCCGCGGTGCTGCGGGCGAGCAGGTCGGGCGCGCCGTCACCGGTCAGATCGCCGGGGACGACCAGTTTGTTGTACGCCTGCCAGCCGGTGCTGAGCGTGGTGTACGACGTCATCCCGCCGTCGACGGTGGCGTCGGCCCCGCTGTGCAGCCGCAGTGCGCCGGTGGGCGTCAGGGTGAGGAGGTCGGGCCTGCCGTCGCCGGTCAGATCGCCCGGCAGCATCAGGTCCTTGACCTCGGAGTCGTCGGCGCCGATCGCCGCCACGGCGCCGTAGCCCCAGTCGGCGACCACATCGCCGTAGTTGAGGCGGTACACCAGGTCGCCGGAGCCGTCGCCGTTCAGGTCGGCGCGCTGGGCGGCGCTGTCCGCGGCGGCCCGCCCGGCGGCGAGGCGCCCGGACGCGGGTACTCCGGAGGTGGCGCGGCCCGGGACGGTGAAGGTGGGCCGGTCGGCGGCCGACGGAGCGGGAAGGGTGACGGTGCCCTGGGGCCCGCCCGGCTCGTCGGCGGAGGCCGGGACCGCCAGTGAGCCGCTGACCAGCAGCCCGGCGCAGCTCAGCGCGGCCGTGAGCGCGATCCGGCGGGACCACGGGGCCCCGGGTCTTGACTGGGTGGGCATGCTGCCTCCTGTGAGGACGTGAAGGAACCCGGGATCAGGAGCGGCTCATGCCGAGCACGGCGGTGCGCGTGGTCGCGTCGTGGAAAACCGCCGGCTCGGGGCACGGCGGGAACTGCCCCCCCCACAGCGTGGCGTCCCTCCCCAGGTCGTGAGGCAGGTGTATCCGGCCGGGCCTTCTGAGGGCAAGTCAATTGTGAACCTGGGGTGGATTTTTTGTTAACAGAGGGGGATGAATCGGTGGATGGCCGGGGCGATTCGCGGTGCCGTGCGGATGCCTCCGGGCGGCGGGGCGGGCCCTGACACCGACCGGGACGGGGACGGCGGCAGAAAGGCCCCCCGCCGGTCGGACCGGCGGGGGGCCTTCGGGGACCGGGGACCACTCAGAGGCGCTCGGGGGCCCGGATTCCCAGCAGGGCCAGGCCCTGCCGGAGGGTGCGGGCCGTGATGTCGCACAGGAAGAGGCGGTTCTCGACCAGCTCCGCCGGGTTGTTCTCGTCCAGCACCTTGCACTGGTCGTAGAACGTCGTGAAGAGCGAGGAGAGCTGGTAGAGGTACGCGGCCAGCTTGTGCGGCTCGTACCCGGACGAGACCTCGGCGAGCACCTCGCCGAACTGGTCCACATGGAGGCCCAGCGCCCGCTCCGCGGTGGCCAGGGGGAGTTCCGGGTGTGCGACGGGCACCGTGCCGCCCGCCTTGCGGAGGATGGACTGGATACGGGCGTGCGCGTACTGGATGTAGACGGAGGTGTCGCCGTGCAGCGAGACCATCTGGTCCAGGTCGAACTTGTAGTCGCGGGCCGCCGACGTGGACAGGTCCGCGTACTTGACCGCGCCGATGCCGACCTGCGTACCGCGCTCGGCGATCTCTTCCTCGCTGAGGTCCTTCGCCTTTTCCCGGACGACCGCGGTCGCCCGCTCGACCGCCTCGTCGAGCAGGTCCGCCAGCCGGACGGTCTCGCCCTCGCGGGTCTTGAACGGCTTGCCGTCCTTGCCGAGCACCGTGCCGAACGCGAGCTGGACGGCCTGGACGCCGTCGTTCAGCCAGCCGGCCCGGCGCGCGGTCTCGAAGACCATCTTGAAGTGCAGCGACTGGCGCGCGTCGACCACGTACAGCAGGGTCGTCGCGTCGAGGTTGCTCACCCGGTCGCGGATCGCGGAGAGGTCGGTGGCCGCGTAGCCGTAGCCGCCGTTGGACTTCTTGACGATCAGCGGTACCCGGTTGCCGTCGGGCCCCAGGACGTCGTCGAAGAAGACACAGAGCGCGCCCTCGGAACGGACCGCGACGCCGGAGTCCTCCAGCAGCCGGCAGGTCTCCTCAAGCATGTCGTTGTAGCCGGACTCGCCGACGATGTCGGGATCGTGGATCTCCATGTCCAGCTTGTCGAAGACGGAGTAGAAGTAGATCTTCGACTCGTCGACGAACCGCTGCCAGAGGCCGAGGGTCTCCTTGTCGCCCGCCTGGAGCGCGACGACCCGCTGCCGGGCGCGGGCCTTGAACTCCTCGTCGGAGTCGAAGACCGCCCGCGACGCCTTGTAGAGGCGGTTGAGATTCGACATGGCGGTCTCGCCCCCGAGATCCGCGCCGTCCTGGTGGTCCAGCTCGTGCGGGTGCTCGATCAGATACTGGATGAGCATGCCGAACTGGGTGCCCCAGTCGCCGATGTGATGGCGCCGCACCACCTTCTCGCCGGTGAACTCCAGGATCTCGACCATCGCGGCGCCGATCACGGCGGACCGCAGGTGCCCGACGTGCATCTCCTTGGCGACGTTGGGCTGCGCGTAGTCGATGACGGTCGTGCCCGGCTGCTCCGCGTACGGCACCCCGAGCCGGCTGTCCGCCGCGCGGGCCGCGAGGGTTTCGGTGATCGCCCGGTCCGAGACGGTGATGTTGAGGAAGCCGGGCCCGGAGACCTCGATGTCCTTGATCACGTCATTGGCCGGGAGCGCGGCGACAACCCGGGTGGCCAGCTCGCGCGGATTGCCCTTGAGCTTCTTGGCGAGCGCCAGGATGCCATTGGCCTGGAAATCGGCCCGGTCGCTGCGTCGCAGCAGCGGGTCCGCGGAACCGGCCTCCGGCAGAGCTGCCGAGAGGGCGTCCGCGATGCGCTGATCGACGGTCGAAGCGAGGGAGGTGACCGGGGCCATGGGCTGGTGCCGTTCCTGTCGGGTGCGGGGATCGTCCCCCAGTATCCCACGGGGTTCTCAACCGTTTTCGCTCTGTCGCGGGGACCTGGGAGAATGGCTGTCGTCAGACTTCGCCGGATGTGCCGGGCGTAAGAAAAGCCCTTGGGCGTACGAGAAAGAAGGACGTGCCGATCGTGGCTCAGAGCACCGAGACCGACTGGGTCTCCCGTTTCGCGGACGATGTCATCGCCGAGTCGGAGCGACGTGCGCCTGGCAAACCGGTCGTCGTCGCCTCCGGTCTGTCGCCCTCGGGCCCGATCCACCTGGGCAATCTGCGCGAGGTCATGACCCCGCACCTGGTCGCCGACGAGATCCGCAGGCGCGGCCACGAGGTCCGGCATCTGATCTCCTGGGACGACTACGACCGGTACCGCAAGGTGCCCGCGGGTGTCGCCGGTACGGACGAGTCCTGGGCCGAGCACATCGGCAAGCCGCTCACCTCGGTGCCCGCGCCCGCCGGATCCGCGTATCCGAACTGGGCCGAGCACTTCAAGGCCGCCATGACCGAGTCGCTGGCCGAGCTGGGTGTCGAGTACGACGGGATCAGCCAGACCGCGCAGTACACGTCGGGGGTCTACCGCGAGCAGATCCTGCACGCGATGAGACATCGCGCGGACATCGACGCGATCCTCGACCGCTACCGGACGAAGGACAAGCCCGCCCAGGCCAAGGGCGGGGCGCGGCAGCAGAAGAAGCCAGAGGAGGCCGAGCTGGAGGCCGCCGAGGGCTCCGGCGCGGCGGCGGAGGACGACGGCAGCGGCGGTTCCGCGGGTTACTTCCCGTACAAGCCCTACTGCGGTGGCTGCGGCAAGGACCTGACCACCGTCACCTCGTACGACGACGAGACGACGGAGCTGACCTACACCTGCGCGGCCTGCGGCTTCTCCGAGACGGTGCTGCTGAGCGAGTTCAACCGCGGCAAGCTGGTCTGGAAGGTCGACTGGCCGATGCGCTGGGCGTTCGAGGGCGTGATCTTCGAGCCGTCCGGGGTCGACCACTCCTCGCCCGGCTCCTCGTTCGTCGTCGGCGGACAGATCGTGCGCGAGATCTTCGACGGCGCCCAGCCGATCGGCCCGATGTACGCCTTTGTGGGCATCTCCGGGATGGCGAAGATGTCGTCGAGCAAGGGCGGTGTGCCGACCCCGGCCGACGCACTGAAGATCATGGAGGCGCCGCTGCTGCGCTGGCTGTACGCGCGGCGCAGGCCCAACCAGTCGTTCAAGATCGCCTTCGACCAGGAGATCCAGCGGCTGTACGACGAGTGGGACGCGCTGGAGCGCAAGGTCGCCGACGGCTCGGTCCTGCCGGCCGACGCCGCCGCGTACGCGCGCGCCACCGGCACGGCCGCCGGTGAGCTGCCGCGCACGCCGCGCCCGCTGCCCTACCGCACGCTCGCCTCGGTCGCGGACATCACCGCCGGTGCCGAGGAGCAGACACTGCGGATCCTGAGCGAGCTGGATCCGGAGCGTCCGCTGGCCTCGCTGGACGAGGTCCGCCCCCGGCTCGACCGGGCGGAGAACTGGATCACCAGCCAGGTGCCCGCGGAGGCGCGGACGATCGTGCGCGCGGAGCCGGACCAGGAGCTGCTCGGCTCGCTGGACGAGCGGGCGGGTGAGTCGCTGCGGCTGCTGCTGAAGGGGCTGGACAGCCACTGGTCGCTGGACGGGCTGACGACCCTGGTCTACGGCGTGCCCAAGATGATGGAGGGGCTGGCGCCGGACGCCAGGCCGACGGCGGAGCTGAAGGTCGCGCAGCGGACCTTCTTCGCTCTCCTGTACCGGCTGCTGGTGGGCCGGGACACCGGGCCGCGGCTGCCCACCCTGCTGCTGGCGGTGGGTGCGGAGCGGGTGCGCCGGCTGCTCGGCGCCTGACCGGCCGGTCCGTTCCGCTTGGGGGTTCTGGGCCCTCACCCGCTGAGCCGGGTGGGGGCCCGTCGCCGTCCGGCGGTCAGGCGATGTGTTCGGCGTCCAGCTCCGACTGGTAGCGGTAGCGGAAGTCGCGCAGATAGGTCCGGAGCGAACTCTCGCTCAGCGGGCCGCCGGTGCGCCCGGTGATGCCGTACAGGTCCATCAGGTACAGGCCGAACTGGCGGGCGTTGGGGAAGTCGCCGTGCTCACTCACGTACTTCCGGAAGGCGTTGAAATACGCCTCCTCGCGGGAGAGGTCGTCGGGCAGGCCGGGGACGGGCAGTTCCTCGGACGGGTCCTGGCCCGGAAGGTCACCGGGGACGGCCATGTCGGCGAGGTCGGTGATGTCGGTCCCGGGGCCGGTCCGGCCCTGGGGCCCCTGGCCGGACTCGGCGTACTGCGACGTCTGCTGCGGTCCCTGTCCGACGCCGCCGAGCGGGCGGCTGCGGCCGGGGCCCGAGGGGATCATCACCGGCGTGGGCTCCAGGCCCTCGACATAGGTCGGGTTGTACGCGCCCTCGTAGGCGCCCTCCGGCACCTGCGGCGCCGCGAACCAGGGGCTCACCTGGGGGGCGGGCGCGGCCTCCGGCTGGTCGGGCTGCTGGGGCCCGCCGTCCCGGCCCGGCTCGGCGGCCTGCGGCTGCTCACCGGTGCGCTGGGCCGGAATCTGGGGCTGGGCCGGTGTCGGGGCCTGCGGCGGTAGCTGTGCCTGCGGCTGTTCCTCGGGCCGGGGCGGTGTGCGCTGCTCGGCGGGGTCCGGCAGCGCGCCCTGTCCGCTGGGCAGTTCGGCCAGGACGGGCGCGGCCGGCAGCGACACCGGGTCGATACCGGCGGCGGCCAGGCCGGCCGGGGCGGTGTCGGCGAGCGGTACGCCGTACTTGGCGAGCCGCAGCGGCATCAGCGCCTCGACGGGCGCCTTGCGGCGCCAGTTGCGGCCGAAGCGGGCCTGGAGGCGCGACTGGTAGATCAGCCGGTCCTGTTCGAGCTTGATGACCTGCTCGTACGACCGCAGCTCCCACAGCTTCATCCGGCGCCACAGCTTGAACGTGGGCACCGGCGAGAGCAGCCAGCGGGTGAGGCGTACGCCTTCCATGTGCTTGTCGGCGGTGATGTCCGCGATCCGGCCGACCGCGTGGCGCGCGGCCTCGACGGAGACGATGAAGAGCAGCGGGATCACCGCGTGCATGCCGACGCCCAGCGGGTCCGGCCAGGCGGCCGCGCCGTTGAAGGCGATGGTGGCGGCCGTGAGGATCCATGCCGACTGGCGCAGCAGCGGGAAGGGGATACGGATCCAGGTCAGCAGGAGGTCGAGCGCGAGCAGGACGCAGATACCCGCGTCGATGCCGATCGGGAACACCAGCGAGAACCTGCCGAAGCCCTTCTCCTCGGCCAGCTCGCGTACGGCGGCGTACGACCCCGCGAAACCGATCGCGGCGATGATCACCGCTCCGGTGACCACCACCCCGATGAGTATTCGGTGCGTGCGTGTCAGCTGCATCGCGGCCACCCGCGATCCCCTCCCCGTATTCGACCCGTACTCGACCCGTTTTCGACCGGTACTCGACTCGTATTCGGTCCTGTGTGCGACATCAGGTACGCGGCCACGGGTACTCGCCGGCCCGACATCTGGCGGGCACAGCCTGGCACATGTGCGCGCACGGCGTGGCGCGGGGAGCGGAGCCGGACCCCCGGGAGAGGGCCCGGCTCATGGGAAAACGGGAGAAAACGGCTGCCCGCCGGAGACCGCCCGACGGGCCTCAGCTCGCCTTGGGGGTGTCCTCGGCGGTGGGCACCTGCCCGGCGCCGTCGGCGATCGCCGTCACCGCCTCCTTGGCCGCCTTCACAGCGCCCTCCGACATCTCGCCGACGCCGGGGGACTTCGCACCCGCGTAGCCCGTGCCGTTGTAGGTGAGCGTCACGACGACGTTCTCGGTGCGGGCCACGACGGTGGCGTACGCGAAGTCCTCACCGGTCTTCTTGAGCGTGTACGTGACCGTGGTCGCCTGGTCGCCGATGCCGCTTGCCGCAGCGGTCTTGACGTCCTTGGCACCCTCGGTGCCCCGCGCGGACGCGATCTCCTTCGTGTAGTACTCGCCGGCGCGCGCGGCACCGCTGCCGAGCGAGGCATCGGAGTCGTAGCGCATGAGGGAGACATCGAGCCAGCGGTACTGAGAGCCCTTGACGCCGTTGTCGTCCAGACCGTTCCACGAGCAGCGGCTGCGGGACGTCACATCGGTGGACTTGCTGGCCGTACCGCCCTTGACCTTCACCTTCGGCACGAGCGATCCGATCGTCTTGCCGCCGATCGTCTTGCAGACGTCGGGCAGCCCGCTGTACTTGGCGGGCGGGACGGTCGCGGACGGCTCGGCGCTCGGCGAGGCCGAGGAGGCGTCCGCGTCACCCTTGCTGTCGGATTCGTCGGACGAGCAGCCGGCGACGACGAGCATCACCGGAACGGCTGCGCAGGCGAGTATGCGAGTGAGTCGCGAGGCTGATCGGTGCATGGTTCCTTCACTCATTGGTCGTACGGTCCGATCGGCCACGGTAACCGCCAGGCCATGGTCCGCGGGCCCGGCCGCCGGACTCCGGCCGCCGGGGCCCAGGGGCTCCGGGCCGGGGCGCGGGCCGCTATTCGTTGAGCTGGTCGGCGAGGGTCCGGGCCAGTTGCCGCGCCTTTTCCTGCAGTTCTCTGCTGTCGGGCACCTCGGCGGGCCGGGCCGGCTGCTCGCTGTACCGGACGGTCACGATCACATTCGATGTGCGGAATACCACGCTCACCGTGCGGTGCCGGGCGGCCGAACCGGAACGGGCGAGGACATCGTTGAGGAAGGCCACATCGCCCAGACCGTCCAGGAGACGCGGTTCGAGCCCTTCTGCGGACGGAGTCTCCGAGGGAGGGGTCTCGGAGGGCGGTGCGGCGGTCTCCGAGCCGGGACCGGACTGCGTCGTCGTCTCCGTGTCGGCGTCCGTTCCGGGGGCCGGGCTGCTCGGCGGCGGGGACGAGGCGCCGCCGGCGCCGGGCACCGGCAGCGCCGCGGCGGTCTCCTTCTCCAGGTAGACCGCCTGCGCCCGGTCGTCGTCGCTCACGCCCGGGTCGTACGACACCACGCGTTCGAGATCGATCACGAGCTGGTGGGAGGCGTCGGGGGAGTCGGCCTTCCAGCTACAGCCGACGCGGCGGTCGGTGTCGTAGGTGACGGACGCGGTGCCGTCGTACACCTTCTCCTGCTGGTCCTCCGGGAGCGCGGCGGCGCCGGGCAGCAGGGCCTTGAGCGTGGAGCGCGGCACGGAACCGCAGGGCTCGCGGAGCGTGCGGTACTTGCCGGGGGGCGCGGCGGACGTGGTGGGGCCGCCGGGCTTGGCGTCGAGGGCGGGGCGGTCGGCGCCGGACGAGCAGCCGGCGACAACCATCGTGAGGAGCACCGCCAGGCCGGGTACGTACGCCTTTCGCGCCTTTGGCTGCAAGGTCCCGGGCTCCCTTCTGTACAGGGGTTCCACGCGGCGGCGCGCGCGAAAACCGTTTGCCGCCGGATGACGGCGGATGGACACAATGTCTACCGCACGCGAAGCCGTCGACGCTGGTCGGCCGTCTCTTTGGCGGCCCTGGTTCCGGTTTTTGCGCTATCTGACTTTTCTGGGGGATCGAGGAACTATGTCGTATGTCGAGCTGCCGGGCGCCAAGGTCCCGATCCGTATGTGGGCGGACCCCGCGACGGTCGAGGAGGGCGCGATGCGGCAACTGCGGAATGTCGCGACGCTGCCCTGGATCAAGGGGCTCGCCGTGATGCCGGACGTGCACTACGGCAAGGGCGCTACCGTCGGCTCGGTGATCGCGATGAGCGGCGCGGTCTGCCCGGCGGCGGTGGGCGTCGACATCGGCTGCGGCATGTCGGCGGTGAAGACGTCCCTGACGGCGAACGATCTGCCGGGCGATCTGTCCCGGCTGCGCTCCAAGATCGAGCAGGCCATTCCGGTGGGCCGGGGAATGCATGACGATCCGGTGGATCCCGGCCAACTGCACGGATTTCCGACGGCGGGCTGGGACGACTTCTGGGGGCGGTTCGGCGCGGTGGCCGAGGCGGTCCGATTCCGCCAGGACCGTGCCACGAAGCAGATGGGCACGCTGGGCAGCGGAAATCACCATCTTGAGGTCAGTCTCGATTCCGGGGGAGCCGTGTGGCTCACGCTCCACTCCGGATCCCGGAACATCGGCAAGGAACTGGCGGAGCATCACATCGGCGTCGCGCGGAAGCTGGCGCACAATCAGGGCCTGGTAGACCGTGACCTGGCCGTCTTTATCTCGGAGACACCGCAGATGGCGGCGTACCGCAATGACCTCTTCTGGGCCCAGGAATACGCGAAGCACAACCGCGCCATCATGATCGGGCTGCTCAAGGATGTGATCCGCAGGGAGTTCAAGAAGGCCCGGGTCACTTTTGAGCAGGAAATAAGCTGCCATCACAACTATGTCGCCGAGGAACGGTATGACGGCATGGACCTGCTGGTGACGCGGAAGGGCGCGATCCGCGCGGGTTCCGGTGAATACGGGATCATTCCCGGGTCGATGGCCACGGGCACCTATATCGTCAAGGGCCTCGGGAACACCGCTGCCTTCAACTCGGCCTCGCACGGCGCCGGCCGCCGGATGAGCCGCAGCGCGGCGAAGCGGCGTTTCTCGACGCGGGACCTGGAAGAGCAGACGCGGGGCGTGGAGTGCCGTAAGGACTCCGGCGTCGTGGACGAGATCCCGGCCGCGTACAAGCCCATCGAGCAGGTCATCGAGCAGCAGCGGGATCTGGTCGAGGTGGTGGCGAAGCTGAAGCAGGCCATCTGTGTGAAGGGCTGACGGGTGAAGGGCCTGGGAGTGAGGGCGGGCACCGGTCGCGGCGGCCGGGCGGCCTCGCCGTGCCACTGACCGGGTGCCACTGACCGGTGCCACTGACCGGCCCCCGTGGCCGGTCAGTGGCCGGCGGTCACAGCTCCCGGTGCACCTTGGAGTTGGACGCCTGGGCGCGTGGCCTGACCACCAGGAGGTCGATGTTGACATGGCTCGGGCGGGTCACCGCCCAGGTGATGGTGTCGGCCACATCGTCGGCGGTGAGGGGCTCGGCGACGCCCGCGTAGACCTTTGACGCCTTCTCGGTGTCGCCGTGGAAGCGGGTGGTGGCGAACTCCTCCGTCTTGACCATGCCGGGGGCGATCTCGATCACCCGGACCGGGGTGCCGACGATCTCCAGCCGGAGGGTCTCGGCGAGGACATGGGCGCCGTGCTTGGCGGCGACATAGCCCGCGCCGCCCTCGTAGGTGGAGTGGCCGGCGGTGGAGGAGAGGACAACGACGGTGCCGTCGCCGCTCTCGGTGAGGGCGGGCAGCAGGGCCTGGGTGAGGTTGAGCGTCCCGAGGACATTGGTCTCGTACATCTGACGCCACTCGGCGGGGTCGCCGGTCGCCACCGGGTCGGCGCCCAGAGCGCCGCCGGCGTTGTTGACCAGGACATTCACCGAGGGAAAGCGGCCGAGTCCGGCGGCGAAGGCGTCGACCGCGGGCCGGTCCGTGACATCGAGGGCGTACGCGGTTGCGTGCCGGCCGGCGTCGTTGATCTCCGCGGCGAGCGCCTCGATCCGGTCCTTGCGGCGGGCGGTGAGGACGACGTGGTAGCCGGCGGCGGCGAGCTGCCGCGCGGTGGCGGCACCGATTCCGCTGCTCGCTCCGGTGATGACGGCGGTCTGGGTGCCCGCGGCGGTCATGACGTACTCCTCGCGCGTGTGATCGATGTGTGGCCAGGATAGGCAGGGAGCCGGGGCGGACGTCGAGTGTGTCCGGCGCCAGGACCGGGCGGGGCAGGCGCGCCGTGGCGGGCCCGGGCCGGGCGGTCAGTGGCCGCGGGGTCCGTACATGATCAGTGCCATACCGGCCAGGCTGACCAGCGCGCCCGCGATGTCCCAGCGGTCCGGGCGGTAGCCGTCGGCGACCGCGGCCCAGGCGATCGAGCCCGCGACGAATACCCCGCCGTACGCGGCGAGGACGCGGCCGAAATCACCCTCCGGCTGGAGGGTGGCGACAAAGCCGTACGCGCCCAGGGCGATGACCCCGGCGCCGATCCAGATCCAGCCGCGTCCGCCGCCGCTGCCGTCTCCGCGAACGCCCTGCCAGACGAGCCAGGCGCCGCCGATCTCGAAGACGGCGGCGAGGACAAAGAGAGCGACGGAGCGGAGCACAAGCATCCGGACAGCGTGCCATGCGGCCGATCGGAGCCTGCCGGGCGGACGGACGCGCTGGTGGCGGGCGGCGCGGGGCGGCGCCGTGGTTACGCCGCCGCGCCACCGAATTCGCGGACCGCGTCCTCGACGATGGCCGCCAGCCGGGCGTGGTGCGCGCCCCGCCAGTACACCCGGCGGCAGTTCCCGCACTGGGCGAAGACGTCGTACGTACGCTGCGTGCCGTGCTCCAGACGCTCCTGGACGGTCTCCTTGTCGGCAGGTCCCAGCTCGCCGTTGCAGGCGGTGCAGCGGGTCCAGGGCGCGAGGGCGGGCGCGAAGCGTTCCAGGACGTCCCTGAGCTGGTCGTCGGGGCGGTCGCTGTAGACATAGGCCCCGGCCCAGATCTCGCGCCGCCGCAGCAGGCCCCGGTCCCGGGACAGCATCACCCGGCGCTGCGCGGCGGAGAGAGCGGCCAGCGCGGGATCTCCGAGGTCCTCGCTCTCGTACGCCGCGTCGATGCCGAGCAGCCGCAGCCGCCGCGCGAGCGTGCCGAGATGCACATCGAGCAGAAAACGCAGCGGCGCCCCGGGCACTCGCTGCGGCCGGGACACGGCCCGCACCTCGACGGACTCGCCCGCGGCCGGGATGTGGGCGAAGGCGACCTCGTGTCCGTCGACGAGCAGCGGACCGACTTCGGTGAGCGGGACACCCAGCGACTCGACGGCGTGGCCGAGGGTGGACGAGCCGTCGGTGAGAACGGCCGTGCGTCCCCGGCGCCGCTCGGACGCCACGAAAAGGCGCAGTTCGGGGGCGAAATCGATCTGGATCTCCGGTCCGTTCACGCCGTCAGGATGCCATCGGACCGGAGGCCCGGGCCAGGGCTTTCCGGGCCGGGCCCGGGGCGTGTCAGACCGGACCCGAGACCGGGATCTGAGACGTCCCGTCCAGGGAGCACAGGTCCAGCCGCCAGTCGTTGCAGCGCATGGGACGGCCCGCCGGATACTCCACCTCGCACTCGCCCCGCAGGATGAATCCCGCCTTGCGGCACACCGCGTTCGACGGAGGATTCCCGATGGACGGGAAGGCGTGCAGAGAGCGGTGCTTCTTCTCGGCCCGCGCCCGCTCCACGACGGCGGCGGTCGCGGCGGCCGCGACACCGCGCCCCTGGAAGGCCGCGAGCACGGTCCAGCCCGTCTCGTACACCTGCTCCCCCTGCCAGGTCTGCTCCCAGAACCCGATTGTGCCGACGGCCTCGCCGCCCGGCAGCAGCACGATCCGGAACATCCTCCCCCGGCCCGTACGGTCGGCGCTCAGGCCGACATACCGCCTGTGCCGCCCGATCAGTTGTTCCTCGGTCTCCGGCCCGCCGAGATGGGTCATCAGCTCCGGAGCGTTCGCCGCGCGGAGCAGACCGAGATCGCCCTCCGACCATGGTTCGATCCGGACCCGCGGTGCTTTCTTCTCCATGTCACGCACTGTAGGACGGGGGTCTGACACCCGGTCCTGGCCCGGCCGTCCGGCCGCCGGGACGGCGAGGCCGTCGGCGGCAGCCCCGACCGTCGTGGCGGCGTTCTGTGTCATCCGCAGATCACTTTCGCCCGTCAAACCGGAATGGCGAACAGTCGCTCTTGCGGAGTGGACATGAGTTCGGAGGGCAGACGTCCTGGCACAGATCACCACGCGTACCGGCTGTGGTGAGAAGGAGCGGACATGGAAATCTCCAGCATTCTCACGGCCATCGTGTTCGGCATCATCGTCGGCGTGCTGGGACGGCTCGTCGTGCCCGGCCGTCAGCACATCGGCGTGCTGTGGACCATCGTCGTCGGCATCGTCGCGGCCCTGATCGGTACGGCCATCGCGGCCGCCGTCGGTGTCGCCAACACGGACGGTCCCGACTGGATCGAGTGGATAATCCAGATCGCTCTGGCCGCGGTGGGCGTGGCCGCCCTGGACCGGTCGAAGGCCGGCCGCTGACCCGCGGCGGGGTCAGGGTCTGATCCGGGCGCCTCTTTCAGGACGCGGTGGTGGCCAGGGGACGGCCGCTGAGCAGATTCCAGCGGCCGTCCCGCCCGGTGAGTTCGGTGGCGGTGAGGGGCCTGACGTCGACCCTCCAGAACGCCTGCGGGGCCGCGCCGAGGGCGTGGACGGCGGCGGCGCGGATGATGTCCGGTTCCGTCACGGCGATGACATGGCCCCTGGGCTCCTCGGACCGCTCCCTCTCCGCCTCGGCGCCGGTGCCGAGGCCGTCGAGCCAGCGGCCCACGCGGGCGTGCAGGGCCAGCAGGGACTCTCCGCCGTGCGGGGCGGAGGCGGGGTCCGCCAGCCAGAGGGCCACCGACTCCGGTTCGGCGGCGGCCACTTCGCCGAGGGTCCTGCCCGCCCAGCGGCCCATCGCGCAGGGGGCGAGACCGGGCACCGGCCGCGCGTCCAGGCCGAGGATCTCGGCGGTCCGGCGGCAGCGCCGGGTGGGGGAGACACAGACGGCGGCGGCGCGGGGGAAAGCCTCCCGTACCGCCTCGGCGTGCCGCAGCCCGGCGGGGTCCAACTCGTCACCGCCGTCCCGGCCTTGGCCGCCGTCCGGCTGTTCGCCGTCGCCCCCGCTTCCGGCGAAGCGGGCCTCGCGCAGGAACCTGCTGACGGCGGGTGAGATGAACATCACTCGGGTGGTCATACGGCGCTCTCCTCGGCTGTCCTGGCTCAGGCCGGCGGCCCGGCACTGGTCAACTCCGGGAGCCGGCAGGGCGGTCGGTGAGCGGGGGACGGCGGAGAACCGCCGTCCCCCGATCGCCGTCGTCGGGTGGAGGGCCTCTTGGCCCGCCTGTCGGTTCGCGGTACCTTCACGTCGATATGACGACGGCGGGACGGAAGTCCGGTGAGAATCCGGCACGGTCGCGCCACTGTATGCCGGGTGCCGGCTGCGTACCGCGCAGCGGGGGCCCGGTGAGTCAGACCCGATGGCCGTCGTTCGAGCTCCACTGATTGGGACGCGAGTTCCCCGAGGAGGATGTGCCATGGCTCAGTCCATAGCGCCGCCGGCCGTTTCACCCACCAGCACCGCGGTGACCCCGCTTCCCCTGCGCGCGGTCCTGCCGTGGGCGGTGTTCGTGGGCACCCTGATGCTGGTGCTGTTGTACTTCGTCGGCGCGGAACAGGGTGCGACATCGGTGTTCTCCGGTGCGGGCGTGCATGAATGGGTGCATGACGGCCGTCATCTGCTCGGCTTCCCCTGCCACTGACGGAGACCCGCGCATGCATGCCTCCACCGTCAGAAATCTCCTGGTCCGCGGCATGATCGCCGGTGTGCTCGCCGGACTTTTCGCGTTCGCGCTGGCGTATGTGGCCGGTGAGCCCTCCGTACGGGACTCCATCGCTCTGGAGGAGACCCAGTCCGCTCCGGCGCATCAGCACGGCGCCGCGGCGCCGGGTGACGCACCGGCCGCGGCAGAGGAGGAGGAACTGGTCAGCCGACCGGTCCAGTCGACGTTCGGGCTGGCCACCGGTGTCCTGGTGTACGGGGTGGCCCTGGGCGGAATCGCCTCCCTGGTCTTCGCCGTGTCCCTGGGCAGGATCGGCCGGTTCGGCCCGAGGGCGACCGCTGCCCTGATCGCGGGCGCCGCCTTCGTCACGGTCTATCTGGTGCCGTTCCTGAAGTATCCGGCGACCCCGCCGGCGGTGGGCAATCCGGACACCATCGGCAAACGGACCGCGCTGTTCTTTCTGATGATCCTGGTCAGCGTGGGGCTGGCGGCCATCGCCGTCATCGCGGGACGACGACTCGCCCCACGCCTGGGCAACTGGAACGCGTCGGTGGCCGCCGGAGCCGGCTATGTCGTCGTTGTGGCGGTGGCCTGTCTTGTCCTGCCCGCCAACACCGATGCCGTCCAGCCCTCCTTCCCGGCGGCTCTGCTCTGGGAGTTCCGGCTCGCGTCCCTCGGCGTACAGGCGCTGCTCTGGACGGCCTTCGGGCTGATCTTCGGGGCGCTGGCCGAGCGGGTGCTGCAGCCGCGCACCGCCGCTCCGGCGGCCGGCGTCGGCTCGCCGGTCGGTACGGCCGGCTGACACCGGCAGGCGACCGCGATCCACGCGATCCCTGACGGGTGCCCGGGCGGCCGGGCACCCGTCAGGCGTTGTGGGCACCCCTCCGGGCACCGCTCCCGCCGCCGCACGCCCGGCACGGCGGCGATTCCGAGGGGCGGTCCCGCGGCCCCGACGAGAAGGCGGCGCCGAGCCCGGTCCTCCGACTTCGCCTCCCGGTGCCGGATCCTCGGGGATTCCGCCGTCCCCATGGCCCCCGGCCACTCCGACCTCCATGAGGCGTCCGTACTGACCGGTGGCGACCGGTACGCCTGAGGCCCTGACCGCCGCCCGGGCCCCCGGCCCCGGAAGGGCGCGGCCTTCCGCACGTCCCCGATGGGCGGTATGCCCCCGTCGGGGGCCGGGGGAGAGGCGGACAGTAGAGTGCGGCGTCCGGTCTTCTCCCAGTTCAGAGGTGTACGGCAGTGAGCCCCGAGCCCCCAGCGGCCCCCGTGTCCCCGGTCACGGTGGTCGGGATCGGCGCGGACGGCTGGCAGGGGCTCTCCGACCCCGCGCGCGCCGCTCTGCGGAGCGCGGAGGTACTGATCGGGGGCGCACGGCAGTTGGCGCTGCTCCCGGCGGACGAGTGCGCGGGCGAGCGGGTGGCCTGGTTTTCGCCGTTGCGGCCCGCCGTGCCCGGCTTGCTCGCCGCCCGCGCCGGACGCCGGATCTCCGTGCTGGCCAGTGGGGATCCGATGTTCTACGGGATCGGGCGGGCCCTGACCGAGGTGCTCGGGGCCGGGACGCCGCGTGTGCTGCCGCATCCCTCCTCCGTGTCGTACGCCTGTGCCCGGCTGGGCTGGCCGGTGGAGGACACGGAGGTGGTCACGCTGGTCGGCCGCCCCGTCGAGCAGTTGACCGCCGCGCTGCACGACGGCCGCCGGATCCTGGTGCTCAGCGCCGGAGCCGCCACGCCCGCCGAGGTGGCGGCGCTGCTGCGGGAGCGCGGCTACGGGCCGAGCCGTATGCGTGTGCTCGAACAACTCGGCGCGGAACGCGAACGCCGTACCGACGGGCTCGCGCGCGACTGGGCCGAGCCCGCCGGGGACGCGCTGAATGTCGTGGCGATCGAGTGCCGGCGCGCGCCGGACGCGCTCCGGCTCGGGGCCGTCCCCGGGCTGCCGGACGCCGCGTACGAACACGACGGCCAGCTCACCAAGCGCCATGTGCGCGCCGCCACGCTGGCCGCGCTGGCCCCGGCGCCGGGCGAGTCGCTCTGGGACATCGGCGGCGGGTCGGGCTCGATCGCCGTCGAGTGGATGCGTACGCACCGCTCCTGCCGGGCTGTTTCGGTGGAGCGCGACCCGGTCCGCGCGGAACGGATCGGCCGTAACGCCCGCGCCCTCGGCGTCCCCGGGCTGCGTGTCGTCAGCGGCCGGGCCCCGGCCGCGCTGGCGGGGCTGCCGGTGCCCGACGCGGTGTTCATCGGCGGCGGCCTGACCGCGCCGGGGCTGCTGGAGGCGTGCTGGGAGGCGCTGCCGGCGGGGGGCCGGCTGGTCGCGAACACGGTGACGCTGGAGTCGGAGGCGCTGCTGGCCGACTGGTACCGCCGCTTCGGCGGCGAACTGGTGCGCCTGGCCGTCGCGCACGCCGTGCCGGTGGGCGGATTCACCGGCTGGCGGGGCGCCATGCCGGTCACTCAGTGGGCCGTCACCAAGGCCCCCGCGCACATCCCCTCGGGCGAACCCTCAGGAGAAGAACGATGACGGTGTACTTCATCGGAGCCGGACCCGGCGCCGCCGACCTGATCACGGTGCGCGGCGCGCGCAGGCTGGCCGCCTGCCAGGTCTGTCTGTACGCGGGCAGTCTGGTGCCGCGCGAGCTGCTGGCCGACTGCCCGCCGGACGCGCGCCTGATCGACACCGCGCGGATGGACCTGGACGGCATTACGGCGGAGCTGGTCCGGGCGCACGAGGAGGGCCATGACGTGGCCCGGCTGCACTCCGGCGACCCCTCGGTCTTCAGCGCCGTGGCGGAGCAGATGCGGCGGCTGGACGCGGCGGGTGTGCCGTACGAAGTGGTGCCGGGGGTACCGGCGTTCGCGGCGGCGGCCGCCGCGCTGAAGCGGGAGCTGACGGTGCCGACGGTGGGCCAGACGGTGATCCTGACGCGGATCGCCCAGCGTGCCACCCCGATGCCGGAGGGGGAGGATCTGGCGACCCTCGGCCGGAGCGGGGCGCTGCTGGTGCTGCATCTCGCAGCGAGGTATGTGGACCGGGTGGTGGCGGAACTGCTGCCGCACTACGGGCCCGACTGCCCGGCCGCGGTGGTCGCGATGGCCAGCCGGCCCGACGAACTGGTCCTGCGCGGCACCCTGGACGACATCGCCGGGCAGGTGAAGGCGGCGGGTGTGGTGCGCACGGCGGTGATCATGGTGGGCCGGACGCTGGCGGCGGAGCAGTTCCGCGACAGTCACCTGTACTCGCCGGACCGGGAGCGCCGGGGCGCCTGCTGACGGAGCACGCGCGCGTCGGGGGACGTGCGCGTTCGCGGTCACCGCGGGTTCCCGTTCTCCGAAAGTCACCGAGGGTGCCCGTTCTCCGAAAGGAGAGGCTCGGCCGTCTCGCACGAGGCCGCCTCGTCCCACTGGCGGAGAGCCGCGAGAAAACCCTCGCGGTCTTCGTGTGCCGCGATGAACAGTCTCAGACTGGGCCGACGGTTGATTGCTCCGGCCCCGAACCAATGTCGAAAGCGACTCATGTGCCACCTCTGCTGCTGCGTTTGTTCTGTTCCGCCAATCGCGCGCTGAGTTCATCTCCCGGGGGTGCCGGAGGCTCGTAGTCCGGGCACTTCGGGCCCCCGCACTCGCACTTCGGCCATCTCAGCGCCGAGCCGGGGACGAGATCCGCTCCTTCCCCGCCGGGTTCGGTCTTCGGGACGATGAGGACGCCGTCCACGCCGAACACGTCCGACAGCAGGGACAGGAACCTGCGCGCGTCGCTTCTGGTCATCGCGTCAGCCGCCTCGGCCCGCGCTCCACGCGCTTCACCAACTCCCTTGTCGGTACGGGGAACTCATCAGATACCCGGTCGGGAACCAGGTGCCGGAAGCTCTCGGCTTCCCTCGGCTCCATTTCGGGGGCCGGGCGGGCGGCGGGTGCCATGGACGCAACGCCTTTCGTCAATTCGTTTGCTCTCTGTGACTAGTTGCTCACAGCATGGCTCCCATCGGCGTACCCTCGACAGCGGTTTCCGTACCGACCACGAATCTGGGAAAAATGGTGGTGCTCGTATGGCCCGGCCCGCACGTGAACTGACGCCCGACAGGTCCGCCCGACATTTGTTCGGTGCCAAGATGCGGAGCTTTCGCGAGAGAGCCGGTCTGACCCTGGAGGGCCTGTCCGGCGTGGTGCTCGTCAGTAAGAGCCACCTGTCCCGGATCGAGACGGCGGAGTACATGCCGCCCCGCGAACTGCCCGCTCAGCTCGATGTGGCATTCGGGACGGACGGAATCTTCGAAGAGCTGTACGGCCTGGCCCGCAAGGAAATTCATCCGGACAAGTACCGGCGGCGCATGGAACTGGAGGCCCGGGCCCGGGTCATTGACGAGTACTCGGGACACGTCGTCCCCGGACTCGTTCAGACGGAGGAGTACGCCCGCGCGCTTTTTCGCGTCAGCAACCCACGGGCGACACAGGACGAGATCGAGGAGAAAGTATCGGTCCGGATGGGCAGGCAGAGCTTGCTGAGGGCCGACCCACTGCCCGACCTGTCCCTGGTCCTCGACGAAGCGGTGGTACGGCGCCCGATCGGGGGCGCGGGCGTGATGCGGGCTCAGTTGGCCGCGCTGTTGGAGCTTGTCGACGGTCCCGCGAGCGTTGTCCAGATTCTGCCGTTCGAGCACGGGGAACATGCCTTCCTGGGCGGCTCATTGACGGTTCTCACGCTGGACAACGGCTCGGTCGTGGCCTACGAGGAGAGCATCAGCACGGGCCAACTCCTGGAAGACCAGGAAAGCGCTGGCGTTCGCAGGCGGGCCTACGATCTGATGAGGGCCTACGCCCTGTCGCCACGTAATACGGCGTCTCTCATCCGGTCCACGATGGAGGCCCTTTCCCCATGAGCACCATCCCGGATCTCTCCCAGGTGGAGTGGATCAAGTCGACTTACAGCAACGGAGACGGCGGCAACTGCCTTGAATGGGCGCCCACCGTCGTCGGCGCCGTCGTCCCCGTGCGGGACAGCAAGGACCCGAGCGGTCCGGCCCTCATGTTCCCGGCCGAGGGCTGGTCCGCGTTCGTCACCGCCGTGAGCAATGGCGGTTTTCCCGCTTCCTGAGGCACAACGCGCCAATCAGCCCCGTCACTCGCCGCCGGAGTGGCGGGGCTCGCTGCGTCCCACCACCGCGCCCGCCCGGTCGATGCAGATCACATCAACCTCCACCGGCGCACCGCGCAGTACCGCCAGCGCCTCGTCCCTGGCCCGCCTCGCCACCGCGTCCCCCAGCGCCACTCCCCGGGACTCGCAGAGCCGCAGCGCCTCCAGGCCGGTGTTGGCCGCAGCCACCCGCGCCGCCAGTGCCGCGTCCGCGCCTGCTCCGGTGGCCAGTTCCGCCAGGAACGCCTTGTCCACCTGTGAGCGCGCCGAGTGGAGGTCGAGGTGGCCGGCGGCCAGTTTGGAGAGTTTCGCGAAGCCGCCGCAGATCGTCAGGCGGGCCACCGGGTGGCGGCGGATGTACTTCAGGACCGCGCCCGCGAAGTCACCCATGTCCAACAGGGCGTCCTCCGGCAGACCGTGGGTGGCGACGACCGTCTTCTCCGACGTCGAGCCGGTGCAGCCCGCCACATGCGTACGGCCGGCGGCGCGGGCCACGTCCACGCCGCGTCTGATCGAGTCGATCCAGGCCGAGCAGGAATACGGGACGACTATGCCCGTCGTGCCGAGTATGGAGAGGCCGCCGAGGATGCCCAGCCTCGGGTTCCAGGTGGAGCGGGCGATCTCCGCGCCGTTGTCGACCGAGACGGTGATCTCCACATCGCCCGTGCCGCCGTGGCGGGCCGCGACCCGTGCCACATGGGCGCGCATGAGCCGGCGCGGCACCGGGTTGATCGCCGGTTCGCCGACCTCCAGCGGAAGGCCGGGCCGGGTGACCGTCCCCACACCGGGGCCCGCCCGGAAGACCACCCCCGAGCCCGGCGGCAGCAGCCGTACCGTCGCGCGGACCAGGGCGCCATGCGTGACGTCCGGGTCGTCGCCGGCGTCCTTGACCACGGCGGCCATGGCGTGGTCCCGGGAGAGTTCCTCGCGGGACAGTGCGAACGCCGGCGTCTGGCCCTTCGGCAGCTCGACCGTGACCGGGTCGGGGAACTCTCCCGTCAGCAGTGCCGTGTACGCGGCCGTCGTCGCCGCCGTCGCGCACGCACCCGTCGTCCAGCCGTGCCGCAGACCCGTGTGCTTGAGTTGGGCATCGCGCCCGCCCGTCACACCCTCAGCCATGGAGAGACCCCGAAGACCCGATGGACCTATCCCCGATGGACCTATCCCCGACGGACCTATCCCCGACGGACCCATCCCCGATGGACGTATCTCCTATGGACATAGCGCAGACGGACACATCTCCGGAGCACCGGCCGCCGCATGTGCTGGTCCTCGGCGGGACCACCGAGGCCCGGCTGCTCGCCGGGGCGCTCCACGGACGGCTGCGCGTCACCAGTTCCCTCGCCGGACGTGTCGCACGGCCCGTGCCGCTGCCCGGAGAGGTGCGGATCGGCGGGTTCGGCGGCGCGGAGGGGCTGGAACGCTGGCTGCGTGAGCATCGCGTGGACGCACTCATCGACGCCACCCATCCCTTCGCCGGAACGATCAGTTTCAACGCGGCGCGTGCCGCCACCGCCGCTCATGTTCCCCTGCTGGCCCTGCGCCGCCCCTCCTGGGTCCCGGTGCCGGGCGACGACTGGCACCGGGCCGGTTCGCCGGCGGAGGCGGCCGGGGCGCTCCGGGGGCTCGGCCGCCGGGTCTTTCTCACCACCGGGCGCATGGGCCTCGCCGCGTTCGCCCGGCCGGACCTCGACGACCACTGGTTTCTCGTACGGTCCGTCGACGCCCCCGACCCGGGGACGCCCACGCCCGCCAGGATGGAGACCCTGCTGGACCGGGGCCCCTTCACCCTGGAAGGAGAACGCGAGCTGCTGCGCCGCCACCGCCTCGACGTGCTGGTGACCAAGGACAGCGGCGGCGCCGCCACCGCGCCCAAGCTCGCCGCGGCCCGCGAGGCCGGCCTGCCGGTGGTCGTCATCAGCAGACCGCCGGTCCCGGACGGCGTGCCCGTCGTGACGACCCCGGACGAGGCGGCGCGGTGGCTGGCTCAGCTCTCCGGTGGCGAGCTTTCCGGATAGCGGCGCGGCGTCCAGACGATCTGTTCGCCGTCGCCCCGCCGGACGGTCACCGTCTGCGAGGAGCCGACAATCAGGATCGTCCGCATGTCGACCTGCGCCGGATCGAGGTCGGCGAGCCGCACGATCCGTACGCTCTCCTCCGGCCCGCCCACATCGCGGCCGAGGACGACGGGAGTGTCCGGGGCGCGGTGCTCCAGAAGCAGTTCACGCGCCTTGCCGACCTGCCAGGTACGGCTGCGTGAACCGGGGTTGTAGAGCGCCAGCACCAGATCGGCGGCGGCCGCCGCGTGCAGCCGTTCGGCGATGACCTCCCACGGCTTGAGCCGGTCGGACAGCGAGAGCACGGCGTAGTCGTGGCCGAGCGGGGCGCCGGCCCGGGCCGCGGCGGCGTTGGCGGCGGTCACGCCCGGCAGCACCCGCACCGGGACCTCGTCGTACGGCGGCCGGGACGCCACTTCCAGTACGGCCGTGGCCATCGCGAAGACGCCCGGGTCGCCGCCCGAGACCACGGCCACCCGCCGGCCCCGCCGGGCCAGGTCGAGCGCGAACTCGGCGCGCTCCGACTCGACCTTGTTGTCGGAGCCGTGCCTGATCTGGCCGGGACGGACCGGCACCCGGTCCAGATAGGTGGTGTAGCCCACGAGGACCTCGGCCGCGGCCAGTTCGCCGCGCGTCTCGGGGGTGAGCCACAGCGGTCCCGCCGGGCCGGTGCCGACGACCACGACCTCGCCGCGTCCGGCCGGCGCGGGCACGGCGTCGATCCGGCTCGGCAGGACGGCGACCGAGAAGTACGGCACGGACTCCGGGTCGGTCCCGGCCAGCGGGCCGGTGCGCTCGCCGCTCATGGTGGCGCGCTCGACATACCGGGCGTCCGCCAGCCGTCCGGCCCGTTCGACGGCCCGCCGTACGGTGGGGAAGGTGCGGCCGAGCTTCATGACGACGGCCGAGTCCGCCGAGGCCAGGCGGGCCGTCAGCTCCTCCTCGGGCAGGGTGCCCGGCAGGATCGTCAGCACCTCCTCGCCCTCGACGAGCGGGGTGCCGAGCCGCGCGGCGGCGGCGCTCACCGAGGTGACACCGGGGACGACCTCGGTCGGATAGCGGTCGGCGAGCCGCTTGTGCATATGCATGTACGAGCCGTAGAAGAGCGGGTCGCCCTCGGCGATCACGGCGACCGTCCGTCCCGCGTCCAGATGCGCGGCGAGCCGGGCGGCCGACTCGGTGTAGAAGTCCTCCATCGCGCCCCGGTATCCGCCCGGATGGCCGGTGGTCCCGGTGGTGACCGGGTAGACCAGCGCCTCCTCGATATGGTCCGGGCGCAGATGTCCGGCGGCGATGGAACGGGCTATGGAGCGGCCGTGCCGGGCGCTGTGATACGCGATCACATCGGCCTCGGCGATGACCTGCACGGCGCGTACGGTCATCAGTGACGGGTCGCCCGGGCCGAGGCCGACTCCGTACAGCCGCCCGGTGGCGGGCCCGGGGGCCGCGGGGGTGTTCGCGTTCACTCTTCCTCGCTCGCTATCGCGTTGATGGCGGCGGCGGCGATGGCGCTGCCGCCGCGCCGTCCGCGTACGACCAGGTGTTCAAGCCCGGAGGGGTGTCCTGCCAGCGCGTCCTTGGACTCGGCGGCGCCGACGAAACCGACCGGCACACCGATGACGGCCGCCGGGCGCGGCGCGCCGTCCTCGATCATCTCCAGCAGCCGGAAGAGCGCCGTCGGGGCGTTGCCGACGGCCACCACCGCGCCGTCCATCCGGTCCCGCCACAGATCGAGCGCGGCAGCGCTGCGGGTGGTCCCCGCCGCGGCGGCGAGCGCGGGCACCGAGGGGTCGGACAGGGTGCAGACGACCTCGTTGCCGGCGGGCAGCCGCTTGCGTGTGACCCCGCTGGCGACCATGGCGACATCGCACAGGATCGGCGCGCCCGCGCGCAGCGCCTCGCGGGCGCGCGCCACCACCCCGGGGGTGAAGGCGAGGTCGCGCACCAGGTCGACCATCCCGCAGGCGTGGATCATCCGCACCGCGACCTGCGAGACATCGGCGGGCAGCCCGGCGAGGTCCGCCTCGGCGCGGATGGTGGCGAAGGACTGGCGGTATATCGCCGCGCCGTCCTTCTCGTAGTCGAACACTGTGGACACTGTGGTCTCGCTCATCTCGTCACTGGGGTTGTGCGTGCCGTCGCCACCGCTTCGGCGAGCTCCGGTCCGGTCGCCGCCGTCCTCGGCGGCGCCGGAAGGTTTCCTGTCACGGAGACTACGGAGACGCTGTAGCCGCCTTCGCCGGTCGCCACCACGTCCACCCGGTCGCCCTCGGGACGGCCGCAGCGGCGCGCGCAGCCGGACCAGTACACGGGGAGTCCGCCGGGCGCGGTTCTCGTGGCCCCGGCCGCGTCGGACCGTATGTCGGAGAGGGCCTTGGCGCAGCCCGGCCGGCCGGTGCAGGCGCCGACGCCGTACCAGGGCGAGTCCGGGGCGGTGATCAGCCCGGCCGTACGGAGTCCGGCCAGCAGGCCCCGGGCCGCCGCCGGTTCGAGCCCCGGCACGATCACTCCGCGCCATGGAGTCACCCGCGGTTCGCCGCCGCCGGCCGTCAGCGCCCGCCAGCGCGCCACGCTCAGCCGTCCCAGCGGTGCGTACACGGAGACGGCCACGGTCCCTTCGGGGGAGTGGACCAGTCCGGGGGGCGGGGCCGCCGCCGGCGGCGGCGCCACCTGCGCGAGGGGCTCCGCCGCGATCCCGGCCCCGGCCAGTCGCGTGGCCACCGCCGCGTCCAGCCCATGGCCCGCGGGGAGTTCTCGTACCCGCCAGGCGCCCGAGCCGCCGGTCTCCGCGACCGTGAGAAAGGTCTCGGCCGCCAGCAGGGCCGCGCGCGGGGCGTCGGCGGCGGCCACCCGCAGCGCGGCCGGCGCGGACTCCCCTGCGGCTGTCTGGTTCGTCCCGGTATACAGCGCGGCCGTCCCGTCGCGCCGTGCGAGCAACGTCACATCCGCGCCGAGCGCCGCCATGTCGCCGCGGCCGTCGTCCAGCGCGAACAGGAAGCGTCCCGAGAGAGCCGTCGCGGTCTCGCTCGCGCACAGCAGCGTGTCCAGTTCCCGTGTCCACAACTGGACGTCCGCGCCGGGGACTCCGTCCAGTCCGGCGAGCGGCGAGGCGACGATGTTCCGTACGCGCTCATGCCGGTCGGAGGGGAGCAGACCGGCCTCGCCCAGCAGCTCCGCCAGCTCCGCGCCGCAGCTCTCGCCCAGCCCCCGAAGCTGCACATTGCCCCGCGAGGTGATGTCCAGATGCCCGTCGCCAAGCCGCTCCGCCGCCGAGGCCAGCACGTCGGCCTGATGGTGCGTCAGCAAGCCGCCGGGCAGCCGCAGTCGGGCCAGCCGTCCGTCGTCGGCCGGGTGCAGCCGGAGCGCGCCGGGGCAGGCGTCACCGCGCTCCCGCACGGGAGCTTCGTCCCGGTTCACGGGTGTTGGCGAGGTGGGCGGCATGGCGGCGAGCATACCCACGTGGCCGGACGCCCTCCCCTGCCGTTCCGGCCATCGTGCGGGCGCCCTCCCCGCCCGTGACCTGCACCACCTACTATGCAGACGGCGGGTCGACAGACCCGTCACCGCCAGCGACGGCGTCAGGGGAGGAAGCCCGGTGAGAATCCGGCGCGGTCCCGCCACTGTGAGCCCGGCAGCAGCCGGGTGAGTCAGGAACTCCCGCCGTCCTCACCACCGCCCGGGGCGCGGACCCCGAGGAAGGCGTGACGCCGCATGATCCTGCTCCTGTCGACGTCCGACACCGACCTGCTCAGCGCACGCGCGGCCAACGCGCTGGAGGGCCCGGTCCCGTACCGGTACGCCAACCCGGCCCGGCTCGCGCTCGACGAGCTGCCCGCGCTGCTGGACGGCGCCGATCTCGTCGTCGTACGGCTCCTCGGCGGGCTGCGCGCCTGGCAGGACGGCATCGATCTGCTGCTCGCCGGAGACCGCCCCGTCGTGGTCCTCACCGGTGAACAGGCCCCGGACGCCCAGCTCATGGAAGCCTCCACGGTGCCCATCGGCATCGCCGCGGAGGCGCACGCCTATCTCGCCCACGGCGGCCCGGCCAATCTGGAGCAGCTCGCCCGGTTCCTCGCCGACACCGTCCTGCTGACCGGCCACGGCTTCGAGCCGCCGGCAGCCGCGCCGTCCTGGGGCCGGGTCCACCGCCGGGTGGAGGCCCTCGACGCCCTCGGCAGCCGGCCGGTCATCGCCGTGCTCTACTACCGCGCCCACCACCTGAGCGGCAACACCGCCTTCATCGACACCCTGAGCGAGGCCATCGAGGAGGCGGGCGGCCGGGCCGTGCCGATCTTCGTCGCCTCGCTGCGCGCCCCCGAGCCCGAGCTGCTCGACGCGCTGCGCGGGGCCGACGCCATCGTCACCACCGTGCTCGCCGCGGGCGGCACCCGGCCCGCCGAGGCGTCCGCCGGCGGCGACGACGAGTCCTGGGACGCGGGCGCGCTCGCCGCGCTCGACGTACCGATCCTCCAGGCCCTCTGCCTCACCAGCAGCCGCGCCGCCTGGGAGGAGAGCGACGAGGGGTTGTCCCCGCTGGACTCCGCGTCGCAGGTCGCCGTGCCGGAGTTCGACGGCCGCCTGATCACCGTGCCGTTCTCCTTCAAGGAGATCGACGAGGACGGTCTGCCCGCGTATGCCGCGGACCCCGAGCGCTCGGCGCGTGTCGCCGGGATCGCCGTACGGCACGGGCGCCTGCGCCACATCCCGAATCAGGACAAGCGTCTCGCCCTGGTGCTCTCCGCGTATCCGACCAAGCACTCCCGGATCGGCAACGCCGTCGGCCTCGACACCCCCGCGAGCGCCGTCGCACTCCTGCGCGAACTGCGCGGCGACGGCTACGACTTCGGAGACGAAGAGGTGCCGGGGCTGGAGTCCGGCGACGGCGACGAGCTGATTTACGCCCTGATCGAGGCCGGCGGCCACGACCAGGACTGGCTCACCGAGGAGCAGCTCGCCCGCAACCCCGTCCGGATCCCGGCCGCCGACTACCGGCGGTGGTACGGACAGCTCCCGGCCGACCTGCGGGAAGCCGTCGAGCGCCACTGGGGTCCGCCGCCCGGCGAGATGTTCGTGGACCGGAGCCGGAATCCGGAGGGCGACATCGTGCTCGCCGCGCTGCGGCGCGGCAATCTGCTGATCCTCATCCAGCCGCCGCGCGGCTTCGGCGAGAATCCCATCGCGATCTACCACGATCCCGATCTGCCGCCCTCGCACCACTACCTGGCCGCCTACCGCTGGATCCAGGCGGCCCGGGCGGACGGCGGCTTCGGCGCCGACGCCATGATCCACCTCGGCAAGCACGGCAACCTGGAGTGGCTGCCCGGCAAGAACGCCGGGCTCTCCGCCTCCTGCGGCCCGGACGCGGCCCTGGGCGACCTGCCGCTGATTTATCCGTTCCTGGTCAACGACCCGGGCGAGGGCACCCAGGCCAAGCGCCGGGTCCATGCCACGCTGGTCGACCACCTGGTGCCGCCGATGGCGCGCGCCGAGTCCTACGGCGACATCGCGCGGCTGGAGCAGCTCCTCGACGAGCATGCCTCGATCGCGTCCATGGACCCGGCCAAACTGCCCGCGATCCGCGCCCAGATCTGGACACTGATCCAGGCCGCCAAGCTCGACCACGACCTCGGTGTGGCCGACCGGCCCGAGGACGAGGGCTTCGACGAGTTCATCCTTCATCTCGACGGCTGGCTCTGCGAGATCAAGGACGCGCAGATCCGCGACGGTCTGCATGTCCTGGGCGGCGCGCCCACCGGCGAAGCCCGGGTCAACCTCGTCCTGGCCATCCTGCGCGCCCGGCAGATCTGGGGCGGCACCTCGTCCCTCCCCGGCCTGCGCGAGGCCCTCGGCCTCGACGAGTCCGCCGCCACCCGCACCACCGCCGACGAGGCGGAGGAGCGGGCGCGCGCACTCGTCCAGGCCATGGAGGACGCGGACTGGGACCCGGCCGCCGTGCCGGAGGTGGCCGCCGGCCAGGCACCGGCCGTCCTGGACATCCTGGACTTCGCGGCCACCGAGGTCGTGCCGCGTCTGGCCGGCACGACCGCCGAGACCGATCACGTGCTGCACGCGCTGAGCGGCGGATTCGTCCCGGCGGGCCCGTCCGGCTCGCCGCTGCGCGGCCTGGTCAATGTCCTGCCGACCGGCCGGAACTTCTACTCCGTCGACCCCAAGGCCGTGCCCTCGCGCCTCGCCTGGGAGACCGGGCAGGCCCTCGCGGACTCCCTGCTGGAGCGGTACCGCACCGACAACGGCGACTGGCCGACCTCCGTCGGACTGTCCCTGTGGGGCACGAGCGCCATGCGCACCTCCGGCGACGACATCGCGGAGGCGCTGGCGCTGCTCGGGGTCCGGCCGGTCTGGGACGACGCCTCCCGCCGCGTCACCGGACTCGAAGCGATATCCCCGGCCGAACTCGGCCGCCCCCGTATCGATGTGACGCTGCGCATCAGCGGCTTCTTCCGCGACGCGTTCCCGCACGCCATCGGGCTGCTGGACGACGCCGTACGGCTGGCCGCCTCGCTGGACGAGCCCGACGACACCAACTTCATCCGCGCCCACGCCCGGGCGGACCTGGCCGAGCACGGTGACGAACGCCGTGCCACCACGCGTATCTTCGGCTCCCGGCCCGGCACCTACGGCGCGGGGATCCTCCAGCTCATCGACAGCCGCGACTGGCGCACCGACGCGGACCTCGCGGAGGTCTACACGGCCTGGGGCGGCTACGCGTACGGCCGGGAACTCGACGGCCGGCCCGCCCGCGCCGAGATGGAGACCGCGTACAAGCGCATCGCGGTGGCCGCCAAGAACACCGACACCCGCGAGCACGACATCGCGGACTCCGATGACTACTTCCAGTACCACGGCGGCATGGTCGCCACGGTGCGCGCGCTCAAGGGCACCGCCCCGGAGGCGTACATCGGTGACTCCACCCGGCCGGAGACGGTCCGTACCCGCAGCCTGGTGGAGGAGACGTCCCGGGTCTTCCGGGCCCGCGTGGTCAACCCGCGCTGGATCGAGGCCATGCGCCGGCACGGCTACAAGGGCGCCTTCGAGCTGGCCGCGACGGTCGACTACCTCTTCGGGTACGACGCCACCACGGGCGTGGTGGCCGACTGGATGTACGACAAGCTCACGGAGACCTACGTACTGGACCCGGAGAACCGCGAGTTCCTCCAGGAGGCCAACCCCTGGGCGCTGCACGGCATCGCGGAGCGGCTGCTGGAGGCGGAGTCCCGGGGCATGTGGGCGAAGCCGGACCCGGCGGTGCTGGACGCGCTGCGCGCGGTGTTCCTGGAGACGGAGGGGGAGCTGGAGGGCGAGGACTGACCCCCACCGCCCGAACCCCCCGGGCGTGCGCGCTCTGTCGTGAGCCGTCCGGCCCGTAGGTCTTGTCATGACGTGGCGTGGGTCGGCGTCCGGCACCGGAGCGCCCCGAAGACTGCCGGATTACGGCAATGCGCGAGGTGTCCGCCGGTCACACAATGGGCAGTGCACAGACGGGGGGAGTGCCCCGGATGCCGGGATGCGGAAACGCGGGGGAGGGGAAGGCCGAGGCGCGGGTGGTTGAGCGGCCGGAAGCGATACTGGTCGCTGCGTCATGTTCACCTGGGCCGACAGCAGTTCCACGGACACAAGGGTGTCGTCGTAGACGTGGAATGTCTCCTGCGGCCACTGTCGTCGCCTCGGTGTTGCCATCGGGACGACACCCGAGTTTCTGGTCAGTGGATCTTGTATTGGTCGTGCGGGACGGCTCGTGACCACGTCATCTCGAAGGCTTCGGCGCAGAGTTCCGCGGCGCGCGGGTCGTCGCTGATCTCCTCGCCCGTGGAGGTCCCGTCGCCGGCGAAGTGGTTCCAGTGGACCCACTGGTCGTCGAAGAGCCAGAAGTCATTGCCCGGCAACGCGATGTCCGAGGCGTTGCGGCGTGCCAGCCACCGCACCTGCTCACCGGCCGCCACGTTGGTGAAGGTCGCGGAGTGCTCGTACCGGATGTATTCGCTGACCGGCTCGGACACAATGCGGGCTCGGCGTACGGTGACTCCACGCGCCACGGTCGCCGACATCAGATCCAACCAGGGCCGCCACCATGAAGCCCGGTCCGCGGGGTCGAGCCGGACTCCGGCACGCCACTCGGCGAACGGTCCCTTCTCGTAATCGACGGCATATGAGTCGCGCATCTCCAGATGCACCGCTGAGTACCTGCATCGGCTGATCAGCTCATCGAAAGTCGGCACGTTCGACGGCATCGCACGCCTCCCTGATCAGGTGCGCCATCCGTGCGGGGATCCGGATCACAGCCTCGTTCTGGGGGATGCCCATGGCATGCCCCAGGACAGCCTCATGAAGAGATCACGGAAACTCGAAGTCAGGGCCACACCAGGCAATAGGGCTGATGCCCCGCGTCATGCAGTCTGTGGCTGAAGTCCTGCCATTCGTGCAGGAGTTGATAGACGTTGTACGCGTCCCGGGGGCCGCCCCGGTCCGGGACCGTCGACCATATGAACGCCGCCGCGCCCACCGACTCCTCGCCGATGCCCCGGAGGGGGTCGACGACCGTCATGGGAAGTTTCACCACCGCGTAGTCGGGGTGCAGCACGACCAGTTCCAGCGGGGGCACCTTGTGCAGAGGCATGCCCTGTATGCCGGTCAGGACCATCGCGGCTATGGTCTCGGGCTTGATCTTGGTGAACATGCCGCCCATGCCGAGTTCGTCGCCGCCCAGCTCTTCGGGGCGCATCGAAATCGGGACCCGTGCCGCCGTGGCGCCGTTGGGCGCGCCAAAGTATTTGTAGGTCACCCCCACCCGGCCACTACTCCTGCTCCCCGCGGGCTGCTCCCGGGCCTCGTGTCTCCGGTGCTTCCCCCGGCGGGCAGGCTCGGGACCCAGGTCGTCGGTCCCCTCGCCCAGTCCGCCACCGCGATGCATATCTCCACCCGACCACTCGCAGCCCTGGCCGCGCAACCCGATCATCGTGACAGTGACCTCCCCCACGGACGTGCGGTGAAACACCTGTCCGCAAGAACGTCTGAGCCTCTGACACCATGGATTGCGTGAGCTTCCCCTATGACGCCCCAGTTTCGCAGACGCTTTTCGACCGCGCGGCCCTCGTGACGCCCGGCGGCGTGAACTCTCCCGTCCGTGCCTTTCGCGCGGTGGGCGGTACGCCCCGGTTCATGGTGTCCGGTAACGGTCCATACCTCATCGATGCGGACGGCCGTGAATATGTCGACCTCGTATGTTCCTGGGGGCCGATGATTCTCGGTCATTCCCACCCCGAGGTGATCGAAGCGGTCCAGGCGGCGGTCGCGCGCGGTACGTCGTTCGGTACGCCGGGTGAGGGCGAGGTCGCGCTCGCCGAGGAGATCGTGGCCCGGGTCGCCCCCGTGGAACAGGTACGGCTGGTGTCGTCCGGCACTGAGGCGACCATGTCCGCGATCCGGCTCGCCCGTGGTTTCACCGGGCGTGCGAAGGTCGTGAAGTTCGCCGGCTGCTACCACGGCCATGTCGACGCGCTGCTCGCGGCGGCCGGCTCCGGGGTGGCGACCTTCGGGCTGCCCGACACGCCCGGCGTCACCGGTGCGCAGGCGGGCGACACCATCGTCCTGCCGTACAACGACCTCGACGCCGTGCGCCGGGCGTTCGCCGCGCATCCGGGTGAGATCGCCTGTGTGATCACGGAGGCGTCGCCGGGCAACATGGGTGTGGTGCCGCCGCGCGACGGTTTCAACGCGGGGCTCAAGGAGATCTGCGCCGCCGACGGCGCGCTCTACATCTCCGACGAGGTGATGACCGGGTTCCGTACGTCGAAGGCGGGCTGGTACGGCGTCGACGGCGTCGCGCCCGACCTGATGACCTTCGGCAAGGTCATGGGCGGCGGCTTCCCCGCCGCCGCGTTCGGTGGCCGCGCCGACATCATGGGCCGGCTCGCCCCGGCGGGACCGGTCTACCAGGCGGGCACGCTCTCCGGGAATCCGGTCGCCACCGCCGCGGGCCTGGCCCAGCTCCGGCTGCTCGACGACGCGGCGTACGAGAAGGTCGACGCGGTCTCGGAGGAGATCCAGGCGCTGGTGACGGAGGCCCTCGGCAAGGAGGGCGTCGCCCACCGGGTGCAGAGGGCGAGCAATATGTTCTCTGTCTTCTTCACGGCCGACGAGGTGTACGACTACGAGGGCGCGAAGAGGCAGGAGTCGTTCCGCTTCACCCCCTTCTTCCACTCGATGCTCGCCGACGGCGTCTATCTGCCGCCGTCCTCCTTCGAGTCCTGGTTCGTCTCCACCGCCCACGACGAGCGCGCGATCGAACGGATCGCCGCAGCACTGCCGGCGGCCGCCCGCGCCGCCGCCGAAGCCACGGACCCGGAGAGCGCGGCATGAGCGACAGCGACATCGGCAACGAAACGACCATCGTCCATCTGATGCGCCACGGCGAGGTCCACAATCCGGACGGTGTGCTGTACGGCCGCCGCGCCGGCTACCACCTCTCGGACCTGGGCCGTGAGATGGCCGACCGGGTCGCCGAGCATCTGGCGGGCCATGACATCGCTCACGTCGTCGCCTCCCCGCTGGAGCGCGCCCAGGAGAGCGCGGCTCCGCTCGCCAAGAGCCACGGTCTGACCCTCGACACCGACGACCGGCTGATCGAGGCCGCGAACATCTTCGAGGGCAAGTCCTTCGGCGTCGGTGACGGCGCGCTGCGCAAACCGGCCAACTGGAAGCACCTCACCAATCCCTTCCGGCCGTCCTGGGGCGAGCCGTACGTCGACCAGGTCGTACGGATGATGGGCGCCCTGGGCGCCGCGCGTGACGCGGCCCGCGGCCGGGAGGCGGTCTGTGTCAGCCATCAGCTTCCGATCTGGATCGTCCGGAGCTTTGTCGAGCGCCGCAGGCTCTGGCACGATCCGCGCCGGCGGCAGTGCACCCTCGCCTCGCTGACCAGCTTCACCTATCACGGTGACAAGATCATTTCCGTTGGCTACACCGAGCCGGCCCGTGATCTCGTGCCGGCCCATCTCCTCGCCGGTGCCAAGCCGGTGAAGGGAGGGGCCAAGGCATTCGGTGCCTGAGCCTCGGTCCGCGCTGCCGGACCGGTTGCTTTCCAGCCATATTCGGTCGCCTTCCGTACGCCTGTGGTCCTGTCCGGTCCATATCGGACAGGATGCAGGGGCCTCAATGAGCTCTGTCACATTCGTTGTTACATAACTAAAAACGGAACATCTCCTGGAACCTCCGCGTTCGGTACGACATCTCACGAGTTGCCGCTTGTAAGACTGTCAGAGCGGTATGACGAACGAGCGCGGATGGGAACGGTATGCGGGACATCAGCCGAAGGGCTCTGCTCGGAGCTGGAATGGGAGCCGCGGCCGCGGTGGGAATCGCGGCCTGCCGCCCCGGCGGCGGAGGCGGGTCCGATCGGTCCGGGACCGCCGCGAGCGGTGGCACGGGTGGAGGCGAAACCGCCGGCGCGCGCCCGGCGAGCCGTCCCCCGGGCCGGGAGGTCCGGCTCATCGGGGACGGTTCCACTTCCGACACCGGAAAGCAGCCGCACCAGCCGCCGCCGCCCGTCCCCCTCGAACCGGGCGAGACCCCGCCGCAGTTCGTGATCTTCTCCTGGGACGGGGCGGGCGAGGTCGGCAACGGCCTTTTCCCGCGATTCCTGGAACTCGCCAGGAATCATGGCGCGGCGATGACCTTCTTCCTCTCGGGTCTCTATGTGCTGCCCGAATCCAAGAAGACGCTCTACCGGCCGCCGAACAACCGCACGGGCGCGTCCGACATCGGCTATCTCACCGACGCGCATGCCAGGGAGACACTGAAGAACGTCCGTCAGGCATGGCTCGACGGCCATGAGATAGGCACGCACTTCAACGGGCACTTCTGCGCGGGCTCGGGCTCGGTGGCCCGCTGGACCCCCGAGCAGTGGCGCAGTGAGATAGACCAGGCTGTGTCCTTCGTCACGGAATGGCGGACGAACAGCGGCTGGACCGACCTCGAACCGCTGCCTTTCGACTACCGCAAGGAACTCGTCGGCGCCCGTACGCCCTGTCTGCTCGGCCAGGAGAATCTGCTGCCGACCGCGAAGAAGCTGGGCTGGCGTTATGACGCCAGTTCCCCCGGCGGCACCCAGAAGTGGCCGGACAAAATGGGCGGTGTCTGGAATCTCCCGCTCCAGGCCGTCCCATTCCCGGGGCATTCCTTCGAAGTCCTTTCCATGGACTACAACATGCTCGCGAATCAGTCGCACAACTCGACGCGCGGTATGCCCTCGCGCTACCCGGGGTGGCGCAAGCAGGCGACCGGGGCCTATCTCGCCGGTTTCCGGCGGGCGTACGAAACGAACCGCGCGCCGTTCTTCATAGGCAATCATTTCGAGGAATGGAACGGCGGGATCTACATGGACGCCGTGGAAGAGGCACTGAAGGGGATGGCGGGCAAGAACGACGTACGGCTGGTCTCGTTCCGCCAGTTCACCGACTGGCTCGACGTCCAGGACCCCGCCGTACTCGCCAAGCTCCGTACGCTGGACGTCGGACAGGCTCCGGCGGGCGGCTGGAACGCTTTCTTTAAGAGCGCCTGACAAGGGGCTTTCCGGGCACCCAGGGGGGTGCGCAAGATCCTCGAAACGCCCATGCGAAACTTTTCACATGAACTCAGGCCGCGCCCCCCGACGCCGCTCCGGCCGTCGACTCCGCGCCATCCTGCCGGTCACGGTCGTCGCGGCGGCGCTGACGCTTTCGGCGTGCAGCGGCGGCGGCAAGTCCGGTGGCGGCGGCAACAGTAATTTCGTGACGAACACCGGCGGTATCGCCACCGTCGCGAAGGCGGACCGTACGGCGGTCAAGGACATCGCGGGCGAGACCCTGGAGGGCGAGAAGCTCGATGTGGCCGACCTCCGGGGCAAGATCGTTGTGCTGAACGTCTGGGGCTCGTGGTGCGGGCCCTGCCGCGCCGAGGCGCCGTATCTGGTGAAGGTCGCCAAGGAGACCGAGGCCAAGGGCGTGGCGTTCGTCGGGATCAACACCCGGGACCCCAACAAGGGGCCGGCGCTCGCGTTCGAGAAGGACTACGGCGTCGGCTACCCGAGCCTGTACGACCCGGCGGGCAAGCTCATCGTCAACGGTTTCCCCAGGGGCAGTCTCAATCCGCAGGCCATCCCGTCCACGATCGTGCTCGACCGGGACGGAAAGATCGCGGCCCGCTCGCTGATGGCGCTCGACGCGGAGAAGCTGCGCAAGATGATCGACCCGCTGATCGCGGAGAAGTGATGCGCCGCACCTTCCCGCCGCGGAGCACGGCATGAACGAGACGGTCTACAGCGGCGCGCTGCTGCTCGCGCTGCCGATCGCGCTGTTGGGCGGGCTGGTCTCCTTCTTCTCGCCGTGTGTGCTGCCGCTCGTGCCCGGTTATCTCTCGTATGTCACCGGCGTCAGCGGGACCGATCTCGCCGAGGCGAAGCGGGGCCGGATGGCCGCCGGCGCCACCCTCTTCGTCATCGGCTTCACCGCCGTCTTTGTCTCCGGCGGCGCGCTGTTCGGCTACTTCGGCGCGACGCTCCAGGGATACCGGGACATCCTCTCCAAGGTCCTCGGCGCGCTGATGATCGTGATGGGTGTGCTCTTCCTGGGGCTGATGCCCTGGCTCACCCAGCGTGAATTCCGCTTCCACCGGCGTCCGGTGACCGGTCTGGCGGGCGCCCCGCTGCTCGGCGCGCTCTTCGGGATCGGCTGGACGCCCTGTCTCGGCCCGACCATCTCGACCGTGAACGCGCTGGCGATCGATCAGGCGAGCGCGGGCCGCGGGGCCATACTCACCGTCGCGTACTGCCTCGGGCTGGGCGTGCCGTTCGTGCTGGCCGCGGTGGCGTTCCGCAAGGCGCTCGGCGCCTTCGGCTGGGTCAAGCGCCACTACATGTGGGTGATGCGGATCGGCGGCGCGATGATGATCGTGACCGGTCTGCTGCTGCTGACGGGTGCCTGGGACAGCATCATGCAGCAGATGCAGGGCTGGTCAGACGGCTTCACGGTGGGGATCTAGTGCCATGAGCAAGACAGAGACCGACAGCACGGCCGAGGCATCGGCGGCGGGAGCCGCTTCCGAGGCCGGGGACGCGCGCGACCTCGGCGCCGCCGGCTCCCAGCTCTCCACCGCGCCCCGCGAGGAGACCTACATCGGTGGCCCGGTCCTGGGGGTCGTCGGCTGGCTCCGCTGGTTCTGGCGGCAGCTCACCTCGATGCGCGTCGCGCTGATCCTCCTCTTCCTGCTCTCCCTCGGCTCCATCCCCGGCTCGCTGATCCCGCAGACCAGCGTCGACGAGCTCAAGGTGCAGACCTTCAAGGACCTGCACAAGACGCTTGCCCCGATCTACGACAGGCTCCAGCTGTTCGAGGTCTACAGCTCGGTGTGGTTCTCCGCGATCTACATCCTGCTGTTCATCTCCCTCATCGGCTGTATCGTCCCGCGCACCTGGCAGTTCGCCGGTCAGCTCCGCTCCAGGCCGCCCGGCGCGCCCAAGCGGCTGACCCGGCTGCCCGTCTACACCACCTGGCGCACCGCGGCCGAGCCCGAGGCCGTCCGTGAGGCCGCGCTCGCGATGCTGCGCAAGCGCCGCTTCCGTGTCCATGTCGCGGGAGACGCCGTGGCCGCCGAGAAGGGCTATCTCCGCGAGGTCGGCAATCTGGTCTTCCATGTCGCCCTCATCGTGCTGCTGGTGGCCTTTGCCACCGGACAGCTCTTCAAGTCGGAGGGCGGCAAACTGGTCGTCGAGGGCGACGGCTTCTCCAACACCCTCACGCAGTACGACGACTTCACGTCGGGGTCGCTGTTCAGCACGGACAACCTGGCGCCGTTCAGCTTCACCCTGGACACGTTCACCGCGACCTACGAGCGCAGCGGTCCGCAGCTCGGCACCCCCCGTACCTTCGAGGCCGCGATCCGCTACTCCACGGGCGACGGCGGCACGGAGCGGAAGTCGGTCATCCAGGTCAACAAGCCCCTGGTGGTCGACGGCTCCAAGGTCTATCTGATCTCCCACGGCTACGCCCCGGTCGTGACCGTCAGGGACGGCCGCGGCCAGGTGGTCTTCAAGGGCGCGGTCCCGCTGCTGCCCATCGACAACAACTTCTCGTCCACGGGCGCCATCAAGGTGATGGACGGCTACCGGGACAGGAACGGCAAGAAGGACCAGCTCGGCTTCGCCGCGTTCTTCGTGCCGACGTACGGGGGCAAGGGCTCCGGGCAGATGTTCTCGCGCTTCCCCGCGCTGGACTTCCCGGTGCTCAATGTGGGCGCGTACCACGGCAGTCTGGGCGTCGACTCCGGGCTGCCGCAGAACGTGTACCAGCTCAAGACCGACAAGATGAAGGCTTTCAAGGACGCCAAGGGCGATGTCCTGAAGAAGACCCTGCTGCCGGGCGAGAGGCTCACGCTCCCGGACGGTGCCGGCTCGATCACCTTCGAGAAGGACGTCAAGGAGTGGGCGAGTTTCCAGATCTCGCAGCAGCCCGGTGGCCTCTGGGCCCTGATCGGGGCGGTCGCCGCCATCGGGGGTCTGGCCGGTTCACTCTTCATCCAGCGGCGCCGGGTCTGGGTCCGGGCCGTGCGGGGCGCCGACGGCGTCACCGTCGTCGAGATGGCGGGACTCGGCCGCAGCGAGTCCGCCAAGCTCCCTGAGGAACTGGCCGATCTGGCCGTCACCCTCAATTCAGAGGCGCCCACCGCGCCTGATCCCGCAGAAGAGATTGTCGAAGGGGCTGAGAAGTGAGTCTCGCCGCCGCAGCAACCAATGAGAGCCTGGCGAACACCAGCAATGTGCTGATCTATTCGTCCATGGCCGTCTACACGCTCGCCTTCTTCGCCCATATCGCGGAGTGGCTGCTCGGCAGCCGGAGCAAGGTCGGCCGCACCGCCGCCGCGCTCACCGGCGACGCCCGCGCGGCCGGCGGGGGTCCGGTCACGATCCAGGTCGCCCAGAAGGGCGGCGCCACGGCCGTCCTGGAGCGGCCGAAGATCATCACCCGCTCAGCCGCCGGCGCCCGTGATGTCCCGGACGGCCCCGGCGCGCACGGCGGCGACGCCAAGGGGGATCTGTACGGCCGCATGGCCGTGTCCCTCACCGTCCTCGCCTTTGTCATCGAGGCGGCCGGTGTGGTCGCCCGCGCGCTCTCCGTACAGCGGGCCCCCTGGGGCAACATGTACGAATTCAACATCACCTTCTCCACCGTGGCCGTGGCCGTGTATCTCACGCTGCTCGCGCTGAAGAAGAACGTCCGCTGGATCGGACTGCCGCTCGTCACCACGGTCCTCCTCGATCTCGGGCTCGCCGTCACCGTCCTGTACACCGACAGCGATCAGTTGGTTCCCGCCCTTCACTCGTACTGGCTGTGGATCCATGTCTCCACCGCGATCTTCTGCGGCGCGGTCTTCTATGTGGGCGCGGTCGCCACGCTGCTCTACCTCTTCCGTGAGCGGTACGAGTCCAAGCTGGCCGGGGGCGGCACACCGGGCTCCTTCGCCACTTCCGTCATGGAGCGGCTCCCGGCGTCCGCGACGCTCGACAAGTTCGCGTACCGCGTCAACGCCGCCGTCTTCCCGCTCTGGACCTTCACGATCATCGCGGGCGCGATCTGGGCCGGCGACGCCTGGGGCCGCTACTGGGGCTGGGACCCCAAGGAGGTCTGGTCCTTCATCACCTGGGTCGCGTACGCCGCTTATCTGCACGCCCGCGCCACCGCCGGCTGGAAGGGCCGCAAGGCCGCCTATCTGGCGCTGATCGCCTTCGGCTGCTGGCTGTTCAACTACTACGGCGTGAACATCTTCGTCACCGGCAAGCACTCGTACGCGGGCGTCTGACCGGCGGACGGCGCAGCGGAACGCCCCGCGCGGGACCGACCCCGCGCGGGGCGTTTCCTTGGCTCACGCCTCATCAGTTCTCCGGGCGTCCCGGAAGACACACGGGACGGCATGGACGACCCGTCGGCCGGACGGGCGGTCCCGGGGGGTCAGGACGTCGGCGGGGTGTCCTCCGCGCTGCCGCCGCCCTTCTCGCGGCGCTCGATCTCCTCCTCGCGACGGCGCAGATCCGCTTCCCACTGCTCCAAGTGGGCCGCGGCCTCCTTGTCGTCGAGAGGCGATGCGGCCTTCGGCTCCACCGGGGCGGCGGCTGCCGGCCCGCCCCGCCCGTCCGCGCGGCCCCGGTCGTCCCTCAGGGAGCTGTCGTCCTTCAGGGAGTTGAGGAAGTCCGGATTGTCGTCCGGCGCGACCCAGCCGCCCCGACGGCCCGCCGCCGCGCGGCCGGCCGTACGGTCCCGTCCCACGATCAGCCAGGAGATGGAACCCACCAGCGGGAAGAGAAGCACCAGAATCGCCCAGATGGGCTTCGGGAGATAGCGGATGTCTTTCTCTTCGGTCGTGATGCAGTCGATGAACGCATAGATGCTGAGAGCCAACGGCACCAGAATCATCAGCACCCGAAGCATGGAGCTCCCTCTGCGTACGGAGATTCGGGACCGGATCGGCGGTCCCCGGACAGTCCCAGAGTAGCGAGTGGCCGCTCGGACGTGTCCGAAGTCAACCAGCCGCCGTCCACGGCGAGTAAGGGGTGCCCCGTCATCCGTACCGGATCGGCGGGCTGATCAGGGAAGCCCAGGGAGACCGCGCCGGGGAGGATGTCACACTGGACCGCATGGCTTACGACGATCTCCGCTCGCTGCTCCGGGCACTGGAGCGCGAGGGTGACCTCAAGCGCATCAAGGCCGAAGTCGACCCGTATCTGGAAGTCGGAGAGATCGTCGACCGGGTGAACAAGGCCGGCGGGCCCGCGCTGCTTTTCGAGAACGTCCGGGGTTCCTCGATGCCCCTGGCCATGAATGTGTACGGCACCGACCGGCGGCTGCTCAAGGCGCTCGGCCTCAGGTCGTACGCCGACATCAGCGAGAAGATCGGCGGCCTGCTCAAGCCGGAACTGCCGCAGGGCTTCATCGGAGTGCGCGAGGCATTCGGAAAGCTCGGCGCGATGACGCACGTACCGCCGAAGAAGGTCAAGGACGCGCCGGTCCAGGAAGTCGTCCTCACCGGTGACGACGTGGATCTGGACCAGCTCCCCGCGCTGTTCACCTGGCCGCAGGACGGCGGCTCCTTCTTCAACCTCGGTCTGACGCACACCAGGCACCCGGAGACCGGCGTCCGCAATCTCGGGCTCTACCGGCTCCAGCGCCATGACCGGCGCACCATCGGAATGCACTGGCAGATCCACAAGGACAGCCGCAATCACTACCAGGTGGCCGCGAAGCGCGGCGAACGGCTGCCCGTGGCGATCGCGTTCGGCTGCCCGCCGGCCGTGACCTATGCCTCCACGGCGCCGCTGCCCGGCGACATCGACGAGTACCTCTTCGCGGGTTTCGTGCAGGGCCGGCGGATCGAGATGGTCGACTGCAAGACCGTGCCGCTCCAGGTCCCGGCCAACGCCGAGGTCGTCATCGAGGGCTGGCTGGAGCCCGGCAAGACGCTGCCGGAGGGCCCGTTCGGTGACCACACCGGTTTCTACACGCCGCAGGAGCCGTTCCCGGCGCTCACCATCGACTGTGTGACGATGCGGAAGCGGCCGTTGCTCCAGTCGATCGTGGTGGGCAGGCCGCCCACGGAGGACGGCCCGCTGGGACGGGCGACGGAACGGTTCTTCCTGCCGCTGCTGAAGATCATCGTGCCGGACATCGTCGACTATCACCTGCCGGAGTCGGGCGGCTTCCACAACTGTGCGATCGTCTCGATCGACAAGAAGTACCCGAAGCACGCCCAGAAGGTGATGCACGCCATCTGGGGCGCGCACATGATGTCGCTGACCAAACTGATCGTGGTCGTCGACGCGGACTGCGATGTGCACGATCTGCACGAGGTGTCCTGGCGGGCGTTGGGCAACACGGACTACGCGCGCGATCTCACCGTCGTCGAAGGGCCGGTCGACCATCTCGACCACGCGTCCTATCAGCAGTTCTGGGGCGGCAAGGCGGGGATCGACGCGACGAGAAAGCTGCCCGAGGAGGGATACACCCGGGACGGCGGCTGGCCGGAGATGGTCGAGTCCGACCCGGAGATCGCCGACCGGGTGACAAAGCGTTGGAAGGAGTACGGGCTGTGACCGGCGAGGCCATTCTGGGCGAGGGCAGCGCGAAGGTGCCCGCTCCGCGCCATGGCGGAGGTGTACCGGCGTTTCTGCGGCTGGTGATGATCGAGCACTCGGTCTTCGCGCTGCCGTTCGCGTACATCGCCGCGCTGACCGCGATGTTCCAGCTCGACGGGAACATCCACTGGGGCCGGCTGCTGCTGGTCACGCTCGCCATGATCGGGCTGCGTACCTTCGCGATGGCCTGCAACCGGATCATCGACCGCGAGATCGACGCCCGCAACCCGCGGACCGCGGGCCGCGAGCTGGTGACGGGCGCGGTGTCGGTGCGGTCCGCGTGGACCGGTGCGCTGGTCGCCGTCGTGGTCTTCCTCGGTGCTGCCGCCGCGCTGAACCCGCTCTGCCTCGCCCTCGCGCCCATCGCGGTCATCCCGATGGTCGTCTATCCGTACGGGAAGAGGTTCACGAACTTCCCGCATGTGATTCTGGGCCTCGCCCAGGCCATAGGCCCGGTCGGAGCCTGGATCGCGATCACCGGGGCGTGGTCCTGGGACGCGGTGATCCTGGGCTTCGCCGTCGGGATCTGGATCGGCGGCTTCGATCTGATCTTCGCCTGCCAGGACGTCCAGGCGGACCGCGCGCACGGCGTGCTGTCCGTACCGGCCCGCTTCGGTATCCCGGCCGCGCTGTACGGGGCGCGCGCGGCCCACGCCGTGACCACGCTGCTGCTGGTCTGGTACGCGCTGGCCACCGACGCCGGAGTGGCCTTCTGGGCCGGTCTGGTGATCGTCGTGGCGGCCTTCCTCTATGAGCACACCATCGTGAAACCCCACGATCTGTCGCGGCTGAACAGGGCGTTCTTCAGCGTCAACGGCTTCATCGGGATCGCGCTGTTCGTCTGCGCGCTGCTGGATCTGCTGGCGCGCGGTCTGACGGTCTGACCGGACGCTCTCCCCGGCCCGGCGGTCAGCGCCCCGGCGCGGTGGCGGGCAGCCGCCTCCTGCGGAACAGGAACGCGGCCAGTATTCCGCCGATCAGTCCGAACAGATGGCCCTGCCAGCTAATGGCCGGATTGGTCGGCAGCACGCCCCACAGCGCGGAGCCGTACACCGCGAGAACGACCAGGCCGACCACGATGTCCCTCGCGCTCCGGTCGACGAAGCCGCGGACCAGCAGATAGCCCAGCAGGCCGAAGACCACCCCCGAGGCGCCCGCCGTGGTCGAGTTGTCGGCGGCGGTCAGCCAGACGCCGAGTCCCCCGAGCACCATGATCGTGAGGACCACGGCCGCGAAGCGGCGGAGACCGCTCAGCGCGGCGAGGAATCCGAGGACGAGCAGCGGCACGGTGTTGGAGGCGAGATGCCCGAAGCCGTGGTGCAGGAAGGCCATCGGGATCACATCGCGCAGCTCGCCGAACCGGCGCGGGCTGAGACCGTAGGTGTCCAGCGCCCCGGTCGCGGCGTCCACCGCCTCCAGCACCCAGAGCAGCGCGACCCAGCCGGCCATCACGGCCGCGGCCGCCTTCACCCGGCCGGCCCGGCTCCCCGCGGTCTTGTCGGTGGTCGGATGCGGCATGGCGGCCCCCTGAGGCCCACGGCGTCCGGAACGGGACGCGCGGTGTGCGGACATGGCTGGCGGTGCGAGCGGACGGGGACGCGCGACCCCGGCGGTCGCGGTCGTTCGCGCCCGCCCCTCGGGGAACGTCCCGGGCACGGTACTCGGTTCCGGCCGGGGGCCGCCGGATAGGCTCGGATCCGTGAAGCCCGGACAGTACACAGACCAGCAGGGCCCGCGACAGCCGAGGAGGCCCTGGGTCGTCGGGGTCTCCGGAGCGTCCGGCACGCCGTACGCCGCTGCCGTGCTGCGCGGGCTGCTGGACGCGGGGGAGAGCGTCGATCTCGTGGTGAGCAGGGCGTCGCGGCTGACCCTGCTGGACGAGACGGGGATCGCCTTCCGGGACGCGTACTGGCGGGACGATCTGCGGAGCTGGCTGGCGCGCGGCGCGGACGGCAAGCCGGACGCCTTCGTCCCCAACCTGCCGCCGGAGTCCGCGCCGGAGGCGCCGGGGAGCCTGCCGGGCGGCGCGCCGGACGTACGGCACTGGAGCGCCGGGGATCTGGCCGCGGGACCGTCCTCGGGGTCGTACCCGGTCAAGGGGATGCTGATCGTGCCGGCGTCCACCGCCTGTGTGGCCGGGGTGGCGCTCGGTCTGTCGAAGGATCTGCTCCAGCGGGCCGCGAGCGTGACGCTCAAGGAGCGGCGGAAGCTCGTGGTCGCGGTGCGGGAGACCCCGCTGAACGGGCAGACGCTGAAGCACCTGGTGACGCTGGACGAGGCGGGCGCCGTGGTGCTGCCCGCCTCTCCGGCGTTCTACGCGGGGGCGACGCACATCCAGGACCTGGTGGACTTCGTCGCCGGGCGGGTGCTCGACGCGGCGGGAGTGCCGCACCGGCTGTACCGCCGCTGGGAGGGGGAGCTCGGTGGCTCCCGCGGTGACGCGGACGGGCCCGGTGCCGTTCGCGGGCCCGCGAGGTGACGGGGTGAAGGGCGGCCGGGCCGGGGCCCGCCGGCCCGCCGGTCAGTGCTTCCTGGCGCGGCGGGGGGAGCGGTTGGCCTTGTCGACGCGCTGCGCGGCGGCCGGCTGGTGGGCACGCGAGCGGTTGGCCAGCTCCTGGAGCGCACGCATATGGGCGTAGGCCATCTCGATCGTGTACACGGTACGACTCACTCCTGACAGTGTGAAGAATTATCGTTGATCGTTCGAAAGATTCGCAGGGCTTCAGCCTTGCATGCCTTAGATTCTACACCTAATCTTGCGAGATCGCTGAACAATGGAAGGCTTCAGGCATATGGACGCCGTGGATAGGCAGCTCATCCAGGCCCTCAGAGAGAACGGCAGGGCCTCGTACGCCGAACTCGGCCGGCTCGTCGGGCTCTCCGGGCCCAGCGTCACCGATCGCATCAACCGCCTCGAAGCGGCGGGCGTCATCACGGGCTACCGCGCGACGGTCGACTCGGCCTCGCTCGGCCTCGGTGTCACCGCGCTGATCGGTATCTCGCTGTCCGACGCGGCCGACCACGAGGACGTGGCCCGCCGGATGCGTGACCTCGGAGAGATCGAGGACTGCTGGTTCATCGCGGGCGACGACTCGTACATGCTCAAGGTGCGGGCGAGCGACGTGGACGGCCTGGAGAAGACGATCGGCCGGCTGAGCGGTACGAAGGGCGTCTCCCGGACGCGCACCACCATCGTGCTCTCCACCAAGTGGGAGAACAGGGTCGGCGAACTGCCCGAGGAATGAGCCCGGCGGCGGGCCGGGGGCGGAGGCGGAGGGCCGTGTCCGTTCCGGCGCGCGGGGGAGCGTAGGCTCGACAGGCCCGATTGGTAGACGTATGGGAGGCGGCCGGTATGGACGCGGGGCTCAAGCGCGAGCTGGAGGAGAAGGTCCGGGCCGGTGAACGGCTGAGCCGCGAGGACGGTATCGCGCTGTACGCGTCGGACGACCTGGCCTGGCTCGGCGGTCTCGCCCACGAGGTGCGGACGCGCAAGAACGGCGACGTGGTCCACTTCAACGTCAACCGTCACCTCAATATGACCAATGTGTGCACCGCGTCCTGTGCGTACTGCTCGTTCCAGCGCAAGCCGGGCGAGAAGGACGCGTACACGATGCGCATCGAGGAGGCCGTCCGGCTCGCCAAGGCGATGGAGGGTGAGAACCTCACCGAGCTGCACATCGTCAACGGCCTCCACCCGACGCTGCCCTGGCGTTACTACCCGCGCTCGCTCAGCGCGCTCAAGGAGGCCCTCCCGCAGGTCTCCCTGAAGGCGTTCACCGCCACCGAGATCCACCACTTCGAGACGATCTCGGGGCTGTCGGCCTCCGACATCCTCGACGAACTGATCGACGCCGGGCTGGAGTCGCTGACCGGCGGCGGCGCCGAGATCTTCGACTGGGAGATCCGCCAGCACATCGTCGACCACAACACCCACTGGGAAGACTGGTCGCGCATTCACCGGCTCGCGCACTCGAAGGGGCTCAAGACCCCGTCGACGATGCTGTACGGGCACATCGAGGAGCCGCGCCACCGCGTCGACCATGTGCTGCGGCTGCGTGAACTCCAGGACGAGACCGGCGGTTTCCAGGTCTTCATCCCGCTGCGCTACCAGCACGACTTCGTGGACATGAAGGACGGCAAGATCCGCAACCGGCTCCAGGCCCGGACGACGATGGCCACGGGCGCGGAGGCGCTGAAGACCTTCGCGGTCTCCCGGCTGCTCTTCGACAACGTCCCGCATGTGAAGGTGTTCTGGGTGATGCACGGCGTCCAGACCGCGCAACTCGCCCTCCAGCACGGCGCGGACGACATGGACGGCTCGGTCGTGGAGTACAAGATCACGCACGACGCGGACAACTACGGCACGCCCAACAAGCTCGGCCGGGAGGACCTGCTCGACCTCATCCGGGACGCGGGCTTCCGTCCGGTCGAGCGCAACACCCGTTACGAGATCATCCGCGAGTACCCGGGGCCCGACGCGGACCGCCGCGAGTCCCCGCAGCCGATGCGCGTCTGAGGAGCCGGGGCAGTGGCACTCATATTCGAGCTGGATCCGCGGGTGGACCGCGCCCTGACCGACGGTCTCGTCGAGCTCTGGACGGATGTCTCCAACGCCGGCGGCGCCGTCGGATTCGTACCGCCGGTGACGGCCGACGACATACGGCCCGAGCTGGTCAGGCATCTCACCGCGATGGCCGAGGGCCGTTGCCGGCTGCTGGTCGGGTACGACGAGGAGGGCGCCGTCTCCGCGACGGCGTTCCTCACGCTCAACTCCCACCGGCTGATGCGGCACTGGCTCTGGGTCTACACCGTGATGGTCCACCCCAGGCACCAGGGCAGGGGGTACGGCCGCGAGCTGATGGCCGCGGCGGCGGACGCGGCCCGGGGCTTCGAGGGCATCGAGGCCCTCAGGCTCACCTGCCGCGGGGGCACGGGCGCGGACAGGTTCTACGCCTCGTGCGGTTTCAAGGAGGTCGGCCGGGTGCCCGACGCCATCCGCGTCGCCCCAGGTGACGACCGTGACGACATCACCATGCTGCTCCCCCTGAACCGGTACTGAACGGGGCGTGCTTCACTGTTCGGGCATGCCCTGCCCCGGGGGGAAGCGCCATGCGAGGCGTGGTGCGGTACGACACCAGGAACACCAGGAAGAGAGAAGGCCCGCTGTGACCGCTGCGAAGCCGAGCGCCACGATCCGTTACACCGCGATGCGCATCGGTATCTTCATGGGCTGCCTGGTCTTCGTCGCGCTCCTGGTCCACTTCGGGGTGCTGCCCAAGGGCCTCGGCGACTCCAACGTCGTCTGGGTGCTGCTGCTCGCCATCGTCATCTCCGCGCCGCTCAGCTTCGTCCTGCTGCGCAGGCAGCGTGACGAGATGTCCGAGCAGATCGTCACCAAGGTCGACGAGGCCAAGGCCAAGCTGGACGCCAGCCGGTCCCGGGAGGACCGCGCCGCCCAGTAGGCACCGCGTACGTCTTCTCCCAACCCCCTTCTCCCAGCCCCTCTCAATACCACCCCAGCGCGACACCCCGGCCCGGAGCCGTCCCTCCGGTGCCGGGGTGTTGTCGTTCCCGGTCCCGTGGACCGGGCGCGTCCGCTCCCGCAGGGGCCGGTCCCAAAGAAATACTTTGAGATACTCAAAGTTGAAGTGTTAATGTGTCGACATGAAGACAGCAGCGTGCCCCCACCACGGCGTGAGTTTCCCGCTTGTGGCGCGCCTGCATGTCGATCTCTGCCGCTGTCTGTCCGCGGTCTGTTGCCGCTCCGTCTGACCCGGCATCATTCAGCGGCGCCTTCCCTGACACACGGGCGCCGCACCTCTGTCCCCGTATTTCCCCGATACGTCATGTCTGGAGTGTGTTCGTGTCCGCGAATTCCGCGCCCCCCACGACCGAGAACCCGTCCGGCTCCGGTGCCGGCGCCCGCATACCGAAGGTCCCGTTCTGGGCCCAGATCGTCGCCGGTCTGATCCTCGGTGTCCTGCTCGGATGGCTCGCCCGCAGCCAGGACATCGGCTGGCTCTACACCACCCTCGACAAGGTCGGCGGAATCTTCGTCCAGCTTCTGAAGCTGGCCGTCGCGCCGCTGGTCTTCTTCGCGATCCTGGTGTCGATCACCAATCTGCGCAAGGTCGACAACGCCGCCCGGCTGGCCTCCCGCACCTTGCTCTGGTTCATGATCACGTCACTGATCGCGGTCGCCGTCGGCCTGGTGATCGGCCTGATCACCAACCCGGGGGCGGGCACCGGCCTCACTCCGAAGGACGGCAAGGCGCCGCACAACACCGGCTCCTGGATCGACTTCCTGACCGGCATCGTGCCGACCGACGTCATCACGCCCTTCACCGAACTGAACGTGCTGCAGATCGTCTTCATGGCCGCCGTCGCGGGCATCGCCGCGCTCAAGCTCGGCGACCGGGCCATGCCGGTCCTCGCGCTGAGTGAGGCCGTGCTGGAACTGCTCCAGAAGGCGCTGTGGTGGGTCATCCGGCTCGCTCCGATCGGCACGATCGGCCTGATCGGCTTCGCCATCGCCGACTACGGCTGGGACCTCATCGGCAAGTACGCGACCTTCACCGCCGATGTCTACATCGGCTGCGCGATCGTCCTCTTCGGTGTCTATCCGCTGCTGCTGGCGACGGCCGCCAAGGTCAACCCGCTCCAGTTCTACAAGGGCGCCTGGCCCGCGATCCAGCTCGCCTTCGTCTCGCGTTCCTCCGTCGGGACGATGCCAGTCACCCAGAAGGTCACCGAGCGGCTGGGCGTCCCGAAGGAGTACACGTCCTTCGCCGTGCCGTTCGGCGCGACGACCAAGATGGACGGCTGCGCCGCCATCTACCCGGCGCTCGCCGCGATCTTCATCGCGCAGATCTTCGATGTGCAGCTCGGCGTCCAGGACTATCTGCTGATCGCCTTCGTCTCGGTCGTCGGCTCGGCCGCCACCGCCGGTCTCACCGGCGCGACGGTCATGCTGACGCTGACGCTCTCCACGCTGGGCCTCCCGCTGGAGGGCGTGGGCCTGCTGATGGCGATCGACCCGATCCTGGACATGATGCGTACGGCCACGAATGTCGCGGGCCAGGCGCTGGTCCCGGTCGTCGTCGCGGCGCGCGAGAAGATCCTCGACCATGACGCGTACAACTCGGCCTCGGCCTCGCCCGTGGACGACGTCGACAGCGACAGGGCCGAGCCCAGGGTGAACGTCCCGGTCGCCGCCTGACGGGCCGCCGCACTGGGACGGGCCTCCTCCTCCGGACACGGGGGAGGAGGCCCGTCCGCGTGCCCCGCCCGGCGGTCCCGGACCGGCACCGACGAGCACGGGACAGCCCTTAGGCTGGTCCGGCTCGGGGGTCGTGGGGTGGGAGGAAGCCTGACGTGGGTGCGGTAAGTGCCGTGGAGAACACGGGAGTTCGCAGGGCGAGACGGATGCCCCGGGCGGAACGCGAGCGGCAGATGATGGCCGCCGCCGTGCGGACCTTCGGCCGGCGCGGGTACCGGGCCGCTTCGATGGATGAGATAGCGGAGCTGGCGGGTGTCTCGAAACCGCTGGTGTATCTCTATCTGAACTCGAAGGAGGAACTCTTCACCGCCTGTGTACGGCAGGAGGCGGCGGCCCTTCTCGCGGCGGTGGAGGCGGGTGTCGATCCGGGGCAGCCAGCCGACCGGCAGCTCTGGTCGGGGCTCACGGCGTTCTTCAGCCATACGGCGGAGCACCCGGACGGCTGGGTGGTGCTGAACCGGCAGGCGCGTACGCAGGGCGAGCCGTTCGCGGGCGAGGTCGCCGGGCTGCGGGACGAACTGGTCGCGTTGGTCGCCGGACTGATCGCCGCGGCGGCCCGCGAGGCGCGCGCCGCCTGCCCGGCCTCCGCCGGATCCGGCCCGGCGGACCTGGCCGGCCGGGAGCTGCCCGGCCAGGACTTGACCGGACTGGCGCAGGCGCTGGTGGGGGCGGCCGAGTCGCTCGCCGGATGGGCGAACGAGACACCGGGCGTCTCGCCCGAGGAGGCCGCGGCGACGCTGATGAACTTCGCCTGGACGGGCCTCGGGAACCTCCTGGACGGGGAGCGCTGGCCGCCGCCGTCGGCGCGGTGACGCGGTCGGTGGGCCGCGCCCGGCCGGCCGCGCCGCTCCCGCTCCCGGTTCCGGTTCCGGTTCCGGTTCCGGTGAGGAAACGGCCGGGTGCTGTGCCGGAGACGTGCAGATGGCGGACGGCCATTGTCCTGATTCCCCGCGCGGTCATACATTCACGAGTCGCCCTCGCGGGGGCGGCCGTGCGAGCCGCCGTACGGCCACCGCGCGAGCCGTCCGTACGACCTGTTCCCGCACGACCTGTTCCCGCACGACCCTCTGTGTTCCGCAGAGCCGCTGAGACGAGGAGCCGCACGTGTCCTTCGCCGTGTCCGCCGACGCCCAGTCCCCGTCCGTATCGCCGGTCGAGCCCGAGAAGGTGTTGGTGGACGGGGTCGTCAGGGAGGTGTCCGTACCGCCGCTGGTGCCGCCCGCCGGACGCGGCTCACTCGCCGACATCCCCTTCGACAACGCACGCGAGGCCCCGGCCGAGGCCGTCATCAGCCGCAAGGGGCCGGACGGCGGCTGGCGGGACCTCTCGGCCGCCGCCTTCGCGGATGAGGTGCGGGCCGTGGCCAAAGGACTGGTGGCGCAGGGTCTGCGGCCCGGCGACCGGCTCGTGATCATGTCCCGCACCACCTATGAGTGGACCCTGCTCGACTTCGCGGCCTGGGCGGCGGGGCTGGTCACGGTGCCCATCTATCCGACCTCCTCCGCCTTCCAGGCCCGCTGGATCCTCCAGGACTCGGGCGCGGTCGCCTGTGTGGTGGAGGACAGGCAGCAGGCACTGCTGATCGGACAGGAACGCAAGCAGCTCCCCGGGCTCACCCATCTCTGGACGTTCGACTCGGGGGCGGTCGAGGAGCTGCGCGCGGCGGGCGAGGACACCCCGGACGAAGCCGTGGACGCGCGCCGCGCCGCGCTCGGCCCGGAGTCCGTGGCGACCCTGATCTACACCTCGGGGACCACCGGCCGGCCCAAGGGCTGCGTCATCACGCACGCCAACTTCTTCGCCGAGGTGGACAACGCCGTCGAACTGCTCCACCCGGCCTTCAGGTCGGTGACCAACGAGCCCGTCTCCACCCTGCTCTTCCTGCCGCTCTCGCATGTCCTCGGGCGGATGGTCGCGATCGGCTGTCTGCGCGCCCGGATGCGGCTCGGGCACGCTCCCTCCATCAGGACGGAGGACCTGCTCGCGGATCTGGCCGCCTTCCGCCCGACCTTCCTGCTGGCCATCCCGTATGTCCTGGAGAAGATCTACAACACCGGCCGCGCCACCGCCGAGAAGATGGGCCGGGTCTCGTCCTTCGACCGCGCGGCGCGGATCGCCCGGCAGTACGGCGAGGCCGTGGAGGCGGCGGAACACGGCACCGGCCCCGGGCCCTCGTTCGGCCTGCGGACCGCCCGCGCGCTGTACGACCCGCTGGTCTACCGGCGTATCAGGGCCGCGCTCGGCGGCCGGGTGAAGTACGCGATCTGCGGCGGCTCCCCGCTGGGGCGCAGGCTGGCCTCGTTCTACGCGGGAGCGGGCATCGAGATCTTCGAGGGATACGGCATGACCGAGACCACGGCCGCCTCGACCGTCACCCCGCCGCTCAGGCCCCGGCTGGGCACGGTGGGCTGGCCGCTGCCCGGCACGGCGGTACGGATAGCCGACGACGGAGAGGTGCTGCTGCGCGGCGGGCAGCTCTTCGCCGGCTACTGGGACGCGGAGCGCGGCGAGGCGGTACGGGAGCCGGATCCGGAGCAGGGATCCGGCTGGGGGTGGGGGCAGGAGTCCCAGGACGGCTGGTTCGCGACGGGCGATCTGGGCGCGCTGGACGACGACGGCTATCTCACGATCACCGGCCGGAAGAAGGACATCATCATCACCTCGGGCGGCAAGAACGTCATGCCGACCCCGCTGGAGGACTGGGTGCGCGCCCATCCGCTGGTCAGCCAGTGCATGGTGGTCGGCGACAACCGCTCGTACGTCGCCGCCCTGATCACCCTGGAGCCGGACGGACTGGCCCACTGGCGGCGGATGAAGAAGAAGCAGGATGTGCCACTGGCCGCCCTGGCCGAGGACGACGAACTGCGCGGGGCGCTCCAGCGGGCGATAGACGAGGCCAACCGGCTGGTCTCCCGCGCCGAGTCGATCCGCCGCTTCCGCGTGCTGACGGTCGACTTCACCGAGGCGGCGGGCCATCTGACGCCCTCGCTGAAGATGAGGCGATCGGCCATCGCGGAGGACTTCGCGACGGAGATCGAACAGCTCTACGAGCGGTGAGGCGTGCTGCCTCGGACCCGCCGCCGGGCCGTCCGGCGGCCGGCCACGGGCAGGAGCCCTGCTTCCCCACCCGAGTGGGGGAGCAGGGCTCCTTGGGTACTGCTACTCACGTTGTTCGCGATCACCTGACCGGGCAACTAGGCCGGGGTGACGTTCTCCGCCTGCGGGCCCTTGGGGCCCTGGGTGACGTCGAAGTTCACGACCTGGTTCTCCTCGAGGGAGCGGAAGCCGGTCGCGTTGATCGCGGAGTAGTGGACGAAGACATCCGGGCCGCCGCCGTCCTGGGCGATGAAGCCGAAGCCCTTTTCAGCGTTGAACCACTTGACGGTTCCGGTAGCCATAAGCCCTCCTTGGGCCAAAGGGTTGCCCTGCTCCAGAACCTGCAAACAAGTCTGAAAAACAAAAGCCTGCGGGTCACATGCTCCGCAGGCTCTGTACTGCAAGGGAAACCAAACTGCAACTTGCGGCGAGCCTAGCACGCAGCGTGTGCGCAGCGGTAGAGGGAAAGATCACTTCACCCGGACGTTTGATAAGGGCTTGACGTGCTGACGAACCGCGCCCCCGGGGCTGCCCCGCGTACGCCGCGGGTCTAGCCTCGCGATGTGGACAGTCCAGTGGAAAACACAGCGACAGAAGCGGTAGAAGCAGCGGCGGAAGAAGCAGCGCGGGCGGCCGAATCCGCCGGAGCCGACGGAAACGCCCGATCCGCGGGGGACGACAGAACCGGCCACGGCCGGAGCCGGCCACGTGTCGGCCATATCCAGTTCCTGAACTGTCTGCCTCTCTATTGGGGACTCGCCAGGACCGGAACCCTGCTCGATCTGGAGCTGACGAAGGACACCCCGGAGAAACTCAGCGAACAGCTCGTGCGCGGCGAGCTGGATATCGCCCCCGTCACCCTGGTGGAATTCCTCCGCAACGCCGACGAGCTTGTCGCCTTTCCCGATCTCGCGGTCGGCTGCGACGGGCCCGTCATGTCCTGCGTGATCGTGTCGCAGGTCCCGCTGGACCAGCTCGACGGCGCCCGGGTGGCCCTCGGTTCCACCTCCCGCACCTCGGTACGGCTGGCACAGCTCCTGCTGACCGAGCAGTACAAGGTGGAGCCGGACTACTACACCTGCCCGCCGGACCTCGGCCTGATGATGCAGGAGGCGGAGGCGGCCGTCCTGATCGGGGACGCCGCGCTGCGCGCCTCGCTGCACGACGCGCCGCGGCTCGGTCTCCAGGTCCACGATCTCGGGCTGATGTGGAAGGAGTGGACCGGCCTGCCGTTCGTCTTCGCGGTGTGGGCGGCCCGCAAGGACTACGAGGCGCGCGAGCCGGCGGTCGTGCGCAAGGTGCACGAGGCGTTCCTCGCGTCCCGCGATCTGTCCCTGGAGGAGGTCGCGAAGGTCGCCAAGCAGGCGGCGCGCTGGGAGTCCTTCGACGCGGAGCTGCTGGAGCGCTACTTCACGACGCTCGACTTCCGCTTCGGGCCCGAACAGCTCGCGGGCGTCACGGAGTTCGCGCGCCGGACCGGGCCGACGACGGGGTTCCCGGCCGATGTGCGGGTGGAACTGCTCAGAGGCTGAACGGAGCGCGGGCCCGCCGGGTCAGTCCGTGTCTCCCGGCGGGCCGGCGGGTCCGGGGCCGCGCCCGCGCCTGCGCGGGGCCCCGCCTCCCGCCGGGACGACGCACCGGAGGAGGTGTCAGAGCGCTGGCGTAGGCTGGATCGGTCGTCACAGCCCCCTGGGGAAGGACCCGCACCGGTGACCGAGAAGGCCGATCTCACGTCCGAACACGTCACTGGCGTCCTCGACCGTGCCGCCGCGGGTGGCCGCGTCACCCCCGAGGAGGCGCTGGTCCTGTACCGCTCGGCGCCGCTGCACGCGCTGGGCGCCGCGGCCGACGCGGTGCGCCGCCGCCGGTACGCCGGGACCGAGCACATCGCGACGTACATCATCGAGCGGAACATCAACTACACCAACGTCTGTGTGACGGCCTGCAAGTTCTGCGCGTTCTACGCCGCGCCCAAGGACACCGCCAAGGGCTGGAGCCGCGACCTCGACGACATCCTGCGCCGCTGCGCCGAGACCGTCGAGCTGGGCGGTACACAGATCATGTTCCAGGGCGGACACCACCCCGACTACGGCGTGGAGTACTACGAAGAGCACTTCGCGGCGATCAAGAAGGCGTTTCCGCAGCTTGTCATCCACTCCCTCGGCGCCTCCGAGGTGGAGCACATGGCGCGGATCTCCAAGGTCTCCGTCGAGGAGGCGATCCGGCGGATCCACGCCGCCGGGCTCGACTCCTTCGCGGGCGCCGGCGCGGAGCTGCTGCCCGCGCGGCCGCGCAAGGCGATCGCACCGCTCAAGGAGTCCGGCGAGCGCTGGCTGGAGATCATGGAGACCGCCCACGGGCTGGGTGTCGAGTCGACCTCCACGATGCTCATGGGCACGGGCGAGACCAACGCCGAGCGCATCGAGCACCTCCGGATGATCCGCGACGTACAGGACCGGACGGGCGGCTTCCGCGCGTTCATCCCGTACACCTACCAGCCCGAGAACAACCATCTGAAGGGCCAGACGCAGGCCACGCTCTTCGAGTACCTGCGCATGATCGCGATCGCCCGGATCTTCCTCGACAACGTCGCCCACATCCAGGGCTCCTGGCTGACCACGGGCAAGGAGGTCGGCCAGTTGTCGCTGCACTACGGCGCGGACGACCTCGGCTCGATCATGCTGGAGGAGAACGTCGTGTCGTCGGCCGGAGCCAGGCACCGCTCCAACCGGCTGGAGATCATCGACCTGATCCGCAAGGCGGGCCGGGTCCCGGCGCAGCGCGCCACCACGTACGAGCACCTCGTCGTGCACGACGACCCGGCGAACGACCCGGTCGACGACCGCGTGGTCTCGCACATCTCGTCGACGGCCATCGAGGGCGGCACGGCCCATCCCGAGCTGAAGCTGCTCAGCACCAACTGACCCCGCCGTGCTGACTATTCACCGGGCCGGACTGCTGCTGCCGGGGGCCGGGCGAGAGCCCGTGCCCGGCGGCGCGGTGCTGGTCGAGGGACGGCAGATCGCCGCCGTCGGTCCGTACGGGAAGCTGGCGGCCCTGAGCCCGGCGGCCCGGGTCCGGAGCTGGCCGGGGATCATCACGCCCGGGCTGTGCAATCCGTACGGCCCCGAGCTGCTGGAGCGGGCCTACCACCCCGATCCGCGTGAGGCCGGCGAGCTGGGCACCGAGCCCCTCACCGGCGAGGCGCTCGCCGAGCTGGAGATGACGGACACCCGGTGGGGAGCGAGCGCGCGGCGCGGCCTCCAGCGGATGCTGGCGCACGGCACGGTGGCGGTCGCCGGAGAGCTGCGGCGGGACACTGTGCTGGACGCGGTGGCACGGGTGGGGCTGAGGGCCGGGAAACGCCTCACCGGTCCGCCGGGGCCGCCCACGCTCGACCCCTTCGCGGGACGGCCGCCCGAGGAGGCGTTCCACGGCGCCGTGCTGGAGGGCGAGGGACTCGACGCGGACTTCGCGGTGTTCGCCGTGGAGCCGGCCGGCGATCCTCGCGCGGCGCTGGCCGGGCGCGGGGCGGGCAGTTGCGTCGCCACCGTCCTCGGCGGCCGGCTGGTCCACCGGCGCGCGTGACTCCGGGGCCGCCTGCGAGAATGGCGCGCGTACCGCGACCGAGGTGCGGCGCGCCGGGGACCGTCCGCGCCGCACCGGACCCCAGACAAGCGAGGCCGACGCCGTGACCCGGGCAACCCTGGACAAGCAGCCGCACGAAGTCGCGTCGATGTTCGACGACGTGGCGGCGAACTACGACCTCACCAACGACGTGCTGTCGCTCGGCCAGGCCAGGCTGTGGCGCAGGGAGGTCGCCAGGGCCGTGCGCGCCCGCCCGGCGGAGAAGGTCCTGGACCTGGCGGCGGGCACCGCCACCTCCTCGCTGCCGTTCGCCGCGACCGGTGCGTATGTCGTGCCCTGCGACTTCTCCCAGGGCATGCTGCGGGAGGGCAAGAAGCGGCACTCCTGGATGCCGTTCACGGCAGGGGACGCGACACGGCTGCCGTTCGCCGATGAGGTCTTCGACGCGGTGACGATCTCCTTCGGGCTGCGCAATGTCCAGGACACGGATCTCGCGCTGCGTGAGCTGTACCGGGTGACCAAGCCCGGCGGCCGTGTGGTGATCTGCGAGTTCTCGCATCCGACCTGGGCGCCGTTCAGGACGGTCTACACGGAGTATCTGATGCGCGCGCTGCCGCCGGCCGCGCGGGCCGTCTCCTCCAACCCCGACGCGTACGTCTATCTCGCCGAGTCGATCCGGGCCTGGCCCGATCAGCCCGCCCTGGCGGCGCGGCTGCGGGACGCGGGCTGGTCCAAGGTGGCCTGGCGCAATCTGACGGGCGGGATCGTGGCGCTGCACCGGGGCGTACGGGCCTGAGCGTACGGGCCTGAATGTACGGCCGGCGGCCGGGCCGGCTCCCCGGCCGGAGCGTCAGAGCGCCAGCCGGAAGCAGTACGCCTCCTGGCCCGAGCCCGGCGGCACATAGGTCTCCGCCGCCGCCATGCCCAGCCGCCGGGTCACCGCGAGGGACCGGGTGTTGCGGGAGTTCACCAGGGCCACGACCTCGCCGACGCCCGCCGCGCGCACCCGCTCCAGGGTGGTCCGCGCGGCGGCGGTGGCGTAACCGCGGCCCCAGTGCCCCCGGCCGAGCCGCCAGCCGATCTCGATCTCCCCGACCGGCCCGTAGGACTGGTGCGGCCACGGCTGCGCGCCGGTGAAGCCGATGACCTCGCCGTGGTCGTCCAGCATCGTCCAGAGGCAGAAGCCGTGCACGGCGTCGTGCCTGCGCTGGCGGGCGGTCAGCTCTTCGTACACCGACATCTCCGCCGCCGCTCCGCCGTGGAACTCCATCACCTCGGGATCGTCGAACACCCGGTGCCAGGCGAGCGCGTCCTCCTCCGTGGGGACACGGAGCTGGACCACGGGGAGCGGCTTGGTCATGTTGCTCACGGGGGCAGCCCTTCAACTGGTGGATCAGTACGCACCCATAGACTGCACACGTCGAGTGCCGTCCGGTACGCAATTTCGAGTCTTCGGGAGAACCCGCTGTGACCGAGCCCCTCTCCGAAAACACCGCAGATGTGATCGTCGTCGGGGCCGGCCCTGCGGGCTCCACGACCGCGTACTACCTCGCCAAGGCGGGCCTGGACGTGCTGCTGCTGGAGAAGACGGCGTTCCCGCGCGAGAAGGTCTGCGGTGACGGTCTGACCCCGCGGGCCACCAAACAGCTGGTGTCGATGGGCATTGACATCTCGGAAGAAGCCGGCTGGCTGCGCAACAAGGGCCTGCGGATCATCGGCGGCGGTGTACGGCTCCAGCTCGACTGGCCGGATCTCGCCAGTTACCCGGACTACGGACTGGTCCGCAAGCGCGACGACTTCGACGAACAGCTCGCCAGGCAGGCGCAGAAGGCCGGCGCGCGGCTGTACGAGCGGTGCAATGTCGGGGCGCCGATCACCGACGAGCGCACCGGCCGTATCACCGGTGTGCACGCCAAGCTCGGCGAGGAGAAGACACCGGTCACCTTCCACGCGCCGCTGGTCGTCGCCGCGGACGGCAACTCGACCCGGCTGTCGCTCGCGATGGGGCTGCACCGGCGTGAGGACCGGCCGATGGGCGTCGCCGTCCGTACGTACTTCACCTCGCCCCGCCACGACGACGACTATCTGGAGTCCTGGCTGGAGCTGTGGGACCGGCGCGGCCCCGGCGAGGACCGGCTGCTGCCCGGCTACGGCTGGATCTTCGGTATGGGCGACGGCACGTCCAATGTCGGCCTGGGCGTCCTCAACACCTCCGACTCCTTCAAGGAGCTGGACTGGCGGGAGGTGCTCAAGGCGTGGTGCGCGTCGATGCCGGAGGACTGGGGCTACACCCCGGAGAACATGACGATGCCGATCCGCGGTGCCGCGCTGCCGATGGCGTTCAACCGCCAGCCGCACTACACCAAGGGTCTGTTGCTGGTCGGTGACGCGGGCGGGCTGGTCAATCCGTTCAACGGCGAGGGCATCGCGTACGCCATGGAGTCGGGCCAGATCGCGGCCGATGTCATCGTCCAGGCGCATGCCCGTGCCACGCCCGCGCAGCGCGAGCTGGCCCTGCACCACTATCCGAAGATCCTCAAGGACACCTACGGCGGCTACTACACGCTGGGCCGCGCGTTTGTGAAGCTGATCGGCAACCCGAAGGTCATGAAGATCGCGACGCAGCGCGGTCTGACGCATCCGCTGCTGATGAAGTTCACGCTGAAGATGCTGGCGAATCTGACGGACCCGACGGGCGGCGACGCCATGGACCGCATCATCAACGGCCTCTCCAAGGTGGCTCCGAAGGCCTGAGGTACGGACGGCGGCGGCGCGGCGCCGGAGCACCGCCGCCGCACGGGATCCGCTCCGGCATCACACGTCGGTCCACTCGCGCAGCGCCGTCCGGTTGTCGAACCGGCCGAGGTTGGTGTCGACGGGGCTGTCGGTGTACTGGTGGAACTTCCACGCGGCCTTGATGCGGGGCTTTCCCGCGGTGACGTAGTCGGCGATCCAGAGGGCGTCGCCCGCGTTGCTGGTGGTGTCGCGGTTGAGCCAGTAGTACTGGCCGCAGTACAGCCCGACCCGGTGGGTGGCGCCGCGCAGCCGCTTCACCTCCGCGAGGAACGCGTCCTTCTGGGCGCAGGAGACCCCGTCGTCCTCCCAGTCGGCGAAGAGCGGGTCGCCCTCGATGCTGGCGCACTCCTCGACGAAGTACGCGGCCTGCGCCTTCATGCTGCCGGGACGCAGGAAGTGGTAGAAGCCGACGACCAGCCCGGCGGCGCGGGCGCGGGCGGCCTGCGCGGTCATGCGCGGGTTGATGTACGACGTGCCCTCGGTGGCCTTGACGAATACGAAGTCGAGGCCGGCGGTGCTGTAGGTCGAGCTCTGGTAGGACGAAACATCGATGCCTTTTACCGTCATGGGTGGTGCCTCCTGGGCTGAAGCACGCCCGCGGTCGCGGGGTGGTTCCCGGGGCTTCTACCCACTGGCCGTTGGCATCAGTTCGGCCTGGCGGTGAAGGCCCGTCTCATGCTCAGGGGCCCGGGTCGGCGCGGACAGCCCGGCCTTCTTCACAAGAGGCGTCAAAGTGAACGAATAAGACAAAAGCCCGCATCCCCCCGAGCGGGTTGCGGGCTTTCGTCATATCGGTTGTATCGCTACCGCGGCGTTTTGTGTCAGAGGACGCGGACCGCGCCGCTCGGCTGGTCCCAGTCCAGAGACCTGAGGACCACACCGGTGCTGGGGTTCTGCGCGCCGACGAACTGGCCGCCGCCCACATAGATGCCCACGTGGTAGGCGCTGCCCGCGCCGCCCCAGTAGAGGATGTCGCCCGCCTGGAGGTTGCTCAGGGAGACCTGGGTGCCGGCCGTCGACTGGTCGCCGGAGACCCGGGGGAGGTCGATGCCGATCTGGCGGTACGCGGCCTGGACGAGGCCGGAGCAGTCCCACGCGTTGGGGCCCGTGCCGCCCATGACGTAGGCGTCGCCGACCTGCGCCTTGACGAAGGAGACGAGCGCGGCGGCCGATCCGGTGGCCTGGGAGGTGCTCGGCGCGGCGGCGCGGGCGCCGGAGTCGGAGCTGGAACCGGAGCTCTTGGAGACCGCGGCGAGCGTAGTGCGCTCGGCGGACCGGGAGGCGCGCTCGGCGGACGCGGCCTTGGCGCGAGCCGCCTCCTCGGCCTTCTTCTTCTTTTCCTTCGCCGTGCGCTCCGCCTCGGCCTTGGCCTTCTTGGCGGTCTCGGCGGCCTTGGTGGCGGCCGCGTCTTCCTGGGCACGTGACTCGATGGCGAGCGCGATCTGCTGCGTCGCGTCGGCGGACCGTTCGAAGCTGCTCGCGAGCCCGGAGGTGAGCGTCGGCATTTCGATGGTCTCGGTCACAGGCTCGGCGTTCGCCGGGGCGGCGGCACCGGCTACCGCGATGGTGCTGAGTACGCCACCGGCAACTCCGGCGCGGAAGGCGACCTTCGACGCTCTCCGGCGGGGCTTCCGGTGGCTGGGTATGTGAGCGGTGTGGGACATGAGTACTACGGCTATCAGGCGTGCCCGGGTTGCCGTCAAGGGACGTGTGTTGCGCCACAGTTACTTTCGGAATATCTGAATCCGCTTAGCAGCGACCTTTATTGACGCCGTAAGGGTCAAATCGGGCATCAGTGATCATGGACGTGATCACGGGCTTTCCGAGAAACGTCCGAATTGCCCGCCACTTACCACCCCTTCACCTCCATGGCCAAGCCCGCTTCTTCTGTGGATGGGGTGGAGTGGTAGGGGTCACAGGGTGGCCGGGGCCCGGAGGGCGGACGCGCCGCGGAACCGCCCCGGACGGCCGCGCGAGTGAAAACGCCGGCCGGTCACGGTGCGGATCTGGTCGGTCACGGGTCCGTCTGGTGGCCTCGTGAACGCGCGCACGTGTCCACATCGGTCCCCGCGTGCCCCTCGCCCGGGTGAGGTGCTTCCCCTTATCACTCGAAAGCGTTCCACCGCCAATTTGCTTGCACGGGCCATCCCTTGGTAGGCCGCACGCCTTCTACCAGCACTGATGGGCCCGGATGTCACATATGGTGACCGGGCTGCCGCTTTGCGTGCGAAGGGCACCGCTCATCCGGCTTCATGATCCTTCGCGCGGTGGTGGAGATCACAAAGGCGGTGTCGTATCCCGTGTCGCAGATCACAGACCGACAGGCATAGGATGCGGGGCAGTCGGGCTTGTGAACTGCCTCACATGTAGACGATCTTCAAGGATCTTCGGCATTCTCCGGCGAGGCGGTGACGTGGTTGCCCGGTGCGGTCCAACGGTCAAGGACGACTGGAAGGAGCTGAGGGGCGTGAATGCCTACGCACCCATCCTCGTGCTCGGCGCCCTCGGGGCTGGGTTTGCGATCTTCTCCGTGGTCATGGCCACGCTTATCGGCCCAAAAAGGTACAACCGGGCGAAACTTGAAGCGTACGAGTGTGGCATCGAGCCCACGCCGACGCCGGCCGGAGGCGGCCGTTTCCCGATCAAGTACTACCTGACGGCGATGCTCTTCATCGTCTTCGACATCGAGATCGTCTTCCTTTACCCCTGGGCCGTCACCTTCGACTCCCTGGGGATTTTCGGGCTCGTGGAGATGCTGCTCTTCGTGCTCACCGTCTTCGTCGCCTACGCGTATGTGTGGCGGCGCGGCGGTCTGGAATGGGACTAAAGGGGCTGAGGGGCCACCAATGGGACTCGAAGAGAAGCTGCCGAGCGGTTTTCTGCTGACCACCGTCGAACAGGCCTCGGGCTGGGTGCGGAAGTCGTCCGTCTTCCCCGCCACCTTCGGCCTCGCCTGCTGCGCCATCGAGATGATGACGACCGGCGCGGGGCGGTACGACCTGGCGCGGTTCGGTATGGAGGTCTTCCGCGGTTCGCCGCGCCAGGCCGATCTGATGATCGTGGCCGGGCGGGTGAGCCAGAAGATGGCGCCCGTTCTCCGGCAGGTCTATGACCAGATGCCCAACCCCAAGTGGGTGATCTCCATGGGGGTTTGCGCATCATCGGGTGGAATGTTCAACAATTACGCGATTGTGCAGGGTGTTGACCACATTGTCCCAGTAGACATCTATTTGCCGGGCTGTCCGCCGCGCCCCGAAATGCTGATGGACGCGATTCTCAAGCTCCACCAGAAGATCCAGGGCACCAAGCTCGGGGTCAACGCGGAGGAAGCGGCCCGTGAGGCGGAGGAAGCGGCCCTCAAGGCGCTCCCGTTGATCGAGATGAAGGGGCTGCTGCGGTGAGCGACGAGCAGCGAACGGGAAACAACGTCCCCACCCCGCGCGACGACACCGGCGAGGTCATCGGCGTACGGAAGGGCATGTTCGGCGCCCGCAACGGCGGAGACACCTCCGGCTACGGCGGTCTCGTACGGACGGTCACCCTGCCGGGCGCGTCCGCCCGGCCGTACGGCGGCCCCGGCGGCGTCTTCGACGAGATCGCCGACGAGCTCGAAGGCGCTCTGGAGGAGCAGGGCCTCGTCCCGGGCAACGCCATCGAGAAGACGGTCGTCGACCGCGCCGAACTCACCTTCCACATCGCGCGCGAGCATCTCGTCCAGGTCGCGCGCACCCTGCGCGACGACCCGGCGCTGCGCTTCGAGCTCTGTACCGGCGTGTCGGGCGTCCACTTCCCCGGCGACAAGGGCCGTGAGCTGCACGCCGTCTACCATCTGCGGTCACTCACGCACGGCCGGCTGATCCGGCTGGAGGTGTCCGCCCCGGACGCCGACCCGCATGTGCCGTCCCTGGTCGCGGTCTATCCGACCAACGACTGGCACGAGCGCGAGACGTACGACTTCTTCGGCCTGATCTTCGACGGCCACCCCGCCCTGACCCGGATCATGATGCCGGACGACTGGCAGGGCTTCCCGCAGCGCAAGGACTATCCGCTCGGCGGGATCGCCGTCGAGTACAAGGGCGCCCAGATCCCGGCTCCGGACCAGCGGAGGTCGTACTCCTGATGTCTGCTCCCCACGCAACGCCCCGTGCGACGACCGAGGGCACCGTATACACCGTCACCGGCGGGGACTGGGACGAGGTCGTCCAGTCCGCGGCCAAGGCGGACGACGAGCGGATCGTCGTCAACATGGGTCCCCAGCACCCCTCCACCCACGGAGTGCTGCGGCTGATCCTGGAGATCGAGGGCGAGACCGTCACCGAGGCCCGCTGCGGCATCGGCTATCTGCACACCGGTATCGAGAAGAACCTCGAATTCCGCAACTGGACGCAGGGCACCACCTTCGTCACGCGCATGGACTATCTGACGTCGTTCTTCAACGAGACGGCGTACTGCCTGGGCGTGGAGAAGCTGCTCGGTATCGAGGACGAGATCCCGGACCGGGCCACCGTCCTGCGCGTGCTGCTGATGGAGCTGAACAGGCTCTCCTCGCACCTGGTCTGCATCGCCACCGGCGGTATGGAACTGGGCGCGACGACGATCATGATCTACGGCTTCCGCGATCGTGAACTGATTCTCGACGCCTATGAGCTGATCACCGGCCTGCGGATGAACCACGCGTTCATCCGGCCCGGCGGACTCGCCCAGGATCTTCCTCCGGGCGCCGTCGACGCGCTGCGCGAGCTGCTGAGGACCCTGCGGAAGAACCTGCCGGAGTACGACAAGCTCGCCACCGGCAACCCCATCTTCAAGGCCCGCATGCAGGACGTCGGCTATCTCGACCTGGCCGGCTGCATGGCGCTGGGCGCCACCGGACCGATCCTGCGCTCCGCCGGTCTCCCGCACGACCTGCGCAGGTCCGACCCGTACTGCGGCTACGAGACCTACGAGTTCGACGTCCCGACCGCCGAGACCTGCGACGCGTACGGCCGCTTCCTGATCCGTCTGGAGGAGATGCGGCAGTCGCTGCGCATCGTCGAACAGTGCCTGGACCGGCTGGAGCCGGGCCCGGTGATGGTCGGTGACAAGAAGATCGCCTGGCCGGCGCAGCTCGCGCTCGGCCCGGACGGACTGGGCAACTCGCTCGACCACATCAAGAACATCATGGGCACGTCCATGGAGGCTCTGATCCATCACTTCAAGCTGGTGACGGAGGGCTTCCGGGTGCCGCCGGGGCAGGCGTACGCCGCCGTGGAGTCGCCCAAGGGCGAACTCGGCGCGCATGTCGTCTCCGACGGAGGCACGCGCCCCTACCGGGTCCACTTCCGTGACCCGTCCTTCACCAATCTGCAGTCCATGGCGGCGATGTGCGAGGGCGGCCAGGTCGCCGATGTCATCGTCGCCGTGGCGTCCATCGACCCCGTGATGGGAGGCGTCGACCGGTGACAGTCACACCGTCCAGTTCCGAGGTCAGCTTGGGGATGCCGCAGCTCCCCGCCCCCGAGTATCCGGCCGAGGTACGGGCCAGGCTCGAAGCGGACGCCAAGGAGATCATCGCCCGCTATCCCGGGGTGCGGTCCGCCCTGCTCCCGCTGCTGCATCTCGTGCAGTCGGAGGAGGGTCATGTCTCGCGCACCGGCATGGCCTTCTGCGCGCGGCTGCTCGATCTGACCACCGCCGAGGTCACCGCCGTCGCCACCTTCTACTCCATGTACCGGCGCAGGCCCGGCGGCGACTACCAGGTCGGCGTCTGCACCAACACGCTCTGCGCGGTGATGGGCGGCGACGCCATCTTCGACGAGCTGAAGGAGCACCTCGGCGTCGGCAACGACGAGACGACCGAGGACGGCAAGATCACCCTTGAGCACATCGAGTGCAACGCCGCCTGCGACTTCGCGCCCGTGGTGATGGTCAACTGGGAGTTCTTCGACAACCAGACGCCCGAGAGCGCCAAGCGTCTTGTCGACGATCTGCGGGACGGACGTCCCGTCGAGCCCACCCGCGGCGCGCCGCTCTGCACGTACAAGGAGACGGCGCGCATCCTCGCGGGCTTCCCCGACGAGCGCCCCGGCGCCGTCGAGGCCACCGGCGGCGCGGGACCGGCGTCGCTCACCGGACTGCGGCTCGCCAAGGGCGAGGGACCCCAGCCGCGCGTGGTCCGCCCGCGCGACGCGAGGACCCCGCACGACGAGGCACAGCCGGGCTCGCGCCATCTCAGCTCGCACGACGCACCGCAGCAGACGTCGGCCTCCGACCCCTCGCACCCGGCCGGACCAGCCGCAGAGGAGGGGGAGTGATGACCATGGCAGCCGAGCTCAACGAGAACGGGACCAGCCCCGAGAAGCTTCTCGCGCCCGTCCTGTCCGCCTTCTGGGACCAGCCGGAGTCCTGGACCCTGGCCACCTATGAGCGGCACGAGGGATACGAGGGGCTGAAGAAGGCCCTCGCCATGACGCCCGACGACCTCATCGCGTACGTCAAGGACGCGGGTCTGCGCGGCCGGGGCGGCGCCGGCTTCCCCACCGGGATGAAGTGGCAGTTCATCCCGCAGGGCGACGGCAAGCCGCACTATCTGGTGGTCAACGCGGACGAGTCGGAACCGGGCACCTGCAAGGACATCCCTCTTCTCTTCGCCAATCCGCACTCGCTCATCGAGGGCATCGTGATCGCCTGCTACGCGATCCGGTCGCAGAACGCGTTCATCTATCTGCGCGGCGAGGTCGTCCCCGTTCTGCGCAGGCTGCACGAGGCGGTCCGCGAGGCGTACGCGGCGGGCTACCTCGGCAAGAACATCCTGGGCAGCGGACTCGATCTCGATGTCGTCGTGCACGCGGGCGCGGGCGCGTACATCTGCGGTGAGGAGACCGCGCTGCTCGACTCGCTGGAGGGCCGTCGCGGACAGCCCCGGCTGCGTCCTCCCTTCCCTGCCGTCGCGGGGCTCTACGCGTGCCCCACCGTGGTGAACAACGTCGAGTCCATCGCGTCCGTTCCCGCGATCCTGAACCGCGGCAAGGACTGGTTCCGGTCGATGGGCAGCGAGAAGTCCCCGGGCTTCACGCTGTACTCGCTCAGCGGCCATGTCACCAACCCCGGCCAGTACGAGGGCCCGCTCGGCCTCACCCTGCGCCAGCTCCTCGACATGGGCGGCGGCATCAGGGCCGGCCACCGGCTCAAGTTCTGGACGCCCGGCGGATCCTCGACGCCGATGTTCACCGACGAACACCTGGATGTCCCGCTGGACTACGAGGGCGTCGGCGCCGCCGGCTCCATGCTCGGCACCAAGGCGCTCCAGTGCTTCGACGAGACGACCTGTGTCGTACGGGCCGTGACGCGCTGGACGGAGTTCTACGCCCATGAGTCCTGCGGCAAGTGCACCCCCTGCCGGGAAGGCACCTACTGGCTGGTCCAGCTCCTGCGCGACATCGAGGCCGGCAAGGGACGGCTGTCCGACCTCGACAAGCTGAACGACATCGCCGACACCATCAACGGCAAGTCGTTCTGCGCGCTCGGTGACGGCGCCGCCGCCCCGATCTTCTCCTCGCTCAGGTACTTCCGCGAGGAGTACGAGCAGCACATCACCGGCAAGGGCTGCCCCTTCGACCCCGCGAAGTCCACCGCGTGGGCAGACCAGAACCCGCACCTGGAGGTGAACGCATGACAGTCACCACGTCTGCCCCCTCCGGCGGCGGCGAGGCGGCGGTCCCGCCCGAGGATCTTGTCTCGCTGACGATCGACGGCATCGAGATCTCCGTCCCGAAGGGGACCCTGGTGATCCGCGCCGCCGAGCTGCTCGGCATCGAGATCCCGCGATTCTGCGACCATCCGCTCCTCGACCCGGTCGGCGCCTGCCGCCAGTGCATCGTCGAGGTGGAGGGCCAGCGCAAGCCGATGGCCTCCTGCACCATCACCTGCACCGACGGCATGGTCGTCAGGTCGCAGTTCACCTCGCCGGTCGCCGAGAAGGCCCAGCGCGGTGTGATGGAGCTGCTGCTGATCAACCACCCGCTGGACTGTCCCGTCTGCGACAAGGGCGGTGAGTGTCCGCTGCAGAACCAGGCCATGCAGGTCGGCGAGGCGGACACCCGCTTCGAGGGCAGGAAGCGGACCTTCGAGAAGCCCGTGCCGATCTCCACCCAGGTGCTGCTCGACCGCGAGCGGTGTGTGCTGTGCGCGCGCTGCACCCGGTTCTCCAACCAGGTCGCGGGCGACCCGATGATCGAGCTGATCGAGCGGGGCGCGCTCCAGCAGGTCGGCACCGGTGAGGGCGACCCGTTCGAGTCGTACTTCTCCGGGAACACCATCCAGATCTGCCCGGTGGGCGCGCTGACCTCGGCGGCGTACCGATTTCGCTCCCGCCCGTTCGACCTGGTGTCCTCGCCGAGCGTCTGCGAGCACTGCGCGGGCGGCTGCGCCACCCGTACCGACCACCGGCGCGGCAAGGTCATGCGGCGCATGGCGGCGGACGACCCCGAGGTCAACGAGGAGTGGATCTGCGACAAGGGGCGGTTCGGCTTCCGCTACGCGCAGCGGCCCGACCGGCTGACGACCCCGCTCGTACGGAACGCGGACGGTGTCCTCGAACCGGCGAGCTGGCCCGAGGCGCTGGAGGCGGCGGCCCGTGGTCTGAGCGCCGCGCGCGGCCGGGCCGGTGTGCTGGCGGGCGGCCGGCTGACCGTCGAGGACGCCTACGCGTACGCCAAGTTCGCCCGGGTCGCCCTCGACACGAACGACATCGACTTCCGCGCGCGCGTGCACAGTGCCGAGGAGGCCGACTTCCTGGCCGCCCAGGTCGCCGGCCGGGGCCGTGACCTGGACGGTACGGGGCTGACGTACACCACGCTGGAGAAGGCCCCGGCCGTCCTGCTGGTGGGCTTCGAGTCCGAGGAGGAGGCGCCCGGCGTCTTCCTGCGGCTGCGCAAGGCCCACCGCAAGCACGGCCAGCGCACCTTCTCGCTGGCGACGCATGTCACCCGAGGTCTGGAGAAGGCCGGCGGCACCCTGCTCCCTGCCGCGCCCGGCACCGAGCCCGACTGGCTGGACGCCCTGGCGTCCGGCGCGGATCTGGACGGGGACGGTGCCAGGGCCGCCGAGGCGCTGCGCGCGCCGGGCGCCGTGATCCTCGTCGGCGAACGGCTCGCCGCGGTCCCCGGCGGGCTCACCGCCGCCGTCCGGGCCGCCGGTGCCACCGGCGCCCGGCTCGGCTGGATCCCCCGGCGGGCGGGCGAGCGCGGCGCCGTCGAGGCGGGCGCGCTCCCGTCGCTGCTGCCGGGCGGCCGGCCCGCCACCGACCCGCGGGCCCGTGAGGAGACCGCGGCGGTCTGGGGCGTACGCGAACTGCCGCAGCGGTACGGCCGCGACACCGGCCAGATCGTGGCGGCCGCCGCCACCGGCGAGCTGGCCGCGCTGGTCGTCGCCGGTGTCGAGGTCGCCGATCTGCCCGACCCGGTGGCCGCGCGGGCCGCGCTGGACGCGGTCGGCTTCCTGGTCTCGCTGGAGCTGCGGCCGAGCGAGGTCACCGACCGGGCGGACGTGGTCTTCCCGGTCGCGGCCGTCGCCGAGAAGCCCGGCGCCTTCCTCAACTGGGAGGGCAGGGCGCGGCTGTTCGAGGCCGCGCTGAAGCCGGAGCAGATGACGCGGCGCCTGCCGCCGAGCGACGCGCGGGTCCTGCACATGCTGGCCGACGCCCTCGACGTGCACTTCGCGCTGCCGGACCTCAGGGCGGTACGCGCCGAACTGGAGCGGCTCGGCGGCTGGGACGGGACGTACGCCGCGGGGCCGCGCGAGTCCGCCCGGCCGGTGCCCCGGCCCGGTGACGGCGAGGCGGTCCTCGCGGGCCACCGCCTCCTGCTCGACCAGGGCCGGCTTCAGGACGGCGACGAGGCCCTCGCGGGCACCCGGCACGCGGCGGTCGCCCGGCTCTCCGCCGCGACGGCCGCGGAGACCGGCGTCAAGGACGGCGACGAGCTGACCGTCACCGGCCCGGCCGGCACGGTGTCGCTGCCGCTGCGGGTGACCGAGATGCCCGACCGGGTCGTCTGGCTGCCGCTCAACTCCACCGGCGGCGGTGTCCTCGCGGACACCGGATCCCGTCCCGGGACGCTCGTCCGTATCGGCCCCGCCGAACCGGCGGACGCGGCCCCCGCCACTCCGGAGGTGCACGCATGACCGCCCTCGCCCAGCTCGCGGCGGACCCGGTGAGTGTTCTCGCCGCCGAGGACCTGTCGTTGTTCGGCCGCGACCCGTGGTGGCTCGTGGTCGTCAAGGCGGTGTTCTGCTTCGCGTTCCTGATGGTGACCGTGCTCTTCTCCATCGTGTGGGAGCGCAAGGTCGTCGCCTGGATGCAGTTGCGCATCGGTCCCAACCGGCACGGCCCCTGGGGCATGCTCCAGTCGCTCGCCGACGGCATCAAGCTGATGCTGAAGGAGGACCTGGTCGTCAAGCGAGCCGACAAGGTCGTCTACATCCTCGCGCCGATCATCGCCGCGGTGCCGGCCTTCATGGCGATCGCCGTGATCCCCTTCGGCCCGGCGGGCAACGAGGTCTCGATCTTCGGCCACCGCACCACGATGCAGCTCACCGACCTGCCGATCGCGATGCTCTACATCCTCGCGGTCGCCTCGGTCGGGATCTACGGCATCGTCCTCGCGGGCTGGTCCTCGGGGTCGACGTACCCGCTGCTCGGCGGTCTGCGCTCGTGCGCGCAGATGATCTCGTACGAGATCGCGATGGGCGCCGCGTTCGCCTCGGTGTTCCTCTACTCCGGGTCCATGTCGACGTCGGCGATCGTCGAGGCGCAGGCGGACCGCTGGTACATCGTGCTGCTGCCGGTCTCCTTCATCATCTACATCGTCACGATGGTGGGCGAGACCAACCGCGCCCCGTTCGACATGCCGGAGTCCGAGGGCGACCTGGTCGGCGGCTTCAACACCGAGTACTCGTCGATCAAGTTCGCGATGTTCATGCTCGCCGAGTACGTCAACATGGTCACCGTCTCGGCCGTCGCGACGACGCTCTTCCTCGGCGGCTGGCGCGCTCCCTGGCCGGTCTCCACCTTCTGGGAGGGCGCGAACCACGGCTGGTGGCCGCTGCTCTGGTTCGTCGTCAAGGTCCAGCTCCTGCTGTTCTTCTTCATCTGGCTGCGCGGCACGCTGCCCCGGGTCCGCTACGACCAGCTCATGAAGCTCGGCTGGAAGGTCCTGATCCCGGTCTCGGTGGTCTGGCTGATGCTTGTGGCGACCGTGCGGGCGCTGCGGAACGAGAACTACGCCTTCCAGTCGATCGTGCTGTACGTCGGCGGGGCGGTCGTCGCGGTCCTGCTGCTCTCCCTCGTCGTGGACGTCTTCCGCGACAGGAAGGAGCGGGCCGAGGCGGCGAAGGAGCCCGAGCCGCCCGCCTTCGACCCGATGGCCGGCGGATTCCCCGTGCCACCGCTGCCGGGGCAGACACTGCCACCGGTGCCGCGCAGGCGTCCGCGCCAGGAGCGGGAGCTGATTGTCAGTGGCGGGGTCAATACTGTGAGTGACGGTACCGAGAGTGACGGAAAGGAGGCTGACGGTGTCTGACTCTTCGCAGGGGGACGCCCCCCGTACCCCCCGGAATCCGGTGGCCGGCTTCGGCGTGACCTTCAAGGCCATGTTCAAGAAGCGGCTGACCGAGCAGTATCCGGAACAGCAGAAGGTGACGGCGCCGCGTTTCCACGGCCGGCACCAGCTCAACCGGCATCCGGACGGCCTGGAGAAGTGCATCGGCTGCGAGTTGTGCGCCTGGGCCTGCCCGGCGGACGCGATCTATGTGGAGGGCGCGGACAACACCGACGAGGAGCGTTACTCGCCGGGTGAGCGGTACGGCCGCGTCTACCAGATCAACTACGCCCGCTGCATTCTGTGCGGACTGTGCATCGAGGCCTGCCCGACCAGGGCGCTCACGATGACCAATGACTTCGAGCTGGCCGACAGCTCCCGCGAGAGCCTCATCTACACAAAGGAACAGCTCCTCGCGGGACTTGAGGAAGGCATGGTCGAGTCGCCGCACTCGATCTTCCCGGGCACCGACGAGCAGGACTACTACCGGGGCCTGGTCACCGAGGCCGCGCCCGGCACGGTCCGGCAGGTCGCCCTGACCAAGGGCGAGCGCCCGCAGGAAGGCGCCTCGGACTTCGGCGAGGACGAGCCGGCGTCGAGGAAGGTGATCGGCGGATGAACTCCATCGCCGCCTCCCTCACCTCGACCGGTGAGGCCGTCCAGTTCTGGATCCTCGGCACCGTCGCCGTGGTCGGCGCGCTCGGCACGATCCTGATGAAGAAGGCCGTGCACAGCGCGCTGTCCCTCGCCGGGACGATGATCGTCCTGGCGGTCTTCTATCTGGCCAACGGCGCCTATTTCCTGGGCATCGTCCAGATCGTCGTCTACACCGGCGCGATCATGATGCTGTTCCTCTTTGTCGTCATGCTGGTCGGCGTCACCGCCGCCGACTCCCTCAAGGAGACGCTCCGGGGCCAGCGCTGGTGGGCCGCGGTCTGCGGGCTCGGCTTCGGCGCCCTGCTGGTCGCCGGGATCGGCAATGCCTCGCTGAACTCGTTCACCGGGCTCGGCCAGGCCAACGCCGGAGGCAATGTCGAGGGACTGGCCGCCCTGATCTTCACCAAGTACGTCTTCGCCTTCGAGATCACCGGCGCGCTGCTGATCACCGCGGCCGTCGGCGCGATGGTGCTCACGCACCGGGAGCGCACCGAACGGGCCAAGACCCAGCGGGAGATGGCCGAGGAGCGCGTTCGCAAGGGGCAGCATCTGCCGCCGCTGCCCGCTCCGGGTGTCTACGCGAGGCACAACGCGGTGGACATCGCGGGTCTGCTGCCGGACGGCACCGCGTCCGAGCTGACGGTCAACAAGACGCTGAAGGACCGCGGCCAGATCCGCGATGTGTCGAACGAGGCCATCGCGGACCTCAAGGCGCTGGAGCAGCGGTCGGCGGAGCGGCTGGGCCGCAAGGAGGATGAGATCAAGCGATGAACCCGGTCTACTACCTCTATCTCGCCTCGCTGCTCTTCACCATCGGCGCCGCGGGTGTGCTGATCCGGCGGAACGCGATCGTGGTCTTCATGTGCGTCGAGCTGATGCTCAACGCCTGCAATCTCGCGTTTGTGACCTTCGCCCGGATGCACGGCAATCTCGACGGCCAGATCATCGCCTTCTTCACGATGGTCGTCGCCGCCGCGGAGGTCGTGGTCGGGCTCGCGATCATCGTGTCCGTGTTCCGCTCCCGCCACTCGGCCTCGGTCGACGACGCCAGCCTGATGAAGCTCTGAGGGGTCGCTGAATCGTGGAGAACTTGATTGCGCTGCTTGTCGCGGCGCCTCTGCTCGGAGCTGCCGTCCTGCTGTGCGGCGGGCGCCGGCTCGACCGCACGGGCCACTGGCTCGGCACAGCGCTGGCCGCCGCGTCCTTCGTCATCGGCGTGGTGCTCTTCAGCGGCATGCTCGGCAGGAGCGGCGAAGAACGCTCCCTGCACCAGCACCTGTTCAGCTGGGTCCCCGTCGAGGGCTTCCAGGCGGACATCGCCTTCCAGCTCGACCAGTTGTCGATGACGTTCGTGCTGCTGATCACCGGTGTGGGCACTTTGATCCACATCTACTCGATCGGATACATGGAGCACGACGAGCGGCGCCGCCGCTTCTTCGGCTATCTGAATCTGTTCCTGGCGGCGATGCTGCTGCTGGTCCTCGCCGACAACTACCTGCTGCTGTACATGGGCTGGGAGGGCGTCGGTCTCGCCTCGTACCTGCTCATCGGGTTCTGGCAGCACAAGCCCAGCGCGGCCACGGCGGCCAAGAAGGCGTTCCTGGTCAACAGGGTCGGTGACGTGGGTCTGTCGATCGCGATCATGCTGATGTTCACCACGTTCGGCACCTTCGCCTTCGGGCCGGTGCTGGAGGCCGCGGGGGACGCGACCGAGGGCAAGCTGACGGCGATCGGCCTGATGCTGCTGCTGGCCGCCTGCGGCAAGTCGGCGCAGGTGCCGCTCCAGTCCTGGCTGGGCGACGCGATGGAGGGCCCGACCCCGGTGTCGGCCCTGATCCACGCGGCGACGATGGTGACCGCCGGCGTCTATCTGATCACCCGGTCCGGTGCGATCTTCAACGGCGCTCCGGACGCTCAGCTCGCGGTCGTGGTGGTCGGCGCGGTGACGCTCCTCTTCGGTGCGATCGTCGGTTGCGCGAAGGACGACATCAAGAAGGCCCTCGCGGGTTCGACGATGTCGCAGATCGGCTACATGATCCTGGCGGCGGGCCTCGGCCCGATCGGCTATGTCTTCGCGATCATGCACCTGGTGACCCACGGCTTCTTCAAGGCGGGGCTCTTCCTGGGCGCCGGATCCGTCATGCACGGCATGAACGACGAAGTCGACATGCGGAAGTACGGCGGCCTGCGGAAGTACATGCCGGTCACCTTCGTCACCTTCGGTCTCGGCTATCTGGCGATCATCGGCTTCCCGGGTCTGTCCGGCTTCTGGTCCAAGGACAAGATCATCGAGGCGGCGTTCGCCAAGGGCGGCACGGAGGGCTGGATCCTCGGCGCGGTCACCCTGCTGGGCGCGGCGATCACCGCGTACTACATGACGCGCGTGATGCTGCTGACCTTCTTCGGCGAGGAGCGCTGGCGCAGGACGGCCACCGCGTCCCCGGCGGAGCCGGGCGCCGAGCCCGCCGCCGAGGAGCGCGGCGAGCACGCCGAGCCGCATCCGCACGAGTCGCCCAGGTCGATGACCATCCCGATGATCGTGCTCGCCTTCGGTTCGGTCTTCGCCGGTGGCCTCTTCAGCATCGGCGAGTCCTTTGTGAAGTGGCTGGAGCCGGTGACGCGGTTCGAACACGGTGAGCCGCCGATCAGCGCCGGGGCGGTCACCGCCTCGACGGTCGTGGTGCTGCTGATCGGCGTCGGGATCGCCTGGGTCCAGTACGGCCGGCGCCCGGTGCCCCGGGTCGCGCCGCGCGGCTCCCTGCTCACCCGCGCCGCCCGCCGCGACCTCCTCCAGGACGACTTCAACCATGTGGTCCTGGTGCGCGGCGGCGAGCATCTCACCCGCTCTCTCGTCTATGTCGACCACACCCTGGTGGACGGAGTGGTCAACGGCACCGCGGCGTCCTTCGGCGGGCTCTCCGGCCGGCTGCGCACACTGCAGAACGGCTACGCCCGCACCTACGCGGTCTCGATGTTCGGAGGTACGGCAGTGATCATCGCCGCGACCCTGCTGATGAGGGCGGTGTAATCGGATATGTCGTTCCCTCTTCTGACGGTGACGGCCGCGCTTCCCGCGGTCGGCGCGATCGCCACGGCGGCCGTCCCGGCCGCCCGGCGCACCGCCGCCAAATGGCTGGCGCTGCTCTTCTCGCTCGCCACGCTGGTGCTGGCCGCCATCGTGCTGGTCCGCTTCGAGCCCGGCGGTGACCGCTATCAGCTCACCGAGTCGCATGCCTGGATCGCGGACTTCGGTGTGCGGTACGAGCTGGGCGTGGACGGCATCGGGGTGGCCCTGCTCGCGCTGACCGCGCTGCTGATCCCCTTTGTGATCCTGGCGGGCTGGCACGACGCCGACCCGCTGGAGAAGGACTCCGCGGGCCGCTCGGCGGTGAGCGAGGCGAACCGCCGCTGGCGCCCGACGCAGGGCTTCTTCGCGCTGATCCTGATGGTCGAGGCGATGGTGATCCTCTCCTTCGAGGCCACCGATGTCTTCCTCTTCTACATCCTCTTCGAAGCCATGCTCATCCCGATGTACTTCCTCATCGGAGGCTTCGGGGACCGCGCGGCGCCCGCCCAGTTCGCCGCCACGACGGCGGGCGGCGGCGACGACGCCGCGGCCACCCAACGCTCGTACGCGGCCGTGAAGTTCCTCCTCTACAACCTGGCCGGCGGTCTGATCATGCTGGCCGCGGTCATCGGGCTCTATGTGGTCGCCGGGAGCTTCTCGCTCTCCGAGATCGCCCAGGCGCGGGCCGACGGCTCGCTGTCCATCGCGACCAGCACCGAGCGGTGGCTCTTCCTCGGCTTCTTCTTCGCCTTCGCGGTGAAGGCGCCGCTGTGGCCGCTGCACACCTGGCTGCCCAACGCCATGGGCGAGGCCACCGCGCCGGTCGCCGTGCTGATCACCGCGGTGGTCGACAAGGTCGGCACCTTCGCGATGCTGCGCTTCTGCCTCCAGCTCTTCCCGGAGGCGTCCACGTGGGCCACGCCGGTGATCCTGGTGCTGGCGCTGATCAGCATCGTCTACGGGGCGCTGCTGGCGGTCGGCCAGCGTGACATCAAGCGTCTGATCGCCTACGCGTCCATCTCGCACTTCGGCTTCATCATCATGGGCATCTTCGCGATGACCAGCCAGGGCCAGTCGGGCGCCACGCTCTACATGGTCAACCACGGGATCTCGACGGCCGCCCTGATGCTGGTGGCCGGCTTCCTGATCTCGCGGCGCGGCTCGCGGCTCATCGAGGACTACGGCGGTGTGCAGAAGGTCGCCCCGGTCCTCGCGGGTACGTTCCTGATCGGCGGCCTCGCCACCCTCTCGCTGCCGGGACTCTCGCCATTCGTGAGTGAATTCCTGGTCCTGGTCGGGACGTTCAGCCGGTATCCGGTGATCGGCGTCATCGCCACCACCGGCATCGTGCTGGCCGCCCTCTATGTCCTCGTGCTCTACCAGCGCACGATGACCGGCGCGGTGAAGGCCGAGGTCCGGAGCATGCCGGATCTGCGGGTCCGGGAGCTGGTGGTCGTCACTCCGCTGATCGCGCTGCTGCTCTTCCTGGGCGTCTATCCGAAGCCGCTGACCGAGATCGTCAACCCGGCGGTGCAGCACACGCTGTCCGACGTACAGAAGACCGATCCCAAGCCCGAGGTGGAGGCCGCTCCGTGAGTGCGACTGCTGTCCACAGCCCCTGGACAACCATGGCGGCCGACGGGATCAACAAGATCCCGGCCCCGGACATCGAATACGCGCAGCTCGCGCCGGCGCTGATCGTGGTGGGCGCCGCGATCCTGGGGGTGCTGGTCGAGGCGTTCGTCCCGCGCAAGGGGCGCTACCACGCGCAGCTCTTCCTCTCGGTCGTGGCCCTGGCCGCCGCCTTCGCCGCGGTGATCGCGCTCGCGGCGGGCGGGTACGGCTCGACCAAGGCGCATGTGGCCGCGATGGGCGCCATCGCCATCGACGGTCCGACGCTCTTCCTTCAGGGCACGATCCTGCTGTCCTCGGTCGTCGCCGTGTTCACCTTCGCCGAGCGCAGGCTCGACCCGGAGAGCCACGGCGGCCGTGTCGACTCCTTCGCCGCGCAGGCCGCCTCCGTGCCCGGCAGCGACAGCGAGAAGGCGGCGGTCAAGGCCGGGTTCACCACCACCGAGGTGTTCCCGCTGGCGCTGTTCGCCGTCGCGGGCATGCTGGTCTTCCCGGCGGCCAATGACCTGCTGACGCTCTTCATCGCGCTGGAGGTCTTCTCGCTCCCGCTCTATCTCCTCTGCGCCCTCGCCCGCCGCAAGCGGCTGATGTCGCAGGAGGCCGCGGTCAAGTACTTCCTGCTCGGCGCCTTCTCGTCGGCGTTCCTGCTCTTCGGGATCGCCCTGCTGTACGGGTACGCGGGCTCCGTGTCGTACGCGCGGATCGCCGAGGTGGTCGACGGCACCGTCCAGAACATCAGCCCGGCGCTCGCCGACACCATGGGGAACGACGCGCTGCTGCTGATCGGCGGCGCGATGATCCTGACGGGTCTGCTCTTCAAGGTCGGCGCGGTGCCGTTCCACATGTGGACCCCGGACGTCTACCAGGGCGCTCCGACCCCGGTCACCGGCTTTATGGCCGCCGCGACCAAGGTGGCCGCCTTCGGGGCGCTGCTGCGCCTGCTGTATGTCGTCCTGCCGGGCCTGCGCTGGGACTGGCGGCCGGTGATGTGGGCCGTCGCCATCATCACCATGCTGGGCGGCGCGATCGTCGCCATCACGCAGACCGACATCAAGCGGCTCCTGGCGTACTCCTCGATCGCGCACGCCGGCTTCATCCTGGCCGGTGTGATCGCGGCGACGCCCGACGGGATCTCGTCCGTCCTCTTCTACCTCGCGGCCTACTCCTTCGTCACGATCGGCGCGTTCGCGGTCGTCACGCTGGTGCGGGACGCGGGCGGCGAGGCGACGCACCTCTCCAAGTGGGCCGGCCTGGGGCGGCGTTCGCCGCTGGTGGCGGCGGTCTTCGCGGTCTTTCTGCTCGCCTTCGCCGGTATCCCGCTGACCTCGGGCTTTTCCGGGAAGTTCGCGGTCTTCAAGGCGGCGGCGGACGGCGGCGCGGGAGCACTGGTGGTGGTCGGTGTGATCGCGTCGGCGATCGCGGCCTTCTTCTACATCCGTGTGATCGTGCTGATGTTCTTCAGCGAGCCGAAGGCCGACGGCCCGACGGTGGCGGTGCCGTCGCCGCTGACGATGACGGCCATCGGGGTGGGCGTGGCGGTCACGCTGGTGCTGGGTGTCGCCCCGCAGTACTTCCTGGACCTGGCGGGACAGGCGGGCGTCTTCGTCCGGTAGGCGATACGCACACGGACGTGCGGGGGGCCCGGCACGCTGGTGCCGGGCCCCCCGCACGTCCGCTGCGCCAGCCCGGCGGCGCGGGGTGATGGCGGTGAAATCCAGATCGACGGGGAAGGGGACCGAGACCTTCATCCGGACGGAGTCTCGCGGGTTCCGCCGGCGTAACCGGCGGATACAAGATCAAGCTCCCTCGTACGGGGAACGCGGCGTGTGGCGTTGACGCGTCCTGCGGCGCCCGCTCATTCCTGCCGGGCGGGCAGTCCGCGGGCCGCGTCCGTGCAGCCGTCCATCCACTCGGGGTTGGTGTCCACGCCGTCCGTCTCCGCGTGTTCGCCGCACTCCGACTCGGCGGCGCCGAGCGACACCTCGCCGCCGCCGCCGAGATGGCCGGCCGGCCCCTCGTCCCGGCCGAAGCGGTAACCGTCCTCGTACCGGGCCGCCGGGGTCCGCTCCTCACCGCAGCCCGTGAACGCGGGGGCGGAGAGGAGGAGGGAGAGGGCGAGGAGGGCGGTACGGGCGCCGCCGTGCCGGCCGGTCACGGGGCCACGATCCGGCCGGCCACCTCGCCCAGGCCGACTCGGGTGCCGTCGGGGCCGGGGGCCCAGGCCGTCAGGGTGACCTCGTCGCCGTCCTCCAGGAACGTGCGCTTGCCGGTGGACAGTTCGAGGGGTTCGGTGCCGTTCCAGGTGAGTTCGAGGAGGGAGCCGCGCTGCTCGCGCGCGGCGCCGCTGACCGTACCGGAGGCGTAGAGGTCTCCCGTACGGAGCGAGGCGCCGTTGACCGTCAGATGGGCGAGCTGCTGGGCGGCCGTCCAGTACATGGAGGAGAACGGCGGCTCGGAGATCACCTCGCCATTGAGCGCGACGGAGATTCGCAGGTCGAAGCCGCCAGGCTGCTCGTCGTCCGTGTCGTCCAGATAGGGGAGCGGCTTCTCGGTACGGGCCGGAGGGGTCACCCGTGCCGCGTCCAGGGCCTCCAGCGGGGTGACCCAGGCGGAGACGGAGGTGGCGAAGGACTTGCCGAGGAACGGGCCGAGCGGCACGTACTCCCAGGCCTGGATGTCGCGCGCGGACCAGTCGTTGAGAAGGGAGAGCCCGAAGACATGATCGCGGAAGGACGTCAGCTCCACCGGCGAGCCCTGCCGGGAGGGCGTGCCGACCACAAAGCCGACCTCCGCCTCGATGTCGAGCTTGGCGGACGGCCCGAAGACGGGCGCCGGGTCGGCGGGGGACCTGCGCTGGCCGGAGGGGCGCGCCACGTCCGTACCGGAGACGACGACCGTGCCGGCCCTGCCGTGGTAACCGATCGGCAGGTGCTTCCAGTTGGCGGGCAGCGCGTCCCCGTCGGGGCGGAAGATCCGGCCCACATTGGTGGCGTGCTGCTCGCTCGCATAGAAGTCGGCGTAGTCGGCGACCTCGTACGGCAGATGCAGTGTGACGGCGCTGAGCGGATGCAGGAGCGGCTCTATGTCCGCCCGGTGCGCGGGGACGGTGACCCACGCGGTGAGGGCGCGGCGCACATCGCGCCAGGCCGTGCGCCCGGCCGCCATCAGCGGGTTGAGACTCGGACGGTCCAGCAGCGCGGCATACGGAGAGCCCAGGACGTGTGCCGCGGCTCCCGCGTCGAGCACGTGATCGCCGATGCGGACCCCGAGCCGGCGGCGGTCGGGCTCGTCGGCGGTGGAGAAGACTCCGTACGGCAGATTGTGCGGACCGAAGGGATCGCCCTCGGCCGGTTCGAGCGGGCTCTGCTCGGGCATCGGTGCTGCCTCGCTTTCCGGATCGGTGCAGGACACGTTACGTCGGTGTTGCCCGGCGACGGCAGTAGTGAAAAATCCGCATTGCCCGAAAAGCGGCAAGCGTACCGGACCGGTTGGCGGATCTACCGGCGGTAGCCCCCAACGGGCTCTCGGCGCGGGCCGACCGGGCAAGGAATCCGGGGCCTAGGAGGGGCCGGAGCGGGCATGATCATCGCCGGGCGTGGCCGCTCGCCGTTCGCTCGGGTGTCGGGCCGCCGTTACCGGACAAAAGTTCTAGCACTGGTCGTACGGCCGATCTCGAACATACCGGCGGTGCCGGGAAGGCGCCCATGGTGATCGAAAGGCGACCGGATACGCTGACTTGAGTGAAGACAACGACACATCGACAATCCGTGTGAGCGTCAGTAGACAGGAGTACCTCTCGTGACCGTCGTCGGGCCGTTCGGGCTGAGCGTGCGGGACCAGGCTCTTGAGGCCGATGTCCAGACCGGATTGGCGGGTGTCGAGGCGGGGTTGCTCGAAGCCACCAAGAGCGAGGTGCCCTTCATCACCGAGGCCGCGCAGCATCTGGTGCGGGCCGGTGGCAAACGCTTCCGTCCGCTGCTGGTGATGCTCGCCGCGCAGTTCGGGGACCCGTACGCACCCGGTGTCGTCCCGGCGGCCGTTGTCGTCGAGCTGACCCATCTCGCGACGCTGTACCACGACGACGTGATGGACGAGGCGGAGGTCCGCCGCGGGGTGGACAGCGCCAACGCCCGCTGGGGCAACTCGGTCGCCGTCCTCACGGGTGATTTCCTCTTCGCGCGCGCCTCGCACATCCTGGCCGACCTCGGCCCCGAGGCCGTCCGTATCCAGGCGGAGGCGTTCGAACGGCTGGTCACGGGGCAGATCCTGGAGACGGCGGGGCCGCGTGACGGCCGGGACCCCGTCGACCACTACCTCGATGTCATCTCGGGCAAGACCGGCTCGCTGATCGCCGTTTCCGTGCGGTTCGGCGCGATGATGTCGGGCGCGGACGAGTCGGTCGTCGACATCCTCACCCAGTACGGCGAGCGGCTCGGCGTCGCCTTCCAGCTCGCCGACGACGTCCTCGACATCGCCAGCGACTCCCACGAGTCGGGCAAGACGCCCGGCACCGACCTGCGCGAGGGCATCCCCACGCTGCCGGTGCTGCTGCTGCGCGCGCAGGCCGAGGCGCACGGCAAGCAGGAAGACCTGGATTTGGTCGAGCTGCTGGACGGCGATCTGGCCGACGACGCCCTGCACGCCAAGGCGCTGGGTCTGCTGCGCGCGCACCCGGCCCTGGAGCGGGCGCGACGCGACACCGTGCGGTACGCGGAGGCGGCCAGGGACACGCTCGCGCCGCTGCCGGAGGGCTACGCGAAGTCCGCGCTGATCGAGCTGTGCGACGCGGTGGTGCACCGCGCGGGCTGACCCGCGCGAGCGGATGCGCCGGGCGCCGTGAGCCGGCCGGGGCTTCCCCGGCACTCCCCACACCATCCGCCGGGCGGACCGGCGCTCACCCACGTGGCGGAGGCGCCGGCTCGTTTCTGCGCCATCCCCTACTGGACGGGGCAGCCATCTCATCGGTTTGTCATCCCAGAGCAGTACGGGAAGTTGCTCCCGGGGTCTGACGCTTGGAGACGGCTGATTTGGTCAGATGGACAACACCACTCCTGACCAATTCGGGTGAGAATGGCGGCAAGGAGTGGACGAGCGCAACGACGGAAGGCCGCCGACCACGGAGGTAGGGCACACATGGCACCGAAGGACAGCGCACAGACCACCGACGACGACATGGGCCCGGGCGCGGGCCGTCGCAAGGCGGCGCGCTACGCGGTCCCGGTCGCGGTGGCCGGAGTGGCCGCGGCGACCATCGGGCTCGTCCCGGCACTCGCGGCACAGGGCGAACCCGAGCTGCCGAAGATCAGCGCACAGCAGCTCATCGAGAAGATCGCCGCATCGGGCACCGAGCAGCTCTCGGGCTCGGTGAAGATCACCACGGATCTCGGTCTCCCCTCGCTGGGCGGCCTCGACGGGGCGGCCGGAGGCGCGTTCGCGTCCGGAGGCGGCGAAGGCGCCCGCGGTTCGTCGGCCGACCCGAACGCGAAGCTGATGGAGCTCAGCTCCGGCACGCACACGCTGCGGGTCGCGGCGGACGGCCCCGGCAAGCAGCGCGTGTCGATCCTGGAGGACGCGGCCGAGTACAGCCTCGTCCACAACGGTGACGAACTCTGGGCGTACGACAGCGCCTCCAACGAGGTGTACCACGCGACCGCGCCGAAGGACGCGGCCGGGGACGGGAAGCAGCGGCTTCCGAGGGACATGCCGGCCACGCCCCAGGAGTTCGCCGCACAGGCGATCAAGGCCGCCGGTGACACCACCTCGGTGAGTGTCGACGGTACGTCCCGGGTCGCCGGGCGTGACGCGTACCAGCTTCTGATCAAGCCCCGGCAGGCCGCCGATTCCACGGTCGGCTCGATCAGGATCGCGGTCGATGTGAAGACCGGCACTCCGCTGAAGTTCACCCTGTCGCCGAGCAGCGGCGGCAAGGCCGTTGTCGACGTGGGCTTCACCAAGGTCAGCTTCGCCAAGCCCGCCGCGGCCACGTTCGACTTCGAGCCGCCCAGGGGCGCGAAGGTCACACGGGGCGCCGAGCACAAGGCGCCGGAGATCGCGCCGGGTGACGACGCCAAGGGGTTCCGGGGCGCCAATGAGCCGAAGGTCATCGGCGAGGGCTGGAACGCGGTCTACGAGCTGGCGTCTCCGGAGGGCAAGGGCTCGCCCGGCCCGGCCAAGGCCGGTGAGATGCCGCAGGACGCGCAGAAGTTCCTGGACGCGCTGGGCGACAAGGTCACCGGGAAATTCGGCACCGGCCGGGTGTTCCAGACCCGTCTGGTCAACGCGCTGATGACGGAGGACGGCACGGTCTATGTCGGCGCGGTGACGAGGGACGCGCTGGTCAGGGCCGCCAACCAGGCCGGCTGACGCGACAGCGGCCCGCCCCGTCGTACGCTCCGTACGGCGGGGCTCAGCCCTGACTGGGCTGACCGGGCCGGCAGGGTCGGCAGGGCTGATCTGCACCGGTCCGTTCCGCCGGGGAGAGCACGGCCGTTCCGCCGGGGAAACCACGGCCCCGACCCGGAGAATGGGGAGAGCGAGATGACAGCCGTCAGTGCCTTCGGCGCCGTCAGCGACGTGAGCGGGGCCGTCATCGAGACGCACGGACTCACCAAGCGCTACCGCGGCGGACAGCTCGCCGTGGACCGCCTCGACCTGTCCGTACCGGCCGGCAGCGTCTTCGGCTTCCTCGGGCCCAACGGCTCGGGCAAGACCACCACCATCCGGATGCTGATGGGCCTGATGGAGCCGACCGCCGGCACGGCCACCCTGCTGGGACGGCCCGTGCCGCGCGCCGCCCGAGGTGTACTGCCACAGGTGGGCGCGCTGATCGAGGGGCCCGCGCTGTACGGGTTCCTGAGCGGCCGGGACAATCTCGTACGGTACGACGCGGCCGACCCCACGGCCGATCCCCGCACCCGGCGCGCCCGGGTCGCGGAGGCGCTGGACCGGGTCGGTCTGACCGCCGCCGGGGGCAAGAAGGCGAAGGCGTACTCCCTCGGTATGAAGCAGCGGCTCGGGCTGGCGGCGGCGCTGCTCCAGCCGCGCCGTCTGCTGGTGCTCGACGAGCCGACGAACGGTCTCGATCCGCAGGGCATGCGGGAGATCAGGACGCTGGTGCGGGAGCTGACGGCGGACGGCACGACCGTCTTTCTCTCCTCGCATCTCCTCGACGAGATCGAGCAGGTCTGCACCCATGCCGCGGTGATGTCCCGGGGCCGGCTGCTCGTCCAGGGGCCGGTCGCCGATCTGGCGGCCGGGACCCGGGGCCGGCTGGCCGTCACCACCCCCGATCCCGGCGAGGCCGTCCGCGTATTGAAGGAGCAGGGGGTCACCGATGTGGCCGTGGTGGAGGAACGTGTGAGCGGGGAGCTCCCGGCGGGCGAGACGGAGCCCGCGGATCTCAACGCCGCGCTCGTACGGGCCGGGGTACGGGTGCGGTCCTTCGGCGTGGAGCGGGTCTCCCTGGAGGACGCCTTTGTCGCGCTGACCGGGGAGGGCTTCGATGTCGTCGGCTGAGGCACTCGACGCGGCGGACGTCCCGCCGGGGCGGCCGGGCGGCCGGGAGCCCCGGCTGTGGTGGACCCTCGGCCTCTTCCGCTCCGAGCTGGCCATCACGTTCGGACGATGGCGCACGTTGGCACTCCTGGCCGTACTGGCCGCCGTCCCCGTGCTGATCGGCGTCGCCGTGAAGATCGAGACGAGCGACGGCGGCGAGATCGGCCGCGGCCAGGGGGGCGGCCCCGCCTTTCTCACCCAGGTCACCAACAACGGACTGTTCCTGGTCTTCGCCGCGCTCGCCGTGACGCTGCCCGTCTTCCTCCCGATGGCGGTCGGAGTCGTCGCGGGCGACGCGATCGCCGGTGAGGCCAACAGCGGGACACTGCGCTATCTGCTGGTCGCACCGGCCGGACGCACCCGGCTGCTGCTCGCCAAGTACACGTCCGTCCTGGCGTTCTGCCTGGCCGCCACGGCGGCCGTGGCGGCCTCGGCGCTCGCCGTCGGCGCGCTGCTCTTCCCGCTCGGTGAGGTCACCACGATCTCCGGCACCCGGATCCCGTTCGGGGAGGGACTGGCCAGGGCCGCGCTGATCGCGGTGATCGTCGCCGCGTCGCTGGCCGGGCTCGCGGCGCTGGGCCTGTTCGTCTCCACCCTGACCAACAGCGGGATCGCGGCCATGGCGGCGACGGTCGGGCTGCTGATCACCGTGCAGATCCTGGACACGATCCCGCAACTGCACGCGATCCAGCCGTATCTCTTCTCGCACTACTGGCTGTCGTTCGCGGATGTGCTGCGCGAGCCGGTCTACTGGGACGGGCTGGTCAGGAATCTGGGACTGCAGGCGCTGTACGCGGCGGTGTTCGGCTCCGCGGCCTGGGCGAGATTCACCTCGAAGGACATCACGGTCTGAGCCGGCGCGAGCGCGGCGCCCTCCCGGGCGGGGGCTGCGGGATCCGCGCCGGCCCGGACGGACGCGCGTGCGCGCGCTGTCCGCACGCACACGCGTCCGCCGAGAAGACTTCTGCTGGAAGACGTCCTCAGAAGGTCAGCCGCCAGCTGTCGATGTAGCCCGTGTCCGAGGACGCGACGTCCTGCACCCGGAGCCTCCAGACACCATTGGCGACCTCGCTCGACGCGTTCACCGTGTAGGTGGCGACCACATTGTCCGCCGAGTCGCTGCCGCTGGAGTTCTTCAGCCGGTAGGCGGTGCCGTCCGGGGCGACCAGGTCGATGACCAGATCACCGCGCCAGGTGTGCTTGATGTCCACGCCCACCTTGAGCGCGGTGGGCGCGTTCCCCGTCAGACCGGAGACGGTCACCGACGAGGTGATGGCGGCGCCGTTGTCCGGGACGCTGACATCGCCGAGGTTCTCGAAGACCGTGCCCGCCGGCGGCACGGTGGTGGCCGCCGAGAGCGTCCAGACCGCGTAGGCGATGGCGTCGCTGTTGCGGTCGAGCGCCGTGTCGTTGATGTTGGCGGTGGTGTCGCAGGACGAGTGGTAGCAGCGGTCGAACGCCTGCCCGGAGGTGCCGCCCCACTTCTGTGCCTGAGCGGCGGTCTTGGTGTAGTCCGCGCCGCTGAAGAGGCCGCCGACCGGGATGCCGACGTTCTTGAACGGGGCGTGGTCGGAGCGGCCGTCGCCCTCGGTCTCGATCTCCGTCGGGATGCCGATGCCCGCGTAGTAGTCCTTGAAGGTCTGCTCGATCTCCGGATCGTCGTCATAGACGAAGTAGCCGGGGTTGGGAGATCCGATCATGTCGAAGTTCAGATAGCCGCTGATCTTCGCGCGCTCGGCGGACGGCAGGTTGGTGACGTAGTACTTCGAGCCGATCAGACCCAGCTCTTCCGCGCCCCACCAGGCGAAACGCAGATGTTTCGCCGGCTGGAGCTGCGCCCGGGAGACGGCGAGCGCGGCTTCGAGGGTGGCGGCGGACCCGGAGCCGTTGTCATTGAGGCCGGCGCCCGAGGTGACCGAGTCGAGATGGGCGCCGGACATGACGACCTGGTTCGGATCACCGCCGGGCCAGTCGGCTATCAGGTTGTAGCCGGTGGCGCCGCTGGAGGTGAACTGCTGGACGGAGGTGGTGAATCCGGCCGCGTCCAGCTTGCCCTTCACATAATTGACCGACGCCAGATAACCGGGGCGGCCATGAGCGCGGTTGCCGCCGTTGGCGGCGGCGATCGACGACAACTGCGTCAGATGCGCCTTGACGTTGGCGAGCGGGATGTCGGGTGCCGCGAGGGCGGCGGACGGCGCGGATCTGAGTGTGGGCGGCGTGGACATGGGCGCCGCTGTCGCGGCCGGGGCGGCGGTGACGAGCAGCCCGGCGAGGGCGAGCCCGGCCGCCGTGGCCGTGCGGGTGGATATTCGGCGTGCTCCGGGAACGGAGATTTTCATGTGGGGGCTCCGGATTCCGTACGGGGACAGGACGGAACGTGCGAGACGCCCCACGACGGCTGTGGCGCGGGGCGTTTGGAGCTGCCGGCGCGTCGCGTGTGGATCGTGCGTGCGCTGTGCGTGCTGAATGGTGAGTGACAGGCTGACTCACCGTCAAGGGCGCGAACCGGTCACGGGAGTTCGCTGACCAGACATCCGCTGTCCCCGGCCCCGCCCCCCGCAGGTCGCTGCCCGGCACCCTGAGGTCGCGCTCAGAAACCGGGCGCCGCCCGGAATATGCCCGGGGCCTGGTGAATTGCCCAGGGGCCTGGTGCAGTGATCAGGGCACCTGGTGAATGTAGAGGGCGCCGCACGCGTGGCAGAGGGGCTGTCCGGCGGGAGTGCCCCAGGCGTCGGCCGACTGGGTGAGGGCGGCCGGGTCCAGGTCGCGTCCGCACAGGCCCGTCGATTCGCCGGCTCTTGTCATGTGCCACACCTCACGCCGGGCGTTCCGGTCCTGGGGCGATTCGCCCTCCGCGTACTCCGCGCGCATTTCGTAGTGCATGGTGCACCTCCTGATCGTGTGTTGACCCATGGCCGCCACCCGGGGAGCGATGGCCAGCAGGGGCGCGCGGTGGCGACGCGACCTGTCGCGGCCCGCGAAGGATCGCCCCGGCGCACGGGTCGGTGGAAACAGAATCAGCCTTGCCCGGGCCGGAGTGCGGGAGCGCGCCCCGTTACACGGACGGGCGCTGCTGAAACGTTCCTGCGGTCGGCCGTTCGGCGGCGGACCCACGGGCCGGGCGGCTTCGCCGGTGGCGGGCCCTCAGCTCGCGGGTTCCCGGGGGCCGGGAGCCAGGTCCGGCGCCCGGTCCGGAGCCGGGGCGAGCGGCCCGGCGGCCGGTTTCGCCGCCGCGATCGCGGACAGCCGCTGGGCCTCGGCCCTCGTACGGTGGGCCGTGCGCAGCGCGTCCCAGGTGAGCAGCGTCAGCGCCAGCCAGACCAGCGAGAAGCCCGCCCACCGCTCCGCGGGCATCGCCTCGTGGAAGTACGTGACGCCCAGCAGGAACTGGAAGACCGGGGCCAGATACTGCAGCAGTCCCAGGGTCGACAGCGGGACCCGTATCGCCGCCGCGCCGAAGCAGATCAGCGGCACGGCAGTGACCACGCCCGTCGCGGCGAGCAGAGCGGAATGGCCCGCGCCCTCGGTGGTGAAGGTGGACGAGCCCGAGGCGCTCAGCCACACCAGATAGCCCAGCGCCGGCAGGAACAGGACGGCGGTCTCCGCCGCCAGTGACTCCAGACCGCCAATGTTGATCTTCTTTTTGACCAGGCCGTAGGTCGCGAACGAGAAGGCCAGGGTCAGTGAGATCCAGGGCGGCCGGCCGTATCCGATCGCGAGCACCAGTACGGCGGCCACACCGACGAGGACCGCCGTCCACTGGGCGGGCCGCAGCCGTTCCTTGAGCAGGAGGACGCCCATGGCGATGGTCACCAGCGGGTTGATGAAGTAGCCCAGGGACGCCTCGACGACCCGGCCGGTGTTGACGGCCCAGATGTAGAAGCCCCAGTTGACGGTGATCACTACGGCGGCCACGGCGATCAGCCCCAGCTTGCGCGGCTGCCGTACCAACTCCCGCACCCAGCCCCAGCGGCGCAGCGCAAGCAGCCCGATCGCCACCAAGACCAGCGACCAGACCATCCGGTGGGCGAGGATCTCCATCGCGGCGGCCGGCTTGAGCAGCGGCCAGAAGAGCGGGACCAGTCCCCACATCCCATAGGCGCCGATCCCGTACAGCAGTCCTGACCGCTGTTCGCCGTCCGCCTTCTTCACTGGCCCTCCCGCACTCCGCACGCCGCCACGGCGTCGCACCGTCCCGACATCCTGTCGAAGGTAGCGCTGCGCGGGCCAAGATGTCATGTTCGTATCGTCATACGGTCATGACACGTGAGCGGGAGGGCCGGGGGACACGGATCCCGGGGCATCCGGTCCGGGCCCCGGATCCCGGACCGGTGCCGGCCCCGGGTCTCAGCCCTTGAGCGCCTCCGCGATCGAGTCGGCGAGCGGTGTCGTCGGACGGCCGATGAGCCGGCCCAGGTCGCCCGTCCTGCGGCTGAGCAGCCCCTGGCCGATGGCCGTGTCCACACCGACGAACACCGCGGCCACCGGCTCGGGCACGCCCGCGCCGGTGAGGATTTTAAGGCGCTCCTCGGGGGTGACCTCGGTGTAGGTGATGGTCCGGCCCGTCTGCCGGGAGAGCTCCGCGGCGTACTCGGCGAAGGACCATGCCGCGTCGCCGCTCAGCTCGTAGGCGACGCCCACATGCCCGTCACCGGTCAGCACGGCGGCGGCCGCCGCCGCGTAGTCCGCGCGGGCGGCGGAGGCGATACGGCCTTCGCCCGCGTTGGCCACGACGGCTCCGCTCTCCAGCACGGGGGCGAGGTTCTCGGTGTAGTTCTCCGTGTACCAGCCGTTGCGCAGGAAGGTGTACGGCAGCCCGGAGGCGAGGATCGCCTGTTCGGTGACCTTGTGCTCGGCGGCCAGTTCGAAGTCGGCCTGCGGTCCGCCCAGTACGCCCGTGTACGCGAGCTGGGCCACCCCGGCCGCCCGCGCCGCGTCGATGACGGCGGTGTGCTGCGCCACCCGCCGGCCGACCTCGCTGCCCGAGATCAGCAGCACCCGGTCGCCGGCCCGGAAGGCCTCGGCCAGGGTCTCGGGCCGGTCGTAGTCGGCGAGGCGCAGCTCGACACCGCGCGCCGCCAGATCCGCCGCCTTCTCCTTGTTCCGTACGGCGGCGGCGATCTCCGAAGCCGGGACATCGGCGGACAGCAGGGACTCGATGACAAGACGGCCGAGGTGTCCGGTCGCTGCCGTGACAACGATGCTCATGGGGGGTTTTCTCCAGTCCTGTGGTGTTGTGGCGCTCCGCCCGCCACCCTACGATGGGCACTTACCAAGGGAAAGTACCCACCTTCAAGTAAGGTACCGATGTGAAGGTAAGCAGCGAGTCCGGGCCGGAGATCAAGTCGCCCCATGTCAACCTGCCCATGTGCCCCTCCCGGCTGGTCCTGGAACACGTCACCAGCCGCTGGGGTGTGCTGGTGCTGGCCAGCCTGCTGGAACGCTCGTACCGCTTCAGCGAACTGCGGCGCGAGGTCGGCGGTGTCAGCGAGAAGATGCTCGCCCAGACCCTCCGGACGCTGGAGCGCGACGGCTTTGTCCACCGTGATGCCAAGCCCGTGATCCCGCCGCGCGTGGACTACACGCTCACCGAGCTGGGACGGGAGGCCGCGGAGCAGGTCTGGGGCCTGGCCCGGTGGACGGAGCGGCGGCTGGACGAGGTGTTCGAGGCGCGCGCGTCCTACGACGCGGCCCGGCTCGCGGAGACCGGCCAGGCCCCGGCGCGGGAAGCGGCCCGGGCCGGGGCACAAGGCGAGGCCCGGACCTCCTGAGAGATCCGGGCCCCGGCGCGTGGCGCTCGGCTCAGCCGACGACGGTCCAGGTGTCGCCACCCGCGAGCATCGAGGACAGGTCACCCTTGCCGTGCCGCTCGACGGCCGCGTCGAGCTGGTCCGACATCAGGGTGTCGTAGACGGGCCTTTCGACACTGCGCAGCACGCCGATGGGCGTGTGGTGCAGGGTGTCCGGGTCCGCGAGGCGGGACAGGGCGAACGCGGTGGTGGGGCTCGCCGCGTGGGCGTCATGGACGAGGATCCGTGACTCGTTCTCGGAGGTGACGGCCACCACCTCCAGGTCGCCGGTGGCCGGATTCCGGACCACGCCCTTCGAGCCCTCGGCGCCGAAGCGGATCGGCCGGCCGTGCTCCAGCCGGATCACCGCCTCTTCGGCCTGCTGCTTGTCCTTGAGGACGTCGAAGGCGCCGTCGTTGAAGATGTTGCAGTTCTGGTAGATCTCCACCAGGGCGGTGCCGGGGTGGTCGGCGGCCTGGCGCAGGACCTCGGTGAGGTGCTTGCGGTCGGAGTCCACCGTCCGGGCCACGAACGACGCCTCCGCGCCGATGGCCAGCGACACCGGGTTGAACGGCGCGTCGAGCGAGCCCATCGGGGTCGACTTGGTGATCTTCCCGACCTCGGAGGTGGGGGAGTACTGGCCCTTGGTCAGACCGTAGATCCGGTTGTTGAACAGCAGGATCTTGAGGTTGACGTTCCGGCGCAGCGCGTGGATGAGGTGGTTGCCGCCGATGGAGAGCGCGTCGCCGTCGCCGGTGACGACCCAGACGGACAGATCGCGGCGCGAGGTGGCCAGGCCGGTGGCGATGGCCGGGGCCCGGCCGTGGATGGAGTGCATCCCGTAGGTGTTCATGTAGTACGGGAAGCGGGAGGAGCAGCCGATGCCGGAGACGAAGACGATGTTCTCCTTGGCGAGGCCCAGCTCGGGCATGAAGCCCTGGACCGCCGCGAGAACGGCGTAGTCACCGCAGCCGGGGCACCAGCGGACCTCCTGGTCCGACTTGAAGTCCTTCATGGACTGCTTGGCCGCGGCCTTGGGGACCAGCGTCAGCAACTCGTTCGTATCAGACATCGATGGCCTCCTTGAGTGCCGTGGCGAGCTGCTCGGCCTTGAACGGCATGCCGTTGACCTGGTTGTAGGAGTGCGCGTCGACGAGGTACTTCGCTCTCAGCAGCGTGGCGAGCTGGCCGAGGTTCATCTCCGGCACAACGACCTTGTCGTAACGCCCGAGGATCTCACCGAGGTTGCGCGGGAACGGGTTGATGTGGCGCAGATGCGCCTGCGCGATGGGCGTGCCGTCCTTCCGCAGCCGGCGGACGGCGGCGGTGATGGGCCCATAGGTGGAGCCCCAGCCCAGCACCAGGGTGCGGGCGCCGTCCGGGTCGTCGACGGCCAGATCGGGCACCTCGATGCCGTCGATCTTGGCCTGGCGGGTGCGCACCATGAAGTCGTGGTTGGCCGGGTCGTACGAGATGTTGCCCGTGCCGTCCTGCTTCTCGATCCCGCCGATGCGGTGTTCGAGGCCGGGTGTGCCGGGCACCGCCCAGGGGCGGGCGAGGGTCTCCGGGTCACGCTTGTACGGCCAGAACACCTCCGTCCCGTCCGCCAGCTCGTGGTTGGGCCCGGTCGCGAACCGCACCCGCAGGTCGGGGAGTTCCTCCGGCTCCGGGATGCGCCAGGGCTCGGAGCCGTTGGCGAGATAGCCGTCGGAGAGCAGGAAGACCGGGGTCCGGTAGGTCAGTGCGATCCGGGCCGCCTCCAGCGCGGCGTCGAAACAGTCCGCCGGGGTGCGGGGCGCGACCACCGGGACGGGCGCCTCGCCGTTGCGTCCGTACATCGCCTGGAGCAGATCGGCCTGTTCGGTTTTGGTGGGCAGGCCGGTGGAGGGGCCGCCGCGCTGGATGGCGACGACCAGCAGGGGCAGCTCCAGGGAGACGGCCAGGCCGATCGTCTCCGACTTGAGGGCCACCCCAGGACCCGAGGTGGTGGTGACGGCCAGTGAGCCGCCGAAGGCCGCGCCCAGCGCCGCGCCGATGGCGGCGATCTCGTCCTCGGCCTGGAAGGTCCGTACGCCGAAGTTCTTGTGCCGGGACAGCTCGTGCAGGATGTCGGAGGCCGGGGTGATCGGGTACGAGCCCAGGTAGAGCGGCAGCTCCGCCTGGTGGCCGGCGGCGATCAGGCCGTACGACAGGGCGAGATTGCCGGAGATGTTGCGGTACGTGCCGGCCGGGAACGCGGTGCCGGCCGGGGCGACCTCGTACGAGACGGCGAAGTCCTCGGTCGTCTCACCGAAGTTCCACCCCGCGCGGAACGCGGCCACATTGGCCTCGGCGATCTGCGGCCTCTTGGCGAACTTGGTCCGCAGGAACTTCTCGGTCCCCTCCGTCGGCCGGTTGTACATCCACGACAGCAGGCCGAGCGCGAACATGTTCTTCGAGCGCTCGGCCTCCTTGCGGGAGAGACCGAACTCCTTGAGGGCCTCGATCGTCAGCGTCGTCAGCGGCACCGGGTGGACCTGGTAGCCGTCGAGCGAGCCGTCTTCGAGCGGCGAGGTGAGATAACCGACCTTGGCCATCGGGCGCTTGGTGAACTCGTCGGTGTTCACGATGATTTCGGCGCCGCGCGGCACATCGCCGATGTTCGCCTTCAGCGCGGCCGGGTTCATCGCGACCAGCACATTGGGTGCGTCGCCCGGGGTGAGGATGTCGTGGTCGGCGAAGTGGAGCTGGAACGAGGAGACGCCCGGCAGCGTCCCCGCGGGCGCCCTGATCTCGGCGGGGAAGTTCGGCAGCGTCGACAGGTCGTTCCCGAACGACGCCGTCTCCGAGGTGAACCGGTCACCCGTCAACTGCATCCCGTCGCCCGAGTCACCCGCGAAACGGATGATGACCCGGTCCAGACGGCGGACCTCCTTCGGGCCGGCACCTTCCGGTCCGGACAGAGGGGCACGCTCTTCCCCGACGGCGCCGTCGCTGGCGTCGTCGGCCTCATCGGCACGCTCGGCTGGGCTACTGACCTGGCTGGTCACTGAACTGGACCTCCCTCGAGGCGGCGGCTCGGGACTGACCGGCCACCCGGCAGTCCCGGAGGCCACCCTACGTCGGTAAGGGTCGCCTTCCCTGGACCGGTCGCATGGTGGACGTCAGCATGAGACGCCACGGTGTACCGAATTGTCATACTTTGCCCGCCCCTGGATTCTTGCGTGAAGGTGCTCCGGCCTCGTCCTTTGGTGCTAGGTCCTGTCCGATGACAAGACTGTTTCTCCGCCGTGCGCTCGCAGCCACCGGGCCCTGCGGGCGGACGCCGCCATGTGCCGGACAGGGCCTCGGGCTCTCGACCCGCCGCACATCTGACGCGGTGGCAGGCGGGGTGCCCGGCTGTCAGGTCTTCAGATACGTCAGCACGGCCAGGACCCGGCGGTGATCCCCGTCACTGGGGGAGAGGCCGAGCTTCAGGAAGATATTGCTGACGTGCTTCTCCACCGCGCCGTCGCTCACGACAAGCTGCTTGGCGACCGCCGAATTCGTCCGTCCCTCGGCCATCAGACCGAGGACCTCCCGCTCGCGGGGCGTCAGCCCGGCCAGCACGTCCTGCTTCCGGCTGCGGCCCAGAAGCTGGGCCACCACCTCCGGGTCCAGCGCGGTCCCGCCCCTGGCCACCCGCACCACGGCGTCCACGAATTCCCTGACGTCGGCCACCCGGTCCTTGAGCAGATATCCCACGCCCCGGCTGCTGCCTGCCAGCAGCTCGGTGGCGTACTGCTCCTCGACGTACTGGGACAGCACCAGGACGCCGATCGCGGGGTGGTCCCGCCGCAGCCGCACGGCTGCCCGCACCCCCTCGTCGGTGTGGGTCGGCGGCATCCGAACATCCGCGACCACCACATCCGGCAGCGCGTCCTGGTCCGCCAGCTCGCCCACGGTTTTGATCAGCGCCTCGCCGTCCCCGACACCGGCGACCACGTCGTGCCCGCGGTCGGTCAGCAGCCGGGTCAGGCCCTCCCGAAGCAGCACTGAGTCCTCGGCGATGACCACCCGCACCCTGTCCTCCACGACGTCGCAGCCCCACTGTCGATGTTTACCGTTTACTCGCCCCTGTGCCCTCCAGCATCCCAGTATTCGGATCGCTCCGCGCCCGTCTGTGCGGAAAGAGGACGGTCCAGCCCGCGAGCGGGACCGTCCGGCGGGCGGGGCTCGGCCCCGTCGCTCCGTACGGTCAGCCACGCCAGGGCAGCTCCGCCGTCACCGACGTCGGACCGCCGGCGGGGGAGTCGACGACCAGGATCCCGTCCACCGCGTCCAGCCGCTCCGCCAGTCCGGCCAGGCCGCTGCCCGTGGCGGCGTCCGCTCCTCCCTCGCCGTCGTCCGTGACCTGAAGCATCAACCGGTCGTGCGTCTGCCACACATCCACCGACGCCCGGCTCGCCCGCGCGTGCTTGCTGACGTTCTGCAGCAGCTCGGAGACCGTGAAGTAGGCGATGCCCTCGATCGCGGCGGCCGGCCTGGCAGGCAGATCGACCTCCACATTCACCGGGACCGTGCAGCGGGAGGCGACAGCGGACAGCGCCGCGTCCAGGCCGCGGTCGGTGAGGACGGCCGGATGGATGCCGCGCGCCAGGTCGCGCAGCTCCTGGAGCGCCGTCTTCACTTCCCCGTGCGCCTCGGCGACCATGCGCGCCGCGGCCTCCGGGTCCTCGCTCAGCTTCTCCTTCGCCAGCCCCAGGTCCATGGCCAGGGCCACCAGACGAGCCTGTGCGCCGTCGTGGAGGTCGCGCTCGATCCGGCGCAGATCGGCCGCCGCCGTGTCCACGACCACACCCCGGTCCGACTCCAGCTCCGAGACCCGAGTGGCCAGCCGGGAGGGCCCGAGCAGCCCACTGACCATCAGCCGGTCCACGCTCGTCAGACCGCGTATCAGCCAGGGCGAGGCGAGCACCAGCACCAGCCCGACCGCGCTGGCGACACCCGTCTCGAACGGGGTGTCGAGATAGAAGCCGTTGGCGTCGCCGTCGCCGTAGACCGCGATGCCCGGCTGGTCCAGGTGGTTCGGGAACACCCACCGCCAGAGCGGATAGAGGAACAGCGCCCAGCCCGTCGTCCAGAAGGTCACCGCGACCGTGAAGGCGAACGTCGCCCAGGGGAAGTGCAGCACCGCGTACAGCAGATGGCGCCAGGACGCCCCGCTCTTCAGGACCGCGCCGACCCATGACATCAGCCCGCGCTTCTTGCCGCGGACCGGCTCCGGATCCGCGACCTTCAGCCCGAGCAGCCCCCGGGCCCGCGCGCGCTCCATCACACCGAAGGCGCGGCAGCCGGCGAGCCCCATGGCGAGCACCGGCACACCGAGGAAGGTGACCAGCAGTCCCGCGCCGACCGAGATCGTCGCTATCGCGTAGGCGAACAGCACGGCGGCGATCGGCAGGCTGAGCAGCAGATAACCGAACTCGCGCCAGGTGCGCGCCTCCAGCGGCGCGCGCAGAGCGGGCGGCAGGACGTGGGGCCGCGACTGCGATCCGTAATCGATGGCCATCGGTGTTGTCCGTTCTGAGGGCGTCCGGGTGGGTGCGGGCCGTGTGCTCCCGTGTACTCCATGCTGCTGGGGCCGGGACCTCCGCACCATGAGGACGGTCTCCGTTTTCGCCCTGGGGTTTTCCCCACCTCATAGCTGTGGTTCCGCCCCGCGTGGGACGTCAGACCTTGCCGCGCGGGCGCCAGGGCAGCTCGGCCGTGACGACCGTCGGCCCGCCGACCGGGGAATCGAGGACGAACAGCCCGTCGACCGCGCCCAGCCGCTCGGCCAGCCCGGACATGCCCGTACCGCCGTCCAGCCGCGCGCCGCCGCGCCCGTCGTCCTGGACCTGCACCAGCAGCCGGTCGTCCGCCCGCCACACATCGACGGCCGCGGTCCGCGCCGCACTGTGCTTGCTGACGTTCTGGAGCAGCTCGGAGACGGTGAAATAGGCGATGCCCTCGATCGCCTCGGCCGGCCGCTCGCCCAGATCCACCGTCACCTTCACCGGGACCGTGCAGCGGGAGGCGATCGCCGACAGCGCCGCGTCCAGGCCGCGGTCGGTGAGGACCGCCGGGTGGATGCCGCGCGCCAGGTCGCGCAGCTCCTGGAGGGCCAGCTTCACCTCTCCGTGCGCCTCGTCGACCATGAGGGCGGCCCCCGCCGGGTCCTCCGTCAGCTTCTCCTTGGCGAGGCCGAGGCCCATGGCCAGGGCCACCAGACGGGCCTGTGCGCCGTCGTGGAGGTCGCGCTCGATCCGGCGCAGGTCGGCCGCCGCCGTGTCCACGACCACACCCCGGTCCGACTCCAGCTCGGCGATCCGCCGCTCCAGCTCGTCCGACGGGGAGAGCAGCCCCCGCACCATCGCCCGGTCGGCATTGGTCAGAGCGCGTGCCACAAACGGCAGGACCGGCCAGAGAACGAACAGTCCCACCAGGGTGACACTGAACGTCACCACGGCCCAGGGCAGCCGGATGAATTCGTACAGCACCGTCCGCCAGGCCACCGGATCCTTCAGCCCCGCCCACACCCAGCCCAGGACGCCCTCGGGACGGCGCCCGCGCGCGTGCAGCGGACTCGGTTCGTCGATTCGCACGCCCAGCAGCGCGCGCGCCCGCGCGCGCTCCGCCCGGCCGAGCAGCCGTGCGCCCGTGAGCCCGCCGACGAGCCAGGGCAGCCCGATCACCGTCACCGACAGCCCGACACCGGTGGAGATCGTGAACACCACATAGACAAAACCGATCAGTGCGACCGGCAGATTCGCGAGGAGATGGGCGATCTCCTTCCAGGTGTGCCGGTCGTAGGCGAAGCGCACGGGTGGCGGCCGGTCATGGTCGGGAAGGCTGCTGATCGCGGTCATAGCCACCAAGCCTGCCGGGCCCGGACGCCGGACGCCATGGGGTTGCTGGGGGGCCTGGAGTAGGGGTAACCCCCCTGTGCGAGACGCACCTGCTTACCGTCTCTTTAACAGGGCCTAGACTCCCGTCCGTACAGATCGTCGAAGACGCTACGGGTCAGGGAGCGAGGGACGGACGTGCCGGAACCGACCGTTCTCGCGTCGGACTACTTCCAGAGCTATTCGGTGGTCGGACTGCTCGCGGTCGTCGGCGCGCTGTTCGTCGCCGTGGCCTTCGGAGCGGGCCGGCTGCTGCGGCCGGTGGTGCCGACGCCGGAGAAGCTGCTCACCTACGAATGCGGTGTCGACCCCGTCGGCGAGGGCTGGGCGCACACCCAGGTCCGCTACTACGTCTACGCGTTCCTGTATGTGATCTTCGCGGTCGACTCGATCTTTCTGTTCCCGTGGGCGACCGTCTTCGCCGCTCCCGGCTACGGCGCCACGACACTGGTCGAGATGTTCATCTTCCTCGGCTTCCTGGCCGTGGGACTGCTCTACGCATGGAAGAAGGGCGTCCTCGAATGGACGTGACCCCGCAGTCGCTGCCGGTGCTGCCCGAGAGCGGCCCCGCGGTGAAACGTCTCGGCGTGCTCTCCCGCCTGGCCCCCGAGCCGATGAAGGTGGTCCTCAACTGGGGCCGCCGCTACAGCCTCTGGGTCTTCAACTTCGGGCTGGCCTGCTGCGCGATCGAGTTCATCGCCGCCTCCATGGCCCGGCACGACTTCATCCGGCTCGGTGTGATCCCCTTCGCACCGGGACCGCGCCAGGCCGACCTGATGGTGGTGTCCGGCACGGTCACGGACAAGATGGCGCCCGCGGTGAAGCGGCTGTACGAGCAGATGCCCGAGCCCAAGTACGTGATCTCCTTCGGCGCCTGCTCCAACTGCGGCGGCCCGTACTGGGACTCCTACTCCGTGACCAAGGGCGTCGACCAGATCATCCCCGTCGACGTCTATGTACCGGGCTGCCCGCCGCGCCCCGAGGCGCTGCTCCAGGGCATTCTGAAGCTCCAGGAGAAGATCGCCAGGGAGTCGCTCGGCGAGCGCTACGGCTCGGGAGGCCGGCCCTCGGCCGCCGCGCTGCGCAGCGGCCTGGTCCAAGCCCCGCCCACGCCCGGGGAGAGCACCACGTGAACGCCCACGACCGGAACGCGCACGCGCCGAACGACCACGACCGGCTGCCGGACGCCGTCACCGAGATCTTCGGCGCGGACGCCACGGCCGAGCGCGCCTATGACCTCCTGACCGTCGACGTCCCGCCCGAGGCGTGGATCGACGCTCTCGAAACCGCCCGTGACCGGCTGCGCTGCACCTACTTCGACTGGCTGAGCGCGGTCGACGAACCGGGCACGGGCTTCCGGGTCTGCGCCCATGTGGCCGCGCTGGAGGGCGGTACGGTCCGCCGGCTGCTGGTCCGTACGACCGTCCCGCATGCGGCCGCCGTGCTGCCCACGGCCGTCGGGGTCTACGCGGGAGCCGGCTGGCACGAGCGGGAGACGCACGAGATGTTCGGCGTCTCCTTCACCGGCCATCCGAACCTGGCCCCGCTTCTTCTTCCCGAGACCTTCGAGGGCCATCCGCTGCGCAAGGACTTCGTCCTCGCCGCGCGTGTCGCCAAGGCGTGGCCGGGCGCCAAGGAGCCGGGGGAGCCCGCTGCGGGCGCGGAACACGGCGGGCCCCGGCGCCGCCAGATGCTCCCGCCCGGTGTCCCCGACCCGAACGAATGGGGTCCGCTCAAGGGCCAGCTCCCCCCGGCGCCCAGCCGCCCCGCCCGGACGGCCCGCGCCGCCGGCGACCGGCCGGCCCGTGGGGCCCGGGGTGTCCCGGAGGGCCCGGCGGGCGAACAGCCGGAGGGCACGGCGCCGCCGCGCCGGACACGCGGCGCGTCCGAGGGCTCGGCGAGCCGGCCCGCGCGGCCACGGACCGGCGGTGCCGGAGTGACGCCGGGGGAGACCGGGCCCGCGCCGTCGGCGGCACCGGAACCGGCACGCGAGGAAGGCACCGGCGCGGCGGACACCACCGGAGAGGCCGCGCCCGGTACGCCGGGCGCCGCACCGGGCCGCCGGACGCGGAGCGCGTCGGGGGGCTCGGCGTCCCAGCGGCGCGAGCCGTCCGCACCGGACGCCCCGTGGCACCACCCCCGCCCGGCCTTCGAGAACGGCGGCGACGGCGACGGCGACGCCGAGGCGGAGGACCGGCCCGGCCGCCGGGCCCAGCAGGACCGGCCCGGCAGGGCCGTGCCCGACGAGCCCGACGGACCCGAGCGGGCCGCCCCCACCGACGCCCCCGAGAGCGACCGCCCAGAAGGAGACGCGTGAACGACGTACTCGACGTCGCCCTCCGGCTGGTCGTCGTCTTCGCCGTGTTCCTGGTCCTCCCGCTTGTCGTCGGGCAGACCGAACACAAGGTGATGGCCCATATGCAGGGCCGCCTCGGTCCCATGTACGCCGGCGGCTTCCACGGCTGGGCCCAGCTCGTCGCCGACGGCGTGAAGTTCGCGCAGAAGGAGGACGTGGTCCCGGCGGACGCCGACCGCCGTGTCTTCCAGCTCGCTCCGGCCGTCGCCCTCCTGCCGTATCTGCTCGTCCTGGTGGCCATTCCGATCGGCCCGGGCTCCGGCGCGGTCGGCCAGGTCGTCGACGCCGGCATCTTCTTCGTGCTCGCCGTGATGGGTGTGGGAGTGCTCGGCTCGCTCATGGCGGGCTGGGCCTCGGCCAACAAGTTCTCGCTGCTCGGCGGTCTGCGTACCGCCGCGCAGCTCCTCGCGTACGAGCTGCCGATGCTGCTCGCCGCCGCCTCCGTCGCGATGGCGGCGGGCACGGTCTCCCTGCCCGGCATCCTCGACGCCTTCCAGTGGTGGTGGCTGCCGTGGCAGATCATCGGCGCCCTGGTCTTCTTCACCGCCGGCCTCGCCGAACTCCAGCGCCCGCCCTTCGACATGCCGGTGGCCGACTCCGAGATCATCTTCGGCGCCTACACCGAGTACACCGGGCTGCGCTTCGCGCTGTTCCTGCTCGCGGAGTACGCGGGCATCGTCGTCCTCTGCGGGCTGACCACCGTCCTTTTCCTCGGCGGCTGGCACGGACCGCTCGGAGCCGACGGGCTCGGCTGGGTCTGGACCCTCCTCAAGACGGCCGTCCTCGCTTTTGTCGTCATCTGGCTGCGGGTGAGCTATCCGCGGCTGCGGGAGGACCAGCTCCAGAAGCTCGCCTGGACCGGACTCATCCCCCTCGCTCTCGCGCAGATCGCGCTCACCGGCATCGTGAAGGTGGCGATCAACTGATGCCCCCGATCCCCGGCTCCGGCCTGGCCAAGGGCCTGGCGGTCACCCTGCGGACCATGACGAAGAAGTCCGTCACCGCGCAGTATCCGGAAGCCCAGCCCGAACTACCGCCCCGCAGCCGCGGGGTGATCGGGCTGTTCGAGGAGAACTGCACGGTCTGCATGCTCTGTGCCCGTGAGTGCCCCGACTGGTGCATCTACATCGACTCCCACAAGGAGACGGTCCCGGCGGCCGTCCCCGGCGGCCGGGAGCGGAGCCGTAACGTCCTCGACCGGTTCGCCATCGACTTCGCGCTCTGCATGTACTGCGGTATCTGCATCGAGGTCTGTCCTTTCGACGCGCTTTTCTGGTCGCCGGAGTTCGAGTACGCGGAGACGGACATCCGTGAACTCACCCACGAGCGGGACAAGCTCCGCGAGTGGATGTGGACGGTGCCGGCGCCGCCCGCGCTCGACCCGGGGGCGGAAGAGCCGAAGGAGATCGCCGCCGCCCGCAAGACGGCCGAGAAGCAGGCCGCCGCGCGACAGCAGGAGCACACACGGGAACAGGAGGAGGGCGAGTGAGCCTCGCGGCAACCGCCTCGGCCGTGTCCGCCGCGTCCGGACACGGTTTCCTCTCACCGAGCGGCGTCGAAATAGCCTTTGTCCTCGTCGGTCTCGTCACCCTCGGCGCGGCCCTGGTCTCCGTGACGACCAGGCAACTCGTCCATGCCGCGCTCTGGCTGGTCGTGGCACTGGGCGGGCTGGCCGTCGAATACCTGCTGCTGACGGCGGAGTTCATCGCCTGGGTGCAGGTCCTGATCTATGTCGGTTCCGTGGTGGTCCTCCTGCTGTTCGGTCTGATGCTCACCAAGGCGCCCATCGGCCGTTCCCCGGACGCCGATTCGGAGAACCGGCCCGTCGCGCTGGCCGTGGCCGTCGCCGCGGCGGCCGCCCTGGTCTGGGTGGTCGTGGACGCGTTCCGTACGACCTGGATCGACCTGGAGGGACCGGCCCAGGGCTCCACCGAGGTGTCGGGCCGGATCCTGTTCCGGTACTGGGTACTGCCCTTCGAAGCGCTCTCCGTCCTTCTGCTGGCCGCGCTGGTCGGCGCGATCGTCCTGTCCCGCAAGGACAGCGGAGCGGCCGACGACAACGGCGCACCCGGCAGCGCCGCCGCCGACCGCAGCGGCAAGGAGCAGCGCTGATGCATCTCGCCTATCCCGCCGTACTCGCGGCCCTGCTGTTCTGCACCGGGGTGTACGGAGTACTCGCGCGCCGGAACGCGATCCTCGTCCTGATGTCCGTCGAGCTGATGCTCAACGCCGTGAACCTCAACCTGGTCGCCTTCGACGTCTGGCTGCGCGACACCCTCCACACCGGCCAGGCGCTCACCCTCTTCGTCATCGCCGTCGCCGCCGCGGAGATCGGCATCGGACTGGCGATTGTCCTGATGGTCTACCGCAACCGCGGCACCCCGGACGTGGACAAGCTCAGGGACACCGCCGAGCACCCGGACGACGGCACGGACGACACCGACGGCACAGAAGGCACCGAGGGCGCCGAGCCGGAGGAAACCACCGCCCCGGCACAGAAGACTGAGGCCACCGCGTGACCACCACGACCCTCGCCGTCCTCGTCCCCCTCCTTCCGTTCCTCGGAGCCGTCGCCGGACTGCTGCTCGGCCGTACCTCACCCGGTTTCGTCCGCCCGCTGGCCGTCCTGCCGCCCCTGGCGTCGGCCGCCCTCGCCGTGGTCGTGGCCGTACGCCTGGGCGGTGGCGCCGGTGACGGAACGCCGCCGCTGGACGCCGCGACCCGGCTCACCCCCACCGGCTCCGTCCCCGTCGACCTGGCCCTGCACATCGACGGCTTCGCGGCCCTGGTCGCCGTCCTCGTCGCCGTGGTCGCGTCCTGTGTGCAGCTCTACTCGACGGGCTATCTGCGCGACGACGCGCGCTACCCCTCGTACGCGGCTCTTGTCTCCCTCTTCACCTCCGCGATGCTGCTCGTCGTCTACTCCGGCGACCTGATGGTGCTGCTGGTCGGCTGGGAGATCATGGGCATCTGCTCCTACTTCCTCGTCGGCCACTACTGGGAGACGCCCGAGGCGCGTGCCGCCTCGCTGAAGGCGTTCCTGGTCACCAAGCTGGGCGACGTCCCCTTCCTGTTCGGGCTGTTCGCGCTCGCGGCCGACGCCGGCACCTTCCGTATCACCGGTGTGCTGGAGACGGTCGCCGACGGCGGGCTCGACCACCCCACCCTGATCGCGCTGCTGCTGCTCGCCGGAGTGGCGGGCAAGTCCGCGCAGTTCCCGCTGCACACCTGGCTGCCCGACGCGATGGCGGGCCCCACGCCCGTCTCCGCACTCATCCACGCCGCGACGATGGTCGCCGCCGGTATCTACTTCGTGGCCAGGCTGCTGCCCGTCTTCGCCGCGTCGCGGGCCGCCCTGCTCGTCCTGGCCGTGATGGCGGCCGTCACGATGGTCGGCTCGGCCCTCGCGGCCCTCGCCCAGGACGACATCAAACGCGTGCTCGCCTACTCGACCATCGGCCAACTCGGCTACATGTCGGGGGCCCTGGCCGTCGGCGACCGGGGCGCGGCCGTCTTCCATCTCCTCTCGCACGGCGCCTTCAAGGCTCTTCTCTTCCTCGGCGCCGGCGTGATCATCCATGCCGCCGGCACCAACTCGCTCGCCACCATGTCCCGGATGCGCGGTCTGCCCAAGCGCATCCCGGACGCCTACTGGACGATGACGATCGGGCTGCTCGCGCTCGCCGCGATCCCTCCGTTCGCGGGCTTCTTCTCCAAGGAATCGGTCCTGGTCGCCGCCGAGCACACCGCCCTCGGCGAGTCCGGCGTCGCCCCGGGCGCCGCGGGCTGGACCGTGCTGATCGCCGGACTGGCCACCGCGCTCCTCACCGCCGCGTACGCCACCCGCCTCTGGCTGCTGGCCTTCCGCGGCCATGGCGTGGACGCCCCCGACCACGGCGGCGGACCCGTCGTGATGAACGCCGTCCTCTGGGTGCTGGCCATCCCCTCCCTCGCCCTCGGGCTGACCGTCGGACTGCTTCCGCGCTGGTTCGACGGACACAGCCTCGCCCCGAACCTCACCACCTCCATCCTGGGCACCGGGGTCGCGCTCGTCGGCGGTCTGGTCACCTACGGGAGCTGGCGCCACACCACAGCCCTGGCCGCCCGGACACCGATCGGTGCCGTCACCGCCCATCCCGGCGGCGAACCCGCCCTCTCCGAGGCGGAAGCCATCGAGACGCACGTACCCGTCTACGGCGACATCGCGGCGGCCTCCGACCCGGCCGACCCCGCCCGTCTGCTGCTGGGCCCGCTCCACCGTCACGCGGCGTCCGGCTTCCATCTCGACGCCGTCCACCACACCCTCTTCGTACGTCCCGTCCTGGCAGCGGCCCAGCTCGTCCGCTTCCTCGACCGGGAGGTCATCGACGCGTACGTACGCGCCGCGGGGGCCGGCAGCCGCCGGCTCGGCGACGCCGTACGGCGCGCGCAGACCGGCAATGTGCAGACCTATCTCAGCGCCCTGCTCGCCGGCTCCGTCCTCCTGGCGATCGCCGCCGTACTCGTCGCCGCCGGAGCGTGAGCCGTGATCGATATCAGTGAATCCGTGATGCAGGCCCTTCTCGCGTTGATCGTCGCGGGGCCGCTCGTCGGCGCCGTGGGCGCGCTTCTCCCGGCCCCTCCCGGGCTGCGCGGCAAAAGCCCCGACCAGGCCGTGCTCCGCCACGGCGTGACCGTGACCGGCGCCATCCTGGTCGCCGCGATCGTGCTGGCCCTCGGCTTCGACCACGACCACCCGTCAAGAATGCAGGCCACGACGGACATCAGCTGGATCGCGGCGCTGGACGTCCGGATCCACCTCGGCATCGACGGCATTTCGCTCCCCCTTCTGGTCCTCACCGCGCTGCTGACCTTCCTCTGCGCGCTCCACAGCTACGCCAAGCAGCAGCGGGCGCCCGGCGCCGCCGGCCCCTCGCCCAAGGCGTTCGTCGCCCTGCTGCTTCTCCTCGAATCCGGCACCCTCGCCACCTTCGCCGTCCTCGACCTGGTGCTCTTCTTCCTCGCCTTCGAGATGGTGCTGATCCCGATGTACTTCCTGATCGCCCGCTGGGGCGGTTCGGAAGGCGTCACCGGCGGCAGGCAGGCCGCCGCCTCGAAATTCATCCTCTACACGCTGCTCGGTTCCGTGATCATGCTGCTGGGCCTGCTCCTCATCGGGCTCAAGGCGGGCACCTTCGACATGGTGGCACTGGCCACTGACAACGGCCGGGGTCTCAGCACATCCGTGCAGGTCATCGCCGTTCTCGCGATCGGTCTCGGCCTCGCGGTGAAGACGCCGATGTGGCCTCTGCACAGCTGGCTGCCGGACGCCCACACCGCCGCCCCGACCGTGGGCTCCGTCCTGCTCGCCGGTGTGCTGCTCAAGATGGGTACGTATGGCTTCGTCCGTATCGTGCTCCCGATCGCGCCGGACGGGATGCGGTCCTTCGCGCCCTGGCTCGGTGCCCTGGCCGTCGTCGGCATCGTCTACGGCTCCCTCGCCTGTCTCGCGCTCGCCCGGCAGGGCGCCGGCGGCGACCTCAAACGGCTGATCGCCTACTCCTCCGTCGGCCACATGGGCTTCGTCCTGCTCGGCATCGCGACCATGACCCCCACCGGTGTCAACGGCGCGCTCTTCGCCAACATCGCCCACGGCCTCGTCACCGGCCTGCTGTTCTTCGTGGTCGGAGGGGTCAAGGACCGCTACGGCACCGCCGACCTCGACACCCTCTCCGGGGCCGCCGGAGCCGCGCTCTACGGCCGCGCCCCGCGCCTCGGCGGCCTGCTCGCCTTCGCGGCCGTCGCCTCCCTCGGCCTGCCCGGCCTCGCGGGATTCTGGGGCGAGATGCTCACCATGTTCGGCGCCTTCGCCCCGGCGGACGGGCTGAACCGCCCCGCCTTCCTCACCTTCATGGCCGTCGCCGGCTTCGGCACCCTGCTCACCGCGGCGTACCTCCTGATCGTCGTGCGCCGCGTCTGCATGGGCGCGAAGGCCCCGGCGGCGCCGCCCCTCGCCGATGTCCAGCCGTATGAATACGCCGCCTGGACCCCGCTCGTCGCCCTGACCGTCCTCGCCGGACTCTGGCCCGCGGTCCTCCTCGGCCTCACCGACCCGGCCGTGCAGAAGCTCCTCTCAGGAGGCAAGTCGTGACCGTGGCCGCCGAGAGCGCCGCCAGCCTCGTCCAGTCCGTCGACTGGCTCGCGATCGCGCCTCCCACCCTCACCGCCGCGGTCGCGCTGATCGTCCTGGTCGCGGACCTCTTCGTACCGGAGCACCGCAAGCCGCTCCTCGGCGGTGTCGCGATCGCCGGCCTGATCGCCGCGCTCATCACTCTGGTCCCGCTGCGCGGCGGGGGCCGTTCGACGTTCTGCCTCACCACGGACGCGGCCGCCTGCAGTTACACCGTCGACCGCTTCGCGCTGGCCATCCAGCTCCTGGTGCTCGGCGGGGCGCTGCTCACGGCGCTGCTGTCGCTCACCGGGAACCGGAAGCTCCCCATGGGTGAGTTCTGGTTCCTGCTGCTCGCCTCGGCGGCCGGCGCGGCCCTGCTGCCCGCCGCCCGCGATCTCGCGACCCTGGTGGTGGCCCTCGAAGTCGCCTCCCTCCCCGCCTTCGCCCTGGTCGGACTCCGGCGCGGCGACCGGCTCTCCGCCGAGGCCGCGCTGAAGTTCTTCCTCTCCTCCGTCACCGCGACCGCCGTGATGCTGCTCGGCGTCAGCTTTGTCTACGCCGCGACCGGCACCCTGTACCTCAGCCGGATCGCCGAACGGCTCGATCAGGTCCCGGGCCAACTGGACACCCTCGCCAAGGCGGGCATCGCCCTCACGCTCGTCGGCTTCGCCTTCAAGACGGCCGCGGCCCCCTTCCACTTCTGGGTCCCCGACACCTATGTCGGCGCGCCCCTGCCCGTCGCCGCGTATCTCTCCGTCGTCGGCAAGGCGGTCGGCTTCTCGGGCCTCATCCTGGTGACCGTCGTCGCCTTCCCCGCGTACGGGGACGTGTGGGGGCCGGTCGTCGCGGTCATCGCCGCGCTCACCATGACCGTCGGCAATGTCGCCGCGCTGCGGCAGCCGGCCGGCCGCGCCCGGAGCGCGGTACGGCTGCTCGCCTGGTCGTCGGTGGCCCAGGCGGGCTACTTCCTGGTGCCGGTCGCCGCCGCGGCGTACGCGGGCGACAAACAGATCGGCTCCACCGTCGCGTACGCCCTGATGTACGCCGTGGTGAACCTCGGCGCCTTCGCCGTCGCCGCGCTCGTGGCCCGTACGAACCCGCTGAACCGTGTCTCGGACTACCGTGGCCTCTACGCGCGGCGGCCCCTCGTCGCCCTCGCGATGGCTTTCTTCCTGCTCTGCCTGGCCGGGCTGCCGCCCGGCGTCATCGGCCTGTTCGCGAAGGTCACCGTCTTCTCGGCGGCCGTCGACGCGGGCCTCGGCTGGCTCGCCGTTGTGATGGCCGTCAATGTGGTCATCGCCCTCGCCTACTACCTCCGGTGGACGGCGATCCTCTTCCGGGCCCCGGAGGGCCGGCAGGAGCCGGCGGCCCCGGGCATCCGGGCCGGGCAGGCCGGGCAGGCGGTGCTGGAGGCCCCGGCGGCGCTCACGGTGGCCATTGTCATGACCGCCGTCGTCGGCATCGTCCTGTCCGTGGCGCCGCAGCTCGTCCTGCGCTTCACGGACATCGGCCTCTTCTGAGACGGCCCCGCGACAGCCCTCCGCTGTGACCGCCGGCTTGCGAGACGGCGGCCCGGTTTCCGGACCGTCGGGCGCCCTCCCCGACACGGCACCCGTTCGGCGTACGCCCTGCCCCGACGGCACAAGGGAACCCGCGCCGCCCGCCTGGCGTTCACCTGTACGCAAGGGTCCACTGAAGAGTGGAGCGCAACAGGCAGCATCAGGAAAAGGGTTCCCCTGCCGCACCACTTGGAGGGCGTACCGTGCACCGCCGGCACAACGGACTCAGGACTGCCCTACTCCTCGGGGGCCTGTCCGCCCTCATCATCGCGATCGGCAGTTTCTTCGGCCGGACGGGGCTGATCGTCGCCGTTCTGGTGGCGGTCGGTACCAACGCGTACGCCTACTGGAACAGCGACAAGCTCGCACTGCGCGCCATGCGTGCCCGGCCCGTCAGCGAATTCGAGGCGCCCGAGCTCTACCGCATGGTCCGCGAGCTCTCGACCGCCGCCCGCCAGCCCATGCCGCGGCTGTACATCTCGCCCACCCAGGCCCCCAACGCGTTCGCCACCGGGCGTAACCCGCGCAACGCCGCCGTCTGCTGCACGGAGGGGATCCTGCAGATCCTCGACCAGCGTGAGCTGCGCGGTGTCCTCGGGCACGAACTGAGCCATGTCTACAACCGGGACATCCTGATCTCCTCGGTCGCCGGGGCCCTCGCGTCGGTCGTGATGTTCCTGGTGAACTTCGCCTGGCTCATCCCCGTCGGCCGCTCCGACGACGACGAGGGGCCCGGCATCTTCGGCCTGCTGCTGATCATGATCCTGGGCCCGCTCGCGGCCTCCGTCATCCAGCTCGCGGTGAGCCGCTCGCGGGAGTACGCGGCGGACGCCTCCGGCGCGCAGATCACCGGTGACCCGCTCGCTCTGGCCAGCGCGCTGCGCAAGCTCGATGCCGGGACGAAGCAGCTTCCGCTGCCGCCCGAGCCGCGCATCGAGACCGCCAGTCACATGATGATTGTGAATCCCTTCAGGCCCGGGCAGGGGTTCGCGAAGCTGTTCTCCACGCATCCGCCGACCGCGGAGCGGGTCGCCCGGCTGGAGCAGATGGCAGGTCCTCGACCATGAAGACAGTCCTCAATGTCATATGGCTCGTCCTGTGCGGACTCTGGATGTGCCTCGGCTACCTGCTGGCGGGCGCGCTGCTGTGCCTCACGATCATCGGAATACCCTTCGGCGTGGCCGCCTTCCGCATTGGGATCTACGCCTTGTGGCCCTTCGGGTACGCGGCCGTCGAGCGCCCGGACGCCGGCGCGCCCTCCTGTGTCGGCAATGTCCTGTGGCTGGTTCTCGCCGGCTGGTGGCTCGCTCTCGGCCATGTCCTGACCGGTATCGCGCTCTGCGTCACGATCATCGGCATCCCGCTCGGCTTCGCCAACTTCAAGCTGATCCCGGTCTCGCTGATGCCGCTCGGCAAGGAGATCGTGCCCACGGACCGTCCCTTCGCGGCCCGCTGACCCCGCCCGGCCGCCACCGGCCCGGTACGACGCCCGCTGACCCCGCCGGAGCCCGAGGGCCAGGTCAGGCCATGCGCCGTGGGCCGCGCCCCCTCGATGCCCGCAACCGTTCCCCGCTCTCGCGGCGTCCTACGGGGCAACACGGCACGAAAGGCAGGTTGATGGCATGGGCATCATCAGTTGGATCATTCTCGGACTGCTCGCCGGAGCCGTCGCCAAGATCCTGCTCCCGGGCCGGGACCCCGGCGGGCTGATCGGCACCACGCTCATCGGTGTGGCGGGAGCCTTCATCGGCGGCTGGATATCGGCCCGCTGGCTCGACCACCCCATCAACAAGCAGTTCTACGACGGTGCCACCTGGGTCGCGGCCATCGGCGGGGCGCTCGTCCTGCTGATCGTCTACCGGATCCTCTTCGGCCACTCCAGGTCGCGGGAGCGCTGACGCCCCGGCCACCGGCCCAGGTGCCGTCCCGGCACGTCCTAGCCGAGGCCGGTCTCCCGCAGGGTGATGTTCAGCCGTCCGCCGCTGAGGCCCGTCGCGGGGTCGGCGGTCCCGGGACGGATCCGGGGCACCCCGTGATACGCGAGGCGGGCCGGCCCGCCGAAGACGAAGAGATCGCCCGAGAAGAGGGCGACATCCGTGTACGGCCGCCCCCGGTGCTCCGTGTTGCCGAAGCGGAAGACGCAGTCGTCGCCGATGCTCAGGGACACCACCGGGGCACTGGACTTCTCGTCCTTGTCCTGATGCATCCCCATCCTGGCGCCGCTGTCATAGAAGTTGATCAGCGCGGTGTCCGGGGTGTAAGCGGCACCGGCCGCCGCGTCGCCGTACGCCTCGGTCACCGCCGCGCGGCCCAGCCGCACGAGCCAGTCGGGAAACGCCGCGACGGGGGCGCCGTTCACATCCCCGGCGGTCCGGGTGTAGCGGTAGGGCTGCCAGTGCCAGCCGACGCAGACCGTCTGTACGGACATGACACCGCCGCCCGGCAGCACGGTGTGCCGGATCGGCACCGGGCCGCGCGCCCAGCCCCGGCACGCCTCGACCAGCTCCCGCTGCCGCTCCTCGGACAGCCAGGCCGGCACATGCACGGCCCCGGGCGTGACGACCGTCCGTGGCCGGGGGAAGAGCTCTCCGGTCATGACACCGGCGCACCCCCCGGCCCGGGAAGCCGTTCACCACGCTCGGGCCCGGTCGCCGGCGGTCCTTCGATCGTCGTGTACACGGTCATCGCTTGTTCCTCTCCGCACGGCGCCTTCCGCCGTCGACGAGTGAGGAGGCCGGGGGCGAGGAGATCCGGGGGTGACGGATCCGACCGCCGGGCCCGCCACGGCTCCGGCGTCACGTCCCCGGGGAGGGCACGGAGGCGGCGGCGATTCGTCCGCGCCGCCTCCGTACCGCCCTCGTCACCGGTAGTTCACGAACTGCAGCGCGAAGTCGAAGTCATGCCCCTTCAGCAGGGCGATCACGGCCTGCAGATCATCACGGCTCTTCGAGCTGACCCGCAGCTCGTCGCCCTGCACCTGCGCCTTGATGCCCTTGGGGCCCTCATCGCGGATGATCTTCGCCACCTTCTTCGCGTTGTCCTGGGAGATGCCCTCCTCGATCGTCGCGAAGATCTTGTACTCCTTGCCGGAGAGCTGCGGCTCGCCGGCGTCCAGCGCCTTCAGCGAGATGCCGCGCTTGATCAGCTTGGACTGGAAGACGTCGAGGATGGCATTGACCCGCTCCTCGGAGTTCGCCTGCATCAAGATCTTCTCGCCGGACCAGTCGATCGAAGCTCCGACGTTCTTGAAGTCGTAACGCTGGGAGATTTCCTTGGCGGCCTGGTTGAGGGCGTTGTCGACCTCCTGCCGCTCGACCTTCGAGACGATGTCGAAACTGGAGTCGGCCATGTCCTGTGGCTCCTTGTATCGGTGCTTGTCGGGTGCTTGGTCGGGTCCCGCCGCGCGGTGGGAAACCACCGACCGCTGCCGTAAAGCCTAGTCACCCGCACCCGCCCCGAGCGCTGATCAATCCGGTGGCGGAGCACCCCTGGGCATCGGGTATCGTTTACGTCGTTGCCAAGGAGCACCGCCTGAAAGCGGCCCCTCCGACTGGCAGCGATATCCCATGGCGGTGTGCCCGAGTGGCCAATGGGAGCGGACTGTAAATCCGTCGGCTTAGCCTACCCAGGTTCGAATCCTGGCGCCGCCACGCGATAACGATGGCCCTTGATCCCCGAAAGCGGATCAAGGGCCATCTGTGCAAGTGGGACAAGGACCGTCCGCCGCTTCCGGGGAGGGACCGGCCGGCGGCCGTGCGCGGCCAACTCCGTGTGGATCCGGGCCGGTTGCTCCCTGCCGCTCCGGACGGTCCTGTCCCCGGACGGTCGCCGCCGCCCGCCCCGTACGCGACCGGAAGCTCAGCCGGCCGCGACCGCCCGGACCGCGTCCGCCACCGGAACACTCCCGCTGATCAGATCCAGCGTCAGCCCCGCCGTCCCCGGGGTGTTCAGCAGCTCCAGCAGCACCGCCGCCACATCGTCGCGCGGCACCGGACCGCGCCCCGTCGACTCCGCCAGCAGGACAAGACCGGTCCCGGGGTCGTTCGTCAGCATCCCGGGCCGCAGGATCGTCCAGTCGAGCGCCGTTTTGGACCGTACGTGCACCTCCGCCTGGCCCTTGGCGCGCAGATACACGTCGAAGACGTCGTCGCCCGGGTGGTCCGGATCGGCGGCCGTCGAGGAGACGAGGAGATGGCGCCGTACGCCCGCGCGCTCGGCGGCGTCCGCGAAGAGCACCGCGGCGCCGCGGTCCACGGTGTCCTTGCGCGCCGTACCGCTGCCCGGGCCCGCGCCCGCCGCGAACACCGCCGCGTCCGCGCCCTCCAGCACGGCCGCGACATCCGCGACCGAGGCCGACTCCAAGTCCAGGACGACCGGTTCGGCACCGATGGCCCTCAAGTCCTCCGCCTGCTCGGGTTTGCGGATGATGCCCGCGACCCCGTGTCCGCGCGTGGCGAGCAACCGCTCCAGCCGCAGCGCGATCTGACCATGTCCTCCGGCGATCACAATTCGCATGCTCACGACCGTACGTCCATGGCGCCGTTCGCGCTCAGGGGCCGGGGTGACCGAAGTCGGACCGGCCCTGCCGCGGCAGTTCCAGCGCGGCGGCGGCGGCCGAATCGCAGTACTCCCGCACCGCGCTCGTACGCGCCACCACCCGCCCCCGGTGGATGACGATCCTGCTGTACGCGAGGGACAGCGCGCCCTCGATCCGGTCCCCGCGCACCGCCAGCAGTTCGGCGGGAAAGCCCGCCTCCACGCGTACCTCCGGCAGCCCCATCGCGGCCCGCGCCGCCGTGCTCACCGTGGCGTACGCGTCCGCCGCCCGCAGTCCGCTCTGCGAGGCCAGCAGATACGCGGCCTCCAGCGGATCACCGCGCCCCACCGGATTCGAGACGTCGCGCAGCGCCCCGCTGCCCGCCGCCACCCGGACGCCGGCGGCCCGCAGCAGGCGCACGGGAGCGACGGAACGCTGGGCAGGGCCTTCGCGTTCCATCCCGCCGCAGCCGCCCTGCGGCAGGCAGACCACCGTCACACCCGCCGCGGCGAGCTGGTCCGCGGCGCGTGCCGCGACACCGGCCGGCAGCCAGGCCAGCCCCGCGCACGGCCCGAGCGTCACGCCCGGCCGCATACCGCCCGCCATCGCGGCGAGGCGTCCGAGCCGGGCCGGATCGTCACCATCCGTGTGCAGATCGACCGGACAGCCGTGCTCGGCGGCGACCTCCAGCACGGCCTCCACATATCCGGCCGGGTCCGGGTCGAGGTCGGGGCAGCCGCCCACCACTCCCGCGCCCATCTTCACCGCGTCGCGCAGCATCGCGAGCCCGTCGGCGCCCGCGACCCCGGTGAGCAGTCGCGGCACGGCGACGGCGGTGAGATCGGTCAGTCCGCGCAGCGAACGCCGTGCGCGGAGCACCGCCGCCATCCGCCCCAGCTCCTGCGCGTCCCCGATCCGTACATGGGAGCGCACGGCGGTCGCGCCGTGTCCGAGCTGTAGCAGCGCGGCCTCGGTGGCCCGGCGCTGCACGTCCTCGGGGGCGTAGGAGACGGGCTCGTCCAGGGTGAGCGCGGTGAGCGCGGTGTCGTTGTGGGCGTGCGGCTCGGCCGGTGCGGTCAGCAGCAGATAGCCGGCGAGGTCCAGGCGGGTGCCGGGCGACGTGAGGCTGCCCGCCGTGCCCACGGCCTCGATCCGGCCCGCGCCGAGTCGGACGTCGACGGTGCGGCCGTCGCTGAGAAGGGCGCCGCAGAGGACGAGCGCGGTGGTGTCGGCCGTGGTGCCCTCGTCGGGCGGCTGCGGCTGGCTGTCGGACATCACGCTCCTGATGGGGCTTCCTGGTCGGGCTCCGGGGCCGCGCGGACTCCGGAGCTCTGGCGGACAAGATCACGCAGCGCGCAGTCGAGACTAGTGCCCCTTTCTGTGAGTTTTGTCCCGTCGTGACGCCTCGTCGCGTTGTTGGATCGGTCGAGTACGTCCAGGAGGAGAACGATTCCCCGGCGGGTGATGTACCGCAGTGGAGGCCATGGGTTCTGCCGCGAAGAGGACCGGCGGCGCCCGGATATCGCGGTCGCGGGGGTCCGAAGAGGAGTCGGACAGTCGTACCGGAGCGACCGCCGGTGGCGCGTGTGGCAGGTGGGGTGAGCGGCCAAGAAACGGATTTGGGCGATCGGCGAAAGACCGTGTAATGTCTTCATCGCTCGCCCCAATAGCTCAGTCGGTAGAGCGTCTCCATGGTAAGGAGAAGGTCTACGGTTCGATTCCGTATTGGGGCTCAGATGTTCGGTGATCCTCGCCTTCGGGCGAGGAGATCCAGCATCGAAGCGGTGTAGCTCAGTCGGTAGAGCAAGCGGCTCATAATCGCTGTGTCACCGGTTCAAGTCCGGTCACCGCTACACACGGTAGCCGATTGTGGGGTCGGTCCTTCGATCGGCTACTCTTTTATGCGTTCATCTGTTCATCCGTTGTCCGTCCAAGGAGCACTCACGTGGCTGCCACCGACGTCCGCCCGAAGATCACGCTGGCCTGCGTGGAGTGCAAGGAGCGGAACTACATCACCAAGAAGAACCGGCGTAACAACCCGGACCGTCTTGAGATGAAGAAGCACTGCCCGCGCTGCAACTCGCACACCGCGCACCGCGAAACGCGCTGAATCAGGCTCGTATGCGAGGCCGTCCCCCTCTGGGGACGGCCTCGTGTCGTTTGTAGTGGTCACATCCAGGAGAGGGAGCGAGTTCATGGCGCTCGATCAGTCCTTCGTGGGGCGGACCTATCCGCCCACCGAGCCGTACGAGGTCGGCCGGGAGAAGATCCGTGAGTTCGCCGAGGCGGTGGGCGACACCAATCCGGCGTACACCGACCCGGAGGCCGCCAAGGCGCTCGGGCACTACGACCTGATCGCCCCGCCGACGTTTGTGTTCGCGATCACGTTCAAGGCCGCCGGCGAGGTCGTCGCCGATCCGCAGCTCGGGCTGGACTACAGCCGGGTGGTGCACGGCGACCAGAAGTTCGCGTACTCCCGTCCGGTGCGGGCCGGTGACCGGCTGTCCGTCACCTCGACCATCGAGGCCATCAAGTCCCTCGCGGGGAACGACATCATCGACGTCCGCGGCGAGGTGCACGACGAGGCCGGCGAACATGTCGTGACCGCCTGGACCAAGCTGGTGGCGCGCGCCGCCGAGAGGGCGTGAGGGTGATGACCGCGAAGATCGGTTACGACGAGGTCGAGGTCGGTACGGAGCTGCCGGCGCGCAGCTTCCCGGTCACCCGCGCGACGCTGGTGCGGTACGCGGGCGCCTCCGGTGACTTCAACCCGATCCACTGGAACGAGAAGTTCGCCAAGGAGGTCGGGCTGCCGGACGTGATCGCGCACGGCATGTTCACCATGGCCGAGGCGATCCGTGTGGTGACCGACTGGGCGGGCGACCCGGGATCCGTCGTCGAGTACGGCGTCCGCTTCACCAAGCCGGTCGTGGTGCCCAATGACGAGCGGGGCGCCGTGATCGAGGTCAGCGCCAAGGTCGCGGCCAAGCTGGACGACAAGCGGGTGCGCGTGGATCTGACGGCCACCAGCGCGGGACAGAAGGTGCTGGGGATGTCCCGCGCCGTCGTCCGTCTGGCCTGAGCCGCACCTCGTACCCGTGACCGTCTGACCGCGGCGGACACGTACGGTCCGCGGCCCCTCCCGGGCGGAGGCGCCACGGACCGTACTCTTGTCCCCGTGCAGGAACTCCACGACGCGCCCCTCGCTCCTCTGACCACCTTCCGGCTCGGCGGTCCGGCGGCCCGTCTGGTCACGGCCACCACCGACGACGAGGTGATCGCCGCCGTCCGCGAGGCGGACGCCACCGGCACGCCGCTCCTGATCATCGGAGGCGGCAGCAACCTGGTGATCGGGGACAAGGGCTTCGACGGCACCGCGCTGCGCATCGCGACCCGCGGCTTCGCGCTCGACGGCACCACGCTGGAGCTGGCCGCCGGCGAGATCTGGAGCGACGCCGTCGCCCGTACCGTCGAGGCGGGCCTCGCGGGCATCGAATGCCTCGCCGGTATCCCCGGCTCGGCCGGCGCCACCCCGATCCAGAACGTCGGCGCGTACGGCCAGGAGGTGTCCAGCACCATCACCGAGGTCGTCGCCCACGACCGTGCCACCGGCGAGACCGTCACCCTCGCCAACGCCGACTGCGCCTTCTCCTACCGCCACAGCCGTTTCAAGGAACACCCCGGACGCTATGTCGTCCTGCGGGTCCGCTTCGCGCTGGAGGACGCCGGCGGGCTCTCCGCCCCCGTCAAGTACGCCGAGACGGCCCGTGCCCTCGGCGTCGAGCCGGGCGACCGCGTGCCCGCCGCGACCGCCCGCGACACCGTCCTCCGGCTGCGGGCCGGCAAAGGCATGGTGCTGGACCCCGAGGACCACGACACCTGGTCGGCCGGCTCCTTCTTCACCAACCCGGTCCTGACCGACGAGGAGTACGCGGACTTCCTCGTCCGCGCCCGGGCCCGCCTCGGCGACGACGTGAGCCCGCCCGCGTTCCCGGCGGGGGAGGGGCGCACCAAGACGTCCGCGGCCTGGCTGATCGACAAGGCGGGGTTCGCCAAGGGATACGGCACGGGCCCGGCCCGTATCTCCACCAAGCACACCCTCGCCCTCACCAACCGGGGCGACGCGACCACCGAGGATCTGCTCGCCCTCGCGCGCGAAGTGGTGGCCGGTGTGCACGCGGCCTTCGGCATCACGCTGGTCAACGAGCCCGTGACGGTGGGCGTCAGCCTCCGGGCGGCGGGCTGACCAGCCAGCTGTCGATACCCGCGAGCAGCTTCTCCCGCATCGGGGGCTCCGCGGCGGACCCGCGCACGGACTGCCTGGCCAGCTCGGCCAGCTCGCTGTCGCTGAAGCCGTGGTGGCGGCGCGCCAGCTCGTACTGCGCCACCAGGCGCGAGCCGAACAGCAGCGGGTCGTCCGCGCCCAGCGCCATCGGCACCCCGGCGTCGAACAGGGTCCGCAGCGGCACGTCCTCCGGCTTCTCGTAGACGCCCAGCGCGACATTCGAGGACGGACAGACCTCGCAGGTCACCTCGCGCTCCGCGAGCCTGCGCAGCAGCTTCGGGTCCTCGGCCGCCCGCACGCCGTGCCCGATCCTGGCGGCGCGCAGATCGTCCAGGCAGTCCCGTACGGACGCGGGTCCCGTCAGCTCTCCGCCGTGCGGCGCGGCCAGCAGCCCGCCGTCCCTGGCGATGGCGAACGCCCGGTCGAAGTCCCTGGCCATGCCGCGGCGTTCGTCGTTCGACAGCCCGAAGCCGACGACTCCCCGGTCCGCGTACCGCACCGCGAGCCTGGCCAGGGTCCTGGCCTCCAGCGGATGCTTCATGCGGTTCGCCGCGACCAGCACCCGCATGCCGAGACCCGTGTCGCGCGACGCGCTGTCCACGGCGTCCAGAATTATCTCCAGGGCCGGGATCAGTCCGCCGAGATGGGGAGCGTACGAGGTCGGGTCGACCTGGATCTCCAGCCAGCCCGAGCCGTCCCGCACATCCTCCTCGGCCGCCTCGCGCACCAGCCGCTGGATGTCCTCCGGCGTACGCAGACAGGACCGGGCGATGTCGTACAGCCGCTGGAAGCGGAACCAGCCGCGCTCGTCGGTGGCGCGCAGTCTGGGCGGTTCGCCGCCGGTCAGCGCCTCGGGGAGATGAACGCCGTACTTGTCGGCGAGTTCGATCAGGGTCGTGGGCCGCATGGATCCGGTGAAGTGCAGATGCAGATGGGCCTTGGGCAGCTGACTCAGATCGCGAGGTCGGGTGGTGCTCTCCATTTGAAGATCCTGCCGCACGGGAACCTGCCCTGCCAGCCCCTTTCCCCCAATGAGTTCGGCCCGAACGAAGAAACGGGCCCCCGGCCGAGGCCGGGAGCCCGCTGTGGCTCGTGCGATCCGGGGCGCCTTCGCGTCAGTCCCGGGCCTCCGCGAGCAGCTTCTGGATCCGGGCGACGCCCTCGGCCAGGTCCTCGTCGCCGAGGGCGTACGACAGCCGCAGATAGCCCGGAGTGCCGAACGCCTCACCGGGGACGACCGCGACCTCGGCCTCGTCGAGGATCAGCGCGGCCAGTTCGACGGACGACCGCGGCCGCTTGCCGCGGATCTCCTTGCCGAGCAGCCCCTTGACCGACGGGTACACATAGAAGGCGCCTTCCGGCAGCGGGCAGAACACGCCTTCGATCTCGTTCAGCATCCGCACGATCGTCTGGCGGCGGCGGTCGAAGGCCGTCCGCATCTCGGCGACCGCGGTCAGGTCGCCGGAGACGGCGGCGATCGCCGCGGCCTGCGAGACGTTGGAGACATTGGACGTGGCGTGCGACTGGAGGTTGGTCGCGGCCTTCACGATGTCCTTGGGGCCGACGACCCACCCCACGCGCCAGCCGGTCATCGCGTACGTCTTGGCCACGCCGTTCACCACGACGCACTTGTCGCGCAGCTCCGGCACGACGGCCGGCAGCGAGGTGAACGCGGCGTCGCCGTAGACGAGGTGCTCGTAGATCTCGTCCGTCATCACCCAGAGGCCGTGCTCGACGGCCCAGCGGCCGATCGCCTCGGTGTCGGCCGCGCTGTAGACCGCGCCCGTGGGGTTGGACGGCGATACGAAGAGCACCATCTTCGTGCGCTCGGTGCGGGCCGCCTCAAGCTGTTCGACGGAGACCCGGTAGCCGGTGGTCTCGTCGGCCACGACCTCTACCGGGACACCGCCGGCCAGCCGGATCGACTCGGGGTACGTCGTCCAGTACGGAGCCGGGACGATGACCTCGTCGCCCGGATCGAGGACGGCCGCGAACGCCTCGTAGATCGCCTGCTTGCCGCCGTTGGTCACCAGGACCTGGGAGGGCTCGATCTCGTAACCGGAATCACGCAGCGTCTTCGCGACGATGGCGGCCTTCAGCTCGGGGAGCCCGCCGGCCGGCGTGTAGCGGTGGTACTTGGGGTTGCGGCACGCCTCGACCGCGGCGTCGACGACATAGCCGGGGGTCGGGAAGTCGGGCTCGCCCGCGCCGAAACCGATCACCGGACGCCCGGCGGCCTTCAGGGCCTTGGCCTTGGCGTCCACGGCGAGGGTGGCGGACTCGGAGATCGCGCCGATGCGGGCGGAGACCCGGCGCTCGGTGGGAGGGATTGCAGCGCTCATAAGGGCCATGGTCCCAGACCTGAAACCTCCCCGGCACACAGGTTTCACGGAGCGGACGGAAGCGGGCGGGCGGCGCCGGCGCGCAAGAGGACGGGAGTGCGCGCGGTCCCGGCGGGGATCGTTGGGGATCGCTCCGGGTGAAGCTGTTCGACGCGGGGGCCGCGACCACGTACACTCACTCGTCGTTGGCCCTCAGCAGCCAAGTCCGTACCGGGCACTCCGTGCATCCGGTCGGATGCGGTAGGTTGGGGATCGCAAAGGGTCGTAGCTCAATTGGTAGAGCACTGGTCTCCAAAACCAGCGGTTGGGGGTTCAAGTCCCTCCGGCCCTGCTACACACTCCTCCGCCAGGATGTGTGCGCATGTACGTACATTCAATGCTTCGCCGTGCGGCTCCCCCGGGCGCGGCACGGCCACGACCCGGAATCAGGTGAGAGAGCGTGACGGACGCCGTGGGCTCCATCGACAAGCCTGATGCCGACGATGAGGCCGCTGAGTCGAAGAAGCCCCGTAAGGGTGGCAAGCGCGGAAAGAAGGGCCCACTGGGCCGTCTCGCGCTCTTCTACCGTCAGATCGTCGCCGAGCTGCGCAAGGTCGTCTGGCCGACTCGCAACCAGCTGACGACGTACACCACAGTGGTGATTGTCTTCGTTGTCATCATGATCGGTCTGGTGACCGTGATTGACTATGGATTCAACCAAGCGATCAAGTACGTCTTCGGCTGATCCCGCGAGGGCGCCCCGCGCGGCGCCCCTTTCGCGTGTTCCACCCATTGAGCCAGGAAGAAGCAGCCACCGTGTCTGACCCGAAACTGAACGACGCCAGCGAGTCGGTGGAGTCCGTGGAGGACGAAACCGACATCGTCGAGGCGGCGGACGCTGTCGAGCCAGACCAGGCCGAAGCCGCTGACGTCGCCGCGGGCGAGCCGGCCGAAGAGGCCGCTCTCACCGTCGAGGACGACGAGAGCGAAGCCGAGGACGCCGAAGGCGCTGACGAGGCCGACGACGAATTCGCGGACGAGGCGGACGAGACCGAAGCAGCGGGCGACGCCGAGGACGAGGCCGCCCCGGTGGCCGCCGCCCCCGTCGACGCGGTGGCCGCTCTGCGTGACGAGCTCCGTGGTCTGCCCGGCGAGTGGTATGTGATCCACACCTACGCGGGCTACGAGAAGCGCGTGAAGGCGAACCTGGAGCAGCGTGCCGTCTCGCTGAACGTCGAGGACTTCATCTATCAGGCCGAGGTCCCCGAGGAAGAGATCGTCCAGATCAAGAACGGCGAGCGGAAGAACGTCCGCCAGAACAAGCTCCCGGGCTATGTCCTGGTGCGCATGGATCTGACGAACGAGTCCTGGGGCGTCGTCCGTAACACCCCCGGCGTCACCGGCTTCGTGGGCAACGCCTACGACCCGTACCCGCTGACCCTGGACGAGATCGTCAAGATGCTCGCGCCGGAGGCCGAGGAGAAGGCGGCCCGTGAGGCCGCCGAGGCCGAGGGCAAGCCGGCCCCGTCCCGCAAGGTCGAGGTCCAGGTGCTGGACTTCGAGGTCGGTGACTCGGTCACCGTCACCGACGGCCCGTTCGCCACGCTCCAGGCGACCATCAACGAGATCAACGCCGACTCGAAGAAGGTCAAGGGCCTTGTCGAGATCTTCGGCCGAGAGACCCCGGTCGAGCTGAGCTTCGACCAGATCCAGAAGAACTGAGCCGTCCGGGCCACTTCTGGAACAGCAGCTTCCGACCAGGTCAGACAGGCTTCCGTAGCTGTCTGACCTGTCGGTTTTTGGCCGCGCGACTATACCCGTTATCGTTGTGCGGTATGCCTCCGTCCGGATGACCGGACGGTCGGCTGAAAACTCTCACTAGGACCCGGAGAGAGCAATGCCTCCCAAGAAGAAGAAGGTCACGGGGCTTATCAAGCTCCAGATCAGTGCCGGTGCGGCCAACCCGGCTCCGCCGGTCGGCCCCGCACTCGGTCAGCACGGCGTCAACATCATGGAGTTCTGCAAGGCCTACAACGCCGCGACCGAGTCGCAGCGTGGCATGGTCGTGCCGGTGGAGATCACGGTCTACGAGGACCGTTCCTTCACCTTCATCACCAAGACTCCGCCGGCCGCCAAGCTGATCCTCAAGGCCGCTGGTGTGGACAAGGGCTCCGGCGAGCCGCACGTCAAGAAGGTCGCGAAGCTGACGCGCGACCAGGTGCGTGACATCGCCACGACCAAGATGCCCGACCTGAACGCCAACGACCTCGAAGCCGCCGAGAAGATCATCGCCGGCACCGCCCGTTCCATGGGCATCACGGTCGAGGGCTGATTCACCGGCTCTGGCAGTCCCAGTGGCAGGGCCATGCGCGGCCCGGACCACGAACTCCACACCTGATGAACCACCAGGAGAAGAAGTGAAGCGCAGCAAGGCTCTCCGTGGCGCGGACGCCAAGATCGACCGGGAGCGCAACTACGCCCCGCTCGAGGCGGTCCGTCTCGCCAAGGACACCACCAGCACCAAGTTCGACGGCACCGTCGAGGTGGCCATGCGTCTGGGTGTCGACCCGCGCAAGGCCGACCAGATGGTCCGTGGCACCGTGAACCTTCCGCACGGCACCGGCAAGACCGCCCGGGTCCTGGTCTTCGCGACCGGTGACCGTGCCGAGGCCGCGCGTGCCGCGGGCGCCGACATCGTCGGCGCCGACGAGCTCATCGACGAGGTCTCGAAGGGCCGTCTGGACTTCGACGCCGTCGTCGCCACCCCGGACCTCATGGGCAAGGTCGGCCGCCTCGGCCGTGTCCTCGGCCCGCGTGGTCTGATGCCGAACCCGAAGACCGGCACGGTCACCCCGGATGTCACCAAGGCTGTCACCGACATCAAGGGCGGCAAGATCGAGTTCCGCGTGGACAAGCACTCGAACCTGCACTTCATCATCGGCAAGGTCTCCTTCGACGAGACGAAGCTGGTCGAGAACTACGCCGCGGCGCTGGAGGAGATCCTCCGTCTGAAGCCGTCCGCCGCGAAGGGCCGCTACATCAAGAAGGCGACCCTGACGACGACGATGGGCCCCGGCATCCCGCTGGACTCCAACCGCACCCGTAACCTCCTCGTCGAGGAGGACCCGGCCGCCGTCTGACACTGACGGCGACCGCGGATCACGCGTACGCGGGGCCGGTCTCCCCACCTCTCCGGAGGTGGGGAGACCGGCCCTTTTCGTCTGGTGTGGACCTGTCAGTGGGGCACGGTATTCTTCCGGAACTGGAAAGATCTTGTGTTTACCCGTGGGGGGAATCATGAACAAGTTCCGTGACATCGCCGGCGCCGTGCTCGTCGGCGCGCTGCTGTGCGCCTCGGCGGCCTGTACGGCGGACAGCGGCAAGCCCGCCGCCGACAGCAAGGCGGCGGCGGAGAAGCCGGTCGCGGTGACGCCTGCCACCGCCGTCCGGCGGGCCGTGGACAGCGGTCAGAAGCTGACCTCGCTGAGCTACACGATGAGCGGCAAGGTCCCGGGCAGCGGCCCCGTCAAGGGCAACTCGTCGGTCAGCCTGAAGCCGCTGGGCATCCAGACGAAGATGACCGCCGAGCTGGACGGAAAGACGGAGGAGCTGGAGATCCGGGTCGTCGGCGACGGCATGTACATCGGCGGCGGCGCGGCGGCTGCCGCCGAGCTGGACGGCAAGTCCTGGCTGAAGTTCCCGATGGACGTGCTGGGCAAGGGCAGCCCGTTCGACCAGCTTCCCAGCCAGGTCGGCCAGAACCCGGCCGACGAATCCGCCTCCCTGACCGAGGCGAAGGACCTCAAGAAGGTCGGTGAGGAGACCGTCGACGGGGTCAGCACCACGCATTACACCGGCACGGTGACGCTCGCCGCCATGCGCGCGAGCGCGAAGGGCGAGGACGCGGCGGCCGAGAAGCGCCGGGAGAGGACCATCAAGTCCTACGCGGACATGGGCCTCGACAAGCTGACCATGGACATCTGGGTCGACAAGGACGACCGCACCAAGCAGTTCCGCACCCAGGGCGCCTCGAAGAAGGGTCCGCTCGACCTCACGGTCAAGTTCTTCGACTTCAACAAGCCCGTGACCATCACGGCCCCGCCGGCCTCGGAGACCGAGGACCTGGCCGAGTTGATGCAGGGCGCCGGGGCCGACGCGAGCTGACGCGTACACCCGATTTGCCTGCCGCGGATCCGTTCGCGTACTCTCCACAGGAAGCCAAAGACCGCTGGTCGTTGTCGTGTGCTCGTAAGAGCGTGCGATGGCCGAAGGATCCGCTAGCTGCGGACGACCTGCGCAGGTGACTGTGGACAGCTCCCGGATCCCATTCGGTCGAGCTACGCCCCGTGCGCCTGCGCCGGGGCGTTTCGTTTTGCCCAGCCCCTTCTGAGCGGTCCTCATCACCCGGAAGGAGGCCGACGCTCATGGCAAGGCCCGACAAGGCTGCCGCGGTGGCCGAGCTGACGGACAAGTTCCGCAGCTCGAACGCCGCCGTGCTGACCGAGTACCGGGGTCTCACCGTGGCGCAGCTCAAGGAGCTGCGCCGTTCTCTCGGTGAGAACGCCCAGTACGCCGTGGTGAAGAACACGCTGACCAAGATTGCGGCCAACGAGGCCGGGATCAACACGCTGGACGACCTGTTCGCGGGTCCGACAGCGGTTGCCTTCGTCACCGGTGACCCGGTGGAGTCGGCGAAGGGTCTTCGTGACTTCGCCAAGGACAACCCCAATCTCATCATCAAGGGCGGTGTCCTTGACGGTAAGGCGCTGAGCGCCGATGAGATCAAGAAGCTTGCGGACCTCGAGTCCCGCGAGGTTCTGCTTTCCAAGCTGGCCGGTGCCATGAAGGGCAAGCAGTCTCAGGCTGCCGCGCTCTTCCAGGCGCTTCCGTCGAAGTTCGTCCGCACCGCGGAAGCGCTTCGTGCCAAGAAGGAAGAGCAGGACGGTGCCGGTACGCCGGCTCCCGTCGAGGCCGAGTCCGAGTAATCACGCTCGCTCGGTCGCAGCGGGCCGGTCTACGCAGTAATGCCGTTAGGCACACGCCCGCGGAACTGTACATACGGCACCAGCCGAATTAGTGGAAGGACCGCCATCATGGCGAAGCTCAGCCAGGACGACCTGCTCGCGCAGTTCGAAGAGATGACCCTCATCGAGCTCTCCGAGTTCGTGAAGGCGTTCGAGGAGAAGTTCGACGTCACGGCCGCCGCCCCGGTCGCCGCCGCCGTCGCGGGCCCGGGTGCCCCGGCCGCCGAGGCCGAGGCCGAGCAGGACGAGTTCGACGTCATCCTCACGGGTGCCGGCGAGAAGAAGATCCAGGTCATCAAGGTCGTGCGTGAGCTGACCTCCCTGGGCCTCAAGGAGGCCAAGGACCTCGTGGACGGCGCCCCGAAGCCCGTTCTCGAGAAGGTCGCCAAGGAGCAGGCCGAGAAGGCCGCCGAGTCCCTCAAGGGCGCCGGCGCCTCCGTCGAGGTCAAGTGACCTCACGCGAGTCCGCCGCCGGGTGCCGCTAGGCGCCCTGCGGCAGTCTCGGCGCCGCGAGGCGCGGTGTTGACGCGAAGGGCGATCACCCAGTCGGGTGGTCGCCTCTTTGCGTTCGCGTGGGGGGTGCCTCGGCGCCGGGCCGCCGCCGGGTATCGTGATCATCGCCGTGCCCTCCGTACGCCCAGTGACCTTTCGCATGGGGTGGGGGGCCTTGACGAACCGCACGCAGCGCGCAATTCTCAGGACGCGTCGTCACAATCGATCCGGATCCGAGGCATGGATCGAAGGCGAAGAGGGCAGTATCGATGTGCGCCTACGGCGCGAGGTTTTGCAGCAGTTGAGACAAGGGTGTTGAGAACAACGAGGGTGTCGGAAAACCCGCTCTGGACATCAGTGTGCCAAGTGGCTACACTGACCCTTTGCGCTGCCTGTTAGCTGCTCCCTGCCCGTCACCAGGGGCACCCCCTCGCACGAGCATCGGTGGTTGAACGGCCCTGATCTGGGCTTTCGACTCCGTGCCCCGCTTGGGACCGGTACGCGCGTAGTGAGTCCGAGCCCTCGGAAGGACCCCCTCTTGGCCGCCTCGCGCAACGCCTCGACCGCGAATACGAACAACGGCGCCAGCACCGCCCCGCTGCGCATCTCCTTTGCAAAGATCAAGGAGCCCCTCGAGGTTCCGAACCTCCTTGCGCTGCAGACCGAGAGCTTTGACTGGCTGCTCGGCAACGCCGCTTGGAAGGCTCGTGTCGAGGCGGCTCTCGAGAACGGGCAGGACGTCCCCAGGAAGTCCGGTCTGGAGGAGATCTTCGAGGAGATCTCTCCGATCGAGGACTTCTCCGGGTCGATGTCGCTGACCTTCCGCGACCACCGCTTCGAGCCCTCCAAGAACTCCATCGACGAGTGCAAGGAGCGCGACTTCACGTTCGCCGCCCCGCTCTTCGTCACCGCCGAGTTCACCAACAACGAGACCGGCGAGATCAAGTCCCAGACGGTCTTCATGGGCGACTTCCCGCTCATGACCAACAAGGGCACCTTCGTCATCAACGGCACCGAGCGTGTCGTGGTGTCCCAGCTCGTCCGCTCGCCGGGTGTCTACTTCGACTCCTCGATCGACAAGACGTCCGACAAGGACATCTTCTCCGCCAAGATCATCCCGTCCCGGGGTGCCTGGCTGGAGATGGAGATCGACAAGCGCGACATGGTCGGTGTCCGCATCGACCGCAAGCGCAAGCAGTCCGTGACCGTCCTCCTCAAGGCTCTCGGCTGGACGACCGAGCAGATCCTGGAGGAGTTCGGCGAGTACGAGTCGATGCGCGCCACCCTGGAGAAGGACCACACCCAGGGCCAGGACGACGCACTGCTCGACATCTACCGCAAGCTGCGTCCGGGTGAGCCCCCGACGCGCGAGGCGGCCCAGACGCTGCTCGAGAACCTCTACTTCAACCCGAAGCGCTACGACCTCGCCAAGGTCGGCCGCTACAAGGTGAACAAGAAGCTCGGCGCGGACGAGCCGCTGGACGCCGGCGTGCTCACCACCGACGATGTCATCGCGACCATCAAGTACCTGGTCAAGCTGCACGCCGGGGAGACCGAGACGGTCGGCGAGAACGGCACCCAGATCGTCGTCGAGACCGACGACATCGACCACTTCGGCAACCGCCGTCTGCGCAACGTGGGCGAGCTCATCCAGAACCAGGTCCGTACGGGTCTGGCGAGGATGGAGCGCGTCGTGCGTGAGCGCATGACGACTCAGGACGTCGAGGCGATCACGCCGCAGACACTGATCAACATCCGGCCGGTCGTCGCCTCCATCAAGGAGTTCTTCGGCACCAGCCAGCTCTCCCAGTTCATGGACCAGAACAACCCGCTGTCGGGCCTGACCCACAAGCGCCGTCTGTCGGCGCTGGGCCCCGGTGGTCTGTCCCGTGAGCGGGCCGGCTTCGAAGTCCGTGACGTGCACCCGTCGCACTACGGCCGCATGTGTCCGATCGAGACCCCCGAAGGCCCGAACATCGGCCTGATCGGCTCGCTCGCCTCGTACGGCCGGGTCAACGCGTTCGGTTTCGTCGAGACTCCGTACCGCAAGGTCACCGACGGCCAGGTCACCGACGAGGTCGACTACCTGACCGCCGACGAGGAGGACAGGTTCGTCATCGCCCAGGCGAACGCGCTCCTCTCCGACGACCTGCGCTTCACCGAGCCCCGCGTCCTGGTCCGCCGCCGTGGCGGAGAGGTCGACTACGTGCCCGGCACGGACGTCGACTACATGGACGTCTCGCCGCGCCAGATGGTGTCGGTCGCGACCGCCATGATCCCGTTCCTGGAGCACGACGACGCCAACCGCGCCCTGATGGGCGCGAACATGATGCGTCAGGCCGTGCCGCTGATCACGTCCGAGGCGCCGCTCGTCGGCACCGGCATGGAGTACCGCTGCGCGGTCGACGCCGGTGACGTCATCAAGGCGGAGAAGGAGGGTGTGGTCCAGGAGGTCTCCGCGGACTACATCACCGTCGCCAATGACGACGGCACGTACACCACGTACCGCATCGCCAAGTTCTCCCGCTCGAACCAGGGCACCTCGGTCAACCAGAAGGTTGTCGTGGACGAGGGCGACCGGGTCGTCGAGAACCAGGTTCTCGCCGACGGTCCGGCCACCCAGCAGGGTGAGATGGCGCTCGGCAAGAACCTCCTCGTGGCGTTCATGCCGTGGGAGGGCCACAACTACGAAGACGCGATCATCCTCAGCCAGCGTCTGGTGCAGGACGACGTCCTCTCCTCGATCCACATCGAGGAGCACGAGGTCGACGCCCGTGACACCAAGCTCGGCCCCGAGGAGATCACCCGGGACATCCCGAACGTCTCCGAAGAGGTCCTCGCGGACCTCGACGAGCGCGGCATCATCCGTATCGGTGCCGAGGTCGTCGCCGGGGACATCCTCGTCGGCAAGGTCACGCCCAAGGGTGAGACCGAGCTGACGCCGGAGGAGCGCCTGCTCCGCGCGATCTTCGGGGAGAAGGCCCGTGAGGTCCGTGACACCTCGCTGAAGGTGCCGCACGGCGAGACCGGCAAGGTCATCGGTGTGCGCGTCTTCGACCGCGAGGAGGGCGACGAGCTGCCCCCGGGCGTGAACCAGCTCGTTCGTGTGTACGTCGCGCAGAAGCGCAAGATCACCGATGGTGACAAGCTCGCCGGCCGTCACGGCAACAAGGGCGTCATCTCGAAGATCCTGCCGATCGAGGACATGCCGTTCCTGGAGGACGGCACCCCGGTCGACATCATCCTCAACCCGCTGGGTGTGCCGTCCCGCATGAACCCGGGACAGGTCCTCGAAATCCACCTCGGCTGGCTCGCCAGCCAGGGCTGGAAGGTCGAGGGCAGCGAGGAGTGGATGGAGCGGCTGAAGGCCATCGGCGCCGACGAGGTCGCCGCCGGTACCAATGTCGCGACCCCGGTCTTCGACGGCGCCCGCGAGGACGAGATCTCCGGTCTCTTCGAGGCCACGATCCCGAACCGCGACGGCAACCGGATGGTCCAGCCGTCCGGCAAGGCACACCTGTTCGACGGCCGCTCCGGTGAGCCGTTCCCGGACCCGATCTCGATCGGGTACATGTACATCCTCAAGCTCCACCACCTGGTCGACGACAAGCTGCACGCCCGCTCGACCGGTCCGTACTCGATGATCACCCAGCAGCCGCTGGGTGGTAAGGCCCAGTTCGGCGGTCAGCGCTTCGGTGAGATGGAGGTGTGGGCGCTGGAGGCTTATGGCGCCGCGTACGCCCTCCAGGAGCTGCTGACGATCAAGTCCGACGACGTGACCGGCCGCGTGAAGGTCTACGAGGCCATCGTCAAGGGCGAAAACATCCCCGAGCCCGGCATTCCCGAGTCCTTCAAGGTGCTCATCAAGGAAATGCAGTCGCTCTGCCTCAACGTGGAGGTGCTGTCCTCGGACGGCATGTCCATCGAGATGCGCGACACGGACGAGGATGTCTTCCGCGCGGCGGAGGAGCTCGGTATCGACCTGTCCCGGCGAGAGCCGAGCAGCGTCGAAGAGGTCTGACGGGTTGGCCGGCCGGGTCCCGTATCCGGCCGGCTCTCCCCGGACCCGTTCAGACCATTGCTGAAGTGCCCCATTTTCTCGCTTGACGGCGAGGGGCTCGAACCCCCGAAAGAGGGATTGACGACAAGTGCTCGACGTCAACTTCTTCGACGAGCTGCGGATCGGCCTTGCCACCGCGGACGACATCCGGACCTGGTCCCACGGCGAAGTGAAGAAGCCGGAGACCATCAACTACCGCACGCTCAAGCCCGAAAAGGACGGACTCTTCTGCGAGAAGATCTTCGGTCCGACCCGGGACTGGGAGTGCTACTGCGGCAAGTACAAGCGTGTCCGCTTCAAGGGCATCATCTGTGAGCGCTGTGGCGTGGAGGTCACGCGCGCCAAGGTGCGCCGTGAGCGCATGGGACACATCGAGCTTGCCGCTCCCGTCACCCACATCTGGTACTTCAAGGGCGTCCCGTCACGCCTGGGATACCTGCTCGACCTCGCGCCGAAGGACCTTGAGAAGGTCATCTACTTCGCCGCGTACATGATCACGTTTGTGGACGAGGAGCGCCGTACGCGCGATCTGCCGTCGCTGGAGGCCCATGTCTCCGTCGAGCGCCAGCAGGTCGAGAACCGCCGCGACGCGGACCTCGAAGCCCGCGCCAAGAAGCTCGAGACCGACCTGGCCGAGCTGGAGGCCGAGGGCGCCAAGGCCGACGTGCGCCGCAAGGTGCGCGAAGGTGCCGAGCGTGAGATGAAGCAGCTCCGCGACCGCGCGCAGCGCGAGATCGACCGCCTCGACGAGGTGTGGAACCGCTTCAAGAACCTCAAGGTCCAGGACCTGGAGGGCGACGAGCTCCTCTACCGCGAGCTGCGTGACCGCTTCGGCACGTACTTCGACGGTTCGATGGGTGCCGCGGCGCTGCAGAAGCGCCTGGAGTCCTTCGACCTGGACGAGGAGGCCGAGCGCCTCCGCGAGATCATCCGTACCGGCAAGGGCCAGAAGAAGACCCGTGCGCTCAAGCGCCTCAAGGTCGTCTCCGCGTTCCTGCAGACGAGCAACAGCCCCAAGGGCATGGTGCTGGACTGCGTGCCGGTGATCCCGCCGGACCTGCGTCCGATGGTGCAGCTCGACGGTGGCCGTTTCGCGACGTCCGACCTGAACGACCTGTACCGCCGTGTGATCAACCGCAACAACCGCCTCAAGCGTCTCCTTGACCTCGGTGCCCCCGAGATCATCGTGAACAACGAGAAGCGGATGCTGCAGGAGGCCGTCGACGCGCTGTTCGACAACGGCCGCCGCGGTCGCCCGGTGACCGGTCCCGGTAACCGCCCGCTGAAGTCCCTGAGCGACATGCTCAAGGGCAAGCAGGGTCGTTTCCGTCAGAACCTGCTCGGCAAGCGAGTCGACTACTCGGCCCGTTCCGTGATCGTCGTCGGCCCGCAGCTCAAGCTGCACCAGTGCGGTCTGCCGAAGGCCATGGCGCTGGAGCTCTTCAAGCCGTTCGTGATGAAGCGCCTGGTCGACCTGAACCACGCGCAGAACATCAAGTCGGCGAAGCGCATGGTCGAGCGTGGCCGTACGGTCGTGTACGACGTGCTGGAAGAGGTCATCGCCGAGCACCCGGTGCTGCTGAACCGTGCGCCGACCCTGCACCGCCTCGGCATCCAGGCCTTCGAGCCGCAGCTCGTCGAGGGCAAGGCCATCCAGATCCACCCGCTCGTCTGCACCGCGTTCAACGCGGACTTCGACGGTGACCAGATGGCCGTCCACCTGCCGCTCTCCGCGGAGGCGCAGGCCGAGGCCCGCATCCTGATGCTGTCCTCGAACAACATCCTGAAGCCGGCTGACGGCCGTCCGGTCACCATGCCGACCCAGGACATGGTGCTCGGTCTCTTCTTCCTCACCACGGACGAGGAGGAGCGCAAGGTCATCGGCGCGGGCCGGTCCTTCGGCTCGACCGCCGAGGCCACCATGGCGTTCGACAACCGTGAGCTCTCGCTCCAGGCCAAGGTCGACATCCGCTTCCCGGTGGGCACCATCCCGCCGCGCGGCTGGACCCCGCCGGCCGGCGACGAGGACACCGACGGTCTCAGCGGCTCCGAGTGGCAGCAGGGCGACCCGTTCCGGCTGCGTACCACCCTGGGCCGCGCGCTCTTCAACGAGCTGCTGCCCGAGGACTACCCGTTCGTCGACTACTCGGTGGGCAAGAAGCAGCTCTCCGAGATCGTCAACGACCTGGCCGAGCGCTACCCCAAGGTCATCGTGGCGGCGACGCTCGACAACCTGAAGGCGGCGGGCTTCTTCTGGGCGACCCGTTCCGGTGTCACCGTGGCCATTTCCGACGTGGTCGTGCCCGAGGCGAAGAAGGCGATCGTCCAGGGTTACGAGGCGCAGGACGAGAAGGTCCAGAAGCAGTACGAGCGTGGTCTGATCACCAAGGACGAGCGCACCCAGGAGCTCATCGCGATCTGGACCAAGGCGACCAACGAGGTCGCCGAGGCGATGAACGCGAACTTCCCGAAGACCAACCCCATCTTCATGATGGTGAACTCGGGTGCTCGTGGAAACATGATGCAGATGCGTCAGATCGCCGGTATGCGTGGTCTGGTGTCCAACGCCAAGAACGAGACGATTCCGCGTCCCATCAAGGCGTCCTTCCGTGAAGGTCTGTCCGTGCTGGAGTACTTCATCTCCACGCACGGTGCCCGTAAGGGTCTGGCCGACACCGCCCTGCGTACCGCCGACTCGGGTTACCTGACCCGTCGTCTGGTGGACGTCTCGCAGGACGTGATCATCCGCGAGGAGGACTGCGGCACCGACCGCGGTCTGAAGCTGCGGATCGCCGAGCGCGGCGCCGACGGTGTGCTGCGCAAGGCGGAGGACGTCGAGACGTCCGTGTACGCGCGGATGCTCGCCGAGGACGTCGTCGTCGACGGCAAGGTCATCGCGCCGGCAAATGTCGACCTGGGCGATGTCCTGATCGACGCCGTCGTGAAGGCCGGGGTCGAGGAGGTCAAGACCCGCTCGGTCCTGACCTGCGAGTCCGCGGTCGGCACCTGTGCCTTCTGCTACGGCCGCTCGCTGGCCACCGGCAAGCTGGTCGACATCGGTGAGGCGGTCGGCATCATCGCCGCCCAGTCCATCGGTGAGCCCGGTACCCAGCTCACGATGCGTACCTTCCACACCGGTGGTGTGGCCGGTGACGACATCACCCAGGGTCTGCCCCGTGTCGTCGAGCTCTTCGAGGCCCGTACGCCCAAGGGTGTCGCCCCGATCTCGGAGGCGGCCGGCCGCATCCGCATCGAGGAGACCGAGAAGACCAAGAAGATCGTCGTCACTCCGGACGACGGCAGCGAAGAGACGCCGTTCCCGATCTCGAAGCGTGCCCGTCTGCTGGTGGGCGAGGGCGACCACGTCGAGGTGGGCCAGAAGCTCACCGTGGGTGCCACCAACCCGCACGACGTGCTGCGGATCCTCGGTCAGCGCGCGGTCCAGGTCCACCTGGTCGGCGAGGTCCAGAAGGTCTACAACTCGCAGGGTGTGTCGATCCACGACAAGCACATCGAGATCATCATCCGGCAGATGCTGCGCCGCGTGACGATCATCGAGTCCGGCGACGCGGAGCTGCTGCCCGGCGAGCTGGTGGAGCGCTCGAAGTTCGAGACCGAGAACCGCCGTGTGGTCACGGAAGGCGGCCACCCGGCCTCCGGCCGTCCGCAGCTCATGGGTATCACCAAGGCGTCGCTGGCCACCGAGTCGTGGCTGTCGGCGGCGTCCTTCCAGGAGACGACCAGGGTCCTCACCGACGCGGCGATCAACGCCAAGTCGGACTCCCTGATCGGCCTCAAGGAGAACGTCATCATCGGTAAGCTCATCCCGGCCGGTACGGGTCTGTCCCGTTACCGCAACATCCGGGTCGAGCCGACCGAGGAGGCCAAGGCCGCGATGTACTCGGCCGTCGGCTACGACGACATCGACTACTCGCCGTTCGGCACCGGCTCCGGCCAGGCCGTCCCGCTGGAGGACTACGACTACGGTCCGTACAACCAGTAAGGCGTGAGCGAACCGGAGGGCGGCCACCCCGCGAGGGGTGGCCGCCCTTTGGCGTGCCGGGCCCGCGGCCGGGGGGTGGGACCGGGGGACAGGAGTCATGAAACCGGTATCTTCCGTATTTTGCTTCCATAAGCCTCTGGTCGGGGCATAGCGCTTCTGGCACCCTTGGTTTCGACGGCCGCCGGGGCGGCTGTCGTGAGGTTCTGTGCGGGCGAGCGCGTACGGCGTGTCTGGTCCACGGCATTTGTTTTGACCGGAGTCGATGAGGTAGGTACGCTCAGACCTTGTGCCTGGGGTGTGCCTGGGCTCCTGTGCGTGTCTTCCGTCCGCATGAGGGGCTCGAGTATCGGCCACCGTGATCTGCGCCTTATCCGCTTCCGAGCGGGGTCGTGCAGCATTCGACACACCCGACCGCGTGGGTCGGTGACGTTCCAGGTTAGTTTTACGAACGGCACACAGAAACCGGAGAAGTAGTGCCTACGATCCAGCAGCTGGTCCGGAAGGGCCGGCAGGACAAGGTCGAGAAGAACAAGACGCCCGCGCTCGAGGGTTCCCCCCAGCGTCGCGGCGTCTGCACGCGTGTGTTCACGACCACCCCGAAGAAGCCGAACTCGGCCCTGCGGAAGGTCGCGCGTGTGCGTCTGACCTCCGGCATCGAGGTCACGGCCTACATCCCGGGTGAGGGACACAACCTGCAGGAGCACTCCATCGTGCTCGTGCGTGGTGGCCGTGTGAAGGACCTGCCGGGTGTTCGTTACAAGATCATCCGCGGCTCCCTTGACACCCAGGGTGTCAAGAACCGCAAGCAGGCCCGCAGCCGCTACGGCGCCAAGAAGGAGAAGTAAGAATGCCTCGTAAGGGCCCTGCCCCGAAGCGCCCGGTCATCATCGACCCGGTCTACGGTTCTCCTCTTGTCACGTCGCTGATCAACAAGATCCTGCTCAACGGCAAGCGTTCCACCGCCGAGCGGATCGTGTACGGCGCCATGGAAGGCCTCCGCGAGAAGACCGGCAACGACCCGGTCATCACGCTGAAGCGCGCGCTTGAGAACGTCAAGCCCACGCTCGAGGTCAAGTCCCGCCGTGTCGGTGGTGCCACCTACCAGGTGCCGATCGAGGTCAAGCCCGGTCGCGCCGCCACCCTCGCGCTGCGCTGGGTCGTGGGTTACTCCCGCGCCCGTCGCGAGAAGACCATGACCGAACGCCTCATGAACGAGCTGCTCGACGCTTCCAACGGTCTCGGCGCCTCGGTCAAGAAGCGTGAGGACACGCACAAGATGGCCGAGTCCAACAAGGCCTTCGCGCACTACCGCTGGTAGTCGCTACCCCCATCGAGACCGAGAGAAGACTGAGCCAAATGGCCACCACTTCGCTTGACCTGGCCAGGGTCCGCAACATCGGGATCATGGCCCACATCGACGCGGGCAAGACGACGACCACCGAGCGCATCCTGTTTTACACCGGTGTGAGCTACAAGATCGGTGAGGTCCACGACGGCGCTGCCACGATGGACTGGATGGAGCAGGAGCAGGAGCGCGGCATCACGATCACGTCCGCCGCGACGACCTGTCACTGGCCGCTCGAGGACGTCGACCACACCATCAACATCATCGACACCCCGGGTCACGTGGACTTCACGGTCGAGGTGGAGCGTTCGCTCCGCGTACTCGACGGTGCCGTCACCGTGTTCGACGGTGTCGCCGGTGTGGAGCCGCAGTCCGAGACGGTGTGGCGTCAGGCCGACCGTTACGGCGTGCCCCGCATCTGTTTCGTCAACAAGCTCGACCGGACCGGCGCGGAGTTCCACCGCTGCGTCGACATGATCTCGGACCGCCTCGGCGCGACCCCGATCGTCATGCAGCTTCCGATCGGTGCCGAGATGGACTTCAAGGGCGTCGTCGACCTCGTGACGATGAAGGCCTTTGTCTGGTCCGCCGAGGCCGCCAAGGGCGAGATGTACGACGTCGTCGACATCCCCGCGACGCACACCGAGGCGGCCGAGGAGTGGCGCGGCAAGCTCCTGGAGACCGTGGCCGAGAACGACGACCAGCTCATGGAGCTGTACCTGGAGGGCCAGGAGCCTTCCGTGGAGCAGCTCTACGCGGCGATCCGTCGTATCACCATCGCCTCCGGCAAGTCCGAGGGCGTCACCGTCACCCCGGTGTTCTGTGGCACCGCGTTCAAGAACAAGGGCGTCCAGCCCCTGCTCGACGCGGTCGTGCGCTACCTGCCTTCTCCCCTGGACGTCGAGGCCATCGAGGGCCACGACGTGAAGGACCCGGAGCTGGTCGTCAAGCGCAAGCCCTCCGACGACGAGCCGCTGTCGGCGCTGGCGTTCAAGATCATGAGCGACCCGCACCTCGGCAAGCTCACCTTCGTCCGGGTGTACTCCGGCCGTCTGGAGTCCGGCACCGCGGTGCTGAACTCCGTGAAGGGCCGCAAGGAGCGCATCGGCAAGATCTACCGCATGCACGCGAACAAGCGTGAGGAGATCGAGGCCGTGGGCGCCGGCGACATCGTCGCCGTGATGGGCCTGAAGCAGACCACCACCGGTGAGACGCTGAGCGACGAGAAGAACCCGGTGATCCTGGAGTCCATGGACTTCCCGGCGCCGGTCATCGAGGTCGCGATCGAGCCCAAGTCCAAGGGCGACCAGGAGAAGCTGGGTGTCGCCATCCAGCGTCTCGCGGAGGAGGACCCCTCCTTCCAGGTGCACACCAACGAGGAGACCGGCCAGACCGTCATCGGCGGTATGGGCGAGCTTCACCTTGAGGTGCTGGTCGACCGCATGAGGCGCGAGTTCCGCGTCGAGGCGAACGTCGGCAAGCCGCAGGTCGCTTACCGTGAGACGATCCGTAAGGCCGTCGAGCGGGTGGACTACACCCACAAGAAGCAGACCGGTGGTACGGGCCAGTTCGCCAAGGTCCAGATCGCGATCGAGCCCATCGAGGGTGGCGACACCTCGTACGAGTTCGTGAACAAGGTCACCGGTGGCCGTATCCCGAAGGAGTACATCCCTTCGGTGGACGCCGGTGCGCAGGAGGCCATGCAGTTCGGCATCCTGGCCGGTTACGAGATGACCGGTGTCCGCCTGACGCTGCTCGACGGTGCGTACCACGAGGTCGACTCCTCCGAACTCGCGTTCAAGATCGCCGGATCGCAGGCCTTCAAGGAGGCCGCGCGCAAGGCGTCCCCCGTGCTCCTTGAGCCCATGATGGCCGTCGAGGTCACCACGCCCGAGGACTACATGGGCGATGTCATCGGCGACATCAACTCCCGCCGTGGCCAGATCCAGGCCATGGAGGAGCGGGCCGGCGCCCGGGTCGTCAAGGGCCTGGTGCCGCTTTCGGAGATGTTCGGCTACGTCGGAGACCTCCGAAGCAAGACCTCGGGTCGCGCAAGCTACTCGATGCAGTTCGACTCCTACGCCGAGGTTCCCCGGAACGTCGCCGAGGAGATCATCGCGAAGGCCAAGGGCGAGTAACTCTTCGGAGCACACGCTTTAGGCTTGTCACCGGCAAGCCCTGGGGCATTCCGGCCGAATCACGGCCGGGACGCCCCGGGCCCCGGCATCCCAGCAAAGATCACCTGGCGCCGATGAGTAAGGCGTACAGAACCACTCCACAGGAGGACCCCAGTGGCGAAGGCGAAGTTCGAGCGGACTAAGCCGCACGTCAACATCGGCACCATCGGTCACATCGACCACGGTAAGACGACCCTCACGGCCGCCATTACCAAGGTGCTGCATGACGCGTTTCCGGACCTGAACGAGGCCTCGGCCTTCGACCAGATCGACAAGGCTCCTGAGGAGCGCCAGCGCGGTATCACCATCTCCATCGCGCACGTCGAGTACCAGACGGAGTCGCGTCACTACGCGCACGTCGACTGCCCCGGTCACGCGGACTACATCAAGAACATGATCACGGGTGCGGCGCAGATGGACGGCGCCATCCTCGTGGTCGCCGCCACCGACGGCCCGATGCCGCAGACCAAGGAGCACGTGCTCCTGGCCCGCCAGGTCGGCGTGCCGTACATCGTTGTCGCGCTGAACAAGGCCGACATGGTGGACGACGAGGAGATCATGGAGCTCGTCGAGCTCGAGGTACGTGAGCTCCTCTCCGAGTACGAGTTCCCGGGCGACGACCTTCCGGTCGTGCGCGTCTCGGCGCTCAAGGCGCTCGAGGGCGACAAGGAGTGGGGCCAGTCGGTCCTGAACCTGATGGCCGCCGTCGACGAGGCGATCCCGCAGCCCGAGCGCGACGTCGACAAGCCGTTCCTGATGCCGATCGAGGACGTCTTCACGATCACCGGTCGTGGCACCGTCGTCACCGGTCGTATCGAGCGTGGTGTGCTCAAGGTCAACGAGACCGTCGACATCGTCGGTATCAAGCAGGACAAGACCACCACCACGGTCACCGGCATCGAGATGTTCCGCAAGCTGCTCGACGAGGGCCAGGCCGGTGAGAACGTCGGTCTGCTCCTCCGTGGCATCAAGCGCGAGGACGTCGAGCGCGGTCAGGTCATCATCAAGCCGGGTTCGGTCACGCCGCACACCAGCTTCGAGGCCCAGGCCTACATCCTGTCGAAGGACGAGGGTGGCCGTCACACCCCCTTCTTCAACAACTACCGCCCGCAGTTCTACTTCCGTACCACGGACGTGACCGGCGTCGTGACCCTCCCCGAGGGCACCGAGATGGTCATGCCGGGCGACAACACCGTCATGACGGTCGAGCTGATCCAGCCCGTCGCCATGGAAGAGGGCCTGAAGTTCGCCATCCGTGAGGGTGGCCGGACCGTGGGCGCCGGCCAGGTCACCAAGATCAACAAGTAGTTCTGTCGATCTGACCTGGCAGCTCCTTCACGAGCAGCAGGCAGGGGCCCCGCACCGCAGTCCGTGAGGACGGTGGCGCGGGGCCCCTGTGCTGTGTCCGGGAGCGGGGAGCCGGGAGCTCCGGGGCGCCGTGTCCGGCGGCCGGCGCGGGGGCACCCGGACGGCGGGGCCGGTTCATCCTGCCGAGCGGGCCCGCGTTTGATGGCCCGAGTTGACGGGGTACTCTTTCGGGCCGCGATTGGCCAGGGCTACGGCGCCTATGGCACACTGTTCAGGTTGCTCGGTTGAGTGCCGATGCTGCGCGCCTCCCGCCGGGAGGACCGGAAGCGAGTCCCACAGTACTCGTCGTCCCAACTGCCTTACGGGCAGCGCTGGGACGGACGTACGGGAATCTTCCGGGAAGTGTCAGCGGGGCTCCGGCCAGGCGCCCGGTGGGTGTTCTGCCCCCGGCTCGCGGACTTGGGCCGCACCCCTTGGCAGGGAAGATCCTTCGGGAGATTTCGTGGAGGGGATGCGACACGCCCGACCGCGTGGGTCGGAGCAGGACCGTGCTTTCGATTGTGTACGGCCCAGCGGGTTCCAGAGCGTTACGAGAGACAGGACTACGAAGCAGCCATGGCGGGACAGAAGATCCGCATCCGGCTCAAGGCCTACGACCACGAGGTCATCGATTCCTCGGCGAAGAAGATCGTCGAGACGGTGACGCGTACTGGTGCGTCGGTCGCGGGCCCGGTGCCGCTGCCCACTGAGAAGAACGTGTACTGCGTCATCAAGTCGCCGCACAAGTACAAGGACTCGCGCGAGCACTTCGAGATGCGCACGCACAAGCGCCTGATCGACATTCTCGACCCGACGCCCAAGACCGTTGACTCGTTGATGCGCCTGGACCTTCCGGCCGGCGTCGACATCGAGATCAAGCTCTGAGAGGCGCGGAAGAGATGGCAAAGCAGATCAAGGGTGTCCTGGGCGAGAAGCTCGGCATGACCCAGGTCTGGGACGAGAACAACCGTGTCGTCCCGGTGACCGTCGTCAAGGCCGGGCCCTGCGTTGTTACCCAGGTCCGTACGAATGACTCCGACGGCTACGAGTCGGTCCAGATCGCCTTCGGCGAGATCGACCCGCGCAAGGTGAACAAGCCCCTCAAGGGCCACTTCGCCAAGGCCGACGTGACCCCCCGCCGCCACCTGGTGGAGCTGCGCACCTCCGACGCGAGCGAGTACACGCTCGGCCAGGAGGTCACCGCCGATGTGTTCGAGTCCGGCGTCAAGGTCGACGTCACGGGCAAGAGCAAGGGCAAGGGCTTCGCCGGTGTCATGAAGCGTCACAACTTCAAGGGCCTCGGCGCCGGTCACGGTACCCAGCGCAAGCACCGCTCTCCCGGCTCCATCGGTGGCTGCGCCACCCCGGGCCGTGTGTTCAAGGGCATGCGGATGGCCGGCCGTATGGGCAACGAGCGCGTGACCACCCAGAACCTGACCGTTCATGCCGTTGACGCGGAAAAGGGCCTGATCCTGATCAAGGGTGCGGTTCCTGGTCCGAACGGCGGCCTCGTCCTGGTCCGTACCGCGGCCAAGGGGGCCTGAGGTAACGATGAGCACTGTTGACATCCTTTCGCCGGCAGGCGACAAGGCCGGGACCGTCGAACTCCCCGCGGAGATCTTCGACGCCAAGGTCAGCATTCCGCTGATCCACCAGGTCGTTGTCGCCCAGCTGGCCGCTGCCCGCCAGGGCACGCACAAGACCAAGACCCGCGGCGAAGTCCGTGGTGGTGGCAAGAAGCCGTACCGCCAGAAGGGCACCGGCCGCGCCCGTCAGGGTTCGACCCGTGCGCCGCAGTTCGCCGGCGGTGGCGTCGTTCACGGCCCCCAGCCGCGTGACTACTCGCAGCGGACGCCGAAGAAGATGAAGGCCGCCGCCCTGCGCGGTGCCCTCACCGACCGGGCCCGCCACTCCCGTATCCACGTCGTCTCCGGCGTGGTCGAGGACGCGGTGTCCACCAAGGCCGCCAAGGCACTGCTGGGCAAGATCAGCGAGCGCAAGAACGTGCTCCTGGTCGCCGAGCGGGCCGACGAGGCCGCGTGGCTGTCCGCCCGCAACCTGCCCCAGGTGCACATCCTGGCGCCGGGCCAGCTCAACACGTACGACGTGCTCGTCTCCGACGACGTGGTCTTCACCAAGGCCGCCTTCGAGTCCTTCGTGTCTGGTCCTTCCAAGGCCGCTGAAGACAACGAGGGGAGTGAAGCCTGATGGCCGAGATCACCAGCAAGACCTTCCACGACCACCGCGACATCCTCGTGAAGCCCGTGGTGTCCGAGAAGAGCTACGCGCTGCTCGACGAGAACAAGTACACGTTCATCGTGGCGCCCACCGCCAACAAGACCCAGATCAAGCAGGCCGTGGAAGCGGTCTTCTCGGTCAAGGTCGCAGGGGTCAACACGATCAACCGCCAGGGCAAGCGCAAGCGCACCCGCACCGGTTTCGGCAAGCGCGCCAACACCAAGCGCGCCATCGTGACCCTTGCTGAGGGCGACCGTATCGACATCTTCGGCGGCCCGGCCTCCTGACGGAGGCTGGATCGTTCAGAAGTCCGGAATCTTCCGAGGACTGAGAAATGGGTATCCGCAAGTACAAGCCGACGACCCCGGGCCGTCGTGGCTCCAGCGTCGCCGACTTTGTCGAGATCACGCGGTCCACGCCGGAGAAGTCGCTGGTCCGCCCGCTGCACAGCAAGGGCGGCCGTAACAACGCCGGTCGTGTGACCGTTCGCCACCAGGGTGGTGGCCACAAGCGCGCCTACCGCGTGATCGACTTCCGTCGTCACGACAAGGACGGCGTGCCTGCGAAGGTCGCGCACATCGAGTACGACCCGAACCGCACCGCGCGCATCGCGCTGCTGCACTACGCAGACGGCGAGAAGCGCTACATCATCGCCCCGGCGAAGCTCAGCCAGGGTGACCGGGTTGAGAACGGCCCCGGGGCCGACATCAAGCCGGGCAACAACCTGCCGCTGCGCAACATCCCGGTGGGTACGACGATCCACGCCATCGAGATGCGTCCCGGCGGCGGCGCGAAGATCTCCCGCTCCGCGGGCGCTTCGGTGCAGCTGCTGGCGAAGGAGGGCTCCATGGCCACCCTTCGTATGCCGTCCGGCGAGGTCCGGATGGTCGACGTACGCTGCCGCGCCACGATCGGCGAGGTCGGCAACGCCGAGCAGTCGAACATCAACTGGGGCAAGGCCGGCCGTATGCGCTGGAAGGGCGTTCGCCCGACCGTCCGCGGTGTCGCGATGAACCCGGTCGACCACCCGCACGGTGGTGGTGAGGGCAAGACCTCCGGTGGACGTCACCCGGTCAGCCCGTGGGGTCAGAAGGAAGGTCGTACTCGCTCGCCGAAGAAGGCAAGCAGCAAGTACATCGTCCGCCGCCGCAAGACGAACAAGAAGCGCTAGGAGCGGGTTTAGATGCCGCGCAGTCTCAAGAAGGGGCCCTTCGTCGACGACCACCTGATCAAGAAGGTGGATGTCCAGAACGAAGCAGGCACCAAGAACGTCATCAAGACCTGGTCCCGTCGCTCGATGATCGTCCCGGCCATGCTGGGCCACACGATCGCGGTGCACAACGGCAAGATCCACGTCCCGGTGTTCGTCACCGAGTCGATGGTCGGCCACAAGCTCGGCGAGTTCTCGCCGACTCGCACCTTCCGCGGCCACGTCAAGGACGACCGGAAGTCGAAGCGCCGCTAACGCGGGGTGGAACCGACTATGACTAACACCGAAGGGACAACCATGGAAGCCAGGGCCCAGGCGCGGTACATCCGCGTCACGCCCATGAAGGCCCGCCGCGTGGTGGACCTCATCCGTGGCATGGACGCCACGGAGGCTCAGGCGGTCCTGCGTTTCGCCCCGCAGGCCGCGAGCGTGCCGGTCGGCAAGGTGCTTGACAGCGCCATTGCCAACGCCGCGCACAACTACGACCACACCGACGCCAACTCGCTGGTCATCAGCGAGGCGTACGTGGACGAAGGTCCGACCCTGAAGCGGTTCCGTCCGCGTGCCCAGGGCCGTGCCTACCGGATCCGTAAGCGGACCAGCCACATCACCGTGGTCGTCAGCAGCAAGGAAGGAACCCGGTAATGGGCCAGAAGGTTAACCCGCATGGGTTCCGGCTCGGTATCACCACGGACTTCAAGTCCCGCTGGTACGCCGACAAGCTGTACAAGGACTACGTCAAGGAAGACGTCGCCATTCGTCGCATGATGACGAAGGGCATGGAGCGGGCCGGCATCTCGAAGGTCGAGATCGAGCGCACCCGCGACCGCGTCCGCGTTGACATCCACACCGCGCGTCCGGGCATCGTCATCGGCCGCCGCGGCGCCGAGGCCGACCGTATCCGCGGCGAGCTGGAGAAGCTGACCGGCAAGCAGGTGCAGCTCAACATCCTCGAGGTCAAGAACCCCGAGGTGGACGCTCAGCTGGTGGCCCAGGCCGTCGCCGAGCAGCTCTCCTCGCGTGTCTCCTTCCGTCGCGCCATGCGTAAGAGCATGCAGTCGACGATGAAGGCCGGCGCCAAGGGCATCAAGATCCAGTGCGGTGGCCGCCTCGGCGGCGCCGAGATGTCCCGCTCGGAGTTCTACCGCGAGGGCCGTGTGCCCCTGCACACGCTCCGCGCGAACGTGGACTACGGCTTCTTCGAGGCCAAGACGACCTTCGGCCGTATCGGTGTGAAGGTCTGGATCTACAAGGGCGACGTCAAGAACATCGCCGAGGTGCGTGCCGAGAACGCCGCGGCCCGCGCCGGCAACCGTCCGGCCCGTGGTGGCGGCAACGACCGTCCCGCCGGCCGTGGTGGCCGTGGTGGCGAGCGTGGCGGCCGTGGCCGCAAGCCGCAGCAGAGCCCGGCAGCCGAGGCCCCCAAGGCCGACGCCGCCGTTGCCGCACCGGCCGCTGAGGCGACGTCCTCTTCTACCGGCGGAACGGAGGCCTGACCGAAATGCTGATCCCCCGTAGGGTCAAGCACCGCAAGCAGCACCACCCGAAGCGCAGCGGTATGTCCAAGGGTGGCACGCAGGTTGCGTTCGGCGAGTACGGCATCCAGGCGCTGACCCCGGCATACGTGACGAACCGTCAGATCGAGGCCGCTCGTATCGCGATGACCCGTCACATCAAGCGTGGCGGCAAGGTCTGGATCAACATCTACCCGGACCGTCCGCTCACCAAGAAGCCTGCCGAGACCCGCATGGGTTCCGGTAAGGGTTCCCCCGAGTGGTGGATCGCGAACGTCAAGCCCGGTCGGGTGATGTTCGAGCTGTCCTACCCGAACGAGAAGATTGCGCGTGAGGCGCTTACCCGCGCTGCTCACAAGCTTCCGATGAAGTGCCGGATCGTTCGGCGCGAGGCAGGTGAGTCGTGATGGCGGCCGTTACCAAGGCGTCCGAACTGCGCGAGCTGGGCGACGAGGAGCTTCTCGGCAAGCTTCGCGAGGCCAAGGAAGAGCTGTTCAACCTCCGCTTCCAGGCGGCGACCGGTCAGCTCGAGAACCACGGTCGGCTGAAGGCCGTCCGGAAGGACATCGCGCGGATCTACACCCTGATGCGTGAGCGCGAGCTGGGCATCGAGACGGTGGAGAGCGCCTGATGAGCGAGAGCAACGTGACTGAGAACACTGCGAACACCAGCGGCAACGCCGCGGGCGACCGCGGCTTCCGCAAGACCCGCGAGGGCCTTGTCGTCAGCGACAAGATGGACAAGACCGTCGTCGTCGCCGTCGAGGACCGTGTGAAGCACGCGCTGTACGGCAAGGTCATCCGCCGTACGAACAAGCTCAAGGCGCACGACGAGCAGAACGCCGCCGGCATCGGCGACCGCGTCCTCCTGATGGAGACCCGGCCGCTGTCCGCCACGAAGCGGTGGCGCATCGTCGAGATCCTCGAGAAGGCCAAGTAAACCCCTCCGAGGGGGCTTCCCCTCGGAATAGTTCCGCCAGGCTCGGTGGGGTCCGCGAGTCACTCACGGACCCCGCCGGGAACCGGCAGACGATCAGGAGATAGACGTGATCCAGCAGGAGTCGCGACTGCGTGTCGCCGACAACACTGGTGCCAAGGAGATCCTTTGCATCCGTGTTCTCGGTGGCTCGGGTCGCCGCTACGCGGGCATCGGTGACGTCATCGTCGCCACCGTCAAGGACGCGATCCCCGGTGGCAACGTGAAGAAGGGTGACGTCATCAAGGCGGTCATCGTTCGCACCGTCAAGGAGCGCCGCCGCCAGGACGGCTCGTACATCCGCTTCGACGAGAACGCCGCCGTCATTCTGAAGAACGACGGCGACCCTCGTGGCACCCGTATCTTCGGCCCGGTGGGCCGTGAGCTGCGCGAGAAGAAGTTCATGAAGATCATCTCGCTCGCGCCGGAGGTGCTGTAAGCATGAAGATCAAGAAGGGCGACCTGGTTCAGGTCATCACCGGTAAGGACAAGGGCAAGCAGGGCAAGGTCATTGTGGCCTACCCCACGCAGGACCGTGTTCTCGTCGAGGGTGTCAACCGGGTCAAGAAGCACACCAAGGCCGGTCAGACGGCTCGCGGTTCGCAGACCGGCGGCATTGTGACCACCGAGGCCCCCATTCACATCAGCAATGTTCAGCTGGTCGTGGAGAAGGACGGCAAGAAGGTTGTCACCCGCGTCGGCTACCGCTTTGACGACGAGGGCAACAAGATCCGCGTTGCCAAGCGGACCGGTGAGGACATCTGATGACGACCACCACTGCACCGCGTCTGAAGCTGCGCTACCGCGAGGAGATCGCGGGCAAGCTGCGTGAGCAGTTCTCCTACGAGAACGTCATGCAGATCCCCGGCCTTGTGAAGATCGTGGTCAACATGGGTGTGGGCGACGCCGCCCGCGACTCCAAGCTGATCGAGGGCGCCATCCGCGACCTCACCACGATCACCGGCCAGAAGCCGTCCGTCACCAAGGCCCGGAAGTCCATCGCGCAGTTCAAGCTGCGTGAGGGTCAGCCGATCGGCTGCCACGTCACCCTCCGCGGTGACCGCATGTGGGAGTTCCTGGACCGTACGCTGTCGCTCGCGCTGCCGCGTATCCGTGACTTCCGCGGCCTGTCGCCGAAGCAGTTCGACGGCCGTGGCAACTACACCTTCGGTCTCACGGAGCAGGTCATGTTCCACGAGATCGACCAGGACAAGATCGACCGGGTCCGGGGCATGGACATCACCGTGGTCACCACGGCGACCAACGACGACGAGGGTCGTGCCCTCCTTCGTCACCTCGGCTTCCCGTTCAAGGAGAACTGACCGTGGCGAAGAAGGCTCTGATCGCTAAGGCCGCCCGCAAGCCGAAGTTCGGCGTGCGCGGTTACACCCGCTGCCAGCGCTGCGGCCGTCCCCACTCCGTTTACCGCAAGTTCGGCCTGTGCCGCGTATGCCTCCGTGAGATGGCACACCGCGGCGAGCTGCCGGGCGTCACCAAGAGCTCCTGGTAATTCCCTTTTTGGGAATTACCCGAAGCTCTCGGTAAGCAACTGGTTGGCGGGAGCCCTTCCTCATATGCCGTAGGCTTGTGGGGTTGGGCGCCCGCTGATCCGGACCGCCCGCGGGCCACAGCCCGCTGACAACGCTTACTACGCCGTAGGTCCCCGCACCGCACCCGTCCCGGCTCTGATCGGGGAGAGGGATGGCGCATACAGGAAACCCCGGCGAGAGAGGCCGAAGGCCAATTCATGACCATGACTGATCCCATCGCAGACATGCTCACGCGTCTGCGTAACGCGAACTCGGCATACCACGACGATGTCGTGATGCCGCACAGCAAGATCAAGTCGCACATCGCGGAAATCCTCCAGCAGGAGGGCTTCATCACCGGCTGGAAGGTCGAGGACGCCGAGGTCGGCAAGAACCTCGTCCTGGAGCTGAAGTTCGGCCCGAACCGCGAGCGTTCGATCGCCGGCATCAAGCGCATCTCCAAGCCGGGTCTGCGCGTGTACGCGAAGTCCACCAATCTGCCGAAGGTCCTGGGCGGCCTGGGCGTGGCGATCATCTCCACGTCCCACGGTCTTCTGACCGGCCAGCAGGCAGGCAAGAAGGGCGTAGGTGGGGAAGTCCTCGCCTACGTCTGGTAGTCGGGAACGGAGGAAAAGCTCATGTCGCGAATCGGCAAGCTCCCCATCCAGGTTCCCGCCGGTGTGGACGTCACCATCGAAGGCCGCACGGTCGCGGTGAAGGGCCCCAAGGGGTCCCTCTCGCACACCGTCGCCGCGCCGATCGAGGTCACCAAGGGCGAGGACGGCACGCTTCTCGTGCTGCGCCCCAACGACGAGCGTCAGAACAAGGCCCTGCACGGCCTGTCCCGCACGCTGGTGGCGAACATGATCACCGGCGTGACCCAGGGTTACGTCAAGGCGCTCGAGATCAGCGGTGTCGGTTACCGCGTCCAGGCGAAGGGCTCCAACCTGGAGTTCGCCCTGGGCTACAGCCACCCGATCCTCATCGAGGCCCCCGAAGGCATCACCTTCAAGGTGGAGAACCCCACCCGGTTCTCCGTCGAGGGCATTGACAAGCAGAGGGTCGGCGAGGTCGCCGCCAAGATCCGCAAGCTGCGGAAGCCCGACCCGTACAAGGCCAAGGGCGTCAAGTACGCGGGCGAGGTCATCCGCCGCAAGGTCGGAAAGGCTGGTAAGTAAGCCATGGCATACGGTGTCAAGATCGCCAAGGGCAAGGCCTACAAGGCCGCTGCCATCAAGCGCCGGCACATCCGCGTCCGCAAGAAGGTGTCGGGTACGCAGGAGCGCCCCCGCCTCGTCGTGACGCGTTCCAACCGCCACATGGTGGCTCAGGTCATCGACGACATCGCGGGCCACACGCTCGCGTCGGCGTCGACCCTGGACACCTCGATCCGCGGTGTGGAAGGTGACAAGAGCGCCCAGGCCAAGCAGGTCGGGTCGCTGGTCGCCGAGCGCGCCAGGGCGGCCGGTGTCGAGGCCGTCGTGTTCGATCGTGGTGGCAACCAGTACGCCGGGCGGATTGCCGCTCTGGCTGACGCCGCCCGCGAGGCCGGGCTGAAGTTCTGAGCCCCGGTTCCGGAGCTAGCGGACGTAACAGAGAGAGGTAGATCCAATGGCTGGACCCCAGCGCCGCGGAAGCGGTGCCGGTGGCGGCGAGCGGCGGGACCGGAAGGGCCGTGACGGCGGTGCGGCCGCGGCCGAGAAGACCGCGTACGTCGAGCGCGTCGTCGCGATCAACCGCGTCGCCAAGGTTGTGAAGGGTGGTCGTCGCTTCAGCTTCACCGCGCTGGTCGTGGTGGGCGACGGTGACGGCACCGTGGGTGTCGGTTACGGCAAGGCCAAGGAGGTGCCGGCCGCCATCGCCAAGGGTGTTGAGGAGGCCAAGAAGCACTTCTTCAAGGTCCCCCGTATCCAGGGCACCATCCCTCACCCGATCCAGGGCGAGAAGGCCGCGGGCGTTGTCCTGCTCAAGCCGGCTTCCCCCGGTACCGGCGTCATCGCCGGTGGCCCGGTGCGTGCCGTGCTGGAGTGCGCGGGCGTGCACGACATCCTGTCGAAGTCGCTCGGGTCGGACAACGCGATCAACATCGTGCACGCGACCGTGGCGGCCCTTCAGGGCCTGCAGCGTCCCGAGGAGATCGCGGCCCGCCGCGGTCTGCCCCTTGAGGACGTCGCCCCCGCGGCTCTGCTGCGTGCGCGAGCGGGAGCGGGTGCGTAATGGCTCGCATCAAGATCACGCAGACGAAGTCGTACATCGGCAGCAAGCAGAACCACCGCGACACCCTGCGTTCGCTCGGGCTCAAGCGCCTGCACGACGTGGTTGTCAAGGAGGACCGCCCCGAGTTCCGCGGCATGGTGCACACCGTCCGCCACCTCGTGACGGTTGAGGAGGTCGACTGACATGGCGGAGAACAACCCGCTGAAGGTCCACAACCTCCGTCCTGCCCCGGGCGCCAAGACCGCCAAGACCCGTGTGGGTCGTGGTGAGGCGTCCAAGGGTAAGACCGCAGGTCGTGGCACCAAGGGCACCAAGGCCCGTTACCAGGTTCCGGAGCGCTTCGAGGGTGGCCAGATGCCCCTCCACATGCGTCTCCCGAAGCTCAAGGGCTTCAAGAACCCGTTCCGCACCGAGTACCAGGTCGTGAACCTGGACAAGCTCGCCGACCTCTACCCCGAGGGCGGCGAGGTCACGGTGGCCGACCTGGTCACCAAGGGCGCGGTACGCAAGAACAGCCTCGTCAAGGTCCTGGGCCAGGGCGAGATCTCCGTGGCGCTGCAGGTTTCGGTGAACGCCGTCTCCGGCTCCGCCAAGGAGAAGATTGCCGCCGCCGGCGGCACCGTCACCGAGCTCGTCTGAGACCACTCGATGGCTTGAACACCCAACCGGGGATGCCTCTCATAAGGGGCATCCCCGGTTGGTCGTTCCAAGGTGGGCACTGTCGCCGGTATGGTGGCGTGCATTATTGCTGTATTGAAGCCGGGAGCTCGCTCCCGGACCCCCGCCGCGCGGTGTGTCCGCAGGGGTTCCTCGCGCGGTACCGCTTGTTCCGTATCCGTCGATCCTCAATACCGTCACCTCTGACGCAGTAGCGCGGGGGTCGCAGGAGGCACCGTGCTCACCGCGTTCGCCCGGGCGTTCAAGACGCCCGACCTGCGCAAGAAGCTGCTCTTCACACTCGCCATCATCGTGCTGTACCGGCTCGGGGCACACGTTCCCGTACCCGGTGTCAGTTACGAGAATGTCCAGACTTGTGTCGACGCGGCCCAGAAGGGCAACAACGGCCTGTTCGGGCTCGTGAACATGTTCAGTGGCGGGGCGCTGCTGCAGATCACGATCTTCGCGCTCGGCATCATGCCGTACATCACAGCGAGCATCATCCTGCAGCTTCTGACCGTGGTCATCCCCAGGCTGGAGGCCCTCAAGAAGGAGGGCAGTTCCGGCCAGACCAAGATCACGCAGTACACGCGTTATCTGACGGTCGCCCTGGCCGTGCTGCAGGGCACGGGCCTGGTCGCCACCGCGCGCAGCGGTGCGCTCTTCAGCGGCTGCCCGGTCGCTTCGGAGATCGTCCCCGACCGCTCGATCTTTGTCACCGTCACCATGGTGATCACCATGACCGCGGGCACCGCGGCGGTCATGTGGCTCGGCGAGCTGATCACCGACCGCGGCATCGGCAACGGCATGTCCATCCTCATGTTCATCTCGATCGCCGCCGGCTTCCCCGGCGCGCTGTGGGCCATCAAGCAGAGCGGCACGCTCGCCAAGGGCTGGATCGAGTTCGGCACGGTCATTCTGATCGGCTTCGTGATGGTCGGCCTGGTCGTCTTCGTCGAACAGGCGCAGCGCCGGATCCCCGTGCAGTACGCGAAGCGCATGATCGGCCGCAGGTCCTACGGCGGTACGTCCACGTACATCCCGCTGAAGGTCAACCAGGCGGGTGTGATCCCGGTCATCTTCGCCTCGTCGCTGCTGTACATCCCGGCGCTGATCGCGCAGTTCTCCAACTCGAACGCGGGCTGGAAGACGTGGATCGAGGCGCACTTCGTCAAGGGTGACCACCCCTACTACATCGCCACGTACTTCCTGCTGATCGTGTTCTTCGCCTTCTTCTATGTGGCCATTTCGTTCAACCCCGAAGAAGTAGCGGACAACATGAAGAAGTATGGTGGCTTCATCCCGGGTATCCGGGCAGGTCGACCTACTGCCGAGTATCTGAGCTATGTGCTCAACAGGATCACTTGGCCGGGCTCGCTGTACCTGGGTCTGATTGCTCTTGTCCCGACGATGGCGTTGGCGGGCTTCGGCGGTGCGAACCAGAACTTCCCGTTCGGCGGGACAAGCATCCTGATCATCGTGGGTGTGGGTCTGGAGACCGTGAAGCAGATCGAGAGCCAGCTTCAGCAGCGCAATTACGAAGGGTTCCTCCGCTGATGCGAATCGTCCTCGTCGGGCCGCCCGGTGCCGGCAAGGGAACGCAGGCCGCGTACCTCGCCAAGAACCTGTCGGTCCCGCACATCTCCACGGGCGACTTGTTCCGCGCCAACATCAGCCAGGGCACGGAGCTCGGCAAGAAGGCGAAGGCGTACATGGACGCCGGCGAGCTGGTGCCCGACGAGGTGACGATCGCGATGGCGAGGGACCGGATGTCCCGTCCGGACGCCGGCAACGGCTTCCTGCTGGACGGTTTCCCGCGCAATCTCTCGCAGGCCAAGGCGCTGGACGAGGCGCTCAAGGAGGACGGTGTCCGGCTGGACGCCGTACTGGACCTGGAGGTCCCCGAGGAGGAGGTCGTGAAGCGGATCGCCGGCCGGCGTGTCTGCCGCAACGACAGCTCGCATGTCTTCCATGTGACGTACAGCCCGCCGGAGCAGGAAGGTGTCTGCGACACCTGCGGCGGCGAGCTGTACCAGCGGGACGACGACTCCGAGGAAACGGTGCGGACGCGGCTGGAGGTCTACCACACGCAGACCGAGCCGATCATCGATCACTACAAGGCCCAGGGCCTGGTCGTGACGATCTCCGCGCTCGGCAAGGTCACCGAGGTGACCGAGCGCGCGATGGAGGCGCTCCAGCAGGCCCGGGCCGCCCGGGCCTCCTGAGCAGAGCGGTACCCGTAAGGCCGTGGCGTCCCCCGGGACACCACGGCCTTACTGTTGAACAGGCTGTCAGTGGCCACACGGCCGGCCACCCAGCCGGTCGCACAGTCCCCGTCACAAGAGTCAGGTGGAAGGCACGGTCATGGTGGAGATCAAGACTCCCGAGCAGATCGCGAAGATGCGCGAGGCGGGGCTGGTCGTCGCCGCCGTGCACGCGGCCACGGCCGAGGCCGCGGTGCCGGGTGCCACCACGAAGGATCTCGACGAGGTCGCCCGCAAGGTGCTGGCCGAGCACGGCGCGAAGTCGAACTTCCTCGGATACGGCGGGTTCCCCGCGACGATCTGCACCTCGGTGAACAATGTCGTCGTCCATGGCATCCCGGACGAGAAGACCGTCCTCAAGGACGGCGACATCATCTCCGTCGACGCCGGGGCGATCGTCGACGGCTGGCACGGCGACGCCGCCTTCACGGCGTTCGTCGGCTCCGGTCACGCCTCGGAGCTGATCGAGCTCTCCCGGGTGACGGAGGAGTCGATGTGGGCCGGTATCGCGGCGATGCGGAACGGCAGCCGGCTGGTGGACGTGTCCCGGGCCATCGAGACCTACATCCGCCGCCAGCCCCGGCCGGGCGGCGGCAAGTACGGGATCATCGAGGACTACGGCGGCCATGGCATCGGCACCGAGATGCACATGGACCCGCATCTGCTGAACTACGTCTCGCGCAAGCGCGGCAAGGGGCCCAGGCTGGTCCCCGGCTTCTGTCTGGCGATCGAGCCGATGGTGTCGCTCGGTACGGCCCGGACGGAGGTGCTGGAGGACGACTGGACCGTCATCACCACCGACGGCACCTGGTCCTCGCACTGGGAGCACTCCGTGGCGCTCACGGACGCGGGCCCGCTGGTCCTGACGTCGCCCGACGGCGGCCGGGCGAAGCTGGCGGAGCTGGGTGTGACCGCCGCTCCCGATCCGCTGGCGTAGCGCCCGGGATTCGCTTAGAAATCTCCGCCGGTGGGCAGACTCAACGGATTCGTCTTTTCGAGTGTGCTGCCGTAGACTGACGCGTCGGCTCTGGTGTACCCGTGTGTCCGCATACGGCGGCGAGAGTCGATCAAGGTAGCCGATTCGAAGGGCGAAGCGTGGCCAAGAAGCAAGGTGCCATCGAAATTGAGGGCACCGTGATCGAGTCCCTCCCGAACGCCATGTTCAAGGTGGAACTCCAGAACGGTCACAAGGTCCTCGCGCACATCAGCGGCAAGATGCGGATGCACTACATCCGAATCCTTCCCGATGACCGGGTTGTGGTGGAGCTGTCTCCCTACGACCTGACGCGTGGCCGGATCGTCTACCGATACAAGTAGATCTTGCAGGCGCCCCGTGCCGGGGTGTCCGCACTGACCCGGAGAACCTTAATCATGAAGGTCAAGCCGAGCGTCAAGAAGATCTGCGACAAGTGCAAGGTGATCCGCCGTCACGGCCGGGTCATGGTCATCTGCGACAACCTGCGCCACAAGCAGCGCCAGGGCTGACGCAAGACCGCCTGCCTCTCGCAGTACTTCGCGCGACGCGAGCAACTCGTACATACGCAGTGTCCGACGCCCAGGTGATGGGCGGCGACACCTCCGGCGGAGGCCGGAGACCCGGAAGCGTCCCCTGTGTAGATGAGGACACCGCTGTCCGGGAGAGACACTGCGGAAGACCTCCGACATCAACAGGAGCCATGCATGGCACGCCTCGCAGGCGTTGACCTCCCGCGCGAAAAGCGCGTCGAGGTCGCCCTCACCTACGTCTTCGGTATCGGGCGCACCCGGTCCAAGGAGACGCTCGCCGCCACCGGTATCGACCCCAACGTGCGCGTCCGCGATCTCGCCGAGGAAGACCTCGTCAAGATCCGCGAGTACGTCGACGGCAACCTCAAGACCGAGGGTGACCTCCGTCGCGAGATCGCCGCCGACATCCGCCGCAAGGTCGAGATCGGCTGCTACCAGGGTCTGCGTCACCGCCGCGGCCTGCCGGTGCACGGTCAGCGCACCAGCACGAACGCTCGTACCCGCAAGGGCCCGCGTCGCGCGATCGCCGGCAAGAAGAAGCCGGGCAAGAAGTAGTCCTCAGCGGACGCTCATCAGCGGTCTTCGCTGTAGGACCGACCACCTCCACGCAGGAGTAAAGACATGCCTCCTAAGGGCCGTCAGGGCGCAGCCAAGAAGGTGCGCCGCAAGGAAAAGAAGAACGTCGCTCACGGGCACGCCCACATCAAGAGCACGTTCAACAACACGATCGTCTCGATCACCGACCCTTCGGGCAATGTGATCTCCTGGGCCTCCGCCGGCCACGTCGGCTTCAAGGGCTCGCGCAAGTCCACCCCCTTCGCCGCGCAGATGGCCGCCGAGTCGGCCGCCCGCCGCGCGCAGGAGCACGGCATGCGCAAGGTCGACGTCTTCGTCAAGGGTCCCGGCTCCGGCCGTGAGACCGCGATCCGCTCGCTCCAGGCCACCGGCCTGGAGGTGGGTTCGATCCAGGACGTCACGCCCACCCCGCACAACGGCTGCCGCCCGCCGAAGCGCCGCCGCGTCTGACCCTGTCCCCCTTCGCGGGGGGTCACAGGTGCTGGACTTCGCGGGCGGTACGGCATTCGGTGCCGTACCGCCCGTACGCTTGTTCCGTTGGCATCAAATAGTGGGTGCCAAGACTGGAGGATCCCACCATGCTTATCGCTCAGCGTCCTTCGTTGACCGAAGAGGTCGTCGACGAATACCGCTCCCGGTTCGTCATCGAGCCGCTGGAGCCGGGCTTCGGCTACACGCTCGGCAACTCCCTTCGCCGTACGCTCCTCTCCTCGATCCCCGGTGCCGCCGTCACCAGCATCCGGATCGACGGTGTCCTGCACGAGTTCACCACCGTGCCGGGTGTCAAGGAGGACGTCACCGACCTCATCCTGAACATCAAGCAGCTCGTCGTCTCCTCGGAGCACGACGAGCCGGTCGTGATGTACCTGCGCAAGCAGGGTCCCGGCCTGGTCACCGCCGCTGACATCGCCCCGCCGGCCGGTGTCGAGGTGCACAACCCGGATCTCGTTCTGGCGACGCTGAACGGCAAGGGCAAGCTGGAGATGGAGCTGACCGTCGAGCGCGGTCGCGGCTATGTCTCCGCCGTGCAGAACAAGCAGGTGGGCCAGGAGATCGGCCGTATCCCGGTCGACTCCATCTACTCGCCGGTGCTCAAGGTCACGTACAAGGTCGAGGCGACCCGTGTCGAGCAGCGCACCGACTTCGACAAGCTGATCGTCGACGTCGAGACCAAGCAGGCCATGCGGCCGCGCGACGCCATGGCGTCCGCGGGCAAGACCCTGGTCGAGCTGTTCGGTCTGGCGCGCGAGCTCAACATCGACGCCGAGGGCATCGACATGGGCCCGTCGCCCACGGACGCCGCGCTCGCCGCCGATCTCGCCCTGCCGATCGAGGAGCTGGAGCTCACCGTTCGGTCGTACAACTGCCTCAAGCGCGAGGGCATCCACTCCGTGGGTGAGCTGGTCGCGCGTTCCGAAGCCGACCTGCTCGACATCCGTAACTTCGGTGCGAAGTCGATCGACGAGGTCAAGGCCAAGCTGAACGGCATGGGCCTGGCGCTCAAGGACAGCCCGCCCGGATTCGACCCGACCGCCGCGGCCGACGCCTTCGGCGCGGACGACGACGCGGACGCCGGTTTCGTCGAGACCGAGCAGTACTGATCGCCTCCGGCGGGGGCGTCCGGATCAGCCGGGCGCCTCTGGCCGGAGCGAGCGGATCTTCCGGCGGGCGGCCGCCCGCCGGGAACTGACACCGGTACCTGACACGGCCGGTGCAGATATGAAGGAGTAACACCATGCCGAAGCCCGCCAAGGGTGCCCGTCTGGGCGGCAGCGCCGCGCACGAGAAGCTGCTTCTCGCGAACCTCGCGAAGTCGCTCTTCGAGCACGGCCGCATCACCACGACCGAGGCCAAGGCCCGCCGCCTGCGTCCGGTCGCGGAGCGTCTGATCACCAAGGCGAAGCGGGGCGACATCCACAACCGTCGCCTGGTGCTGCAGTCGATCACGGACAAGGGCGTCGTCCACACGCTCTTCACCGAGATCGCTCCGCGGTACGAGAACCGCCCCGGTGGTTACACGCGTATCACCAAGATCGGCAACCGTCGTGGCGACAACGCCCCGATGGCGGTCATCGAGCTGGTTGAGGCCCTGACCGTGGCGCAGGAGGCCACCGGTGAGGCCGAGGCGGCGACGAAGCGCGCGGTCAAGGAAGACGCCCTCAAGAAGGACGAGGCTCCGGCCGAGACCGTCGAGGACGCCAAGCCGGCCGAGTCGGAGTCCAAGGACGCCTGAGCGTTCCAACGGCTGACGGACGGGCCCGCTCCCTCACGGGGGCGGGCCCGTTCCGCTTTGAGAGGATCATCGGGTGAGCGAGGACAACGAGGGCGCGGCGCCCGGACATGTACGGGTGCGGCTGGATCTCTCGTACGACGGCAAGGACTTCTCCGGCTGGGCGAAGCAGGCCACCCGGCGCACCGTCCAGGGGGAGATCGAGGACGCGCTGCGTACGGTGACGCGCTCCTCGCGCACCTATGAGCTGACGGTCGCCGGGCGCACGGACGCGGGGGTGCACGCGCGCGGACAGGTCGCGCACGTCGATCTGCCGGAGGACGTGTGGGCCGAGCACCGGGAGCGGCTGCTGAGGCGGCTCGCGGGGCGGCTCGGGCACGATGTGCGGGTCTGGCGGGTGGCCGAGGCGCCGCCGGGCTTCAACGCGCGTTTCTCGGCGGTCTGGCGGCGCTACGCGTACCGGGTGGTGGACCATCCCGGCGGTGTCGATCCGCTGTTGCGCGGTCATGTGCTGTGGCACGACTGGCCGTTGGACGTGGCGGCGATGAACGCGGCGTCGGCCGGGCTGCTGGGCGAGCACGACTTCGCGGCGTACTGCAAGCGACGTGAGGGCGCGACCACCATCCGTACGCTCCAGCGGCTGGAGTGGGAGCGGGACGCGCACGGGATCGTCACCGCGACCGTGCGGGCCGACGCCTTCTGCCACAACATGGTGCGCTCGCTGGTGGGCGCGCTGCTGTTCGTCGGGGACGGGCACCGGGGCGTGGAGTGGCCGGCGAAGGTGCTGGCCGCCGGTGTCCGGGACTCGGCGGTGCATGTGGTGCGGCCGCACGGGCTGACGCTGGAGGAAGTGGGCTATCCGGCCGACGAGCTGCTGGCCGCGCGCAGCCGGGTGGCCAGGAACAAGCGGACCCTGGGCGGCGCGGCCGGCTGCTGCTGAGCCGGGGGCGCGGTCGCCGGACCGGCGGGCCCGGCGACCGCGCCGGCGGGACCCTACTGACCGGCGGGCACGGTGGCCGCCGCCGAGGCCTGGAGCACGCCGCGCCGGTGGATCTGGCGGAAGGTGAATTCCGCGATGTCGTCCCCCGTGCTGTAGACGTCCTTGTCGGCCGTGGTGACGTCCTTGCCGCTGGTGAACCCGCCGACCGTGAAGTAGACGTACCGGCCGTACGAGTTGACGGTCCTGCGGCAGACGGAGGGGGCCCGGCAGAAGGTCGTGACACCGGCCCCGGAGAGCGACGCGACACCGCTCTTCTTCTGGTCCACCTCGTTCTTGGCCTTGAGCGCCTGCCGCTCCTCGCCGAAGACGGCGACGCCTATGGTCACGGCGACGCCGTCCCTGGCGTAGGTGGCGCGGATGACCCGGTCGCAGCTGTTGGAGGCGAGGACGGAACCGAGGGAGCCCTGGGTCGCCGCGGCGCAGTTGGTGGTGCTGCTCGTGGCGCCCTTCTCGTAGACCCGGTCGCCCATGGTCAGCTTCCGGCCGGGGAAGAGGGTGTCGGCGCTCAGCGGCGCCCTGTCCCGGTCCGCGCTGGAGATGAAGTCCTTGGGGCTCGGCACGGGCAGCGGCGCGACGGAGGAGAAGGACGGCTCGGGCTCGGCGCTCCCGCTCGGCGCCCCGGTGACCGCGGTCGGCTCACTCGGGTTCTTGTCGGCGGCGCGGTCCGCGCCGCCGCCGCTCATGGAGACGACCGCCGTCGCCACGATCGCGGTGACCACGGCGGTCGCGAGCACCCCGCCGCCGATCAGCAGCCAGCGCCGGCGGCGGGTGCGCGCGGCGGAGGCGTCGGCCAGCGCGGCCCAGTCCGGTGTGTCGGGTGCGTACGGGTCCCGTGACGAGTTCTGTGCGCCGTACGGGTCCTGTGCGCCGTACGGGTCCTGAGATCCGCGCTGGGATCCGTACGGGTCCTGTCCCGGAGAACCGGGGCCACCCCATGGGGGTCCCCCTTGCCCAAAGCTCATGGCGCGCAGTTTAGACCGGACGGCGCAAGGGAGTTGTGCGCGGGAGACGGAGAGCGGGGGGTAAAAGGATTGGGCTCCCGGGCCGCCTGCACCGACAATGCGGGGCATGGGACATCTAGAGGCCGCGCACCTGGAGTACTACCTCCCCGACGGACGGGTGCTGCTCGGCGACGCCTCCTTCCGGGTGGGAGAGGGCGCGGTCGTCGCGCTGGTTGGGGCCAACGGCGCGGGCAAGACCACTCTGCTGCGGCTGATCGCCGGGGAGCTCCAGCCGCACGGCGGCACGGTGACGGTCAGCGGCGGGCTCGGTGTGATGGCGCAGTTCGTGGGGTCGGTGCGTGACGAGCGTACGGTCCGTGACCTGCTGGTCTCGGTCGCGCAGCCGCGTATCCGGCAGGCCGCGGCCGCCGTCGACGACGCCGAGCACGGGATCATGACCGTCGACGACGAGGCCGCGCAGATGCGGTACGCGCAGGCGCTGAGCGACTGGGCGGAGGCGCGCGGTTACGAGGCGGAGACGGTCTGGGACATGTGCACCACGGCGGCGCTCGGGGTGCCGTACGAGAAGGCGCAGTGGCGTGAGCTGCGCACGCTCAGTGGCGGCGAGCAGAAGCGGCTGGTGCTGGAGGCGCTGCTGCGCGGGCCCGACGAGGTGCTGCTGCTCGACGAGCCGGACAACTATCTGGACGTGCCGGGCAAGCGGTGGCTGGAGGAACGGCTGAAGGAGACCCGTAAGACGGTCCTCTTCGTCTCGCACGACCGGGAACTGCTGGCCAGGGCGGCCGAGAAGATCGTCAGTGTGGAGCCGAGCCCGGCCGGTTCCGACGTCTGGGTGCACGGCGGCGGATTCGGTACCTACCACGCGGCGCGCAAGGAGCGCTTCGCGCGCTTCGAGGAGCTGAAGCGGCGCTGGGACGAGGAGCACGCCCGGCTGAAGGCGCTGGTCCACCGGCTGCGGCAGCAGGCGGCGATCAGCCCCGACATGGCCTCGCGCTACCGGGCGATGCAGACGCGCTTCAAGAAGTTCGAGGACGCGGGGCCGCCGCCGGAGCCGCCGCGTGAGCAGGAGATCACCATGCGGCTGCGCGGCGGGCGTACCGGTGTGCGGGCCGTGACCTGCGAGAATCTGGAGCTGACCGGCCTGATGAAGCCGTTCTCGCTGGAGATCTACTACGGCGAGCGGGTGGCGGTCCTCGGGTCGAACGGCTCCGGCAAGTCGCACTTCCTGCGGCTGCTGGCCGGGGAGGACGTCCGCCACGAGGGCGCGTGGAAGCTGGGCGCGCGGGTCGTGCCGGGCCACTTCGCGCAGACGCACGCCCATCCCGAGCTGCTCGGACGGTCCCTCGTCGACATCCTGTGGACGGAGCACGCCAAGGACCGGGGCGGGGCGATGAGCGTGCTGCGCCGCTACGAGCTGGAGCGCCAGGGCGACCAGCCCTTCGAGAAGCTGTCGGGCGGCCAGCAGGCGCGTTTCCAGATCCTGCTGCTGGAGCTGCGCGGCACCACCGCGCTGCTGCTGGACGAGCCGACGGACAACCTGGACCTGGAGTCGGCGGAGGCGCTCCAGGAGGGGCTGGAGGCGTACGAGGGCACGGTGCTGGCGGTCACCCACGACCGCTGGTTCGCCCGCTCCTTCGACCGGTATCTGGTGTTCGGCTCGGACGGGGTCGTCCGGGAGACGCCGGAGCCGGTGTGGGACGAGCGGCGCGTGGTGCGCGCGCGTTAGAATCGCTCGTTCGCGGCGGGACGGTTCCCCGGGCCGGAGGCGTTTTGACCCAGGTGGGGGAGCCCGGGTATTCTGCTGGTTCGTTATGCGTATTGGCTTGTTCATTCTCACGTGATGGGCCCTTACGCCGGTCCACCGGGCCGATGACCAGCGGCAGACAGCGGGTTGCGTCCCCGTATGTCAGCCAGGGCTGTCGTGATCGTCCGGGTGGCCTTGTCAGGACCCGTCCTCCAGGCCCCTCGCGGGCCGGAGGAGACCCCATTACTGAAGAAGCGAAGGCTACGACCGTGCGTACGTACAGCCCCAAGCCCGGCGATGTGACGCGTCAGTGGCACGTCATCGACGCGCAGGACATCGTCCTGGGCCGTCTCGCGACCACCGCCGCCAACCTTCTGCGCGGTAAGCACAAGCCGATCTACGCGCCCCACGTCGACACTGGTGACTTCGTCATCATCATCAACGCGGACAAGGTGCACCTGTCCGGCAACAAGCGCACGCAGAAGATGGCGTACCGCCACTCCGGCTACCCGGGTGGTCTGCGTTCCGTCCGCTATGACGAGCTGCTGGCCAAGAACCCCGAGAAGGCCGTCGAGAAGGCCATCAAGGGCATGATCCCCAAGAACACCCTGGGCCGCCAGATGCTCTCGAAGCTGAAGATCTACGCGGGCGACCAGCACCCGCACGCTGCTCAGCAGCCGGTCCCGTTCGAGATCACCCAGGTCGCGCAGTAATTCCGGCCACCCCCTAAGACGAAAAGAAATCTGAGGAGCATCGTGGCCGAGACCACTGTTGAGACCCCCGTCGAGGGCGAAGAGACCTTCGCCGAGGTGACGACTTTCGAGTCCGAGACCCCTGTCGAGGGCGAGTACACCTCCGAGTCCCTGGCGTCCCGCTTCGGCGACCCGCAGCCGGCCGCCGGCCTGGGCCGCCGCAAGAACGCCATCGCCCGCGTCCGGATCGTTCCGGGCACCGGCAAGTGGAAGATCAACGGTCGCACCCTTGAGGACTACTTCCCCAACAAGGTGCACCAGCAGGAAGTCAACGAGCCCTTCAAGGTGCTCGAACTTGACAACCGCTACGACGTCATCGCCCGTATCGCGGGTGGCGGCGTCTCCGGCCAGGCCGGCGCGCTGCGTCTCGGTGTGGCCCGTGCGCTGAACGAGGCGGACGTGGACAACAACCGCGCCCCGCTGAAGAAGGCCGGCTTCCTGAGCCGCGACGACCGCGCCGTCGAGCGTAAGAAGGCCGGTCTGAAGAAGGCCCGTAAGGCCCCGCAGTACAGCAAGCGCTAATCGCTCGCTGGCCGGTATGGGCTTTACGCCTCTACTGCAAACGAACGCCCCGGCGGCACTCCGTGCTGCCGGGGCGTTCGTTTTATGGTCCCGATTAGGCGTATAACAGCATCAGACGCTCAAGGGTTTGGATTTTCGGCACATTTTTTCGTTCGGGGCGGATTGAGCCCCGGGCGTTTTCGGAGGGAGAGCTGTGGGACGACTCTTCGGCACGGACGGCGTGCGCGGTGTCGCCAACGCTGATCTGACGGCGGAGCTGGCGCTCGGTCTGTCGGTCGCGGCGGCGCACGTGCTCGCCGAGGTGGGGACGTTCGAGGGGCATCGGCCCACGGCTGTGGTCGGACGCGATCCCCGTGCGTCCGGCGAGTTCCTGGAAGCCGCGGTGGTCGCGGGCCTGGCGAGCGCGGGTGTGGACGTCCTGCGCGTCGGGGTGCTGCCCACCCCGGCCGTGGCCTATCTGACCGGCGCGCTCGGCGCCGACCTCGGCGTGATGCTCTCCGCGAGCCACAACGCCATGCCCGACAACGGCATCAAGTTCTTCGCGCGCGGTGGTCACAAGCTCGCCGACGAGCTGGAGGACCGGATCGAGGCCGCGTATCTGGAGACCGCCTTCCCGGAGAGCGCGGCGCACCGCGGGACCCCCTGGGAGCGGCCGACCGGCGCGGGCGTCGGCCGGGTCCGGGTGTACGACGAGGGGTTCGACCAGTACGTGGCGCATCTCATCGGAGTGCTGCCGAACCGGCTCGACGGGCTCAAGGTCGTTCTCGACGAGGCGCACGGCGCGGCGGCCCGGGTCTCGCCCGAGGCGTTCGCGCGGGCCGGCGCCGAGGTGATCACGATCGGCGCGGAGCCGGACGGCCTCAACATCAACGACGGCTGCGGCTCCACCCACCTGGATCTGCTGATGGCCGCGGTCGTCGAGCACGGCGCCGACCTGGGCATCGCGCACGACGGCGACGCGGACCGCTGCCTCGCCGTGGACGCGGCGGGCAACGAGGTCGACGGCGACCAGATCCTCGCGGTGCTGGCCCTGGCGATGCGCGAGGCGGGCACGCTGCGCGGCAACGCGGTGGTCGGGACGGTCATGTCCAATCTCGGCTTCAAGATCGCGATGGAGCGCGAGGGCATCCACCTCGTGGAGACCGCGGTCGGAGACCGTTATGTCCTGGAGTCGATGAAGGAGCACGGCTACGCCCTCGGCGGCGAGCAGTCGGGCCATGTCATCGTCCTCGACCACGCGACGACCGGCGACGGCACACTGACGGGACTGATGCTGGCGGCCCGGGTCGCGGCCACCGGCCGTACCCTGGCGGATCTCGCGGGGGTCATGGAACGGCTGCCCCAGGTGCTGGTCAATGTGCCCGACGTCGACCGGTCGCGGGTGAACACCTCGGCGGAACTGGCCGCGGCGGTCGCCGAGTCCGAGCGCGACCTGGGCGCCACGGGCCGGGTCCTGCTCCGGCCGTCCGGCACGGAGCCGGTGGTACGGGTCATGGTCGAGGCGGCCGACATCGAACAGGCGAGGGCGGTCGCGGGCCGGCTGGCCGACGCCGTGAAATCGGCGCTGGGCTGACGGACGGAGTCCTGAGCTCGCCCGGAGCGGATTCCGGGCGAGCGGGTCTCAGAGTTTGCGCAGCGAGAGCCGCTGGACCGTGTGGTCGGGGCCCTTGCGCAGGACCAGGGTGGCGCGGCCCCGGGTCGGCGCCACATTCTCCAGCAGATTCGGCTTGTTGATGGTCCGCCACATGGTCGCGGCGTAATCCAGGGCCTCCTCCTCGGAAACCCGCGTGTACTTCGTGAAGTACGAGGACGGATTCTGGAAGGCCGTTTCGCGCAGTGTGCGGAACCGGTTGAGATACCAGCTCTCGATGTCCTCGGCGCGCGCGTCGACATACACGCTGAAGTCGAAGTAGTCGGCGAGCGCGACCCGCGTCCTGCCGTCCTTCCCGGGCAGCGCGGGCTGGAGGACATTGAGCCCCTCGACGATCAGGATGTCCGGCCGCCGTACGGTGAGCAGTTCGCCGGGCACGATGTCGTAGATGAGATGCGAGTAGACGGGTGCGGTCACCTCGTCCCTGCCCGCCTTGATGTCGGCGACGAACCGGGTCAGGGCCCGCCGGTCGTACGACTCGGGGAAGCCCTTGCGCGACGTCAGCCCACGGGCCGTCAGCTCTCTCATCGGCAGCAGGAAGCCGTCGGTGGTGACGAGTTCCACCCGGGGATGCTCGGGCCAGCGCGCCAGCAGCGCCTGCAACAGCCGGGCGACGGTGGACTTTCCCACGGCGACGCTGCCGGCGACCCCTATGACGAAGGGCGTACCGCGCTGCGCTCCATGGCCGTTGCCCGCGTCGCCGAGGAAGGTGTTCAGCGCGCCGCGCAGCCCGGCGGTGGCCTGCACATAGAGGTTGAGCAGCCGGGACAGCGGCAGATAGACGTCCCGTACCTCGTCGAGGTCGATGACATCGCCGAGCCCGCGCAGCCGCTCGACCTCCTCGGCGGTCAGCGGCAGCGGCGTCTTGTCGCGCAGCGCGCTCCACTCGGCCCTGCTGAGATCGACGTACGGGGTCGGGCCGTGCTCGCCCCGGCGCGGGGGACTCTGTGGCGGCGAAGTGATCACGCAGCCATTGTGGTGGGTGCGGGAGGGGTGTGGGTGGTGTGGTCGGTCACGTGCCGTCCGTCCCCCTGGGCCGCCGGAAGGGGCCGTCAGGACGGTGTCCGGCGGCGCTGGCGCCAGGCGCGGGTCAGCCGGGTGGTCAGCCAGAGCGTGGCGACGGTGGTGAGGACGGCGCGCAGCCGCCCGACCTCCGGGGACCACCAGGCGTAGGCCGTCACGGGGACGAAGACCAGCAGGGCCAGCAGGCGCGGGGCCCACCAGCGGCGGGGGCGGGGGAGGACCGGTGGGGGAGCCGGCGGGCCGACCGGGCCGGCGGAGAGGGGGTCCCTGATGCCGGCGAAACCGGCGAACAGGCCCCGGCGGGCGAGCACCTGCGCGCCGGGCAGCGCGCTGAGGATCTCGTCGTGTTCGCCGAAGCCCGGCGGGATCGGCGGCAGGCCGAGGGCCGCGGCCAGCGCAGTCTGGCGGCGGCCCGGGGCGTCCGAGCCGCGCAGCAGGCTGGTCAGCGGCCGGGCGTCGGCGATGCCGTAGACCGCGGCGAGCACACCGGCGGTGGCGGCGGCGGTCGCGTGGTCGGGCACCGGGGCCGCCGGGTCCCATTCGTGGTCGGCGAGCTTCCTGCCCCTGTGCAGCAGGGTGAAGCCGTGCCGGTCCGCGGTCCTGCGCAGGACGAGCGCGGGCCAGCGCTCGCCGGTGGTGAAGTGGTCGGCCGCGGCGGTGAGCCGCTCCTCGCCGAGCAGGGTGGCGCGCCGGCCGGGGGAGGCGTCGGCGGCCAGTTCGACATATGAGGCGCTGCCGGGCGCCGGGGCGATCCGCAGCGGGACCCCGCACAGCAGGGCGGCGTCCGCGACCTTGTGGGGCGGCGCCTTGACCAGGGCCAGCGAGCGGGGCGTGTGCTGTGCGGGGAAGGCCGCCCGGTGCCCGTCCCGGGCCCGTACGGCGGTGGCCCCGGCGTCGGCGGGCCGGGTGTCCGGCGGTCCTGGCGCCGAGAAGAACGGGATCCGCGAGGCCACCCGCATCCGGACGCCCGTACGGAATTCCAGGAACTCCTGTCGCGCGTCACCGAAATACGTCCACGGGTACTCGGTCGCCCCCGCGCCCAGGGCGCGGAACTGCTCCAGCGCCTCGTCGTACCGGCCCGCGAGGATCAGCATCAGCGCGAGATGGTTGCGCACCTGCGCCAGCTCCGGATCGCCGGGGGCGTAGCCGGCGGACAGCTCCAGGGCCCGCCCGACCGCCGCGTCGATCCTGCTCCTGGCGATCGGACCGGCCGCCGAGGCGTCCGCCACCACGTCGTACTCGACGGCCGCGAGCAGCGGCAGGGCGTGCAGTTTCGAACCGGGCAGCGCGCCGCGCGCCGCCCGTTCCGCGAGGTCGAACATCTCCTCGTGCGAGCCGTACCACTTGTGGCACAGATACTGGAGGGCCGCCGCGTGACAGCCGTAGTGGTGCGGGGCGCGGGCGGTGGCCTCCGCCCAGTACGCGTCGAAGACCTCGCGCGGCGCCTGGCTGCCCTTCGCGTGCCCCAGCGCCACCTGCCACGGCACCGGATCGGCCGGATTCAGCTCGGCCGCCGCCCCGATCACCGGCACCGCGTCGTCCAGCAGCGCGAAGAACGCCTGGAACTGATCCTTCGGTACGTCCTCCGCGCGCGCCCCGGTCCGTATCTCCCAGGCCTGACGCACACACAGATCCGCCTTGACCAGCATCGCGTCAGGACTGTCCGGGTCCCGCGCCAGCCAGCCGTCCAGCCAGCCGGGGCTGTGCAGCGCGCTCTCGGCGAGGCGGGGCACCCAGCTCCCGCGGCGCTCCCACTCGGCGCCCAGCCGGGTCGCGGCGAGCAGTTCCCTGGCCGGACCGTGATCGCCCGCGGCCGCCGCGGTGAGAGCCGCGCGCAGCTCCGGAGCGGGCGGATCGAGGACCACGGCCGCGTCGGGCGGCAGGTCGGCGCCCACGGCCGCGCCGTGGCGCAGCATCCGGGGCAGCGTGATCAACATACGGAAGGTCACGGGCCCATTGAATGCGGTCGGCGGTGGCCGCCACCAGAGGCTTTGGGCGATGAATTCGACACTCCGTACGACGGGCGGCGTGCTGCGCGATCCGATCGGGCGCTCTGGTTACGGGGAGTGCGGGCTCGTGCGCCGTAGGCTGCCGTTATGTGTGGAATTGTGGGTTACATCGGCGGACAGTCGGCACTGGATGTCGTCATCGCGGGTCTCAAGCGGCTTGAGTACCGGGGCTACGACTCGGCCGGAGTGGCGGTGCTCGCCGACGGCGGGCTGGCCGCGGCGAAGAAGGCGGGCAAGCTCGTCAATCTGGAGAAAGCACTGGTGGAGCGGCCGCTGCCGAGCGGCACCACCGGTATCGGGCACACCAGGTGGGCCACGCACGGCGGTCCGACCGACGCCAACGCCCATCCCCATCTCGACAACGCGGGCCGGGTCGCCGTCGTGCACAACGGCATCATCGAGAACTTCGCGGTGCTGCGGGCCGAACTGGCCGGCCGGGGGCACGACCTGGAGTCGGAGACCGACACGGAGGTCGTGGCGCATCTGCTCGCCGAGGCGTTCTCCGCGTCCGGCGATCTCGCGGAGGCGATGCGGCAGGTGTGCCGGCGGCTGGCGGGCGCCTTCACGCTGGTCGCCGTGCACGCGGACGAGCCGGACGTGGTGGTCGGCGCGCGCCGCAACTCGCCGCTCGTCGTCGGTGTCGGCGAGGGCGAGTCCTTCCTCGCCTCGGACGTCTCCGCGTTCATCGCCCATACGCGCTCCGCGCTCGAACTGGGCCAGGACCAGGTGGTCGAGCTGCGCCGGGACGGGGTGACCGTCACCGGCTTCGACGGCGCCCCGGCCGTGGTGCGCTCGTACCACGTGGACTGGGACGCGTCGGCCGCCGAGAAGGGCGGCTACGACTACTTCATGCTCAAGGAGATCGCCGAGCAGCCGAAGGCGGTCGCGGACACCCTGCTCGGACGGATCGACGCGGAGGGCTCGCTGACCCTCGACGAGGTGCGCATCCCCGCGTCGGTGCTGCGCGAGGTCGGCAAGGTCACCATCGTGGCCTGCGGAACGGCGTTCCACGCCGGGCTGATCGCGAAGTACGCCATCGAGCACTGGACCCGGATGCCGTGCGAGGTGGAGCTGGCGAGCGAATTCCGCTACCGGGACCCGATCCTGGACTCGCGCACCCTGGTGATCGCGATCTCGCAGTCCGGCGAGACCATGGACACGCTGATGGCGCTGCGGCACGCGCGCGAGCAGGGCGCGAAGGTGCTGGCCATCTGCAATACGAACGGCTCGACCATTCCCCGCGAGTCGGACGCCGTCCTCTACACGCACGCCGGTCCCGAGGTGGCCGTCGCCTCGACCAAGGCGTTTCTCACCCAGTTGGTCGCCTGTTATCTGGTCGCGCTCTATCTGGGACAACTGCGCGGCACCACCTGGGGCGACGAGATCCGGGAGGTCGTCAGGGACCTGTCGCGGATCGCGGGCGAGGTGGACCGGGTGCTGGCGACGATGACGCCGGTGCGGGAGCTGGCGCGCTCGCTGGTGGACAAGAGGACCGTGCTGTTCCTGGGACGGCATGTCGGGTATCCGGTGGCCCTGGAGGGCGCGCTCAAGCTCAAGGAACTGGCGTACATGCACGCCGAGGGGTTCGCCGCGGGCGAGCTGAAGCACGGTCCCATCGCGCTGATCGAGGAGGATCTGCCGGTGGTGGTGGTCGTGCCGTCGCCGCGCGGACGCTCGGTGCTGCACGACAAGATCGTGTCGAACATCCAGGAGATCCGGGCCAGGGGAGCCCGGACGATCGTGATCGCGGAGGAGGGGGATGATGCGGTGGTGCCGTACGCGGACCATCTCATCCGTGTCCCGGCGACACCGACGCTCCTTCAGCCGCTCGTCGCGACGGTGCCGTTGCAGGTGTTCGCGTGCGAGCTGGCGACGGCGCGGGGCAACGAGGTGGACCAGCCGAGGAACTTGGCGAAGTCCGTGACTGTGGAGTGAGGGTGGAGTAAGGGTGATCATCGGGGTGGGGATCGACGTCGCGGAGATCGACCGGTTCGGGGAGGCGCTGAAGCGGACCCCGCATCTGGCCGAACGGCTCTTCCTGGAGCGGGAGTTGCTGCTGCCGAGCGGGGAGAGGCGCGGGGTGGCCTCCCTGGCGGCGAGATTCGCGGCCAAGGAGGCCGTGGCGAAGGCACTGGGCGCGCCCGGCGGGCTGCACTGGACCGACGCCGAGGTGTACGTGGAGAAGACCGGGCAGCCGCGGTTGCGGGTGCGCGGGACGGTGGCGGCGCGCGCGGCGGAACTGGGCGTACGGAGCTGGCATGTCTCGCTCAGCCACGACGCGGGGGTGGCGTCCGCCGTAGTGATCGCGGAGGGTTGAGCGTATGCGTACTGCGTACAGCGTGGAGACGGTGAGGAACGCCGAGCGCGAGCTGATGGCGCGGGTGCCGGAGGGCGCGCTCATGCAGCGCGCGGCCGCCGGTCTCGCGGCGGTCTGCGCGGATCTGCTCCGGCGGGTGTCCGGGGCGCGGATCGTGGTGCTCGCCGGGAGCGGGGACAACGGCGGCGACGCCCTCTACGCCGGGGCCCGGCTCGCGCGCAGGGGCGCCCGGGTCTCCGCCGTGCTGCTCGCGCCCGAACGCACCCATGAGGGTGGTCTCAGGGCACTGCTGGCGGCGGGCGGGCGGGCCGCCGACGACCCGTTCGCCGTACTGGCCACCGCCGATCTGGTGCTGGACGGGATCACCGGCATCGGCGGACGCGGCGGGCTGCGGCCGGACGCGGTCCCGGTGGCGCGGGCGGCCCGGGGGTCGGACGCGGTGATCGTGGCCGTCGATCTCCCGAGCGGTGTGGAGGCCGGCAGCGGAGAGGTGAAGGGGGAGGCGCTGCGCGCGGACGTGACGGTGACGTTCGGCACGTACAAACCCTGTCTGCTGATCGATCCGGCCCGGGAGTACGCGGGCGCGGTACGGCTCGTGGACATCGGCCTGGGACCGCATCTGCCGGCCGTGCCCGAGCTGGAGGCGCTTCAGCACGAGGATGTGGCCCGGCTGCTGCCGGTCCCCTCGGCGGAGAGCGACAAGTACCGGCGGGGCGTGATCGGCGTCGTGGCCGGATCGGCCCGCTATCCGGGCGCGGCGGTGCTCGCCGTGGCGGGCGCGCTGCGCGGTGGCGCGGGGGCGGTGCGGTACGTGGGGCCCGGCACCGGCGCGGTGATCGCCCGCTTCCCGGAGACGCTGGTGCACGAGGGCCCGCCGTCGAAGGCGGGCCGGGTCCAGGCGTGGGCCGTCGGGCCCGGTCTGGGCGACGGACCGGGGGTGGCCGACGTCCTGGCCTCGGAGGTGCCCGTCCTGGTGGACGCGGACGGCCTGCGGATGCTGGACGCGGCGACGGTCCGGGGCCGTACGGCGCCGACGCTGCTCACCCCGCACGCGGGAGAGGCGGCGGCGCTGCTCGGTGTCCCCCGTGAGCAGGTGGAGTCCGGGCGGCTGGCGGCGGTGCGCCAGCTCGCGGCCCGGTACGGCGCGACCGCGCTGCTGAAGGGGTCGACGACGCTGATCGCCGACCCGGATCCCGCTGTCCCGGTCCGGGTGAACCCCACGGGCACGCCCTGGCTCGCCACAGCGGGCAGCGGCGATGTCCTCTCGGGCCTGTCGGGCTCGCTGCTGGCCACCGGACTGGCGCCGCGCGACGCGGCGTCGGTGGCGGCCTACCTCCACGGTCTGGCGGCCCGGCTGGCGTCGGGGGGCGCGCCGGTGGCGGCCCACGACGTGGCGCTGGCGCTGCCGGACGCCTGGCGGAACGTGCTCGGCTGACCGGCCCGCGGAGCCCCGCCCGGTGCGGGAGACGGGCCCCGGGCGCCGCTCTGAGAGACTGGGCGCGATGACCGGAATGACTCAGACCTCGGCGGCCCTCCGGGCGCGCGCCGAAGTCGATCTCGCCGCCCTGCGGGGCAATGTGCGCGCGCTGCGCTCACGGGTCGGGCCCGGCACCGCGCTGATGGGTGTCGTGAAGTCCGACGCGTACGGGCACGGCATGGTGCCCGTCGCCCGTGCCGCCCTCGACGCCGGGGCCACCTGGCTGGGCACCGCCACGCCCCAGGAGGCGCTCGCGCTGCGGGCCGCGGGCATCACCAGCAGGGTGATGTGCTGGCTGTGGACGCCGGGCGACCCGTGGCGGGAGGGCATCGAGGCCGATCTCGACATGTCCGTCAGCGGGATGTGGGCGCTGCGCGAGGTGGTCGCCGCCGCCCGCGAGGCACGCCGTCCGGCCCGTATCCAGCTCAAGGCCGACACCGGCCTCGGCAGAAACGGCTGCCAGCCCGCCGACTGGCCCGCGCTCGTCGCGGCGGCCCTCGCCGCGCAGGACGCCGGCGAGGTCACCGTCACCGGGCTCTGGTCGCACTTCGCCTGCGCCGACGAGCCCGGTCATCCCTCCATCGCCGCCCAGCTCGACGTCTTCCACGAGATGCTGGCGTACGCCGAGAAGCAGGGCGTCGAGCCCGAGGTCCGGCACATCGCCAACTCACCGGCCACGCTCACCGTCGCCGAGTCGCACTTCGATCTCGTCCGGACCGGCATCGCCATGTACGGCATCTCGCCCAGCCCCGCGCTGGGCACCCCCCAGGACTTCGGCCTGCGGCCCGTGATGACGCTCTCGGCCTCCGTCGCCCTGGTCAAGCAGGTCCCCGGCGGCCACGGCGTCAGCTACGGCCATCACTACCTCACGCCCCGGGAGACGACCCTCGGGCTCATCCCGCTCGGCTATGCCGACGGCATCCCGCGCCATGCCTCGGGCCGGGGGCCCGTCCTGGTCGGCGGCGCCCGGCGGCGGGTGGCCGGCAGGGTGGCGATGGACCAGTTCGTCGTCGACCTCGCCGGCGACACCGTCGAACCGGGCTCCACCGCCGTGCTCTTCGGCCCCGGCGATCACGGCGAGCCGACCGTCGAGGACTGGGCCGAGGCCGCCGACACCATCGCCTACGAGATCGTCACCCGCATCGGCGCCCGTGTTCCCCGCGTCCATCTCGGTGAACGGCCCGGAACCGGCCCGGCCGAAGATCACCAGTCCGGCTGAATAGGCTGACTGATCCGTCCGGGTGACGTCTCCCGGTGTGGCCCGGCCGGATGAAGCCCGCCACGACGGGGAAGAAGAGGCAAGCCAGGACGACGAGGAGCGCACGGTGAGCGAGAGCAGCGCGGCGGGGGACGTGGCGGCCTACACGGCGGTCGCCACCATGGCGGCGGCCACGGACACCGCGGGCAACTGGCGCCGGGCGGGCATCGCCGGTGCCGCGATCGGCGTGATCGCGGCCGGTGCGGCGGCCGGTGTGGCGATCGAGCGGCTGACCGTCGGCCGTGGCATACGCAGGAAGGCCCGCCTCGCGCTCGACGCGTCGGGCCCGTACGGCGCGCTGCGCGGCACCCCCGGCACGGCTCTCGCCGACGACGGCACGGAGCTGTACTACGAGACGGACGAGACCGAGCAGGCAGGCGTGCCCGGCGAACCGGCCGCCGCCAAGGCCGCGGGCCCGCGCCGCCGTCGTCTCTTCGGCCGCAGGACTCCGGCCCCCGTCACCGTCGTCTTCAGCCACGGCTACTGCCTCAGCCAGGATTCGTGGCACTTCCAGCGGGCCGCGCTGAAGGGGCTCGTCCGTACCGTCCACTGGGACCAGCGCAGCCACGGCCGCTCCAGCCGGGGGGTCGCCCAGCGCGGTCCCGGCGCCGTCCCCGTCACGATCGACCAGCTCGGCCGTGACCTGAAGGCCGTCATCGACGCCGCCGCGCCCGAGGGCCCGCTCGTCCTGGTCGGTCACTCCATGGGCGGGATGACGATGATGGCCCTCGCCGACCAGTATCCGGAGCTGATACGGGACCGGGTCGTCGGCGTCGCCTTCGTCGGCACATCGAGCGGCAGACTCGGCGAGGTCAACTACGGGCTCCCGGTCGCGGGCGTGAACGCCGTGCGCCGGGTGCTCCCCGGGGTCCTCAAGGCGCTCGGCTCGCAGGCCGATCTGGTCGAGCGCGGGCGGCGGGCCACCGCCGATCTGTTCGCGGGTCTGATCAAGCGGTACTCCTTCAGCTCGAAGGAGGTGGACCCGGCCGTCGTACGGTTCGCCGAGCGGCTGATCGAGAGCACTCCGATCGATGTCGTCGCGGAGTTCTATCCGGCCTTCACCGATCACGACAAGGCGCAGGCGCTCACGGTCTTCCTGGATGTCCCGTCGCTGGTGCTGGCCGGCGAGCGCGACCTGGTGACACCCAGCTCGCACAGCGAGGCCATCGCCGATCTGCTGCCGGACGCGGAGCTGGTGCTCGTACCGGACGCCGGGCACCTGGTGATGCTGGAGCATCCCGAGGCCGTCACGGACCGGCTCGCCGACCTGCTCGTACGCGTCGGCGCGGTGCCCGAAGCGGCTAACGTTGGCACGTATGGAAGCACCGCACAGCCCGGCGGCTGACACCGCAGAACCGGCCGGCCCGATGATCACAGTCGACTCTCCCGAGCGGATGCGGGAGCTGGGCCGCGCCCTCGCCGCGCTGCTCCGCCCCGGTGACCTGGTGATGCTCAGCGGCGAACTCGGCGCGGGCAAGACGACCCTGACGCGCGGTCTCGGCGAGGGCCTCGGGGTCCGTGGCGCCGTCACCTCACCCACGTTTGTGATCGCACGCGTCCATCCGTCCCTGGTCGGCGGTCCCGCACTGGTCCATGTCGACGCGTACCGGCTGGGCGGAGGACTGGACGAGATGGAGGATCTGGACCTCGATGTCTCGCTGCCGGACTCCGTGGTGGTCGTGGAATGGGGCGACGGCAAGGTCGAGGAGCTGTCGGAGGACCGGCTGCGTGTCGTGATCCACCGGGCGGTGGGCGCCCCGGCCGCCGGTCCGGCCGCCGATCCGGCCGTGTACACGGAGCACGGGCGCCGCACCGTCTCGCTGACCGGGCTCGGCAGCCGGTGGGCCGGCGTGGATCTGGGCTCGCTGATCCGCTGATCCGGCACGTCGTTCCGGGTATTCCGACAAGACGTCGGCAAAATGTTGCGCGTGCCGTGCCGCGCATGGTCACATGGTAGTGAGAGCTGGTTAGGTCTACCTAACCACGCCTGCCCCCGGAGCCCCAGGAGGCATCCATGTCGGCGTCAGAGCGCGAGAAGCGCACAGAGTCGTCCGCGTCGTCCCGGCCGCCGTCGCCGTCCGCTCTGTCCATGAGAGATCTGCTGGCGTCCTGCGCCGCCGCCGCGGCCGTGTCCACCCCGCCGCGGACACCCTCGGCGGTGGCGCTCGCCGAGGCCGCAGGGCGTGCGGGGGAGCGCGCGGAGCAGCGGCCCGACGCCGCCTGACAAGGCGTCCTGCTGGGAAGGCGTCCCGCCGAGAAGGCGCTTTACGGGACGACCACGACCCGGGTGCCGACGGTCGCGAACTTCCACATCGCCTTCCCGTCGACCCGCTTCATCCTGACCCCGCCCGTCTTCAGGGTCCTGTCGGGCTTCGCCATCGTGTCGTCCAGCGCCGCGCTGAATCCGATCGCGACGTTCTCGATGGTCGTGAACCGGACCACATGCTCGACGCTCACCCCGTCCGAGCCCGTGACGGCTCCGGTCCGTGAGGTCACCGCGTACGCACCGGGCATCGGACTGAGCGTGCTCGGCATGACCGGGAAGGTGCGGATCACCTTCTCCTGCTGCTTCGGCTTCTGCTCGACCAGCCATACGCGCCGGTCGGCCGGGGCGTAGACGACCCGCTCACCGGTGCCCGACTTCTCGGGCAGGGCCAGCGGATTCTGCCTCTGCTTGTGCGCGGGGGCGCCGGCGTTCGGTTTTTTGGGCTTCAGGGTGTCCGGAATGTTCGCCGCCGCCTGGTACCCGAGGAAGCCGACCCCGGCGAGCGACGCCGCAGTGAGCCCGGCCACGATTCCCGAGGAGCTCCAGGACACCTTGATCCACCTCTCGTACGTGTGACTCAGTGGTGACGTTAACATCCGGAGAGTGACGGAACCGGGAGCCATGGCCGGTGCGCGGGAGCCGTAGGCTGTTTGCGTGCTTCTGCTCGCCGTTGATACCGCCACGCCCGCCGTCACCGTCGCTCTCCACGACGGCACCTCCGTCCTGGCCGCGGAGAGCGAGGTCGACGCGCGCCGCCACGGGGAGCTGCTGCTTCCCGCCGTCGACCGTGTCCTCGCCGGGGCCGGGCTCGCACTGGACGCCGTGACGGACGTGGTCGTCGGAGTCGGGCCGGGACCGTACACGGGCCTGCGGGTCGGCCTGGTCACGGCCCTGACCTTCGGCTCCGCGCTGGGAGTCCCGGTGCGCGGGCTCTGCACCCTGGACGGTCTGGCCTATGGCGCCGAGACCGAGGGGCCGTTCGTCGTCGCGACGGACGCGCGCCGCAAGGAGGTCTACTGGGCGCGGTACGCGGACGCCCGCACCCGCCTGACCGAACCGGCCGTCGACCGTCCCGCCGACATCGCCGAGCAGGTCGCGGGCCTGCCCGCGGTCGGCGCCGGGGCGCTGCTCTATCCCGGTGTCTTCGCGGACGCCCGGGGCCCGGAGCACCAGTCGGCCGCCGCGCTGGCCTCGCTCGCCGCCGAGAGACTCGCTTCCGGCGGGGAGTTCCTGCCGCCGCTGCCCCTCTATCTGCGCCGCCCCGACGCGCAGGTGCCCAAGAACTACAAGGTGGTCACGCCGAAGTGACCGATGTGACCGACGCGACCGATGTGACGGCCTCCGGCGCTGTGCTGCGGGAGATGCGCTGGTGGGACATCGATCCCGTCCTCGCCCTTGAGCAGCACCTCTTCCCCGAGGACGCCTGGTCACCGGGGATGTTCTGGTCCGAGCTGGCGCACGCGCGCGGCCCGAGGGCCACCCGCCGCTATGCGGTGGCCGAGATCGACGGCCGGATCGTCGGCTACGCCGGACTCGCCGCCGCCGGCGGCCTCGGCGACGTGCAGACCATCGCCGTCGCCCGCGACCAGTGGGGCACCGGCCTCGGCTCCCGGCTGCTCACGGATCTGCTCCAGCACGCCACCGCCTTCGAGTGCGAGGAGGTGCTGCTCGAAGTGCGGGTCGACAACACCCGGGCGCAGAAGCTGTACGAGCGTTTCGGCTTCGAGCCCATCGGCTTCCGCCGCGGCTACTACCAGCCGGGCAATGTCGACGCGCTCGTCATGCGCCTGCGCGTACAAGGACTCCACGTACAAGGAACTGGGACCCATGGCTGACGAACCTCTCGTCCTCGGTATCGAGACCTCCTGCGACGAGACGGGTGTCGGCGTCGTCCGCGGCACGACGCTGCTCGCCGACGCCGTCGCGTCGAGCGTGGACGAGCACGCGCGCTTCGGAGGTGTTGTGCCTGAGGTCGCCTCGCGCGCCCACCTTGAGGCGATGGTGCCGACGATCGAGCGCGCGCTGAAGGAGGCGGGGGTGTCCGCCCGCGATCTGGACGGGATCTCGGTGACCGCCGGTCCCGGTCTCGCGGGCGCGCTGCTGGTGGGCGTCTCGGCGGCGAAGGCGTACGCGTACGCGCTCGGCAAGCCGCTCTACGGCGTGAACCATCTGGCCTCCCACATCTGCGTCGACCAGCTCGAACACGGCCCGCTGCCGGAGCCGACCATGGCGCTGCTGGTGAGCGGCGGGCACTCCTCGCTGCTCCTGGCGCCGGACATCACCAGCGATGTGCGGCCCATGGGGGCGACGATCGACGACGCGGCGGGCGAGGCGTTCGACAAGATCGCCCGGGTGCTTCAGCTCGGTTTCCCCGGCGGCCCGGTGATCGACCGGCTGGCGAGAGAGGGCGACCCGGCCGCCATCGCCTTCCCGCGCGGGCTGACGGGTCCGCGTGACGCGGCCTACGACTTCTCCTTCTCCGGTCTGAAGACCTCGGTGGCCCGCTGGATCGAGGCGAAGCGGAACGCGGGCGAGGAGGTGCCCGTCCGGGATGTCGCGGCCTCCTTCCAGGAAGCGGTCGTCGACGTACTGACCAGGAAGGCGGTCCGCGCCTGCAAGGACGAGGGTGTCGACCATCTGATGATCGGCGGCGGGGTCGCGGCGAACTCCCGGCTGCGCGCGCTCGCGGCCGAACGCTGCGAACGGGCCGGCATCCGGCTGCGTGTCCCGCGCCCGGGGCTGTGCACGGACAATGGCGCGATGGTCGCCGCGCTGGGCGCGGAGATGGTGGCGCGCGGTCGTCCCGCGTCGGACTGGGACCTGTCCGCGGACTCGTCGCTGCCGGTGACCGAGCCGCATGTGCCGGGGCATGATCGGATTCACGCGCATGAGCACGGGCATGTTCACGAGCACGATCATCTGCACGAACTGCGGAAGGACAATCTCTACTCATGACCGTGGCGCTGATGTGGGAGGCGAAGGCGGTTCTGGGGCGCGGCGCGGAACTGCTGGAATGGGCGCGCGCGCAGGAACTGCCCCGCGCTCCGGTGCGCCGCGAGCTTCTCCGGGCGCCACAGGACCGTGTTCTGGTCATCACCTGGTGGGACGGTCCCTATGACGCCGATGTCCCCGAACTCCCGGACCCGGCAAAGGACTTGATCGCCCGGCCGGTGCACCGCTGGCGCTTCGAGGCGCTGGGGTCCTGAGCGGGTCCCGCACGTACACCGGGACGCCCGCGGCGGCGTAGCCACGGGGTGCCCCAGCAGGGATGCTCGGGCAACGGCGGACGTTCTGGTGGCACGATGCCGGGGATTCCTCCGAAAGACCGGGCGCCACGATGCGGTCCCCCGTGCCGACCGGGCTCGTCGGACGGCCCGGAGGGCCCGCCGGGCGCGCCTCAGTAGGACGGGATCGCCGAATGGACGGTGATCCAGCGGGTGTCCGTGTACGCCTCGATATTGGCGGCCGGTCCGCCGAAGCGCGACGCGTTTCCCGACTCGCCCAGTCCGCCGAACGGCGCGTGCGCGTCGTCGGCGATTGTCTGGTCGTTGATGTGCGCGAGACCGGTGGGGATGGCGGCGGCCATCTCCAGTCCGGCGGTGACATCGGCCGTGAGGATGGAAAGGGCAAGACCGTAGGGGCTGTCGGAGGCGAGTTCGACGGCCTCGTCGGCGGTGCTGAAGCGGGTGACGGAGGCGACGGGACCGAAGACCTCGGCGTCGTAGGCGGGCGCTCCCGGGCCCGTGTCGGCGAGGACGGTGGGCCGGTAGAAGAGGCCCTGGTAGGTGCCGCCGGTGAGCGGTTTCGCTCCCGCCTCCACACTTCCCGTGACCAGCGCGTCGACGCTGTCGCGCTGGTGGGCGTCGATGAGCGGGCCGAGGGCCACGTCCTGCTCCGCCGGGTTGCCCACGGTGAGGCCCGCGGCCTTCTCCGCCAGCATCTGCGCGTAGGTGTCGTACACCGAGTCGTGCACAAGGTGCCGGCCGACCACGATGCAGCCCTGCCCCTGGTGGTAGAACGCGCCGTAGGAGGCCGCGGCGACGGCCCGGTCGAGGTCGGCGTCCGGCATGACGATCAGCGCGGAGTTGCCGCCCAGTTCGAGATGGACGCGGGTGGAGTGGCGCGCGCACAGCTCGGCCACGGCATGCCCGGCCCGCGACGAACCGGTGAAGGAGACGGCCCGTACGGCGGGCTGGGCGACCAGCGCCGCGCCGACGTCCGCGCCGCCGGGAAGGACATGCAGCACGCCGGGCGGCAGCCCGGCCTCCTCGAAGACCCGGGCGAGCGCCACGCCACCGGAGACCGGGGTACGGGGATCCGGTTTGAGGACGACGGCGTTGCCGAGCGCCAGCGCCGGGGCCACCGAACGGAACGCCAGCTTGAGCGGCAGATTGAACGGGGCGATCACGCCGACGACGCCCACCGGAGTCCGGCGGGTCATGCTCAGCGTCGCCCGCTCGCTGGGCAGCACCTCGCCCAGGGGGTGCGACGGCAGCGCGGCGGCCTCCCAACACTCCGCCACCGTGCCGCCCAGCTCTCTCATCGCCTTGCGGCGGACGCTCCCGGCCTCACGCACAAGCCACGTGCGGACCTCGGCACTGTGCTCCGTCCACAGCTCCGCGGCCCGTCGCAGTACGCCCGCGCGCTCGCTGAACGGCGCGGCGGCCCAGGCGGCCTGGGCCTCGTCCGCCCGGGCGACGGAGCGCGCCACATCGTCCGGCGCGGCCTTCCCGGCCACACCCAGCTCCGCACCGGTGGCGGGCTCAATGACGGGCAGCACACCGCCGCCGCCGTCCCGCCACTCACCGGTGAAGATCTTTTCCTGCCAGCGTCGGTCCCCGACAAGTCCGGTATCCACCCCTTCGAAGCTACTCCTCGCGGGCGGATGGTGCCCGGGTCGGCGGGATCGGCGGACGGGGGCGCGGCGACGGCTGTCCGCCCGAAGCTCAAGCCGGGTCCGAGCCGTATCCGCGCGCCTCCGCATGAACGATTCCGCTCGGGGTGTCCACGTCGCTTGAGCCTCGGGCGTCGGAGTTCGAGCCCCTTTTCCAAGGAAGGGGTGGGAGGGCAAACCCGCCCACCCACCCCTGAAGTGCCCGGGCCGCCGGGCGAGATGACTTTTTGTGACCGACTCGCCACGGAATGGCACGGGCGTGTAGCGTGCGGCACAAAGAACGACCCCCGCGGGTGCTACCAACACGTCGCAGGGGTCTGACCAACGAGATCGAAAGCACCCACGATCTGATGGCTGTTCAGCAGCTTAATCCCGCCCCGCGCCCGCACGCCCATCCCCACGCCAATCCGGGGTACGGAAAGCGGCTCGCTCCCTGCCAAAGCCCGCGCCGCGCCGACGACTTCGCACATCTGCCCAAGCGTGAGGCGGCGGTCGCCGGTTATGTCGACCGGCTGCCCGAGGGCTCCGACATCTCGGTGAAGACCCTCGCGAAACATCTCGCGGACTACGGCCAGTGCGCGGTGCGGACCGTGCTCAACAATCTCTCCCGGGCGGGACATCTGCGCCGCCACCGGGAGGCGGTCACCGGCCACGAGGGGACGGTGCGCTGGGTCTGGCGCACGTACTGGTCGCGGGCGGCCAGGGACAACGAGTGGTGGGACGCGTTCACCTCGGGCGCGGACGTCCCGCGGGAGTCGCCGTCCCGGCCGGAGCCTTCGGCGCGGGCCCGGACCGAGGCGTACGACATCCTCGCGGCGCTCGGCCGGACCGACGCGCGGCTCACGCTCTCCGAGCCCGAGTGCGGGGCACTGGAGGAGTTGGCCGCGCGGTGGTTCGAGCGCGGCGCGGGCCGGGCCCAGCTCGTCCAGGCGCTGACGGCGGGCCTTCCGGCGGAGGTGGCCGCGCCGTACGGCTTCGTACGCGCCCGGCTCCTCGCCAAGCTCCCGCCGGAGCCTCCGCGTCCCCGGCGCGTGATGGAGTGCACGGACTGCGGTGTCCCGGGTGATCCGGCGCAACTCCCCGACGGGCTCTGCCGGTTGTGCCGGGAGGTGCCGCCGCCCGCCCGGCCGGAGGACGCGGGGGCGTCGACGAGGGTCCGCGCCCGGGTGGAACAGCTCCGTACGGCTCTGCGGGTGACCGGCGGGACGGATCAGGAGGACCGGACATGAGCGTTCGGCACGCGCCGCCGGAAACCCGGGGCCCGATCCGGTCGGCGTCACGCTGAGCCGGGCGGCCGCCGCGTGTCCTTGACGATCTTCTCCAGGCGGTCGAAGCGCGTGTGGAGCGCGCGCAGCTCGTCCGAGGCGCCCGCCGTCCCCTCCCGGCCGAACCGCTCGAAGGCCACCGCCAGCTCGTGCACGCGGTGCGCGGCGCCGCTGACGAACCAGGTGGCGAGGGACGCGGTGACGATGCTGAACATGGAGATCCCGGCGAGCATCACCACGGTGGCGATGACGCGCCCCCATGCCGTGACGGGATAGAGGTCTCCGTATCCGACGGTGGTGGCGGTCTCGACGGACCACCACAGCGCGAGGGGGAAGGACGTGATGGTCGCCTTCGGCGCCGGGGTCTCCACCACCACGATCAGCCATGAGCCGCCCAGCAGGACCAGCACCGTGATCAGCGCGGCCCACAGGGAGGCGCGGACATGGAGCCGCCGCCAGTGCTCACTTCGCAGCAGCCTCTTCAGCAGATACGGCAGGGACAGTGGCGGCATGGGCGAACCTCGGTCGGCGGGGCGGTGGACGCGGGGGAGAAGGTACGCGGCGGAAGCCGGGCTTTCGCATGAAACTACTGGTGAGCGGTGGAGCGGCGGCGTCCGACACACATCCCCGTGCCTCCGGGAAACGGGCCGTGCGGCCACCGCCGCGCCTGCGCCGCACCGGCCCGCGCGTGCCCCTGTCCGTCCCTGTCGGGCCGCGCCGTACCGCCGGGCACCCTGGCCGCTCAACACCGCCACGTACCGCTAATCTCTGCTCAATGATCAGCCGAGCCGCGCTGCCGCCGCTTCCGCCGCCCGAGGAGTCCTGTCCCTGGCCCGATCGTGAGGCGCGGCTCGCCGACCGGGCCGCGGCCATGGCGGCGCTGACCCGGCGGGGCCTCGCGATCGGACGGCTGGTGCTGCTCTGGCTGCTGGCGGCGGTCGCCGTGGTCGGCTGGGCGGCCGTGGGGCTGGCGATCGAGAGCTTCGAGCGGGGCGGTCTGGGCGAGATCACCGGACTGGTGGCACTAGTCCTCGCGGCGGTGTTCCTGGTGCCGGCGGCGGTCGCGCTGGGTCTCTGGCTGGGCAGGGGCCGGGACATACGGCAGCGCCTGGACGCCTGGGCGGCACTCGGCCCGGACCGTGCGACGGATGTGCGCCTGCGGGCGCACCGGCGGTCCGTCCTCTGGCTGCTGCCGTCGGTGGTGCTGTGCCTGCTGGGAGCGTGGGAGACCGTCCGCGTCGTCCGTGCGGCCGGGGCCGGCGCGGCATCGGCGACCGTGGGGGAGACGGTGTACGCCCTGGGCCTGGGGATCACGGTGCTGGTGACCGGTCTGCTGGGAGTGACCCAGTCGCTGCGGCATCAGAGCTGGTCGGAGCGGCTGCTCACGCCCGTCCCGGTGCGCGGGGGCGGGGGAGCGCACCGCTGAGGCGGACTTCCTCACGTCCGTCATATCCTGAAGGGGGTATACATGCGCCATTCAGGCTAAGGGGCGGCGGATGGACTGGCTCTGGTGGATCTTCATCTTCTTCCTGGTGGGCGGTTTCGGCTGGATAGCCGACACGGGCCGGACGGCGCTGCAGACCCGGCACGAGCGGAAGGTCGAACGCTTCAAGCTGGTGGAAAAGGAGCGGCGCGCCCTGGAGGAGGCCCACAAGCCGCCGGAGCCCGTCTGCGGCTGCACGCACCATCTGGCGAAGCACGACCGGCGGCAAGTGCCACGAGGACGTGGAGGTGCCGACGGAGTGGGACGAGGACAGAAAGCCCCTGCGGTACGAGCTACGGCAGTGCAACTGCCAGCAGTACGTCGGCCCGCAGCCGCTGTCGCAGATCTACGCGGATGAGCTGACCGACCTGTAGGCAGGGCACCGGGCCCGCCGGGTCGGGGTGAGCGCGGTGGTCATGCCCGCGCCGGATGCCCGATCAGCATGGTGGGAGCGCCCGCCACCCGGGTGAGGAAGACCGTCGCGGTGCCCGCGCCCCTGAGCTTCACGCGGCGCCGCAGTTCCTCCGGTTCGACCGCCGAGCCGCGCTTCTTGACCGTCAGGATCCCCACCTCGCGCTCCCGGAGCAGGGCCTTCAGCTTCTTGAGGTTGAAGGGCAGTTCGTCGGTGATCTCATAGCCGGTGGCGTACGGCGTGGGGCGCGCTTCGTCGGCCGTGATGTACGCGATGGTCTCGTCGATCAGCCCGCCGTCCAGCTCGTCGGCCACCTCCGCGACCAGATGCGCGCGGATGACGGCGCCGTCCGGTTCGTACAGGTAACGGCCGGTCTTGCGGACGGGCGGGTCGGGCAGGCCGCGCCCGGCGAGGGCGGCTCCGGAGGGCAGGAGAGTGGCCCGGCGGCCACCGGGGACGACGGCGTCAGGGCGCTCTGAGCCGTACCAGAGCACGGCTTCCTTGACATCGCCGCCGTCCGAGATCCACTCGGCCTCGAAGTCGTCCGGGATCAGTTCGTGCGGAATGCCGGGCGCGATCTTGACGGCGCCGACGCCCACCCTTCGTACCGCGTCGACAGCCCAGGACAGCGGCGGTGAGTACGCCTCCGGGTCGAAGATCCTGCCCCGGCCGCCGCGCCGCGCCGGATCGATGAAGAGGGCGCGGGTCCCGGTCAGGTCGTACTCCAGGACATCGGCGCGGATCACCGTCGGCGCCGGGCCGCCAGGCGCCAGGGTCCGCACATTGGTCCGGGCGATCTCGCAGGTCAGCGGGTCCAGATCGACGGCGGTCACGGCGAAGCCGGCGCGGGTCAGCTCGATCGCGTCGCCGCCGACGCCGCAGCAGAGGTCGGTGACGGCCGCCGAGGGGGCGAGGTCGCGGAACCGGGCGGCCCGGTGCGCGGCGACGCCGGAGCGCGTGGCCTGTTCGACGCCGTTGGGCGTGAAGTACATGCGGTGGGCGTCCTCCGCGCCGAACTTCGCCACCGCGCGCTGGCGCAGCCGCGCCTGCGTCAGGGCCGCCGAGACCAGCTCGGCCGGGTGCTCACGGCGCAGCCGGGTGGCGAGGGCGAGTTCCCGCGCGGGGTCGTGGTCACGCAGCTCGGAGAGGAGGGCCTGGCCCTCGGCGGAGAGCAGGTCGGCGAGGGGGGAGGAGGGAACGCGGTCGGTCACCCGGCCCATTGTGGGCCAGCCGGGCGATGGTGCGTGCCGGGCGGTGAGTGTCGGCCGGGCGGGGGCGCCGCGCGCTGACAGGATGCGACGCCATGCAGCTAGTACGACAAAACGAAAAAATGGTGAGAAGAGTGATGGCGAAGAGACGCAGGCGGAGCCGTGCGCTTCTGGCGGCGCTTCTGGTCGCCGCTGTCGGCTCGGCATGCGGTGTGGAGTCCGGTGGACCGGCCACGTCGTCGCCCTCCAAGGGTGCGGCGGGGCACCAGAGCCCTTCGGCGGTCGAGGGCAGGCCGGGTCAGCAGGCGGCCGGGAAGCACCCGCCCGGCTCGGCCGGCGCCCGCGCCGAGTACGCCGAGAATGTGCGCCGTATCCAGGCGGCGCGCGCCGTCGCGGCCAAGAAGTGGGGGCTCGCGGCGACCCCGCTGCCGGCGCCGCCCCCGCCCGCGGTCAAGCCGCGCATCACCACCCGCCAGGGCTTCGAGGTCGAGGGCGGCGACGAGCTGCCGCCGATCTTCACCACCGTTCCGGTCAAGGACAAGGTCGTCTTCCTGACCATGGACGACGGGGCGGAGAAGGACCCGGAACTGCTGCGGATGATGAGTGAGCTGAAGATCCCGTACAGCGCCTTCCTGAGCGACTACGTCACCAAGGACAACTACGGCTACTTCAAGCAGATGCAGGACCGCGGAGTGTCCCTGCACAACCACACCATCAACCACCGTTACATGCCCGGCCTGTCGTACGAGGAGCAGAAGCGGGAGATCTGCGAACAGCAGGACAACATCGAGCAGCGGTTCGGCAAGCGGCCTCCGCTTTTCCGCCCGCCGTACGGCAACTACAACGTGGACACGCTGAGAGCCGCCAAGGAGTGCGGGGTGAAGGCCGCGCCGCTGTGGGCGTCCGAGGCGTTCCCCGACCACATGGAGTGGCGCGAGTGGGACGAGGACCTGCACCCCGGCGACATCGTCCTCACGCACTTCCGCGGGCCAGGGGACTGGAACGGCACCATGCCCGACATGATCCGCCAGGTGATGAAGACGATCACCGGCCGGGGCTACGCGGTGGCCAAGCTGGAGGACTACGTATGAGACCGGCGCACCGGCTACTGGCCGGCCTGCTGGCAGCCGGTGCGCTCCTCGCCGGCTGCGGCGCCCTGCTGACGGGGTGCGCGCCGTCCGTGGACCCGATCGAACGGCTGGGGCGCAAGGCGGCGCAGAAGGTGAGCCCGGACGCGTCGGTCCGGGTGCAGGGCCACCCGGGTCCGGCGGGAGTGAAGCCGCACCTGGTCAGGGCGCGGCTGCCGCACGGGGAGCAGCCGCGGGAGGTCTGCGGCCGGCAGGAACGGCTGCTGCGGGGCATCTGGGAACAGGACGCCGGGACGGGTGGCCCGGAAGACTCCCCGTAAGCGGCCCCGGGCCCGGACACGGCGCGCGCCCGGGGCGGGGCGCGCGCTCTCGGACGTCTCGCCAGTGCGTACGTTCATACAACGCATCTTCATACGGTCGTACGAAACCAGGGCCCCGACGGCGTCGTTTCCCTGGGGAGACTGATCCGCCACGCCGCGCCCATTGGCACTCCGCTTGACCGAGTGCTAATCGCGGTCATAGTCTCAGGTCTGGCACTCCCCACTGGAGAGTGCCAAAGCGCGACTGGCAGGTCCGGCACCCGCGACGACGGGCCCACCTGGTCGCCACTCAGACAGTTAACCCCGTGAGATCTCCGAAGGGGGAGGTCGGATCGTGACGACCGCCAGCACCAAGGTTGCCATCAAGCCGCTCGAGGACCGCATTGTGGTCCAGCCGCTCGACGCCGAGCAGACCACGGCCTCTGGCCTGGTTATCCCGGACACCGCCAAGGAGAAGCCCCAGGAGGGCGTCGTCCTGGCTGTGGGCCCGGGCCGTTTCGAGAACGGCGAGCGGCTCCCGCTCGACGTTTCCGTCGGCGATGTCGTTCTGTACAGCAAGTACGGCGGCACCGAGGTGAAGTACAGCGGCGAGGAGTACCTCGTCCTCTCGGCTCGCGACGTGCTCGCGATCATCGAGAAGTAATTCACCCAAGATCGCTTTTGAGATGCGCCCCTGGCCCCCCTGCGAACGCCGGGCGGACAGGGGCGCATCTCATTTGAGAGGACACAGAAGCTCCCATGGCGAAGATCCTGAAGTTCGACGAGGACGCCCGTCGCGCCCTTGAGCGCGGCGTCAACAAGCTTGCCGACACGGTGAAGGTGACGATCGGCCCCAAGGGCCGCAACGTCGTCATCGACAAGAAGTTCGGCGCCCCCACCATCACCAACGACGGTGTCACGATCGCCCGTGAGGTCGAGATCGAGGACCCGTACGAGAACCTGGGCGCGCAGCTCGTGAAGGAGGTGGCGACCAAGACCAACGACATCGCGGGTGACGGCACCACCACCGCTACCGTGCTGGCCCAGGCGCTGGTCCGCGAGGGCCTGCGCAATGTCGCCGCCGGCGCCTCCCCGGCCGCCCTGAAGAAGGGCATCGACGCGGCGGTCAAGGCCGTGTCCGAGGAACTCCTCGCGACCGCCCGCCCGATCGACGACAAGTCCGACATCGCCGCCGTGGCCGCGCTCTCCGCGCAGGACCAGCAGGTCGGCGAGCTGATCGCCGAGGCGATGGACAAGGTCGGCAAGGACGGCGTCATCACCGTCGAGGAGTCCAACACCTTCGGTCTGGAGCTGGACTTCACCGAGGGCATGGCCTTCGACAAGGGCTACCTGTCCCCGTACATGGTGACCGACCAGGAGCGTATGGAGGCCGTCCTCGACGACCCGTACATCCTGATCCACCAGGGCAAGATCGCCTCCATCCAGGACCTGCTCCCGCTGCTGGAGAAGGTCATCCAGGCGGGTGGCTCCAAGCCGCTGCTGATCATCGCCGAGGACGTCGAGGGCGAGGCGCTCTCCACCCTCGTCGTCAACAAGATCCGCGGCACCTTCAACGCGGTCGCGGTGAAGGCCCCCGGCTTCGGTGACCGCCGCAAGGCCATGCTCGGCGACATCGCCACCCTCACCGGTGCGACCGTCATCGCCGAGGAGGTCGGCCTCAAGCTCGACCAGGCCGGCCTGGACGTGCTGGGCTCCGCCCGCCGCGTCACCATCACCAAGGACGACACGACCATCGTGGACGGCGGCGGCAACGCCGGCGACGTGGCCGGCCGTATCAACCAGATCAAGGCCGAGATCGAGTCCACGGACTCCGACTGGGACCGCGAGAAGCTCCAGGAGCGCCTCGCGAAGCTGGCCGGCGGCGTGTGCGTGATCAAGGTCGGCGCCGCCACCGAGGTGGAGCTGAAGGAGAAGAAGCACCGTCTGGAGGACGCCATCTCCGCGACCCGCGCCGCGGTCGAGGAGGGCATCGTCTCCGGTGGTGGCTCCGCCCTGGTGCACGCCGCCAAGGTGCTTGAGGGCAACCTCGGCAAGGAGGGCGACGAGGCCACCGGTGTCGCGGTCGTCCGCCGCGCCGTCGTCGAGCCGCTCCGCTGGATCGCCGAGAACGCCGGTCTTGAGGGCTACGTCATCACCTCCAAGGTGTCGGAGCTGGACAAGGGCCACGGCTTCAACGCCGCGACCGGCGAGTACGTCGACCTGGTGAAGGCCGGCGTCATCGACCCGGTCAAGGTCACGCGCTCCGCGCTGGAGAACGCCGCGTCCATCGCCTCCCTGCTGCTCACGACCGAGACCCTGGTCGTCGAGAAGCCGGCCGAGGAGGAGGCCGACGCCGGTCACGGCGGCCACGGCCACAGCCACTGACGCGTACGGCTGAACGCACCGAGGCCCGGTGCCCCTTCACGGGGGCACCGGGCCTCGGTGCGTTCGCGGTGCTTTCGTGTGTCGGTGCTGTCGGGCTGTGTCGGGCTGTCGGGCGTCTGTGTGTCTGTGCGCTCGGGAGCGCGGCGCGCTACGCGGAGTGGTCCAGGGCCGCCGGGTGCACGGGGTCGGCGAAGGGCAGTCCGCGCGTGTAGCGCTCCACCTCGTCGAGCGCCTGATCGGCCATACGGTGGATCTCGCCGCCCAGGGAGCCCGCGACATGCGGCGTCAGCAGGACATTCGGCAGGTCGTACAACGGGGAGTCGGCGGGCGGCAGCTCGGGCTCCGTGACATCCAGCACGGCGCGCAGCCGGCCCGAGACCAGCTCGGGCAGGAGCGCGCTCTCGTCGATGAGCGAGCCGCGCGAGGTGTTGATCAGGGTCGAGCCGTCCGGCATCGCGGAGAGCTGCGCGGCGCCGATCATATGGCGGGTGGCCGGGATCTCCGGCGCGTGGACGGAGACGACATGCGCGCGGGCGCAGAGCTCGCCGAGCGGTACGGACTCCACGCCGAGCGCCGCCGCGCCGGCCGCGTCCACATACGGGTCGTACAGCAGGACGTCGAGATCGAAGGGGCGCAGCAGCTCGATGACGCGGCGGCCGATACGGGAGGCTCCGACGACGCCGACCGTACGGCGGTAGTTGCCCGCGCGGTCCAGCTCCTCCCGCCAGTCGTGGTGGGTCCGGAGATTCCGGTAGCGCTGGGCGGAGCCCAGGATGTTCTTTCCCGCGAAGAGGATCGCGGCGAGGGTGTACTCGGCGACCGGGCGGGCGTTGGCGGCGGCGGCCGAGGTGACCGCGATGCCGCGTTCCCAGCAGGCGTCCGTGATGTGGTGCTTGACGGTGCCTGCGGCATGGACGACGGCCCGCAGCCGGGGCGCCGCGTCGAGGACACCGGCGGTGAGCGGCGGCGCTCCCCAGCAGGTGAGGAGCAGTTCGGCCTCGGCGAGGGCGGCGGCGACCGCGGGCGGCGGGTCGGAGAGCTGGTGCGCGATCAGTGTGGGGTCGGTACGGACGAGGCCGGTGAGCCGGGCCCGGTGGTCCTCGGTGAGCAGCCGTTCGGCGATGCCGGGGCCCATGGCGAGCAGGGTGGAAGGCGGGCCGCTCGGCGTCCGGGTGCCGGGGGAGGGCCCGTTGTCAGTGGTGTGGTGCATGGTGGAACTCAAGCTCCTCGTGGGTCACTGGGCGCTGGTCACTTGACGCTGCCGGCGGTGAGTCCGGCCTTCCAGTGTCGTTGCAGGGAGACGAAAGCGATGATCAGAGGGGTGACGGCGAGAAGGGAGCCGGTGACGACCATCGGATAGAAGGTGGGATCGCTGTTCGCGTTGCTGTGCCAGTTGTAGAGACCGAGGCTCAGCGGGTAGAGCTTCCGGTCGGAGAGCATCACCAGGGGGAGGAAGAAGTTGTTCCAGATCGCGGTGAACTGGAAGAGGAAGACGGTCACAAAGCCCGGCATGATCATGCGCAGGCCGATCGACCAGAAGGCGCGCAGCTCGCCCGCGCCGTCGATGCGGGCCGCCTCCAGTGCCTCGTCCGGGACATAGCCGGCGCTGAAGATCCGGGACAGATACACGCCGAACGGGTTGACCAGCGCGGGGATCAGCACCGACCAGTAGGTGTTGATGGTGCCTGTCCTGACCGCCAGCAGATAGAGCGGGAGCGACAGTGCCGTGGAGGGCAGCAGGACGCCCAGCAGGACGACGGCGAACAGCTTCTCCTTGCCGGGGAACCGGTATTTGTCGAAGGCGTAGCCCGCCGCGACGCTCACCAGGGAGCAGCCGAGGGCGCCGACGCCCGCGTAGAGCAGGGAGTTGCCGTACCACCGGAAGTAGATGCCGTCCTGGTAGGACGACAGGGTGGAGAGGTTCTGGCCGAGGCTGAAGCCCTCGAAGGAGAACACATCGCCGCCGAGCAGATTGCCGGCGTCCTTGGTGGCGGCGGTGACAAGCCAGACCAGAGGGAAGAGCGTGTACACGGCGGCGAGGAGCAGCGCCCCGTTGACGGCGGACCTGGACAGCCAGCGGCCGGTGCCGGGACGGGCCGCCCGGACGGGGGCGCGGCCGGTGGTGCCGGGGCGCGGGGACTGGAGCCGGGTGGCCGGGTCGGCCACGAGGGGGGACGTCATGCCCGTGCCTCCTTCCGGTTGGAGAAGCGGGTGACGCCGAAGGAGAGCGCGGCGGCGACGAGGGCGATGAGGACGGACGCGGCGGCCGCGAGACCGTAGTCGTTGCGTTCGAAGGCGGCGCTGTAGGCGTACATATTGGGCGTCCAGGTGCTGGTGACCGCGGATCCCGAGCCGCGGCTGAGGATCAGCGGCTCGGTGAAGAGCTGGAGCGAACCGATGACGGTGAAGAGCAGTACGAGCCCCAACGAGGCGCGGATCAGGGGGAATTTGATGCTGAGAGCGAGCCGCCACTGGCCGGCGCCGTCGACGGTCGCGGCTTCCAGCAGTGAGCGGTCGATGGCCTGGAGGGAGGCGTAGAAGATCACCACGTTGTAGCCGAGCCATTCCCACAGCGCGATGTTCACCACCGAGGGCAGGGTGCCTTCGGAGGAGAAGAAGTCGAAGCCGAGGCCGCCGGCCTCCATGGCCTGGACGACGGGGCTGAGCTGCGGTGTGTAGAGATAGATCCAGATCAGCGCGGCGATCAGCCCCGGGATGGCGTGCGGCAGGAAGAGCGCGAGCTGGAAGAAGCGGCGGGCGCGGGCCAGGGCCGTGTCCAGCAGCAGGGAGAGGATCAGCGCGCCGCCGACCATCAGGGGGATGTAGAAGGCGCAGTAGCCGAGAAGGACCCAGAAGCCGTCGCGGAATGCCTGGTCCCCCAGCGCGTCCGCGTAGTTGCCGAGGCCGTGGAAGACGGTCCTGGGCCCGTCGAATCCCAGCCCGGACTGCTTCTCGGTGAACAGGCTCAGCCAGAGGGCGTAGCCGACGGGGATCACCATCGCCACACCGAACAGGACGAAGAACGGGGCGAGGAGCACACCGGCGGCCAGACCGGTACGGGTCTTGGCGCTGACGCCGGAGGCGCGGCCACGACGTGTCGGGCGGCTGCCGGTGCCGCGGACGCCGGTCGTCTGGGTGCCGGTCTCGGTGGTCATGAGGGGTCCTCGACCTTCAGGCCGCGCTTCCGCAGATCGGTGACGGTCGCGTCGTGCGCCGTGGTGAGAGCGTGGCGGAGAGTGGAGGCGCCGCCGACGACGGCGCCGAGTTCGTCGCCCAGCGCGGCGTTGGTGGCGCCGGTGCTCGGGCCCCAGACCCAGCCGGGGCTGATCGACGCTCCGGCTTTCGCGTACAGGCCGTAGAGGTCCTGGCCGCCGTAGAAGCTGGTGTCAAAAGCCTTGCGGGCGACCGGCACCATGGCGGGCGAGGCGGGCAGGGCGCTCGACGTGCTCGCGCCGATCCGTGCCGTGATGCCCGCCTCGCTGGTGGACATCCACAGGGCGAACTCGACGGCGGCGGCGGTCTTCTCGCTGGTCCTGCTCACGGCGAAGGTGGAACCGCCGATCATGCCGCTGGCCGGTTCGTCCGCGTTCCAGCTCGGCACCGGCACGGCGGCCCATTTGCCCCTCTCCTCCGGCACGATGCCCGCGAGCACGCCCGCGCTCCAGGACGCGCCGAGATAGCCGACGGTGGTGCCCTGCTTCAGGGAGCTGGTCCACTCCGGGCTGAACGACGAGGCGGTGCTGACCAGTTCGTCGTCGATCAGGTCCTGCCAGTACGCCGCGGTCTTCAGGGACGCGGGATCCGTGGTGTCGATGCCCCAGGCGTCCTTCCCGGTCCTGAACCAGCGGGCGCCGGCCTGCCAGACCATCGCCTGGAAGAACGTCGGATCGTCGGGGAAGAAGGTGGCGATCCTGGTTGTCGGCGATGCCCGCTTGACCCGCTGGGCCGCCGTACGGAACTCGGCCCAGGTGCGCGGCGGCGTGATGTGGTGCCGCTGGAAGAAGTCCTTGCGGTAGTAGAAGACCTGCGGTGAGGCGTCGAAGGGGATGGCCCAGTTGCGCCCGCCCAGAGTGGTCAGCTGGATGGCGCCCGGCAGGAACTTCTTCTCGATGTCGTCGGTCACATAGCTGCTGAGGTCCTGGAGCGAGCCCTGGCTGACGAACTGCGAGAGCTGTGGGTACTCGATGGAGAGCACATCGGGAGCGATGCCCGCCTTCACCGCGTTGGCGATCTTGGGATATCCGCCGAGGCCCCCGGAGGGGATCTCCTCGAACTTCACCTTGATCGTGTCGTGGGAGGCGTTGAACGCGTCCACGACCTCCTTCGACCCCTTGGTCCAGGCCCAGAAGGTGAGGGTCACCGGAGCGTCGGCGGATCCGGCGGGGGCGTCGGCACCGCCGCCGCACGCCGTGAGGGCGGCGAGCGCGGCGAGCGCCGTGGCGGCGCCGGCCAGGGCGTGGAAGGGACGGGACCAACTTCGGCTCACGGCGCGGCTCCTGTGCGTGCGGGGGACAGGCGGTGGCCGTGATACTTCGATCCGCCGTGAGCGGAGTCAAGACCGAAAGATTGATTGATCGAAAAATGATCGAATCCAACGGTGGGATCGCATCGGAATCACCTCCGGCGATCGCGGAGGAATCGCCTCAGGCGTGCGGGACGGACGCACCGGCCGCGCCGCAGGAGGCCCGCACACGCAGCCGGGGCAGCAGCTCCACATGCCGGCGCGGCGCGTCCTCCGCCGCTCCCGCGGGCGCGGTCAGCCGCTGGACCAGCAGCTCGGCCGCGCACCTGCCCACCTCACGCTTGGGCGGGGCGACCGCCGTCAGCGGAGTGTCGGCGAGGGCCGCGACCTCGTCGTCATAGGTGATCAGGGCCAGGTCCCCGGGGACCCGTACCCCCAGCTCCGCGAGGCGCCGCACCATCCGGATGGCGTCCTCGTCGTTGTGCATCAGCGCGGCGGTCGCCTCCCCGGCCCGTACCGCCGCGCACAGCGCCCGCGCCGCTGCCTCGAAACGCTCCGGATCCCGCTCGGCCGAGGTCGAATCGATCACCGGCAGCGGCGCGTCGAGCCCCAGCGAGGCCAGCGCCTCGCGGTACCCCGCCCGTACGGCCAGCGCGGTCGGGCTGTCCGACCGTGCCACCAGCAGGGGTGCCCGGTGCCCCAGCCGTACGAGATGGCGTACGGCGATCAGCACCCCGTGCGCGTGGTCGGAGCAGACCCGGTCCAGGCCGGCCAGCGGCCCGCCCGGCACCTCCCGGCGCTCCACCAGCACGGTGTCCACCGGGAGGCGCGCGATCCAGTCGCTGTACTCGGCCTGATGGCCCGGCTCCGTCCAGCTCGGCGCGAGAAGCAGTCCTTCGGCGCCGGCCGCCAGCAGCCCGGCCGCGTGCGCCGCGTCGTCCTCCGGCCGGTAGTCCGAGACCCGCAGGATCAGCCGGGCACCCAGGCGCGCGGCGGCCTCGTGCGCGCCGCGGATCACCTCGGCGAAGTAGTAGGCGGCGGCGGGCGCCAGCATGCCGAGGACCGGACCGCCGCCGCCCGGCGCGATCCCCGCCGGCCCCTGCCGCTCGGGCCAGGACACCGAGCCGTGCACCCGGTCGAGCAGGCCGCGGACGGCCAGCGCCTCCACGTCCCGCCGCGCCGTGACGGGCGAGACACCGAGCCGGGCGGCGAGGTCCGACACCCGTACGGTGCCGCGCTCGCGCACCAGGTTCAGCAGACGGTCATGACGTTCAGCGGCACCTTCGCGCACGGTGACGGCCCCCTCGGTCGTGAGGTCCGGGACCGGCGGCGCCCCGGATGACACGACCCTAGTGCGCTCGATCGAATGCCGGAAGATTCGATCATTCGATCAGGCCGATCCCGTGGCGCCGGGACGCACGGGCCCGGCCCGATCCGGACGAGGGACACCGCTGCGGCGGGCCGGGTCAGGGGGTCCGGAGGTACTCCGCCAGCTTTCCGAGGAGGCGGGCGGCGCTTTCCAGGTCCCCCGCGGTGTCCGTCAGATCCCCCGCGAGCAGCTTCTCCCGGGGCCCTTCCGCCGGCTCCCCCGGGGCGTCGGCTCCGGGCACGGTCGTGCCCCGGTACCCGGTGGGGGCCTCTCCGGCCGGCCCGTAGTAGCCGATGAAGTCGGACGCGGTGGCCGCGGGAGCCCGGCCGGCACCGGCGTGGAGCCGGACCTGGCTGAGCTGGGTCTCGTGGCCGCCGGCGTTGTCGGTGATGCGCAGCCGGTAGCGGCGGTAGGGCGCGGTGTTGGCGAAGGGGAAGTCCCTCGTCTCGAAGCGGCGTGTGAAGTGCTCGCCGGAACGGGTGTCGAGCGTCGTCCATGTGCTGCCGTCGTGCGAGCCCTGGAACTGCCAGTCCCGGGGATCGCGGCCCGGGGCGTCATTGGCGGAGGTCAGCGAGTACGACGCGACGGCGGCCGGGCGCTGGAGGGTGAAGTCCAGCTCGGCGGTGTCCTCGTGCACCAGCCACTTGCTCCGGGACTTGCGGAGTACGTTGCGCGCGACCTCCCCTCCGGCCTCGAACTCGTCGCTCGCCTCGACATCGACGACCGCGTCGGTGATGTCACGCAGCTCGCCGGGCACGGCATCACCGTCCGCCGTCGCGACGGCGGCGGTCAGGGTGACCGAGGCCGTGTTCCCGCGCCGGTCGCTCCAGGACACCCGCTCCACGGGCGTGGCCCGGCCGTCGTCGAGCAGGATTCGCAGTTCACCGGAGGGACGCCAGCCGCCGTCCTGGCCCTCCTCGGTGGAGAACCGGTGCAGCGGGACGTCCGCCGTGCCGTCGGGATAGGCCCAGCGGTCGGCCAGCGTGCCGCGGAACTCGCCGAGCGCGCCGTCGGCGGCCCGGTAGTGGCCGTGGAAGCCGGACATGTCCGCCCGGAGCGCTATCGCTGTTTCCGCGCCGTCCGTCCCGCGCCAGGAGAGCTGCGCGGGAACCGCCCGGTCGCCCCGGTCGATGTGGAAGAGCAGCCGTGGAGCGGGCTGCCACACGGCGGAGTTGACCGGGCGCTGCTCGGTACCGAACGCGAAGACCGACCGGGTGCTCGCCCTGGCCGCCATGGCGCGCCGGGCCCGGCCGCTGTCCTGGGCGGGGTCCACGGTGATGGCGGTCAGCCGGAGCAGCCCCTCCTCGCCGGCGGGGCCGTGTATCTCCAGGAGGTTGTCGCCCGGCGTCAGCAGTTCTTCCGGGAGGGACAGGACCCGGTCCTGGGGAATGTTGTCTCCGCCGGCCTCGGGAAATGTGAGCCCCTCCGCCACGGCCTTTCCGTTGAGCAGGACGTCCATGGGAACGCTCGCGCCGAGGGTCGTCACGGTGAGGACGGCCCCGGCGATCTCCTCGCGTCCGGCCGTCGTGAAGTCGAGCTTGACGTATCCGTCGGAGTCCAGCGCGAGATGCGAGGGTGCGACCCCGCACCGGTGATGTCCCACGACGGCGTTCGACAGCCGGGCCGGAGTGGTGGAGAAATCCGCGAAGACCGGTTCCATGAGCGTCCCTCAGTGATCGGGCAGTCGTCCTGCGATGGCGATCCGCGGACACCCGCTGTCCTCGGATGCCACGAAGCTATCGGCACCCACTGACATCGCGGGGACGCGAGGACTTGCCGGTCCGGCCCACCCGCCGGCAGCGGCGGAACGCCCTCGCGGCCCGGGGTCCACCGACACCGACCGCACGGGGGCCCGCGGGACGCCCCTCAGCGGGGGCCGAACCTGCGCGTCTTCGAGGAGATCCCGCCGAGCACCCCGCGCGGAGTCAGCTTCGCCGCCGCCACCAGCGCCTTGTACCGGGGATCGGGCACGGACACGGCCTTTCCGCGTGCCAGGTCCGCCAGCGCGACCGGCACCACTTTGTCCGCGTCCAGCCACATCCAGCCGGGGATGGCGTCCGTGTTCATTCCGGCCCGCTCATGGAACTCGGTCCTGACGAAGCCGGGGCACAGCGCCATCAGCCGCACCCCGCTGCCCGCCAGATCCAGCGCCACGCCCTGGGTGAACTGCACGACCCATGCCTTGGAGGCGCCGTAGGTGCCACGGGGCACGAACGCCGCCGTCGACGCCACATTGATGATCCCGCCCCGCCCGCGCGCCTTCATGCCCACGACCGCCGCCGAGGTCAGCCGCAGTACCGCTTCGCAGTGCACCTTCAGCATCGTCAGCTCGTCGGACATCGGGACTTCGAGAAAGCGCCCCTTGTTCCCGAACCCGGCGTTGTTGACCAGCAGATCGACCGGCTGCCTGCGGTCCGAGAGCCGGGTCTCCACCGCCGCGATCCCCTCGTCGGTGGAAAGGTCGGCGGTCAGCACCTCGGCCTCGATGCCGTGCCGGTCGTGCAGCTCGGTGGCCTGGTCCTGCAAGCGCTCGGTGTCGCGGGCGACAAGCACGAGATTGTGCCCGTCCGGCGCCAGCCGCCGCGCGAAGGCGGCGCCGATTCCCGCTGTCGCACCCGTAATCAAAGCAGTCGTCATACGCGGCACGTTAGCGCCTGTGCCAGTGCCCCCGAGGTACCTGGCGCGCGGCGGGAGGGCCCGCCTTCCGCCCGTCCCCGCCACCACGAACCGGCCCGTCGCTCCCCGGCCCTCGTGGTGGAGCGGTCACGGGGGAGGCCGCGCGGCACCGGGCCCCACCCGTACCGTCCCGATGCCACCGTCCGTCACCCTCGGGGGCACCCCGCACGCCGGGCGTTCCGCCCAACACGCCCCGCGTCAGGGCAGTTTCACCGCGCCGGCGCCCGCGCCGAGCCCGGCGGCGTACTCGCGCGCCGTCCTCAGCTCCTCGGGATGCAGTGCCTCACCGGCGGCGAGGAGGCGCGGCAGCAGCTCCCGCTCCAGGGTGACGGCCCGGAAGGACATGGCCACCGTCACGTCGTGCGCGGGCCGGTGGACGATCTCGATCGCGTCGCCCGCGCGGATCTCGCCCGGCGTGATGACCCGCAGATAGGCGCCGGTCACGGCCTGCCGGGTGAAGCGCCGGACCCAGCCCCGCTCGCCCAGCCAGCCCTGGAAGGTACGGCACGGAATCCGCCCGCTCGTCGTCTCCAGCACCACGTCCTGACCGATCCGCCAGCGCTCACCGATCTTCGCGCCGGTGATGTCGAGTCCGGAGGTGGTGAGATTCTCGCCGAAGGCGCCATTGGCCAGCGGCCGTCCCAGCTCCCGCTCCCAGAAGTCCAGGTCCTCCCGCGCGAAGGCGTACACGGCCTGGTCGCTGCCGCCGTGGTGGCGCAGATCGCAGACCGTGTCCCCGGCGACACCGCTCGCGCCCTCCCCCTTGGGGCCGGGATCCGCCACCCGGACGGGACCGTCGGCCGGCCGCTTGTCGATTCCGGTGGCGCCACCCGGGGCATCGCTGTACTCCACGGTCCTGGGCCGGCCCACATTCACGGTCAGAAGCTTCATGAGCGGCACGATAGCGCCCGCCCCCAAAGGAAGGACCGCTGATTGGCGGCCCGTCCCAAGACACACTTATGGTGAGTCGGTGATCGAAGCACGCCATCTCCGTGTTCTGCGCGCCGTGGCCGGCACCGGTTCCTTCTCGGCGGCCGCGCGCGAGCTGGGCTGCACACAGCCCGCCGTCAGCCAGCAGATGAAGGCGCTCGAATCGTCCGCGGGCACCCCGCTGATCGTCCGTACCGGCCGTGAGATGCGGCTGACGCAGGCCGGCGAGGTGCTCGTACGGCACGCGACGGGCATCCTCGCCGGACTCGTCGCGGCGGAGGAGGAGATCGCGGCCATCGCCGGGCTGCGGGCCGGCCGGGTGCGCCTGGTGTCGTTTCCGAGCGGCAGCTCCACCCTGGTTCCCACCGCGCTGGCCGCCCTGCGCGCGGCCCATCCGGGCACCCGGGTCTCCCTCGTCGAGGCCGAACCGCCCGCGTCCGCCGAGCTGCTGCGCGGCGGCGACTGCGATGTGGCTCTCGCGTTCCGGTACGGCGGCTCCGCCGCGGAGTGGGACGACCTCGTCGTACGTCCGCTGCTCGTGGACCGCCTCGTCGGCCTGGTCCCGGAGGGGCACCGGCTCGCGGACGCGGGGAAGACCGCCCTGGAGGAGCTGGCCGAGGAGTCGTGGATCGCGGGCTGTCCGCGCTGCCGTACGCAGCTTGTCGACGCCTGCGAGACGTCGGGGTTCACGCCGCGGATCGACTTCGCGACGGACGACTATCCGGCCGTGATCGGCCTGGTGGCGGCGGGGCTCGGGGTGGCGATGCTGCCGGAGCTGGCGCTGGAGTCGGTACGGCCCAAGGGCGTCAGGACGCTCACGGTCGAGCCGCCGGTCCACCGGGAGATCGTCGCGCTGACCCTGCCGGACCTGGCGAGGGTCCCGGCCGTGGCGGCCACGCTGGACCACCTGGTCCTGGCCGCCGCGCGCTGACGGCGCACGCGGCCCCGAGGCCGGTGTTCGCCGACGCCTGTCTTCTCACCGCTCGGCACTCAGCTACCTTCGGGCGAGAAGCATGAACGTTTCTTCTCTTCTGGCGTCAGTCGTTCGTATGGTCGTCGGGGCCGGTGCCCGGGCCGGTTGTCGACGCCGTGATCAGCCGGGTCCGCGCCCGCCCCATCAACTCTTCGCGTTCGTCCTCCGTCAGTCCGCCCCACACGCCGTACGGCTCCCGCACCGCCAGGGCGTGCGCCGCGCATTCCGCGCGGACCGGGCATCGCATACACACCTCTTTCGCCGAGTTCTCACGCGCGCTTCGTGCCGCGCCCCTTTCCCCCTCCGGGTGGAAGAAGAGCGAACTGTCCACACCGCGACAAGCCGCCAGGAGCTGCCAGTCCCACAGATCTGCGTTCGGTCCGGGAAGGCGGGAGAAATCTGCCATTGCTCATGTCCCCTTGAAACCGTGCTGAGGCGGATACGGGCCGCTTGGACGCCGGGCACGAGCCCGACGCGCTACCGCACCGGTGCTCACGACGGTACATCTACTGTGTAAGTAGATGTAAATATGACTCATTGCGAATCTAGCCACAGACACCAGCAAAAGGGAAGAAAAGCCGCTAAATGGGGCATAGCTCTGAGTGAACCCCGGGCGACCCGCGTCGCTCTTCTCTGTGCGCGACCCCTCACAGCGAGTGGCGAACTCGCTCGCGCGACCCGTAACTCTTTCGAGTGACCGTCGTTGAGTGTGCGAGGCGGTTGAGAGAACGAGGCACTCGGGCACACGTCCGAGGGCGTCAATCGCCCAGGTGACGATATGTACCCAGCCTGGAGGCTCAAGGTGACGCGCATTAGCTGCGGAGGACGGTCATGACATCCGTCCTCGTCTGCGACGACTCCCCGCTTGCCCGAGAGGCGCTCCGCCGCGCGGTCGCGACCGTGCCCGGTGTCGAGCGCGTGACCACCGCGGCCAACGGCGAGGAAGTCCTCCGCCGCTGGGGCGCCGATCGTTCCGACCTGATTCTGATGGACGTACGCATGCCGGGGCTGGGCGGAGTCGAGACGGTCCGCCGGCTGCTCTCCGCCGACCCCGGCGCCCGGATCATCATGCTCACGGTCGCGGAAGACCTGGACGGCGTCGCGCTCGCGGTCGCCGCGGGTGCTCGTGGCTATCTGCACAAGGACGCCTCGCGCGCCGAGCTGCGGGCCACCGTCACCCAGGCGCTCGCCGACCCGACCTGGCGGCTCGCGCCGCGCAGACTGCGTTCGGCGGAGATGGGCGCTGCTCCCACGCTCACCGCGCGGGAGATCCAGGTGCTCGAAGGCATGAGCCACGGCCGCTCCAACGCGGAGATCGGCCGTGAGCTCTTCCTCTCCGAGGACACGGTCAAGACGCACGCCCGGCGGCTCTTCAAGAAGCTCGGCGCCTCCGACCGCGCGCACGCCGTGGCGCTCGGTTTCCGCTGGGGCCTGGTCCGCTGACACGACGGCCCGTACCCCCGCCCGCCGCGAGGCGGGCGGGGCAACGTACGCCCGTACGCAACCGTTTCCCGGCCGATGCCGCATCCTTGAGTTGTGGAGTTCCTCGGGGACGAGTCGGACGAGCGCGAGGGGAGGGCGCAGGGGATGAGTTCTGCCGCACCCGCTCATAACGCTTCGGTGCACAACTACGGACGCGGTACCGCCAATCAGCAGCCGCCAAGGCACCATGGACCGATGCGCGACGACGAGACCACGGTGATCGGTGCGCTCGTTCACCGTGCCGTCGATGGCGATGAACAGGCCACGCACGATCTCCTGGCCCGTGTTCATCCACTCGCGTTGCGCTATTGCCGCACGCGGCTGAACCGGCTGCCCGGTGACGCGCGGCACTTCGTGGAGGACCTCGCGCAGGAAGTCTGTGTCGCGGTCCTGATGGCCCTGCCGCGCTATCGCGACACCGGCCGGCCCTTCGAGGCGTTCGTCTTCGCCATCGCCGGACACAAGGTCGCGGATCTCCAGCGGGCCGCCATGCGGCACCCGGGATCCACGGCCGTGCCGTCCGACGAGATGCCGGAGCGGCCGGACGACTCGCTGGGCCCGGAGGAGCGCGCCCTGCTCAGCAGTGACGCCGAGTGGGCCAAGAAGCTGCTCGCCAATCTGCCGGAGAACCAGCGCGAACTGCTGGTGCTGCGGGTCGCGGTCGGCCTGACCGCGGAGGAGACGGGCCAGATGCTGGGGATGTCCCCGGGAGCGGTCCGGGTCGCGCAGCACCGCGCGCTCAGCAGACTGCGGGCGCTGGCCGAGCAGTGATCCGGCCGGGGCCGGCACCGCTCGGTCACCGGCACCGGCCGGTGACCCGGGCGGCCGCCGCCGACGTACGAACGTACAAAGCCAATCGGTGATCTTCATCGTGGAATGAGAGGACCGTGGAGCCCGTTAGCATGGACATCCGCACCGATCAAGGCCATTTGGGAAGGGTGTCATGACTGCAAACGTCGACGGAGTGCCCGAGAAATTCGCGACGCTCGGGCTGACATACGACGACGTGCTGCTGCTCCCGGGCGCCTCGGAAGTGCTGCCGAACCAGGTGGACACCTCCTCCCTGGTGTCCCGGAACGTCAAGGTGAACATCCCGCTGCTCTCCGCCGCGATGGACAAGGTCACCGAGGCGCGCATGGCGATCGCCATGGCACGGCAGGGCGGCGTCGGTGTTCTGCACCGCAATCTCTCCATCGCCGACCAGGCCAACCAGGTCGACCTGGTGAAGCGCTCCGAGTCCGGCATGGTCACCGACCCGATCACGGTCCACCCGGACGCCACGCTCGCCGAGGCCGACCAGCTCTGCGCGAAGTTCCGGATCAGCGGTGTCCCCGTCACCGACCGCGCGGGCAAGCTCCTGGGCATCGTCACCAACCGGGACATGGCCTTCGAGGCGGACCGTACGCGCCAGGTGCGCGAGGTCATGACCCCGATGCCGCTCGTCACCGGCAAGGTGGGCATCTCCGGCGTGGACGCCATGGAACTGCTGCGCCGCCACAAGATCGAGAAGCTGCCGCTCGTCGACGACGCGGGCATCCTCAAGGGCCTCATCACCGTCAAGGACTTCGTCAAGGCGGAGAAGTACCCGAACGCGGCCAAGGACGCGGAGGGCAGGCTGCTGGTCGGCGCCGCCGTGGGGGCCAGCCCCGAGGCGCTGGAGCGGGCCCAGGCGCTGGTCGCGGCCGGTGTCGACTTCCTGGTCGTGGACACCTCCCACGGACACAACAGCAACGCGCTCAACTGGATGTCGAAGATCAAGTCGAGTGTCCCCGTGGACATCATCGGCGGCAATGTGGCCACCCGTGACGGCGCGCAGGCGCTGATCGACGCGGGTGTGGACGGCGTCAAGGTCGGTGTCGGGCCCGGTTCGATCTGTACCACCCGGGTGGTCGCCGGTATCGGCGTTCCGCAGGTCACGGCGATCTACGAGGCCGCGGTGGTCTGCCAGGCGGCGGGCATCCCGGTCATCGGCGACGGCGGCCTCCAGTACTCCGGCGACATCGGCAAGGCGCTCGCGGCCGGGGCCAGCACCGTGATGCTCGGCAGTCTGCTGGCGGGCTGCGAGGAGTCCCCGGGCGAGCTGCAGTTCATCAACGGCAAGCAGTTCAAGTCGTACCGGGGCATGGGCTCGCTCGGTGCCATGCAGTCCCGTGGCCAGGGCCGTTCGTACTCGAAGGACCGTTACTTCCAGGCCGATGTGTCCTCGGACGACAAGCTGGTCCCCGAGGGCATCGAGGGCCAGGTGCCCTACCGCGGCCCGCTGGCGGCCGTGCTGCACCAGCTCATCGGCGGCCTGCGCCAGACCATGGGGTATGTGGGCGCGGCCTCCATCGACGAGATGGAGCGCAAGGGCCGGTTCGTCCGGATCACCGCGGCCGGCCTCAAGGAGAGCCACCCGCACGACATCCAGATGACGGTCGAGGCGCCGAACTACAACCAGCACTGAGTGTGAGCGTCCGTGAGGGGCGGTCCCGGGCTTCCGGGACCGCCCCTCACCGCTGTGCGCGACACCTCCCGGCCCGGGATACGGGCGCCGGGGACGCACCCCGGGACGCGGGCGTCGGGGATACTGGGACCGCAGACGTAGAGGGAAAGGCCACACATCGTGACTGAGATCGAGATCGGGCGCGGCAAGCGCGGCCGCAGGGCGTACGCCTTCGACGACATCGCCGTCGTCCCGAGCCGGCGCACCCGGGACCCGAAGGAGGTCTCGATCGCCTGGCAGATCGACGCCTACCGGTTCGAGCTGCCGTTCCTGGCCGCTCCGATGGACTCCATCGTCTCTCCGAAGACCGCGATCAGGATCGGTGAGATGGGCGGTCTGGGGGTGCTCAACCTGGAGGGCCTGTGGACCCGTTACGAGGACCCGCAGCCGCTGCTCGACGAGATCCGCGGACTGGACGAGGCGAGCGCCAACCGCCGGCTCCAGGAGATCTACGCCGAACCGATCAAGGAAGAGCTGATCGGGCAGCGCATCAAGGAGGTGCGGGACTCGGGCGTGGTCACGGCGGCCGCGCTCTCACCGCAGCGCACCGCGCAGTTCTCCAAGGCCGTGGTGGACGCCGGGGTCGACATCTTCGTCATCCGCGGCACGACGGTCTCCGCGGAGCATGTCTCCGGGGCCGCGGAGCCGCTGAACCTCAAGCAGTTCATCTATGAGCTGGACGTGCCGGTCATCGTCGGTGGCTGCGCCACGTACACCGCCGCTCTGCACCTGATGCGTACGGGCGCCGCGGGCGTGCTGGTGGGCTTCGGCGGCGGCGCCGCGCACACCACCCGCAATGTGCTGGGCATCCAGGTCCCGATGGCGACCGCCGTCGCGGATGTGGCGGCGGCCCGGCGGGACTACATGGACGAGTCCGGCGGCCGGTATGTGCATGTCATCGCGGACGGCGGGGTCGGCTGGTCCGGGGATCTGCCCAAGGCGATCGCGTGCGGCGCGGACTCGGTGATGATCGGCTCTCCGCTGGCGCGGGCGACGGACGCGCCGGGCAAGGGACACCACTGGGGCATGGAGGCGGTCCACGAGGACGTCCCGCGCGGCAAGCTGGTGGACCTGGGCATCGTCGGGACGACCGAGGAGGTCCTGACGGGCCCCTCGCACAGCCCCGACGGATCGATGAACTTCTTCGGCGCGCTGAAGCGGGCCATGGCGACGACGGGCTACAGCGAGCTCAAGGAGTTCCAGCGCGTCGAGGTGACGGTGGCGGACTCGCAGCACCGCCGCTGACCCCCGCGTGCCCGAGGTGCCCGGACCGGATGTGCCGGTCCGGGCACCTCGCGCGTATCACCCGTGATCAAGGCCGGTCAGAGCCGGTACGCGGCTCCCGCCGGACTCGCGCCCCGGGTGTCCAGCAGGAGTTGCGCCTTCACCGCGAGGCCCTGGAGGTCATACGTGCGGTGGGCCTGGAGCAGGACCGTCAGATCGGCGTTGGCGGCGGCCTCGTACAGCGAGTCCGCGCGCGGCACGGGCAGGTCGCGGACGCGCCAGTCGGAGACATACGGATCGTGGTAGCTGACGGCCGCGCCGAGATCCATCAGCCGGGAGGCGATCTCGGTGGCCGGTGAGCTCTCCTGGTCGGCGAGGTCCTGCTTGTAGGTGACGCCGAGGAGCAGCACCCGGGCGCCCCGCGCGGATTTCCCGTGCTCGTTGAGGAGGGTCGCGCAGCGCTGGATGACGTACTGCGGCATCCGCGTGTTGATCTCCTGGGCGAGGCCGACCATCCGCAGCGGATGACCGGGAGTGCGGCCCGCCTGCGGCAGATAGCTGGGGTCCATCGGTACGCCGTGGCCGCCGACGCCGGGGCCGGGGCGGAACGCCTGGAAGCCGAAGGGCTTGGTCTCCGCGCAGCGGATGACGTCCCACAGGTCGACGCCGAGGTCGTGGCAGAGCACGGCCATCTCGTTGACGAGCGCGATGTTCACATGCCGGAAGTTGGTTTCGAGGAGCTTGACGGTCTCGGCCTCGCGCGGGCCGCGCGCCCTGACCACCTTGTCGGTGAGGCGGCCGTAGAAGGCGGCGGCCGACTCGGTGCAGGCCGGTGTGAGACCGCCGATCACCTTGGGGGTGTTGGCGAAGCCATGGGTGCGGTTGCCGGGGTCGAAGCGGCCGGGGGAGTAGGCGAGATGGAAGTCGCGTCCGGCGCGCAGGCCCGAGCCCTCCTCCAGGAGGGGGCGGAGGAAGTCCTCGGTGGTGCCGGGCGCCGCCGGTGATTCCAGCAGCACGGTGGTGTGCGGGCGCAGCCGGGCGGCCAGCGCGCGGGCCGCGTCGCCGATCGCGGTCAGATCCGGGGTGCGGTCGGCGCCCAGCGGGGTCGGCGCGCAGATGACGGCGGTGCGGACGCGGCCCAGCTCGGTCGGGTTGGTGGTGGGCCGGAAGCCGCCCGAGAGCATCCTGCGGATGTCGGAGGCGCTGAGCGGTCCGTCGACCGGGGTGTGGCCGGCGGCCAGCCCCGCGACGGCGCGGTGGTCGGTGTCGTAGCCGATGGTGTCGATGCCGGCGGCCACGGCGGCCTGGGCGAGGGGCAGGCCGAGGTGGCCGAGTCCGATGACGGCGAGATCTGCGGGCACGGCGGTGGCCGTCCTTCCCGTAGCCGGAGTGGACAGTGAGCGCAACCCGGGTGGACAGAACGGGCGATGCGCAATGTCAGACTAGGAGTAAATATGACCGTTCTGTGGTATTGCGCGGCCGATGAAGGGCTGTTTATCGGGGAATCGGCCCAATCCTTGTCGTCTCCTGTCGTCCCCCGTTGCCGGCCGGTGTTATCCACAGGCAGTGGCTGAAGTCGTGGAGTACGGACAGAATCGATCTGTGAGCCCGACCACACGGGGGATGACGGGAGGCAGCGGTGAGGACAGCGACACTGGGACCCGCGGAGCGCGGCCAGGCGCTCGCGGCGATGGCCGAGGGTGAACTGGACGTGCTGGTCGTGGGCGCGGGCGTGGTCGGAGCGGGGACCGCTCTCGACGCCGCGACCCGCGGCCTGGCCACCGGACTCGTGGAGGCGCGCGACTGGGCCTCCGGCACATCGAGCCGGTCGAGCAAGCTGGTCCATGGCGGTCTGCGGTATCTGGAGATGCTGGACTTCGCGCTGGTGCGGGAGGCGCTCAAGGAGCGGGGCCTGCTGCTGGAGAAGCTGGCGCCCCATCTGGTGAAGCCGGTGCCCTTTCTGTATCCGCTGCGGCACAAGGGCTGGGAGCGGCTCTACGCCGGCGCGGGGGTCGCGCTGTACGACGCGATGTCCGTGTCGTCGGGGCATGGGCGCGGGCTGCCGGTGCACCGCCATCTCACGCGCCGGCAGGCGCTGCGGGTGTCGCCGTGTCTGAAGAAGGAGTCGCTGGTCGGCGCGTTGCAGTACTACGACGCGCAGATGGACGACGCGCGCTATGTGGCGACCCTGGTCCGTACGGCGGCGACCTATGGCGCGCGGGTGGCCAACCGGGCGCGGGTCGTCGGCTTCCTGCGGGAGGGTGAGCGGGTCGTCGGCGCGCGTGTGCAGGACGTGGAGGCGGGCGGGGAGTACGAGATCCGCGCCAAGCAGGTCGTCAACGCCACCGGCGTGTGGACGGACGACACCCAGGCGCTGATCGCTGAGCGCGGGCAGTTCCATGTCCGGGCCTCGAAGGGCATCCATCTGGTCGTGCCGAAGGACCGGATCCACTCCACGACGGGGCTGATCCTGCGGACCGAGAAGTCGGTGCTCTTTGTCATCCCCTGGGGCCGGCACTGGATCGTGGGCACCACCGACACCGACTGGGATCTGGACAAGGCCCATCCGGCCGCCTCCAGCGCGGACATCGACTATCTGCTGGAGCATGTGAACTCCGTGCTGTCCGTGCCGCTGACCCGGGACGACGTGCAGGGGGTGTACGCGGGGCTCCGGCCGCTGCTGGCCGGGGAGTCCGACGCGACCAGCAAGCTGTCGCGGGAGCACACGGTCGCCCATCCGGTGCCCGGCCTGGTGGTCGTCGCTGGAGGCAAGTACACGACCTACCGGGTGATGGCCAAGGACGCGGTGGACGAGGCGGTGCACGGCCTCGACCAGCGGGTGGCCGACAGCGTCACGGACGAGGTGCCGCTGCTCGGCGCCGAGGGCTATCCCGCCCTGTGGAACGCGCGGGCCGGGATGGCGGCGCGCACCGGCATCCATGTGGTCCGGGTGGAGCACCTCCTGAACCGCTACGGCACGCTCGTCGGGGAGCTGCTGGAAATGATCGAGGCGGACCCGGGCCTCGGCGAACCGCTCGCGGCGGCCGACGACTACCTGCGCGCCGAGGTCGTGTACGCCGCCTCGCACGAGGGGGCCCGCCATCTCGACGATGTGCTGACCCGGCGGACCCGGATCTCCATAGAGACGTTCGACCGGGGGACCCGCAGCGCGCGGGAGGCCGCCGAGTTGATGGCTCCGGTGCTGGGCTGGGACCAGGACCGGATCGACAGGGAGGTCGAGCACTACCAGAAGCGGGTGGAGGCGGAGCGGGAGTCGCAGCGGCAGCCGGACGACCAGACGGCGGACGCGGCGAGGCTCGGAGCGCCGGACATCGTGCCGATCTGAGCACCCGGGCGCGGGGGGGGGGGCCGGGGGGGGCCCCCCGGGGGGGGGGGCGGGGGGGCGCGCGGCGGGGGGGGCGGGGCCCAGGCAGGGGGGGGT
>NZ_JBEYIF010000013.1:0-167652 GCF_040635655.1 Streptomyces sp. NPDC006923
TTGAGTTCTCAAGGAACGAACGCTTCCTTCAGCCCCGTCTCCGGGCCCTCCGGGCGCTTCCCTCCGGTACTTCATTTCGTTCCGTACTTCGTGTTCCCGACTCTATCAGGCCTTTTCGCTCTCCTTGACCACCGTCTCGCAGACATGCAAAAGCGGAGGTAAAGCAAGAATCCAGGTGTGATAGATGCTGCCGACCCCCGACACAATGTCTCGGCGGGGCCAGGCAGGAGTACGACACTACAGCGGGTCGGTCGAGACAGGCAAATCCATTCCGGTGACACCGGCGCTGCCCGACTCGTTGCTGTCATGCGGAACCGTTACTTCCCATGACTTACCCTTCTGAACAGCACGTCGTCCCATCACAGGCGGTGACGGCGCCCCCGAATCTCCGCCCCCTGGGAGGCCCCCCATGACCATCGTGACCGCGCCGCTGCCCGGACGGGCCGTCGGACTCGCCGCCGTCCCCGACCCGGTGTTCTCCGGCGCGATGGTCGGCCCCGGCACAGCCATCGACCCCGTCCGGGAGCCGGGCGAGGCCGTCTCCCCGATCGACGGTGTCGTTGTGTCTCTGCATCCGCACGCGTTTGTCGTGGTCGACGCGGCCGGGCACGGGGTGCTGACGCACCTGGGTATCGACACCGTTCAACTCAATGGCGAGGGCTTCGAACTGCTCGTCAACAAGGGGGACACGGTCGAGCGCGGTCAGGCCGTCGTGCGCTGGAACCCGGCCGCTGTCGAAGAGGCCGGCAAGTCTCCCGTCTGCCCGATCGTGGCACTGGAGGCCACGGCCGACGCGCTCTCCGATCTCCGTGAGGACGGCGATGTGAAGACCGGTGACACGCTCTTCGGCTGGCAGTGACGCCGGAACCGTATGTCAGGGACGGGCGCTGAGCGCTCGTCGCACACCCATCGGGGCCCGACCGGGGCGCCCCACAATGCGGAGACGGTGAGATGGAGACAACGCTGCGAGGCGTCGGGGTCAGCCATGGAGTGGCGATCGGCGAGGTCCGGCACATGGGGACCGCGGTGCTGGAGCCGCCGGCCAAGCAGATCCCGGCGGAGGAGGCGGAGCGCGAGCAGGGACGCGCCCGTCAGGCCGTCGAGGCGGTCGCGGCCGACCTGATGGCGCGCGGCAATCTGGCGGGCGGCGAGGCGCAGGCGGTGCTTGAGGCGCAGGCGATGATGGCGCAGGACCCCGAGCTGATCGCCGATGTGGACCGGCGTATCGCCGTGGGGAGCACGGCGGAGCGCGGGGTGTACGACGCGTTCGCCTCGTACCGCGCGCTGCTCGCGGGTGCCGGTGACTATCTGGCCGGGCGGGTCGCGGACCTGGACGATGTGCGCAATCGCATCGTCGCCCGGCTGTTGGGTGTCCCGATGCCGGGTGTGCCGGACAGTGATGAGCCGTATGTCCTGATCGCCCGCGATCTCGCGCCCGCCGACACGGCGTTGCTCGACCCCGCTCTGGTGCTCGGTTTTGTGACCGAGGAGGGTGGGCCGACCAGTCACAGCGCGATTCTGGCGCGGGCGCTCGGAGTGCCGGCGGTCGTCGCGCTGCCGGGTGCCGGGGAACTGGCCGAAGGTGTGGTGGTCGCGGTCGACGGCAGCACCGGTGATGTCTTCGTGGATCCCAGTGCCGAGAAGCGGGCGGAGCTGGAGGAGGCGGCCGCCGCGCGGAAGGCCGCGCTGTCCGCCGCCACCGGGCCCGGCGCGACCTCGGACGGTCACAAGGTCCCGTTGCTCGCCAATGTCGGCGGGCCCGCGGATGTGCCGGCCGCCGTCGAGGCGGGTGCCGAGGGTGTGGGGCTCTTCCGTACCGAGTTCCTGTTCCTGGACGACAGTGAGCAGGCCCCTTCGGAGGAGAAGCAGATCGAGGCGTACCGGACGGTGCTCGAAGCGTTCCCCGAGGGCCGTGTGGTCGTACGGGTGCTGGACGCCGGAGCGGACAAGCCGCTGGACTTCCTGACCCCCGCCGACGAGCCGAACCCGGCGCTCGGTGTGCGGGGTCTGCGGAGTCTGCTGGAGCACCCGGAGGTGCTGCGGACCCAACTGACCGCGCTGGCCAAGGCGGCCCAGGGTCTTCCGGTGTATCTGGAGGTCATGGCGCCCATGGTGGCCGACCGTGCGGATGCCAGGGCGTTCGCGGACGCCTGCCGTGAGGCGGGGCTGCACGCCAAGTTCGGTGCGATGGTGGAGATTCCGTCCGCCGCCCTGCGGTCGCGTTCGATTCTTCAGGAGGTCGAGTTCCTTTCGCTGGGGACCAACGATCTCGCGCAGTACACCTTCGCCGCCGACCGGCAGGTGGGTGCGGTGGCACGGTTGCAGGATCCGTGGCAGCCCGCGCTGCTCGACCTGGTGGCGCTGGCCGCGGAGGGCGCCAGGGCCGAGGGCAAGAGCTGTGGCGTGTGCGGTGAGGCGGCCGCCGATCCGCTGCTCGCCTGTGTGCTCACCGGGCTCGGGGTGACCTCGCTGTCGATGGGCGCGGCGTCGATCCCCTATGTGCGGTCGACCCTGGCCAAGCACACACTGGCGCAGTGCGAGCGGGCCGCCGCCGCCGCGCGCGCCACGGACACCGCCGAGGACGCCAGGAAGGCGGCGCAGGCGGTGCTGTCCGGCGAGTGACGGACCTGGCCCGTTCTGATCGTGGTGCCGCAGGGGCTTCCCGCCGTGTCCGGGCGGGGAGCCCCCGCGGCGTTCAGTGGTGGGTGCCGGTGTCGTCCGGGCCGAGGTCGAAGCCGGCGCAGTACTCCACTCCGGGCTCCGGGGAGAGCGGCTCTCCGGTGTCGGCATCGGTGCAGTAGGCGCTGAAGACCTCGCCCGCGGTGAGCGGGACGAGGCGGTCGCGGCGCAGTCGCCAGCCGTGCAGCCGGTCGGGGGTGTCCGGTCCTGTGGTGCGAAGCACCACTCCTCCCGGGCTTTCCAGGGCGATACCGGCGGCCAGGACGCTCACGAATTCGGCGCCCTCGGACGAGTCGAGCCGGGCGGGTGTGTCGCCGGCGCGTTCGGTGTGGAGCACCGCGAGAAGTTGTTCGTCGGCGGCGGGGACGCTGCAGACGAGGTGGTGCGTGCCGGGGCCCGCCGTCTCCAGCAGCCGGAGCAGCAGGTGGGAGGCGCGGTCGAAGGCCGCGCGGCCGATGTCCTGTCCGCATTCGGCGCACTCCCCGAGATCGGCGAGGACCGTTGTCGTGTACTCCCAGGTGGCTCTGCGGACCGCGGTGTCGAGGAGCAGCGGGACAAGACTGTCGTGGGGCTGCCCGGCGTAGGCGACGGCGGCGCCGTCCACGGGGATTCTGGCGGTGAACCGGCTGCGGCTGGCCGGGCTGTCCGGGTCGAGCCCGGTGTGCGCGCAGTACTCCGCGAATTCCTCCGGGTCGAAGAGCGCGACCGTGGTGTGGACGCCCTGGGATGCCAGGGATCTCAGGAGTCCGTCGAGCTGGCGCAGATAGGCCGCGTGGTCGTCGAAGGTGAAGCTGCGGTACCGGCGCATGGCGGCGAAGTCCCGTTCGTCGGCCAGCAGGCCGACGGTGCTGGGGACTTCGCGCCGCAGTCTGCGGCGGACGGTGCCGCCCGCCCTGTCGTGTGCGGGCCGCCGTGTCCGCCCGGCTCGTCCGTGGTGCTCGTCGCGTGCCATGAGTCCCCCTCAGTACTGTCGATCACTGGTCACCGACAGTAATTGAGGGGTCTGACAACGGGCCCCGACGGCGGTCAGCGACGGTCGCGGGCGAGGTCCTCGTAGAAATGGAGCAGTTCGAGGTTGTCCACGGATCCGGGGTTGACGGCCTTGTCCAGGGGCGTGCCCTGGAGCAGGCGCTTGACGGGGACTTCGATGCGCTTGCCGGTCAGGGTGTGCGGGATGCCGGGAACGGTGATGATCTCGTCCGGGACATGGCGGGGGGAGAGATGTTCGCGGATCGTCTGTGTGACGCGGGCCCGCAGGGCGTCGTCGAGCACGGCGCCCTCGGTGAGGTGGACGAAGAGCGGCATCCAGTAGCCGCCGTCCGGCTCCTCCAGGCCGATGACCAGGGATTCGCGGATCTCCGGCAGGCGTTCGACGGCCTCGTAGATGTCGGCGGAGCCCATCCGGACGCCCTGGCGGTTCAGGGTGGAGTCGGAGCGGCCGTGGATGACGACCGAGCCGTGCCCGGTGATGGTGATCCAGTCCCCGTGGCGCCAGACACCGGGGAACATCTCGAAGTAGCTGTCGCGGTAGCGGCTGCCGTCGGGGTCGTTCCAGAAGCGGATCGGCATGGAGGGCATGGGGTTGGTGACGATCAGTTCGCCGACCTCGTCCAGGACGGGCTTTCCCGCGGGGTCCCATGCCTGGAGGTCCGTGCCCAGGCAGGCCGCCTGGAGCTCTCCGACATGCACCGGGAGGGTGGGTACGGCCCCGGCGAAGCAACTGCAGACGTCGGTGCCGCCGCTGACGGAGGCGATCCACAGGTCCTCGGCCACCTCGTCGTGCAGCCAGCGGAATCCGTCCGGCGGGAGCGGTGAACCGGTGGTGGCGACGCACTTCACGCGTGAGAGGTCGTGGTTGGCCGCGGGCCGCGCCCCGGCCTTGCGGCAGGCCATGACATACGCGGCGGACGTGCCGAAGAGGGTGGTGCGGGTCCGGTCGGCGACGGCCCACTGGGCGTCGACGGCGGGGAAGCCGGGGCTGCCGTCGTACAGCACGACCGTGGTGCCGGTGAGCAGGCCGGAGACGAGGAAGTTCCACATCATCCAGCCGGTGGAGGTGTACCAGAAGAACCGGTCCCCGGGGCCGAGGTCGCAGTGCAGTCCGAGCTGCTTGAAGTGCTCCAGCAGGATGCCGCCCTGGGACTGGACGATCGCCTTGGGCAGGCCGGTGGTGCCGGAGGAGTACAGGACCCACAGGGGGTGGTCGAAGGGGACCTGTTCGAAGATCCGGTCGTCGGCGCCGGTGGTGCCGGCGGTCAGGTCCGCCCATTCCAGGGCGCCTTCGGGGGCCGGGGTGCCCAGCAGCGGGACATGGACCACGGCCCGCAGGGTGGGCAGCTCACGGCGGAGTTCGGCGACGGTCTCGGTGCGGTCGTGTTCCTTGCCGCCGTAGCGGTAGCCGTCGACGGTGAAGAGTACGACGGGTTCGACCTGCTGGAAGCGGTCCAGGACACTGCGGGCGCCGAAGTCCGGGGCGCAGGAGGTCCAGACTCCGCCGACGGCGGCGGTGGCCAGCAGCGCGGTGACGGCCTGCGGGATGTTGGGAAGGTAGCCGCTGACGCGGTCTCCGGGCCGCACGCCGAGTGCTCGCAGCTCCCCGGCGAGGGAGGTGACCTGGCGGCGCAGCTCGGACCAGCTTGTCGCGACCGGTTCATGTGTTTCGTCGACATACAGGAGGGCCGGGTCGTGGGCGCGGGCCGGGTCTTCGGCGGTACGCAGCGCGTGTTCGGCGTAGTTGAGGGTGGCTCCGGGGAACCACTGTGCGCCGGGCATGGTGCGGTCGCCCAGGACGCGTGTGTACGGAGTGGAGAACCGGATGTCGAACCAGTCGGCGACGGCGGCCCAGAACGTTTCGAGTTCGTCGACCGACCAGCGGTGCAGCGCGGCGTAGCCGCCCTCGGCCGGGGCGCCGTACCGCTCGGCGGCCCAGCTCTGGAAGCGCGTGACATGGGCGGCCGCGATGCGGTCGGGACTCGGCTGCCAGAGGGGGTCGAGGCTGGCTGCTGCGGTCATGGGGCGGCTCCCGGTGGCTCGACGCGTGGTGTGCGTGGTCGCGCGCACGGGCGGGGGTGTGCGCGTGACGCGGCTGACACGGACGATGCCATGTGATCGTCGTTCGCACCAGGTTTCGCCACCCATGGTCGGCTGGCCGGATATGTGCTGTCACCACGGGTGAACGGGAGTTGAACGATGCCCCCGGGGTCCCGGCCGGATGGCAGGCTGAGCAGCATGGACGGTCGTGAACTGGTGCGTTCGATGAAAGTGGTCGGGTCGGTACAGGGGCTCCGCGCCGTACGGTCGGCCTGGCGGCAATGGCGTACGGATGCCAGAGAGCCGGCGCCGCGCGGCCCGGAACGGGCCCGGGTGCCCGGTCCGGTGACCGGCGCCGAGCGCATGCCCGGTGGCGGCACCGTACGGTTCGCGCGCGCGGAGCTGCATGTGTGCGTCACGGTGGGCGGGGCGGTCTTCTGGGGCTGGGACGGCGCGCGGCCGCTGCCGTCGTACGCGCTCGACGAGGCATCTCCCGGGCCGGATCCGCGGGCCGGGCTGGAGCCCGACAAGGACGGCGGCTGGCGGGTGGTGTCGGAGCGGGTGACGGTGGCGGTCTCGCGCCACGGCGCTGTGGAGGTCCGTACACCGGGCGGTGTGCTGCTGCGCCGGGAATTGCCGCCCCGCTGGTGGGAGCGGGCCCCGGGGGGTCCCGCGCGCTGGGTGCAGCGGTCCGAGGTGCCCGCGGACGCGCGGTTCTTCGGCCTGGGCGGGCGGGCCTCGGGGCCCCGGCTGCGGGACGGTGTGTACCGGCTGTGGAACACCGATCCGGGCGGTCGCTTCGGACCTGACGACGATCCGCTGTATGTGACGATGCCGGTGCAGCTCGTGGTGGCCGACGCGGGTACGCATCTGGCCTTCTACGACAACTCCTGGGACGGCCGGGTCGTCCTGAGGGAGGGTGAGGAGGGCGCGGGCTCGGGGCACGACCGGCCCGGCGGCAGCGAGCTGCGGATGGACGGGGGGCCGCTGCGCTGCTGGGTGGTGACCGGTACACCGGCCCGGGTGCTGCACGCCTGGACGGCGCTCAGCGGGGCGCCGACCCCGCCGCCGGCCTGGGCGCTCGGGCCGCAGCACGCCCGCTGGGGTTTCGGCAGCGAGCGGGAGGTGCGGCGGATCGTCGCCGGTTATCGGGAGCGGGATCTGCCGCTGTCCGCGGTCCATCTCGACATCGATCACTACGACGCGCATCAGGTCTTCACCGTCGACCGTGAGCGCTTCCCCGATCTGCCGGGTCTCGCCAAGGAGTTGCGCGCGGACGGCGTCCGGCTGGTCTCGATCGTCGATCCGGCGGTGAAGGCGGAGCGTGGGAACGCGGTGTACGACAGCGGTTCCGCGGTGGGCGCCTTTGTGCGGGACGGACGGGGGCGGGAGGTGCGGGGCGTGGTCTGGCCCGGCGACTGCGTCTATCCGGACTTCACGGATCCGCTGGTGCGTGACTGGTGGGGCGGGCTGTACGAGGAGCGGCTGGCGCAGGGGTTCGCCGGGGTGTGGCACGACATGAACGAGCCGGTGTCCTTCGCTCCGTTCGGTGACCCGACGCTGCCCCGGTCGGCCAGGCACCGGCTGGAAGGCAGGGGCGGGGACCACCGCGAGGCCCACAATGTGTACGGGCTGGCCATGGCGCGGGCCGGATTCGAAGGTCTGTGGCGGCTGCGGCCGGAGGAGCGTCCTTTTCTCTTCTCCCGCTCGGGCTGGGCCGGGATGCAGCGATATGGCGGTACGTGGTCCGGCGATGTGTCGACCGGCTGGCCGGGGCTGCGGGCGTCGCTCTCGCTGGTGCTGGGGCTCGGCCTGTGCGGAGTGCCGTATTCGGGGCCCGATGTGGGCGGGTTCGACGGGAGTCCGTCGCCCGAGCTGTATCTGCGCTGGTTCCAGCTCGGGGCGTATCTGCCGCTGTTCCGTACGCACGCGGCGATCGACGCGGGGCGGCGGGAGCCGTGGGAGTTCGGCGCCGAGGTACTCGAACACGCGCGGGCCGCGCTCGCCGGGCGGGAGCGGCTGCTGCCGTACTTCGTGACGCTGGCTCAGCTCGCGAGGCTGACGGGAGCGCCGTATGCGCGGCCGCTGTGGTGGGGCGCTCCGGAGGACCGGGCGCTGCGCGACTGCGAGGACGCGTTTCTTCTCGGTGACTCGCTGCTGGTGGCCCCGGTGCTGGAACGCGGAGTGGAACGGCGCGGAGTGCGTCTGCCGCGCGGCCGGTGGTACGACACGGTGACGGGAGAGGCGTACGAGGGGCCCGGTCAGGTTGTGCTGGACGCGCCGCGCTCCCGTATTCCGGTGCTGGCACGGGCCGGTGCGGTGATTCCCGTGCGGGGCGAGGACGGCGGCTGTGTGCTGGAGGTGTGGGCTCCGGCGGACGGACGTCCGGGCGGTGGCCTGGTGGTCCGGGATCCGGGCGACGGCCGTGGTGAGCCGGAGGTGGAGCGCTATACCTCACGGCTGGTGGACGGTGAGGTCGTGGTGGAGCGGGTGGGGCACGACGGCGCGGTGGAGCCGGACTGGGAGGTGCGGGTGCGGGGCGTACGGCGGGGGTGACGGGACCGTCCCCCGGGCGGACGGGGCGGACCGGGCGTCCCGCGTCAGGGACGTCTCGTCGCCCGGGCCGGGTCGTAGCGGCCGGCGAACCAGGCGCGTACGGCCTCCGTGTGCAGGGGGAAGGCGAGTTCCGCCGGAGCGCGCAGAAGCTGCCAGCCCCGTGTCTCGTCCGTGGGGACGGAGGGCGGCAACTGGGCGGCGGGGCGCTCCGGGAGCAGGCCGAAGAGCAGCAGATGGCCGCCCGGTGAGCTGAGGATGTCGGCCCCCCGCACATCCTCCGGCGCCGCCTCGATGCCGGTTTCCTCGCCCAGCTCCCGTACGACGGCGTGCCGCCAGTCCTCGCCGTGGTCGATGAAGCCGCCCGGGAGTGCGAGGCCGCCGCGCTGGGGCTCGATGGTGCGGGTGATGACGACCAGCGCGGTGCCCCGGCGGTCCGTCACCGGCAGCAGGGCGACGGCGACGGGCAGGGGGTTGCGGTAGGCGGTGGCGCCGCAGGCCGTGCATGTACGGGGCCAGCCGGCGTCCGGGGGATACGGGGCGCCGCAGCTTCCGCAGTGCGAGTGCGGCACGGGCTTCTTCTCGGGCTCCACCACGCGCGGACTGTATCCGATCGGGGCTGCCGGGCGGACCCGCCCCGGTGAACCGGCGCTCCGCCGGCGGGGAACCGCGTCCCTGTGCCGCCGTTGACCGCCGGCGGACGGACGGCCGGGACCACCCCCGTAGGCTCCGGCCGTCCGTCTCCCTACTGGACGTACCGAACCCGTTTCCGGTTCTCTCCGTGCCCTGACGGTGCCCTTATGGCGGAGCGAAGGACGGCCGAACGGCGCACATCCGACTCGTACGGGGAGTTCTGGCCGTACTGCTCGGCCACGCGTTGTCCGGCACGTGGCCGGAGGCGGCACGCGGCGGCCGGAAGAGCCACGGCCCGTACCCCGGTCGGTGGGGGTACGGGCCGTGTTCCCGGCGGTCCGGGCGTACCGGCTGTGCGGTGTTCAGGTCACCGCGTGCTCCCGGCGCAGCGCCGCGCGGGTCATGGCGTGTTCGACGACCGTCACCAGTACTTCCTTGACGGACTCGCGTTCGCGTGCGTCGCACATCATCAGCGGTACCTCGGGGTCGAGGTCGAGTGCGGAGCGTACGGTCTCGGGCGGGAAGCGCTCGGCGCCCTCGAAGCAGTTGACGGCGACGGTGAACGGGATGCCGCGCCGTTCGAAGTAGTCGACGGCCGCGAAGGAGTCGGCGAGGCGCCGGGTGTCGGCGAGTACGACCGCGCCGAGGGCGCCCTGGGCCAGTTCGTCCCAGAGGAACCAGAAGCGGTCCTGGCCCGGGGTGCCGAAGACGTACAGCACCAGGTCCTCGCGCAGTGTGATCCGGCCGAAGTCCATGGCGACGGTGGTGGTCGTCTTCCTCTCGACGCCGTCGACGTCGTCGACGGGCCGGCCCGCCTCGCTGAGCATCTCTTCGGTACGGAGCGGTCTGATCTCGCTGACCGCGCCCACCAGGGTGGTCTTGCCCACCCCGAAACCACCCGCGACCAGGATTTTCAGCGTCACCGGATCGACCGGCCGCTCCCTGCGGCTAGAGCGCCCGAAGACCATTGATCACCTCGCGGAGAATGCTCTCGTCCGGCAGCTCGGCCGGCGGAACTGGACGGGTTACATGCACGATCTCGCCGTCGACGAGGTCGCCCACCAGGACCCGGACCACCCCGACGGGGAGGTCCAGGCCGGCGGCGAGCTCGGCGATCGACTGGGGACTGTCGAGGCAGCGTTCGACGATCTCCACATGTTCGGGAGAGAGCGTCTGGTCCCGGCCGGGGTCCTCGGCCGCGGGTTCGGGGACGACGACCGCGATCAGGTCGAGGCGATGGCGTGCCGCGCTGCTGGTGCGGCCGCGCGTCATCGCGTACGGGCGTACCACCGGTCCGGCTTCGCCGTCGAACCAGTGCTGCGGATCCTGATCTGCGTCACTCATGCCGTCCCACTCACCCTCCGGCGGGCAGACCGGTCCGGGGTGCCGTGCCGAGATGGATGCCGACCCGCTTGACCATGAGCGTCATCTCGTAGGCGACCTGTCCGACGTCGGAGTCCGCGTCGGACAGCACGGCCAGGCAGCTTCCGTCGCCGGCCGCGGTGACGAAGAGGAAGGCTTCGTCGAGCTCCACGACGGTCTGCCGGACCTGGCCGGCCTCGAAGTGCCGGCCCACGCCCTTGGCGAGGCTGTGGAATCCGGACGCGACGGCCGCGAGGTGTTCGCCGTCCTCCCGCGTGAGGTCCTTGGACGTACCGGTGGCGAGGCCGTCACCGGAGAGGACCACCGCTTTACGGATGCTGGCGACGCGTTCGACGAGTTCGTCGAGGAGCCAGTTGAGCTCTCCGGCGCCGTCGGGGTCGGTTGAGTTGCGTACTGCGGCGTTCGGTGCGGTCATCGACCGTCCCCCTCCGATGTGGTTCCTGGTGTCTCGCCGGGGCCGGTGGTGTCCTCGGCATCGTTCTGCCGGCGCCCTCGCTGCCAGCCCCGCTGGAGTGAGGCCATGCGGTCGCGTACTTCGTCGGCGTCCCGTTCGGTGTTCCGGCTCGCGGCGGGCGCCCTGTCGGCGGCGGGTGCCGGAGCGGTGTCCCTCAACTGAGGGGCGAGGCTGGCCTGTCTGACGCGGCGGGGCAGCCCGTCGATCATGGCCGGGGCGTCCTGGGACGGCCGGCGGGCCGGGGTGCCAGGGGCGGCGGCCCAGGACCGGGCCGTTCTGCCCGTGCCGGATCCGCCGGACCCCGGTTCCGCGCCCTGGTCGTCCAGCCGCCGGCCGCGGTCCACGACCAGCGTCGGGGGCCTGCGGCGGGGCAGAACCGGTTCGTCGGCGCCCTCGTCCAGGACCTGCTGGTGCTGGTCGCGCGGGCCACGGGACTCCTCGGCGGCGAGCCCCCGGAGGTCATGGCCGTCGTCGCGTGCGGCATGGCGGGAGTCGCGGAGGTGCTCGCGCGAGCGGAACAGCCCGCCGCGTTCGTTCTGCGCGTCGTCGAGATCGGCGCGAGCGCCGAGCGGCGGTTCGAGTTCGACCGGGCCGTCGAGTACGGAAGGACCGGTGCCCAGTCCGGCGGGGACCTGTGCCAGCGTGGTGAGCCTGCCGCCGCTGTCGGCGCGGCCCCGGCCGCGTTCCAGAGCGCTCTTGCGGTCGAGCCGGAAGCCGGTGCCCTCCGTCTCGGGCGCGTCGGTCAGCAGCGCGACCGGCAGGAAGACGATCGCGGTGGTCCCGCCGTACGGGGAGGTCTGGAGGGAGACGCGGACGTTCTGCCGCTGGGCGAGCCGGCTGACGACGAACAGCCCGAGCCGGTCGGTGTCGGACAGCTCGAACTCGGGGGTCTCGGCGAGCCGGAGATTCGCGTCGAGCAGCACGTCCGGCGCCATGCCGAGACCGCGGTCGTGGATCTCCAGGGTGAAGCCGTTGGCGACCCGCTCGCCGTGCACCTGTACGGCGGTGTGCGGCGGCGAGAACACCGTGGCGTTTTCCAGGAGTTCCGCGATGAGGTGGGTGAGGTCGGCGACCGCGGGGCCGCCGACGCCGATCCGCGGCAGCCTGCGGACCTCGACGCGCTCGTAGTCCTCGACCTCGGCGACCGCCGCGCGTACCACGTCCATGAGCTGGACGGGCTTGCGCCACTGCCGGGACGGTGCGGCCCCGGAGAGGATCACCAGGCCCTCCGCGTGCCGTCGCATACGGGTGGTGAGGTGGTCGAGCCGGAAGAGGTCGGCGAGTTCCTCGGTGTCCTCCGTACGGCGCTCCATGGTGTCCAGGAGCGTGAGCTGACGGTGGAGCAGGACCTGGTTGCGGCGGGCGAGGTTGACGAACACCTCGGAGACACCGCGCCTGAGGTCGGCCTGTTTCACGGCGGCCTCGACAGCGGCGCGCTGGAGTGTGTTGAGGGCCTGGCCGACCTGGCCGACCTCGTCCTTCTCGTAGTCGAGCCGCGGGGCCTCGGTCTCCACGTCGACCTGGTCGCCGGCGGCGAGGCGGCGCATGACGCTGGGCAGCCGTACGCCGGAGACCTCGTGGGCCTCCTTGCGGAGCCGGGACAGGTCACGGATCAGGTCGCGGCCGACGCGTACGGACACGAAGAGGGAGACGAGGAGGGCGACAAGACCCAGCACGCCCGCGACCCCGGCCCGGACGAACACCTCGCGGCGGACCGGGTTCACATGGTCCCGGTAGAGGGCGCCGGCCTGGGCGCTCTCATGGGTCAGGTCCTGAAGGACGGGGGCGGTCATCTCCTGCCAGCCCTCGGCGTCGATCGTCTTCGGATCCCGGCCGGGGCCGGCCGCGATGAGACGGTCCTCGGTGGTGCGGAGAGTGAGGCTGGCCGGAGTGCGCCAGTACTGTTCGAGGATCGCGCGGTCCGAGGCGGGCAGGTCGGACAGGTTGGTCTGGTAGAGCAGGGTGCGGTTGGCGACCAGGTCGGAGAGGGCGCGGATCTCGTCCGCGGTGATCCTGCGGGCGATCAGCGCGGAGACCACCAGGGCGTCCTCGCGGGAGACCATCTCCTTGGCGCGGTCGAGCCCGACCAGGGCGCGGCCCCAGTTGTCCTCGTCCACGTCCTCGCGGTCGTTCAGGGCCGCGAGGAAGCCGAAGCCGGGGTCGACCAGCCGGCTGTAGAAGTCCAGTGCCTGCGCGCGGGAGACGGTGTTCTTCTCCACCGAGCGGCGCATGGCGCCGAGGCCGTGGAGCGCGTCGAGGAGTGTCTTGAACTGCTGGGACGCCGCGGGGTCGAGCTGATCGCGTACGGCGTCGGCGTTGGCCCTGACCTGTGCGACGGCCTCGTCCGTCTCGGCGCGGCGGACGCGGAGTTCGCTCAGCGAATCGGAGGCCCGGGGGTCGGCCAGGTAGACGAGTGTCTGGCGGCGCTCGCTCTGGATGCCGCGGAGCGTGTCCTCGACGGGGTGGCCGACCTTCTCGAAGGCGTAGCCGACGTCCAGTAGCTGAGCGGCCTCACGGCTGGTGAGCGTGGTGGCGAGCCCCCAGAGCGCGGTGAGGGCGACGAGCGGCACGAGCAGCAGCGCCACGATCTTCCGGCGGATTGACTTCCCGCGAAAGCGCATGGCCTCCCCCAGCTCGATCCCCGCCCGGTGCGGGAGATGCTCCGTCAACAAACGGCGCGAGCCTACTACTGCCACACCAGCAACTCGAAGGCATGTCCGGATGTTTTTCAGCCACCCACCACAGCGTTGATCATGAGTTGTCCCGGTATCCGGCGAGATGGCTTCCGGGCCCGAGACGGGGAAACCCGGGCAGGGTTCCATGAAACCTCACGACGATGGCTGAAATCATTCGACAGGTGATCGGTGCCGGGAATCTTCCCGTCCTGCCGTTCGTCCTTGTGTGCGGGGATCAGGGGAAGTGGGGAGCGCTGCGGGTGGTTCGCGCGGCACATTCGGCGCCCGGGCCCCTGTCTGGCACACGCGCCGTCCGCCCCCGGGCGGGGCGGGTGGCCGGGCAGGGCCCATGCCGGAATGAAGCGGCGCACGCCGGGCAGTCACCCTTGAGTCGGACATCGGTGGGGAGTGACGGGGTCATGGAGACGGACGAGTGGCGCGGCACGGCGTCGGCGGACGGGTTCGCGGGGGTGCGCCGAGGGCTCTGGGTCGAGGAGCCGGCCGTGCGGTACCGGATGCCGGATCAGGTGAGAAGAGCCGCCGTGCGGGCGGTGATCATAGCGGCGGTGACACTGATTCAGGCCATGATTGCCTTCCTCAGTACGCTCGCGGGCTCCTGGCTGGCCTTTCCCATGGTGCTCAGCAGCGTGGCCTCGACGGTCGTGGCGACCTGGGGCGTGCTGGACGTATGGGTGACGCGCCAGATGTGGAACCAGCGGCACGGCGTGGTGTCCGTTCCCAGCAGCACGGCGCGGCAGTTGCGCCGGGAGCGGCGCAGGGCCCGGCGCGCGGCGCGGGCCGCGATGCGTGAGGAGACCCGGATACGGCGCCGGGGCGCGAACAGGCTCAGCGAAGCCTGAGCGTCCGTGTCCCCGGCGGCCGGAGGTGGTTGACCGCCGCTTCCGGCTCCGTGTCCCACGCGTCCGGGAGCCGGTCCGCCGTCACTCAGCGGCGGGCTCCGGGGCGCGCTTGAACATCCGTGTGGCGGTGATCTCGCCGTGCACGGTCTCGCCCTCCGGGTCCTGCTGGGGCAGGCCGGGACGCAGATGCTCCTCCACGCTGATGTACTTCAGCCCCGCACGCAGATCCGCGTCATTGCGCAACCTGATCACCAGCGGGAACTCCGCCAGCGCCGTCGTGTCGAACAGCCCGGTGGTGTAGAGGAGCTGAACGCCCAGCGCGTCCGAGACCGCGCGCTGCAGTTCCAGCAGATAGGTGGCGTTGGCGCGGCCGATCGGATTGTCGAGGAAGAGCGTCCCGGCGTGGCGGTGCTTGTCCCGGCCCCGGTCGTTGCTGCGCAGGGCCGCCATGGTGCAGTACAGCGCGATCGCGGCGGTGAGAAGCTGCCCGCCGGAGAACACGTCGCCCATCTGTCCGACCGGGACCCGCTCGGCCCGCAGGACGGCGTCGGGCTTGAGGATCTCCACGGCGACACCCTTGGGCTGAAGTGCCGCCTGGACACCCCGCAGCAGCAGCGACATCCCGTCCCTGCGGAGGTCGGAGTTCTTCTTCAGGGCCGCGCGGGTCGCCTCGTCGATGACCTCGCCGAGCCGCTCGGTGAGCAGGGACCGGTCGGGTTCCTCGAAGCGGATCCGCAGGAACTCCTGTCCTGACCACTCCCCCAGCCCCTCGGGCAGCCGGGACAGCCGCTGCGCCGAACGGAGCGTCGTCAGCGCGGACTCCACCAGACCGCGCAGCCGGGCCACGATGGAGTCCCGGTTCCGTTCGAGCTGCGCCAGCTCGTCCGTCAGCACCCGCAGCCGGGGCGCGAACGCCTCGGCCCACGCCGCGGCGTGCTCGGGCAGCGCCGACGCCGGCAGCTCCCGGATCTGCTGGCGCGCGGGCGTGCGCACCTGCTCGTAGCGGGTGGAGTTGGCATGCCGTACGAGCACGTCACAGGCTTCCCGCAGACCGGCTTCCGCGGCGGAGAGGTCGGACGCGCAGCCGCGCAGCGAGCGCCGGGCCTCGGCCGCGGAGTGCCGGGCCTCCTCCAGGGTGCCCGGATACGGCTCCGGGGCCTGGGGGGCCTCCTCGTCCCGCCCCTGCTCGTGGTCGTCGGCGGCGGCGCCGCGCAGCAGATCGCGAAGGAGAGCGGCCGTCTCGTCGAAGCCGCCCGCCGCGTCCTCGGCGGCGCGGTGGGCGTGCAGCAGCTCGTCGTGCGCGGTGCGCGCGGTCTCCAGCGCGTCGGTACGCAGGGCGAGTTCGGTGGTGGCGGTGCGCAGCAGGCTTCCCGCCTGCTCGACATCGGCGGGGACGAGCTCTTCGGGCAGTTCGGTGTGGGCGTCGCCGTCCACGGGGGCGAGCCGTTCGGCCTCGCCGCGGTACCGGCCGAGCTGTTCGCTGGCGGCCGAGGCACGCGATTCGAGGAGCTGCACGAGTGATTCCGCGCGGGCGGCGGCCGCCTGCCGGGACGGGCCGTCGGCGCCGTCGGTGGATTCGAGGAGCTGCGCGGCGCGGCCCCGGACCTTGTTGGTGAGCCGGTCGAGTTCGGCGAGGGCCGCGCTCTCGTCGCTCTCCGCACGGGCCTGTTCGGCCCGAAGGTCGGCGCCGACACCGACCTTCTCGTAGAGCTGGGAGGCGGCGCGGTAGGCCTCGCGCAGCGCGGGCAGCGCGGCGCGGGGTGCGTCCGGCTCCGGCTCGGGAAGGATCTCCGGCGCGCCGGCGATCTCGGCGCGTTCCGCGCGCAGGGCGCGGGCGGTACGGCGGGCGTCGTCCCCGGCTCGCTGGGCGGCCCTGCGGTCCTCGTCGGCGGCGCGGGCCCGCTCCAGGCATTCGGCGGCCCGGGCCTCCGACTCGGCGGCCTCGTCGGCCAGTTCGCGGAGTTTCGCCTGCCAGCCGGACCGCTCTCGGAGCCGGAACGCGAGGCCGGCCAGGGCGTCGGCCGCGCGGCGGGCGCGCTGGGCCGCCTCCTGGCGTTCGTCGCGGACCCGGGCGGTGTCGGCGGCGGCCTCGTCCGCCTCGGCGCGTGCCGTACGGGCCTCGGCGAGTGCCGCCGAGGCGGACTCGGCGGTCTCCCGTGCGGTGCCGGCCGCCTCGGCCAGCTCCATGAGCATGCCGGGCGGGCAGTCCGTACGCCAGGAGCCGAGCCGGGCGGCGAGCGAGCGGTCGCCGGCGAGCCGGGCCGCGAGGGTGCGGATCTCCTCGTCCCTGGCGGCGGCGCGGGTGCGCAGCGCCTGCCGCTCCTCGTCGGCGGCGTGTTCGTCGTGCATCGCCGGGTTCGGCGGTACGAGGAACACACCGCTCTCGTCCGCCCCGGGGGCCGGGACGGGCGCCAGCAGCGCGGCGGCGGTGCCCACGGCGACGGTGGAGCGCGGCAGCAGCGCGGCGCCGCTGAGCGCCTCGCGGGCCCTGGCGTGCGAGGCCGGATCGGTGATCACCACACCGTCGACCAGCTCCGGCCGGGCGGCCAGCACCGCGGCGTGGTCCGCCGGGTCGACGGCCTGGGCCAGATAGCGCCAGCCGGGGAGGGCCGGGATGCCGTGCTCGCCGAGGTACTCGACGGTGGCGAGGACATCGGGCCCTGGCGGCAGCAGTCCGCCGTCGCCGAGCGCGCCGAGGATACGGGAGTCGTCGGCGGCGGCCGTGCGCAGCTCGAAGAGCTGCCGTTCGGCGGAGGCGATGCCCTGGTCGAGCAGTTCGCGCAGTTCGTCGGCGTACCGGTCCAGTTCCCCGGGGCTCAGGGAGGCCCCGGCGGACCGCTGGGGCGCGTGCGGGGCCGGGCCGCCGGGCCGGCTCCGGGCCGGGTGCGGCACCAGGCCGTGCGTCTCTCCTGCGCCGGACGGGTGCCGGGGGCCGGGGCCGGTGTCGTGACCGGTGGCGCCGGGGCCCGTCCTGACGCCGCCTGGCGTGTCCCCGGGGGCGGCCGTACGCTCCTGCGCGGAGCCCGGGCCCCGGCGCGGCGCGGGGACTCCGGCCTGGGCGGCGGGCGGCACGGGCAGGCTCAGCAGTTCGGCGAGCCTGGGGTCCTCCGCGATCGATTCGGCGGCGCGGCGCTCCGCTTCGTAGGCGTGTTCCGCCGCGCGGGCCGCGTCGGCGGCCCGCGCCGCCGCCAGCTCGGCCCTGGACTCCGCCGAGGCCGTCTCCCTGGCCCGCTCGGCGGCCGAACGGGCGGCCTCGCGCGCCGTGTCCCAGGCGGCCACCGCCGGCTTCTCGGCGTCGCTCGCGGCGAGCGCGGCGCGGGCCGGGTCGGCGTCCGGCGCGGTGTCGTCGAGCCATCCGGCGCGTACCGCCTCTGCCGTCTCCTGTTCGACCTCGGCCAGGCGCTGGCGCAGATGGCCGGCCTCGCTGCGGGCGCGCTGGGCCTCGGTGGCGGCGGAGGTCGCGTCGCGGTGCGCGGCCTCGCCGGTCTCCTGGAGGACGGCGGAGCGCTCCTCCTGCTCGTTCGCCAGGCGCTCGCCGTCCTCGGCGGCGGCGTGCAGCGCCCGGACGAGGTCGGCCGCCGCCGTGGCCCGCGCCGCCAGGGCGGGTGCGGCGTCGCGCTCGGCCTCCCGGATCGCGACGGCCACCCGCGCGGAGCGGTCGGCGGCGGCACGGTGCCGCAGTACGGCCTCGGCGGCCTGCCACGCCGAATGGAGCGTACGGGCGTCGGTCAGCTCACGGCGCTGCGCGGCGGCGCGCTTCTCCGCCACGGTGAGGGCCAGCGAGGCGTGGCGGTAGGAGAGTTCGGCCGCGATGAGTGAGCTGCGGCCGCGCGCCTGCTCGGCGGCCGTCACGGTGTGGGCGGCCGCGGTGACCTGCTGGGCGAGCGCGGCGGCGCGCGCCCGCTCCTCGCCTGCCCGGGCCATGATCCGGCGGACCAGCGTACGGGCGCGGCGTTCGGCGCCGGCGTGGATGTCCCGGGCGCGGGAGCGGGTGTCCGCGGCCTCGACGATCCTGCCGAGCAGGTCGACGGAGCCGGCGGTGAAGTCGCGCTCCGCGGTGAGTTCGGACCGGCGGCCCAGTTTGCCGCCGAAGCCGCCGACGAGGTCGGCCAGTCCGTCCGTGTCCCGGGTGTCGGTGACGGCGCGCAGCAGCAGATCGGTGAAGTCGGAGTCCTTCTTGACCGCGAAGAGCCCCGCGGCCTCGCCCTCGTCGGCGTTCATCTCCCGCTGGTAGCGGAAGAGTTCGGGGTCGAGGCCCAGATCACCGAGGTGTTCGTTCCAGCGGTCGTGGATCTCCTCCCAGTGGACGTCGAGATGCGGATACGCCTTGCCCGCCTCGGTGAAGGCGTCCCGGAAGCCCTTCATGGTGCGGCGCCGGCCGCGTGCGCCGGAGGCGCCTTCCACGGGCGGCCGGACCGCGGTGGACTCGGCCACGGGGAGCGAGTCGAGGCTGAGCCCGGGGCCCGGCCGGAAGGAGTACCAGGCCTCGGCGAACTTCCTCGGGTCGTTGGACACCTGACGGCCGCGCCACTCACTGGCCTTGCCGACCACGACGAGTTCGCCGGTGAGGGTGTGCTGCCACTCCAGGGCGACATGGCCGCAGTCGTCGGCGAGCAGGAACTTGCGCAGCACCCCGGAGCTGGCGCCGCCGAGCGTGTTGCGGTGACCGGGGAGCATGACCGAGAAGATCAGCTTGAGCAGGACGGACTTGCCGCCGCCGTTCTCCAGGAAGAGCACACCGGCGGGGGCCGGCCGGCGCGGCGGTCCCACCGGCTCGTCCTCGAAGAACTCCGCCTGCGTGGGGGCGGGGTGGGGCACGGGAGCGCCCACTCCGCGCAGATCGAGCACGGTGTCGGCGTAGCGCGCACCGGCAGGCCCGATGGAGTAGAGGCGGACCCGGGACAGCTCGTACATGGCGGCGGACTCTCGTCGTGGTGAAGGACCGGGGCGAAGGCCGGTGGGCTCGGGCGCGGTCGGGCGGGATGGTACGGGGACCGCCGGCGGGCGGGGTCAGGCGTGGAAGGGCAGACCGGCGTCGGCGGCCAGCTCCAGGTCGTCGCCGTCGGGCGGTGGCAGCAGGGTCGCGGAGCCGTCGCTGACCGGTACGACGCCCAGCTCCAGCAGCTCGGCCATGGCCGCGTGACCGGCCATGTCGCGCACCTGGAGCTGGTAGCGGGCGGTGGTGCGGTACGCGCCTCCCGCGTCGTCACCGGTCCGCTGGAGGAAGCCCGAGTCGGTGAGGAACGCGACGGCCTTGCCGATGATGCCGGTGGTGGACCCGGCGAGCCGGCGGGCGTCCTTGGTGGCGCCGGTGGCGCTGCGCCTGGTGTAGATCCGCCAGGCGGCTTCGAGGCCGGGGGCGTCCGTCGAGGGGTCGGTGTTCTCGCCCTGTTCCTCGGCGCGCTCTTCGAGCCTGCGGCACGCCTGCCGTACGAACGCGTCGACTCCGTTGACCGTGATGCGGCCGATGTATCCGTCGTCGGCGAGGTCCTCGGGCCGGGGGAACGCCATGGCGGCGACGGCCAGATGGGCGAGACCGTGCAGGAAGCGGTCGGCGGAGTCGGTGGAGGCGCGGCGGGCGTAATCACCCATGCGGACCGCGAAGACCGAGTCCTCCCCGGCTGTCACGGCCATGCCGGCGCGTGGCGAGACCTCCAGGACGACCAGGCCGAATCCGGTGGCGACGGCGTCGGCGACGCGCGCGAAGGCGGAGTCCTCGCGATAGCGGCGCAGCAGCTCGGTGTACTCGGCGTCCCGCGCGGGCAGCAGCTTGGGCTGCAGCCCGAAGGAGACGAGCCGCGCGGCGTCGGCCGCGTCGGCGGGGGTGACCGCGCCGCCGGGCGCCGGCGCCGCGGTCTCGGCCGCCTCGCCGCCGCCGGGGTCGCTCCACGCGGCGGTGTGCTCGGCGTGGTGGTCGCTCACGGGTGGTGCTCCTCGCTGCGGTGGGTGGTGGGTGGCCATGGAAGGGCCGGGGCCGCGGACCGGACGCTCGCGGGCCTCGCGGGGACGGTCACGACGCCTCCGCGCGGTCCGCGGTCATGCCCGCCGCGTCGAGCAGGGCCGTGCCCACTATCAGGTCGGCTCCGCCGAACTCCGGGTCGTCCAGCTCCGTCCCGTCGTCGACCGCGAACAACAGCCGCTGCTCGCCCTGGCGGTAGGCCGTGCCGACCGGCGGGCTGGCGGCGTGCACGGCGAGCAGGGCGACCAGGTACGGCAGCTCCGGATCGCGCTCGCGGGCCTCCGCGAGCAGGCCGGAGAGGCGGCGCGGGGCGTCGTGCTCCAGATCGAGCAGCTCCTTGGCGCTCGCCAGTTGCTCCTCGCTGAAGCGGCTGTCGTCCGGTGTCGCGATCAGATCCGGCTCGGGCATCTCCACGCCCAGGTGCTCCCGCTCCACCGGCGGCGTGAGCAGAAGATCGATCAGGTCCCCGAGCCGGACGGAGGCGGGGGTGCGCAGGCCGGTGCCACGGGCGAAGTACGCGTCCGTCACCCGGGTCGCCCGCTCGACGGCGAGCGGCAGCAGGGGGGCGACGAGCTGCCCGTACAGATCGAGGCCGGTGCGGGCCGTGGGCCGGGCGAACGCCTGCCGGTCCTGCTCCGCGCGGAACAGCGGGCCGGCCTCCAGCAGCCGGGACTGGAGCTGGGTGTGCCGGCGGATGCAGTCCTTGACGATGTCGACCAGCTCGGCCGCGCGGCGCTTGTGCTCGGCGGTCTTCGGGTCCGCGCCGGTCTCGGCCTCGTCGCGCGCCTTGCGGATGTTGGTGAGGATCGCGTTCTCGTGGCGGTAGCGGTCGGCGACATGGTCGAGCGCCTCGTCGATCATGTCCGGTACGGCGTTGAGCCAGTCGACGGCCCGCACATTGCGGCGGGTCGCCTCCAGCGTTCTGCGCAGCGACTCGGCGTACTGCACGGTCCGGTAGCGGGCCTGCTCGGCGGCGAGCTGCGCGTCGGCGAGCCGTCCCCGGCTGATCAGCACCTCCAGCTTGACCTCGGCCGCGATCTGCGCGCTGGTGACATCCGTGTCGAGCGCGCCGACCAGGACGTTCACCGCCTCGTCGGTCGTCCGGAGATAGACGCTGCCGCCGTGGCCCGGCACCTCTTCGATGAGCTTGAAGTCGTAGTCCCTGCGCGTGTACACGCCGTCGGTGCCGAAGGTGCCGTAGACCGCGCGGAAGCCCCGGTCGACGCTGCCGACATTGATCAGATTCTCCAGCACCCAGCGGGCGACCCGCTCGTGCTCGGCGACCGGGCGGCCGGGGGCCTGGGCGGCGACCCGCGGCAGCAGTCTGGCCACTATCTGCTCGTGGTCGGCGCCGGTGTCGAAGTCCATGTTGAGCGTGACCAGATCGATGGCGGAGAGCGCCACCTCCGCCATCGCGTAGACGGAGTACTCCCCCGCCAGATTGGCCTTGCGGCTGTCGAGGTCGTGCAGCGGCGCGGTGCAGGCGAGCGCGCGCAGCCGCCGCGCCAGCCCTTCGTCGGCGGCCGGGCCCTGGGCGGGTCGCGGCCCCGCGCTGAGCTGGGGCGGAACGAATTCCGTCGAGGCAGGCGAAGTCACGCTGAACAGATTAGGTCCTCGCACCGACAACGGTCGAAACGGCGCAGAAGCGACCGCGTCCGGGCGGGCTCAGCCGGAGCCTTCCGCACCGCCGCGCGCGCCGTCCCCGGCGACGAGACCCGCGTAGACCTCGACGAGTTGCTCCCGCGAGTCGTCCAGATAGCGGGCGAGCATCCGCTCCGTGCCCTCCCGGTCCCCCGATCTGAGGGACTCCAGAAGCTGCCCGTTCCGTAGGAGATACGGCTCGTGCAGCCCGCGCGGATCGTCCACCACATGGAAGGCGAGGCGCAGTTCGGCCAGGACGCCGCGCATCAGTTCGTCGGTGCGCGCGCTGCCCGCCAGCGCGACGAGTTCCCGGTGGAAGTGGATGTTGGCCGTCGAAACGCCCTTCCAGATCTCCTCGTTCGCCGCCCGCTCGCCCTCGGCGACCGCCTTCTCCAGGCCGCTCAGCGCGAACGGCGGCCCGGCGAGCCCCCGGACCACGGCGCACTCGATCAGCCGGCGCGTGCGGTAGATGTCCTCGACGTCCCCGACCGCGAGCACCCGTACGAAGACACCCCGGTTGAGCTCATGGACGAGCAGCCGCTCGTGCGTGAGCAGCCGGAACGCCTCGCGCAACGTGTTGCGCGAGACGCCGAGCGCCTTGCCGATGGCGTCCTCGGACAGTCGCTCCCCCGGCGGGAAGTAGCCCTCCGCGATACGGGTGCGCAGGATGTCCGCGACCCGTTCCGCCGTGCTGGTACGGCCCAGCAGCGGGCGGTCGTCCGCCAGTTCGCCGAGTTCGGCCCCGCTTGTCCCCACAGCGCTCTCTCCCTCGCCGACGGCATCCGCCACGTGTACGACCCATCGTAGAAGCAAGAACGAAACAACATAACTCTTGTCGGATCGTTGAACGATCCCCTACGTTGTTCTCAGCTCAACGCTCAGCTCACACCGCTCAGTTCAGTTCTCAGCTCAGCTCAGCTCTCGGGCCGTATCGGGCCGGTTGTTCTCCTTCCGGTTCCCGGGTCACGGTCTGCGCACGCTCTCCTCAGCGCACTCTCCCCCTCCCTCTGCGAGGTGCACATGAGCACCACCCGGGCACAGACCACCAAGGACGAACTCCCCGAGGACACCGGCGCGTTCGCCTGGCTCCGGGCGCTGGGGCCCCGGGGCCGCCGCGCCTTCGCCGGCGCGTTCGGCGGCTACGGCCTCGACTCCTACGACTTCTTCACGCTGCCGCTCGGCATGGTGGCGATCGCCGCGTACTTCAGCCTGGACAGCGGGCAGACGGGTCTGCTCACAACCGTCACGCTCGTCGTCTCCGCCGTGGGCGGCGCGATCGCCGGCGTCCTCGCCGACCGGATCGGCCGGGTGAAGGCCCTGATGATCACGGTGATCACCTATGCGGTCTTCACCGTATTGTGCGGTTTCGCACCCAACTACGAGACGCTGCTGCTGTTCCGGGCCCTCCAGGGCCTCGGTTTCGGCGGCGAGTGGGCGGTGGGCGCCATCCTGGTCGCCGAGTACGCCTCCGCCAAGCACCGGGGCCGTACGCTCGGCGCCGTCCAGAGCGCGTGGGCGGCCGGCTGGGCGCTCGCCGTGGTCGTCTACACGCTGGTCTTCCAGTTCCTCGACGCGGACACCGCGTGGCGCGTGATGTTCTGGACGGGCGCGCTGCCCGCCCTGCTGATCATCTATGTCCGCCGGAACGTCAGCGACGCCCCCGCGGCGGCGGCACAGCGCCGCGAGAGCCGCGAGAAGGGCTCGTTCACCGCCATCTTCCGCGGGAATCTGCTGCGCACCACGCTCTTCGCGACCCTGCTGTCCACCGGTGTCCAGGGCGGCTACTACACGCTCGCCACCTGGGTACCGACCTATCTCAAGACCGACCGGGGTCTCACCGTCGTCGGCACCGGCGGCTATCTGACCTTCCAGATCGCGGGTGCCTTCATCGGCTATCTCACCGGCGGCTATCTCACCGACCGGCTGGGCCGGAAGAAGAACGTCGCGATCTTCGCCGTGCTCTCCGCCGCCGCGATCCTGGCCTATGTCAACATCCCGGACACGGCCGACGGTCTGCTGCTCGTCCTCGGCTTCCCGCTGGGCTTCTGCATGTCGGCCATCTTCAGCGGCTTCGGCTCGTTCCTCAGTGAGCTGTATCCGACCGCCGTACGCGGCACGGGCCAGGGCTTCACGTACAACACCGGACGGGCCGTCGGCGCGCTCTTCCCCACCCTCGTCGGATTTCTGGCCGAAAGCTGGGGTGTGGGCGGCGCCCTGGTCTTCGGGGCCGTCGGCTACGGTCTCGCGGTACTCGCGCTGCTCGGCCTGCCCGAGACGCGCGGCCGGGAACTGCTCTGATCCGATCGGAAGGTGACTCCATGACCTGGGCGTCCATCGATCTCAACGCCGACCTCGGCGAGGGCTTCGGCCGCTGGCGGCTGACCGAGGACGAGCAGTTGCTCTCCGTCGTCACCAGCGCCAATGTGGCCTGCGGCTTCCACGCCGGGGACGCGGCCACCATGCGGCGGGTCTGCGCGTGGGCCGCCGAGCGGGGAGTGCGGATCGGCGCCCAGGTCTCGTACCGCGATCTGGCGGGCTTCGGCCGCCGCTCCATGGATGTGCCGTCGGACGAGCTGGCCGCCGAGATCGCCTACCAGATCGGCGCGCTGGAGGTGTTCGCCAGGGCGGCGGGCGCCCGGGTCGCCTATGTCAAGCCGCACGGCGCGCTCTACAACAGGGTCGTGCACGACGGGGAGCAGGCCGAGGCCGTCGTCGAGGGCGTCATGCTCAGCGGCGAACGGCTGCCGCTGCTCGGTCTGCCGGGCTCCGTCCTGCACGAGCGGGCGGAGAAGGCCGGACTGCCGGTCGTCACCGAGGCGTTCGCCGACCGGGCGTACACGGCGGCGGGCACACTGGTGCCGCGCGGCCAGGAGGGCGCGGTGATCACCGATCCGGCGGCCGTCGTGGAACGGTCCGTCTGTATGGCCCGGTTCGGCGTGGTGACCTCCCGGTGCGGACAGCCGGTCAATGTCCGGGCCCGCTCCCTCTGTCTGCACGGCGACACCCCCGGTGCCGTCGACCTGGCCCGCCGCGTCCGCGCCCAGCTCGAATCGGCCGGTGTCCGGGTGGAGGCCTTCGTATGAGGACGCTGCCCGTCGGCGACCGGGCCCTGCTGGTCGAACTGGCCGACGCCGACGAGACGGTGGCGCTCCACGCCGAGCTGCTGCGCCGCCGGGCCGCCGGGACGCTGCCGCCGGTCGGTGAGATCGTGCCCGCGGCCCGCACCGTGCTGATCGACGGCCTGGCCGATCCGGCCGGTTTCGCGGCGCGGCTGGCCGGCTGGGAGGCCGCCTCTCCGGGGGCGCGGGCGGCCGGCACGGTCGAACTGCCGGTGCGTTACGACGGCCCGGATCTGGCGGAGGTGGCGGCGCTGTGGGGAGTGCCGGCGCGCGAGGTCGCGCGGATCCACTCGGCGGTCGACTTCCGGGTGGCCTTCTGCGGGTTCGCACCCGGCTTCGGCTATCTCACCGGGCTGCCGCGGCGGTACGCCGTGCCCCGCAGGCCCACGCCGCGTACCGCCGTCCCGGTCGGCGCGGTCGGCCTCGCGGGCCCGTACACCGGGGTCTATCCGCGCTCCTCCCCGGGCGGCTGGCAGCTCATCGGGACGACGGACAGCGTCCTGTGGGACCCGGCGCGCGAGCCCGCCGCGCTGCTGGCGCCCGGCACACGGGTGCGGTTCACGGCGGCCGACCGATGACGGACGGGGCACTCACGGTCATCAGGGCCGGGGCGCTGACCACGGTGCAGGATCTGGGCAGGTACGGGCACGCGCACCTGGGCGTCCCGCGCTCCGGCGCCCTTGATCTGCCCACGCTGCGGCTGGTCAACCGGCTGGTGGGCAATCCGGAGGGCGCGGCCGTCCTGGAGACCACGCTCGACGGCTGTGCGGTACGGCCGCGCCGCGCGGTCACCGCGGTGGTCGCCGGGGCGCCGTGCCCCGTCTCCGTCGACGGCCGTCCGGCGCCCTGGGGCGCTCCGGTACACGTGCCCGCGGGCGCGGTGCTCGACATCGGGGCGGCGGTCTCCGGCGTCCGCGGCTATGTGGCGTTCGGCGGCGGGATCGCGGTGGCGCCGGTGCTGGGCAGCCGGTCCACGGACCTGCTGTCGGGTCTCGGCCCCGCGCCGCTGCGGGTCGGGACGGTACTGCCGCTCGGCCGTGCCCGGGGGCGGGCCGTACCGGCGGACGCCGTGCCGTTTCCGGCGCCGCCGGCGGAGCTGGTGCTGCGGGTGCGGTTCGGGCCGCGCGACGACTGGTTCACGGACGCGGCTCTGCGCACCCTGGTCACCCGTGTCTACCGGGTGTCGTCCGCGAGCAACCGCATCGGGCTGCGCACCGAGGGGCCGCCGCTGGAACGGGCCGTGACGGGTGAACTGCCCAGCGAGGGCCTGGTGACCGGGGCCGTGCAGGTGCCGCCGGACGGACTGCCGGTGGTGTTCCTGGCCGATCATCCGACGACCGGCGGCTATCCGGTGGTCGCGGTCGTCCGGGAGCGGGATCTCGCGGCGGCGGCGCAGGCGCCGCCGGGGACGCCGGTGCGCTTCTCGGCGGCGGGACGCTGAGCCGCCGGCGGATCAGCCCGGTGTTCCGTAGCCGCCTCCGCCCGGTGTCCGCATGATCAGCACATCGCCCGGTGCCACCTCCACCGAGTCGACGCCGCGCAGCGGTGTGACCGTGCCGTCCGCGCGCTCCACCTCGTTGCTGCCGAGCGCGCCGGGGCCGCCCCCGGCCATGCCGTACGGCGGGACCCTGCGGTGACCGCTGAGCAGGGTCACCGTCATCGGCTCCAGGAAGCGGATACGCCGGACGACCCCGTCGCCGCCCCGCCACCGCCCGGGGCCGCCGCTGCCCCTCCTGACCGCGAAGCTGTCGACCCGCACCGGGTAGCGCCACTCCAGCACTTCGGGGTCGGTGAGACGAGAGTTGGTCATATGGGTCTGGACGGCGTCCGCCCCGTCGAAGCCGTCGCCCGCGCCGGAGCCGCTCGCGACGGTCTCGTAGTACTGCACCCGGTCATTGCCGAAGGTGAGGTTGTTCATGGTGCCGGACCCCTCGGCCTGGACGCCGAGCGCCGCGTACAGCGCTCCGGTGACGGCCTGCGAGGTCTCCACATTGCCCGCGACGGTCGCCGCGGGATACACGGGCGCCAGCATCGAGCCCTCCGGTACGCGCACCTCCAGCGGCTCCAGACAGCCGCTGTTGAGCGGGATGTCGTCGGAGACAAGGGTCCTGAAGACATACAGGACGGCGGCCATGACCACCGACCTGGGCGCGTTGAAGTTGCCCGGGAGCTGCGCCGAGCTGCCGGTGAAGTCCAGGACCGCGCCGCGCGCCGCGCGGTCGACCCGGACGGCGACCTCGATCGCCGCTCCGCCGTCCGTCTCGTAGCGGTACCAGCCGTCGTGCAGCCCGGCGACGATCCGGCGTACGGACTCCTCCGCGTTGCGCCGCACATGGCCCATGTACGCCTGCACCACGTCGGTGCCGAACTGCCCGGCCATGCGCCGCAGTTCGGCGATGCCCTTCTCGTTCGCCGCGATCTGGGCGCGCAGATCGGCGAGATTGGTGTCCGGGTCGCGGGACGGGTGGCGGGCGGTGGTGAGCAGTTCCCGGGTCTCGGCCTCGCGGAACCGGCCGTCCCTGACCAGCAGCCAGTTGTCGAAGAGCACACCCTCCTCGTGGACGGTGGTGCTGAAGGCGGGCATGGAGCCGGGGGTGATCCCGCCGATCTCGGCGTGGTGGCCCCGCGAGGCCACCAGGAACTCCAGCCGCTCGCCGCGTTCGTCGAAGACGGGCGTCACCACGGTCACATCGGGCAGATGGGTGCCGCCGTGGTACGGGTCGTTGATGGCGTAGACGTCGCCGGGCCGCAGCTCGTCGTGGTCGCGCCGCAGCACTTCCTTGATGGACTCGCCCATCGACCCGAGGTGGACGGGGATGTGGGGCGCGTTGGCGATCAGATTGCCGTCGGCGTCGAAGAGCGCGCAGGAGAAGTCGAGGCGTTCCTTGATGTTGACGGAGTGGGCGGTGTTCTCCAGGCGCACGCCCATCTGCTCGGCGACGGCCATGAAGAGGTTGTTGAAGACCTCCAGGAGCACGGGATCGACATCGGTGCCGACCGCGACACGCGAGGGACGCGGCCGTACGCGGGTGAGCAGCAGATGTCCCCGCTCTCCCGGCACCGCCTGCCAGCCCGGCTCGACGACGGTCGTGGCGTCGGCCTCGGCGATCACGGCGGGCCCGGTCACGGTGTCGGAGGGCCCCAGATCCTCGCGTCGGTACAGCGGGGTGTCCTGCGCGCGGCCGTCGGAGAACACCCGCACGGTCGCGGCCGGGGCGGCGGGGGCGGTACGGCCGGACCGGACGGGCGGACGGGGGGCGTCCGGTCCCGAGACACCGACGGCTTCGACCGAGACGGCCGCCACGACCAGCGGCTTGTCCATGGTGAAGGCGTAGCGCGCGCGGTGCTCGGCCGTGAACGCGCCGGCCATGGCGGAGAGGTCCCCCAGGGCGACCGGCAGACTCGCGTCGGTACCGGCGTAGCGGAGCAGCACCCGCGCGCGCGTGGTGATCGCCGCGTCCGGGACGGAGTCGGCGCGCAGTTCGGCCCGGGTGCGCCGGGCGAGGGAGCCGCACAGCTCGCGCACCTCGGCGAGGGTCCGCTCGTCCAGCTCGGCCTCGACGGACTGTTCCCGCATGGCGGTGGCGTCGGCGAGCCCGATGCCGTACGCGGAGAGCACGCCGGCGAGCGGCGGCACGATCACGGTGTCGACCCCGAGGGCGTCGGCGACCGCGCAGGCGTGCTGGCCTCCGGCCCCGCCGAAACTGGTCAGCGCGTAGCGGGTGATGTCGCGTCCGCGCTGTACGGAGATCTTCTTGACGGCGTTCGCCATATTGAGGACGGCGATCTCCAGGAATCCCGCCGCGACCTCTTCCGGCGCACGCTCGACGCCGGTGGCCTCGCGGATCTCGGCGGCCAGTGCCGTGAAGCGTTCCCGTACGGTCCCGGCGTCCAGGGGCTGGTCGCCGTCCGGCCCGAACACCTCGGGGAAGTGGGCCGGCTGGACGCGGCCGAGCATCACATTGGCGTCGGTCACCGTGAGCGGACCGCCGCGCCGGTAGCAGGCCGGGCCCGGTTCCGCGCCCGCCGAGTCGGGGCCGACGCGGTAGCGCTGTCCGTCGAAGTGCAGGACGGACCCGCCGCCCGCCGCGACGGTGTGGATGTTCATCATGGGCGCGCGCATCCGGACGCCGGCCACCTGGGTGCCGAGTGCGCGCTCGAAGCCGCCCGCGTAGTGCGAGACATCGGTGGACGTGCCGCCCATGTCGAAACCGATGACGCGGGTGAAGCCCGCCTGCTCCGACGTACGGGCCATGCCGACCACACCACCGGCAGGTCCCGAGAGCACGGCGTCCTTGCCGCGGACATGGGCCGCCTCCCGGAGCCCGCCGTTGGACTGCATGAACATCAGCCGGACGTCCCGGAGTTCGGCGGCGATCTCGTCGACATAGCGGCGCAGGATCGGTGACAGATAGGCGTCGACGACGGTGGTGTCCCCGCGCGGCACAAGTTTGATCAGCGGGCTGACCTCGTGGGAGCAACTGATCTGCGTGAAGCCCGCCGCACGGGCGATGTCCGCGACGGCCCGCTCGTGCCCGGGGTGACGGTAGCCGTGCATCAGCACGACGGCGGCGCTCCGGAAGCCGTCCGCGCGCGCCGCGCGGAGCCGTTCGGTGACGGTGTCCGTGTCGAGCGGCCGTACGGTGGCGCCGTCGGCGCCGATCCGCTCCGGGACCTCGATGACCCGGTCGTACACCGCCTCGGGCAGCACGATACGGCGGTCGAACAGCCGGGGGCGGTTCTGGTAGGCGATCCGCAGGGCGTCCCCGAAGCCCTCGGTGATGAGCAGGACGGTCGGCTCCCCGCGCCGCTCCAGGAGCGCGTTGGTGGCGACGGTCGTGCCCATCTTGACGACGTCGATCCGGTCGGCGGGGACCGGGTCGTGCGGTCCGAGACCGAGCAGCAGCCGGATTCCGGCGACCGCCGCGTCCCGGTAGCGCTCGGGATCGTGCGAGAGCAGCTTTCTGGTGACGAGCTCTCCGTCGGGGCGCCTGCCCACCACGTCGGTGAAGGTGCCGCCCCGGTCGATCCAGAATTCCCAGCGCCCGGTCATTCCCCCATTCTCGCAAGCGGGGCGCCCGGGGAGAGGGCCGCGAGCGCACGGGACAGCGCGTGCTCGGCGTGGAGGTCGAGCCGGGCGCTGGTGCCCCGGGCCCCGTGCCGTACCTCGTCACCCGCCAGCCGCAGCAGCTCGGGCAGGAGATCCCGGCAGCGGCGCGCCACCCAGCCGGTGCCCGAGGTGGCGAGCCAGAGAAGTACCGCCGTCCGGGTGGGCGAGGGCTGGTCCGTCTCCAGGGCGGGCGGCGGGCCCGCCACAAGTCCGCGTGCGGCGAGCAGTTCGTGAAAGCGCAGGGCGATCGTCCGGTGGCCGCGCTCCCCGGGGTGCAGCCGGTCGGCGCTCCACAGGGAGCGGTCCGCGACCCAGGAGGCGTCCGCCATGTGCAGATGGACGGTGTCGTAGCGCGCGGACAGGGCGTGCACGACGGCGTTGACGGCGCGCTGACGGCGGGCGAGCGGCCGGGCCAGGGGCGCCGGCAGGCCCAGCATGCTGCCCGGGTCGGGCAGGCAGGCGGTCAGCAGGAGGGTGCCGTGCGCCGCGAGGACGCCGCAGATCCTGTCGAGGCGCTGGGCGAGGTCCTGGATGTCGAAGGCGCGGCGCAGGGTGTCGTTGACGCCGACGACGACGGAGGCGACACCGGGCGCGAACTCGACGGCGGCCGGGGCCTGGCGTTCCTCGACATCGCGGGTCAGGGCCCCGCTGACGGCGAAATTACGGAACACACCGGGCGCGTCGGGCCCTCCGATCCCGGCGCCGAGCAGCGCGGCCCAGCCGCGCCACCCGCCGTCCACCGGGTCGCCGACCCCGGCGGTGAGCGAGTCGCCGAGGGCGGCGTACCGCAGGGTCGGCGGCGGGGTGACGGCCGGGCCTGGCAGCACGGCGGGGAGCGGCGCGGGAAGGTCCCGCGCGCCCCGGGACACGGCTGCCGGGGCCCCGGGCGCCGGGATCCCGCCGCGCTCCGTACGGCCGCCCGGCACCGGTGTCCCGGTGGCGGGCCACGTCGTCATCTCGGGGCTCCTTCCGGGCGCGCGGGGGCCACGGCCTTCAGTGCCGGCGCGTCGTGGGCCGCCAGGAACGCGGCGACCGAGGTGTCCCAGCCGAACAGCTCCGCGCGGGTGCGGGCCGCGGTGCGGCGGTCCGTCTCCGGGCGGGACAGCAGGTCCTGGACCGCGTCGGCGAAGGCGACGGCGTTGTCGGCGGCCGCGGCCCCGGCGTCGCCGATCACCTCGGGCAGCGCCGAGGACGCGCTCGCCACGACGGGGGTGCCGCAGGCGAGCGCCTCCAGGGCCGACAGCCCGAAGGTCTCGGCGGGGCCCGGCGCCAGACAGATGTCGGCGGCGGCCTGCAGATCGGCCATCTCCTGCCGGTCGGCCACATGCCCGAGGAACAGCGCGGGCAGCCGCTGCGCACGGGCCCGGCGGGCCAGTCCGGCGCGCAGCGGACCCTCGCCGGCGACGACCAGCACGGCCCGGACACCCCGCGCCTGAAGCTCGGCCAGCGTGTCGAGAGCGATCCCCGGGCGCTTCTCCACCGAGAGCCGTGACCCGAGGACCAGCAGCACGTCCGCGCCACGCGCGTAGCGGGCGCGCAGAGCCTCGCTGCGGCGTTCGGGCGTGCACCGGGTCAGATCGACGCCCAGCGGGGCGCGCACCACATTGCGCGCGCCGATCCGGAGGAACTCGCGCTCCGACCACTCGGTGGTGCACACGATCCGCGAATACGCCCAGGCACTGCGCAGATTGATCCGGTCGGCCGTCCGTCCCGCCGCGACGGCGGGCACGCCCCAGGTGCGCAGCACTCCGTCGGCCGTCTCGTGCGAGACCATCATGGAGGGGACCCGGTGGCGCCGTGCCCACTCCCCCGTCCAGCGCAGCGTGGTCCGGTCGGAGACTTCGAGCCGGTCGGGGCCGATCGATTCGAGCACCTCGCGCAGCCGCCGCCGCGCGGTCAGCACCCGGTATCCGCCGGTGCCGGGCAGCACCGGGCCGGGCAGGGTGATCACCCGTCCCTGTTCGGTGTCCTCGTCGGTCTCCCGGTCGCCGGGGACGATCAGCACGGGCCGGTGGCCGGCCGCGAGATAGCCGCTGCCGAGTTCCCGCAGGGCGGTGCGGAGTCCTCCGGAGGCCGGGGTGACGAAGTTGGCGAGCCGTACGATCCGCAGGGCGCTCACGCGACCACCGCCGTGCGCGCGCCGAGGACCTCGGCGTAGTGGCCGAGGAGCTGATCGCCGACCGCGGCCCAGGTCCTGCCCTCGACCGTGGCCCGGCCGACCCGTCCGTAGGCCGCGCGGAGCGCGGGGGCGAAGGCGAGTTCCCGTACCGCCTCGGTGACGGCTCCGGCGTCGTGCGGGGTCACCAGCAGTCCGGTACGTCCGTGGTCGACGAGGTCGAGCGGTCCGCCGGCGGCGGGCGCGACGACCGGTACGCCGCTGGCCATGGCCTCCTGCACCGTCTGGCAGAAGGTCTCGTACGGGCCGGTGTGCGCGAACACGTCGAACGAGGCGAAGACCCGGGCCAGTTCGTCCCCGGTGGTACGGCCCAGGAACACCGCGCCGGGCAGCGCGGCGCGCAGCGAGGTCTCGCTGGGGCCGTCGCCCACGATCACGACCCGGACGCCGGGCAGTTCGCAGACGCCGGAGAGGAGTTCGACATGCTTCTCGGGCGCCAGCCGGCCGACGTATCCGACGATCAGCTCTCCGTTGGGGGCGAGCCGCCTGCGCAGCGCCTCGTCGCGCAGTTCCGGCCGGAACCGGTCGGTGTCCACGCCTCGCTGCCAGAGCCGCACCCGCGGGATGCCGTGCTCCGCCAGGTCGCGGACGGCGGCGCTGGACGGCGCGAGCGTGCGGTCGGCCGCGGTGTGCACGGCGCGTATCCGGCGCCAGGCCGCGGCCTCGCCCGCGCCGACATAGGTACGCGCGTAGCCCGCCAGGTCGGTCTGGTAGACGGCGACGGCGGGCACACCGAGGCGGGCGGCGGCCGTCATGCCCCGCACGCCGAGGACGAAGGGCCCGGCGAGATGGACGAGATCAGCGTGGTGCGCGGCAATCGTCGCCGCCACCCGCCGACTCGGCAGCGCCACCCGCACCTGCGGATAGCCGGGCAGCGGCAGGGAGGGCACGCGCACCACGGGGCACGGTGCGTCGGTCTCGGCATCGGCGGCGACCGCCGGGGCGATGACGAGCGGATCATGACCGCGGGCGGCGAGGTGCCGGGCGGTCTGCAGGGCGCAGTGGGCTACGCCGTTCACATCTGGCGGAAAGGACTCGGTGACGATGACGACACGCATATCCGTGTTGTCGTCCTGCCGAACGTGTCCCTGCCAACGTGGATCTTTCCGCGTGGGAAACGTCCCATGAGCATTGGGATCAGGGGCGTCCCGAGCAGGCGGCAAAGGTACAAAGGCTGCGCGGGCGCCCTCCCGGAGGCGCTCCGGGCGGCCTCCCGGTCAGGCCGGGGCGGTCCGCGCGGCGGCGGCGCCCCGTCTCGTACCGCGCCTCATGCCGCTCCGGTGTCCGGACCGATCCGGCTGCGTACGGCGGTCTGCACCTCGGCCTCCTCGGCCGGGTCCGCGGCCAGCCGCCGCAGCCGTTCCGCCACCCGCGCGTCGGCGGTCTCGGCGTGCCTCGCCGCGATCTCCCGGGTGGTCTCCTCGCAGTCCCACAGGCACTCCACGGCGAATCCGGTGGCGTAGGAGGGATCGGTGGCGGCGAGCGCGCGGGCCGTACGGCCGCGCAGTTGCGAGGAGGCGGTCTCCCGGTAGACATGGCGCAGCACGGGAGCCGCGCAGACGATGCCGAGGCGCCCCGCGCCGTCAACGAGGGTCCACAGCGGCGGGGCGTCGGGGCCCTGGGCCCGCACCGTCTCGCGCAGCGCGCCGAGCACGAGATCGGTGTCCCGGGTGCCGCCACGGGTGGCGAGCACGCCCGCCGCGGACGCTCCGAGGGCGTCCGGCCGGTGCACCCAGCCCCGGGCCCGGTCGACGGCCTCGTCCCCGCACATCCGCTCGAAGGCGGAGACGGCGGCGTCGGCGACCGTACGGTCCGGGCTGAGCGCGGCGTCCTCGATCAGATCGAGGACGACGGGATCGCGGGCCTCGGCGAGATAGTGGAGTGCCGCGCAGCGGGCGCCGTCGGGGCCGCCCCGGGCGGCCTCGACGATCATGGGCCGGTCCTCGGGCCCCGCCACGGCGGTGAGACAGCGGGCGGCGGGGACATGCAGCGCGGTGCCGCGTTCGAGGGCCTGTTGCGCCCAGTCGAAGACGGCCCGCACGCTCCAGCCGGGACGGGGGCCGCTCGGCCGGAGCTGGCGCTGCCAGCGGTCGAAGGAGCCCTGTTCACCGGCGGCCCGGATCCGGGCGCCGACCGCGTCGCGCGGATCGTCGGCCCAGAGCCGCCAGGGCCGGGGCTCGAAGGCGTCCCGTACGGCGGACGCCAGGTCGGCGTCGCCCTCCGGGGAGGCGGGGAACCGGGCGAGGACCGGCGCGGCGAGCGCGCGCAGCCCCTGGTCGTCGTCGCGCAGGGCGAGCTCGTCCAGGGCCCAGGCCCAGTTGGACCCCGTCGCCGCGTAACGCCGGAGCAGTTCCAGCGCGTCGCGCCTGCCGTACGAGGCGAGATGCCCGAGCACGGCGAGCGCGAGCCCGGTCCTGGACTCCTCGGTGTCGAAGCGGTCCTCGGCGCCGAAGAGATGGTGGTCGACGGCGTCGAGGCCGCCGTGGAGATCCAGATACAGGCGTGCGTAGTACAGCGAACGGTTCTCGACCTGCCAGTCGTGGCGCGGGTCGTTCAGTACGCAGTGGTTGAGGGCGGCGAGCGCCTCCGCGCGGGGCGCGGCGAGCGCGTGCAGCGTGCCGTCGCCGCGGCCCCTCTGCAGCAGGCCGAGCAGAGTGCCGCTCGGCGCTATGACTGGATCGAACATGGGAAAAGCCTCACATCAAGCTGTCGACGCGACCGGGGGTTGTGGATGCCGGGCGCACAGCCCTAGGCCTCGCGGCAACATGTTCGGCCGACCGTCGTCTTCCGCTTGGCGCAGACCATCTTCCCTGCCTCTCGTCGGTGGCCCCCTACGGGCCCGACGTCATGATGACCCAGCCATTTCGCCACCGCGACCACATTTACGGCGTCTGTCTCACTGGGCTCCGAACAGTTCCAGGAGGTCCGACTTCCCAAACATCCGCGCGGTATCCACGGCGGAGGGGGTCCCTCCGGCCGGATCCGCGCCGCCGGCCAGCAGGGCCCGGATCACCGCGTCCTCACCCTTGAACACCGCGCCGGCGAGCGGGGTCTGCCCGCGGTCGTTGACCCGGTCCGCGTCGGCGCCACGGGCCAGCAGTGCCTCCACCGTCGGGGCGTGGCCGTGATAAGCGGCGAGCATCAGCAGCGAGTCGCCTCTCTCATTGCTGAGATCGGGGGACACACCGGCGTCCACGTACGCGGCGAGCGCCTCGGCCTCGCCGCTCCGGGCCAGACCAAAGATCTTCGTCGCCAGCGCGATCACCTCCGGGTCCGGGGCTTCGCTCATCGGTGGACCACCTTTCACGCCGTTGACCTGGCACGTACGACAACGACGCCGTACGAGTGAATCGACAGAGTACTGCGCGGGTGCCGGCCGGGCCCGGGCTCACCCGCCGAGAGGATCATCGCGGGCGCCCCGCGTGGCCCGGCGGCGGCCGGTCCGCCCTCCGAACGGCTCTTCAGCCTGGGCCAGCACAGTGAAATACCTGAGATTTCACTCATTCACACCTTTTGTCGCATAGATACTTTCGGTGATCCTGGAAGGACTCATGGTGACTGTCCCCCTCTACCAGGAGAACTCTCATGATTCTGTCCATGTCAGGTGTCGTACTGCTCGGAGTGATCGTCTTTCTCTTCTTCAGGAAGGACGGCCTCAAGGCCTCGCACATGATGGTGTGCGCGCTCTTCGGCTTCTATCTGGCGGGCACCGCCATCGCCCCCAGCATCTCGGCCGGCGGCGAGAGCCTCGCCGGTCTCCTGGGCGGGATCAAGTTCTGACGTCCGCCCATCCCTTCCGCACCGTCAGGAGACAGCCGTGGCCCGGCGACCACTTCCCCGCATTCTGAGCAGCGGCAGCGCCCAGATCGCCCGCGGTCGCGAGCTGGCCCGCTCGGCCGCCGACAGCGCCACGGACGTTTTCCAGCCCCTCATCACGGTCAGCCGCGGCCTGCGGCTGCTGACCGCCGGGGGCCGGCAGAAATGGGCCGCCACCCCCAAGGACCGGCGTGGTCCCGCGCTGTTCCTCGCCGCGGCCTGTGTCCTGGTGGTCGTGCTCCTGCCGTACGGACCGCTGCTGGTCCTGATCTCGGTGATGGCGGCGGCCGGCTGGAAGGGCCGGGACCGGGCGCCCGCGCGGACCGGGTCCGACGGCGCGGAGCCACGGCGGCTCCAGGCCCTCTACGAGGCGCTGGTGCCGTACTTCTCCGTGCCGGAGGACCCGAGGCCGCTCTTCGTCCACGGCGGCACCTGGAGCAAGGCGTTCAGCGGCCAGGAATTCGACAGCACCGGCCGGCTCACCCGGCTGCGGGTCACATACCCCCCTTACTTCACCGACGGCGAGCCCGCCGCGCGGGCCCGGATCGAGCATCTGCTGCAAGCCAAGTCCGGCCGCGGCCGGGAGTATCTCTTCGACTGGGACGAGGAGGCGAACCAGCTCTCGATGAGCGTGCTCCCCGCCCTGTCCACCTCCATCGCCGCCCAGCGCTTTGTCACCGTCCCCGGCGAGACCGTCCTCGGCTTCACCGACACCGGGGTGCAGCGCACCGTGCCGGTCCTCGCGGGCACCGAGCGCTGTGACGCGCCGGCCGTGGTCTGGCGGACCGGGCCCCGCTCGACGGAGCCGCATCTCCTGGTCGCCGGCCACCCCGGCAGCGGCGCGACAAGCCTGCTGCGCTCGATCGCGCTCCAGGCCCTCCAGCACGGCGAGGTGCTGGTCGTGGAGGGCAGCGGCACCGGCGAGTTCGCCTGTCTGCCGGGCCGCACCGGTGTGCTGGCCGTGGAGTGCGGACTGGCCGGCGCGCTGGCCGGCCTCGAATGGGCCGCGCAGGAGACCGAGCGGCGGCTGATCGCCGCCAACCGGGCCCGGCAGGCCGGTCATCCCCCGCCCGACGACACCAGGCGTCCGCTGTGGATCCTGCTCGACCGGCCGAGCGTCTTCGGGCATCTCGCCGCCGCCGACGGCCGGCCCGACCCCCAGCAACTGCTGGAGGTGCCGCTGCGCCACGGCAGGGCCGCCCATGTGACGGTGGTCGTGGCCGACCAGCTCGACAGCCTGGACTCGCTCAGCGAGGCCGTACGGACACACACCCGTGCCCGGGTCGTCCTGGGGCCCGCCACGTCCGCGCAGGTGGAGACGGTGCTGGGCGCGCCGCCGCACACCACGCCCACCCCGCACGTCCCGCCCGGCAGGGGGTACGCCCGGCTCGGCGCGGGTCCCGTGCTCCGCCTCCAGGTCCCGGCCACTCCCGACCCGTACGACAGCGCGACAAGCGAGGCGCACCGCCGGGCCGTCCTGGAGCTCCTCCCCGAGCCCCACCACACGCTCGACGAGACCACGGCCGCGCTGCCGGTCCAGGAACACGGGCAGGAGCGGGCAGCGGACCGCGTCACGGATCCGGTCCCGGCCGAGGGCTGACGGGGCGCACACCGGACCCGTCCCGGCATTCCCATGACGGGGATTTCTCCTGACGGGGGCCGCGCTCCCCGTCAGGCGACAAAGGTGCGCGGCGCGTCCGTACCGGTGCCCGCCCCGGTCTCCACCAGGCGCGCGGCGGCCGCGAGCCGGACCGCCGCCTCGACGGCCACCGGGCCGCTGACGGTGAACGGCAGCCGTACGTATCCCTCGAACGCGCCGTCGACGCCGAAGCGCGGCCCCGAAGGCACCCGTACCCCGACCCGCTCGCCCACCTCCGCGAGCCGCGAGCCGGACAGTCCCCCGGTGCGCACCCACAGCGTCAGCCCGCCGCGCGGCACCTCGAATTCCCAGTCGGGCAGCCGCTCGCGCACCGCCGTCACCAGCGCGTCCCGGTTCTCCCGGGCCTGAGCGCGCCGCAGGGTGACCGCCTCCTCCCAGCCGCCCGTCCGCATCAGCCAGCTCACGGCGAGCTGTTCGAGCACGGGGGTGCCGAGGTCCGCGTACGCGCGGGCCGCGACCAGGGACCTGATCACATCCGGGGCCGCGCGCACCCAGCCGATCCGCATCCCCGCCCAGAACGCCTTGCTGGCCGAACCGACCGTGAGGACCGTGCTGCCCGCCGGGTCGAACGCGCAGACCCGCCGCGGCATGTCGACATCCGCGTCCAGCGACAGTTCGGACATGGTCTCGTCGACGATCAGCACCGTGCCCGCCGAGCGCGCGGCCTCGACCAGGCCGCGCCGCTGGTCCTCGTCGGCCAGGGCGCCGGTCGGATTGTGGAAGTCGGCGACGACGTAGGCGAGCCGGGGAGCCGCGTCCCGGAACACCTGCCGCCAGCGGTGCAGATCCCAGCCGGCCAGCCCCTCCGCCATGGCGACGGGCACCAGCCTGGCGCCCGCCTCCCGCATGAGCTGGAGGATGTTCGCGTACGAGGGCGACTCCACCGCGATCCGCTCACCGCGGCCCGCGAAGAGATGACAGATCGCGTCGATCGCGCCCATCGCGCCTGTGGTGACCATGATCTGTTCCGGCATGGTCGGAATGCCGCGCTCGGTGTAGCGGTCGGCGAGCATCCGGCGCAGCGCGGGTACCCCGGCCGGATAGTCGCCGTGGGTGTGCGCGTACGGCGGCAGTTCCTCCAGCGCGCCCTGGACGCCCCGGGTCAGCCAGGGCTCGGGAGCCGGCAGGGCCGCGGTGCCGAGATCGATCATCGAGCCGAGCGACTCCGGGGGCAGCGGCTCCAGACCGCGTGCGGGCAGCGGATTCCCCGCCGGCACAGCGGTCCAGCTACCGGCGCCCCGGCGGGATTCGAGGAAGCCCTCGGCGCGCAGCGCCTCGTAGGCGGCGGCCACCGTCGTACGGCTCACGGACAGCGAGAGCGCCAGTTCGCGTTCGGCCGGGAGGCGGGCGGCGACGGGGACCCGGCCTTCGAGGACGAGCAGCCTGATGCCGTCGGCGAGGGCCCGGTAGGCGGGCGGGCGGCGCGTCCCGGCGCCGGCGGGGCGGCTCTGCTGGGCGGTCAGCTGCCGGGCGAGCTGGGCCACACCGACCGCTGAAGTCCACTGAGCCATGAAAATCAGTCCACCTTCCCCGAATTGGCCATGGCTGGCCACAGCCTGCCCGCCACAGAGTGCCATGTACCAGTCCACCATCCCACCAGGGAGCAGCAACGTGTCCCTCACCTCCGGTCTCCGGGGCGGGCGTCTTCCCCGTCGGCTGTCTCAGCTCTACGCCGGTCTCGCGCTGTACGGGGTGAGCTCGGCGCTGCTGGTGCGCGGCGGCCTCGGCCTGGAGCCGTGGGGCGTCCTGCACCAGGGACTGGCCCGGCTCACCGGTCTCACCATGGGCGTCGTCTCGATCATCGTGGGCGCCGGGGTGCTGCTGCTCTGGATCCCGCTCAGGGAGCGCCCGGGACTCGGCACGGTCTCCAATGTGTTCGCGGTCGGGATCGCGATCGACGCCACACTCGCCCTGGTCCCGGACGCTCACGGCCTCCCCGCCCGCGTCGCGCTGCTGATCGCCGGTGTCGTCCTCAACGGCGCGGCCACCGGCCTCTACATAGCGGCCCGCTTCGGTCCGGGGCCGCGCGACGGTCTGATGACCGGGCTGCACCGGCTGACCGGCCGCTCGGTCCGGCTGGTGCGTACGGCGATCGAGGTGGCCGTCGTCGCCACCGGTTTCGCGCTCGGCGGCTCGGTGGGCCTCGGCACGCTGCTCTACGCCCTCGCCATCGGACCGCTGGCCCAGCTCTTCCTGCGCGTCTTCGCCATCCCGGCGGCGCGTCCCGGCAGCACGGCCGTCGCCGCCGGGTCACCGGAGCAGGCCATACTGCGGCGGTGACTCGCCCACCTCACCCCTACCTGGACCGGCCGGTCCCGATCGCGTTCGCCCATCGCGGCGGCGCGGCGGACGGTCTGGAGAACACCGCCGCCGCGTTCCGGCGCGCCGCCGGCCTCGGATACCGCTACTTCGAGACCGATGTGCACGCCACGGCCGACGGCCGGCTCGTCGCCTTCCACGATCCGACCCTGGACCGGGTGACCGACTCCCGGGGCCGGATAGCCGACCTGCCGTGGGACGAGGTGCGCCGGGCCCGGGTGGCGGGCAGCGAACCGCTGCCGCTCTTCGAGGAGCTGCTGGAGGAGTTCCCCGAGGCCCGCTGGAACGTGGACATCAAGGCGGCGCCCGCACTGGTCCCGCTGGTCGAGCTGATCCGCAGGACCGGGAGCTGGGACCGGGTGTGCGTCGGTTCCTTCTCCGAGGCCCGGGTGGCGGGCGCGGCGCGGCTCGCGGGCCCCCGGCTCGCCACCTCGTACGGCGTACGGGGCGTGCTCGGCCTGCGGCTGCGCTCGTACGGGATAGCCGCCGCCGTCCGGCCGGGCGCCGTGTGCGCGCAGGTCCCCGAGAAACAGAACGGCGTCCGGGTGGTCGACGAGCGCTTTGTCAGGACGGCGCACGCGCGCGGCCTCCAGGTCCATGTCTGGACGGTCAATGAGCCGGATCGGATGGAGGCTCTCCTGGACCTTGGCGTGGATGGCATCATGACCGATCATCTGGAGACGCTGCGCGCGGTACTCACCGCGCGGGGAGCCTGGTCCTGACCGGGCGGGCGTCGACGCGGGGAGAGCGAGGGGGCGCGGGGTGACCGCCGACACCGTGGACCGGGCCGACAGGGCGGCGGACCGCAGCCGCGAGCAACGCGGCTGGTATTTCTACGACTTCGCGTGCTCCGTCTATTCGACGAGCGTGCTCACGGTCTTCCTCGGGCCGTATCTGACCTCGGTGGCCAAGGCCGCCGCCGATGCCGAGGGCTTTGTCCATCCGCTGGGCATACCCGTGCGCGCGGGCTCGGTCTTCGCCTACGCCGTCTCCGTGTCGGTCGTGGTGGCCGTGCTGGTGATGCCACTGGCCGGCGCCGCCGCGGACCGTACGGGGCGCAAGAAGCCGCTGCTGGCCGCGGCCGCCTATCTGGGTGCGGGCGCCACCGCGGGCATGTTCTTCCTGGACGGCGACCGTTATCTGCTGGGCGCGCTGCTGCTGATCGTGGCGAACGCCTCACTGTCGGTGTCGATGGTGCTCTACAACGCGTTTCTGCCGCAGATCGCCGGGCCTGAGGAGCGCGACGCGGTCTCCTCGCGGGGCTGGGCCTTCGGCTACACATCGGGCGCGCTCGTGCTCGTGCTCAATCTGGTGCTCTACACCGGCCACGACTCGTTCGGCCTCTCGGAGTCCGCGGCGGTCCGGATCTGTCTGGCCTCGGCCGGTGTGTGGTGGGGCGCCTTCACGCTGGTCCCGCTGCGCCGGCTGCGCGACCGCCGGGTGCCGCGGTACGCCAAGGGCACCGAAAACACCGAGGGCGCCGTGGGCACCGGCTGGCGGCAGCTTGTGGCCACCCTGCGGGACATGCGCCGCCATCCGCTGACGCTGTCCTTCCTGCTCGCCTATCTCGTCTACAACGACGGCATCCAGACGGTGATTTCGCAGGCTTCGATCTACGGCTCCGAGGAACTGGGCCTGGACCAGACAACTTTGATCACGGCCGTGCTGCTGGTACAGATCCTGGCGGTGGCGGGCGCGCTGGGCATGGGCCGGATGGCCAGGTCGTACGGGGCCAAGCGCACCATCCTGGGTTCGCTGGCCGTCTGGACGCTCATCCTCGTATCCGGGTATTTCCTGCCCGCCGGGGCGCCGGTGGCGTTCTACGCGCTGGCCGCGGCGATCGGGCTGGTGCTGGGCGGCAGCCAGGCGCTGTCCCGTTCGCTCTTCTCGCATCTCGTGCCGAGCGGGAAGGAGGCCGAGTACTTCTCCGCCTACGAGATGAGCGACCGGGGACTGAGCTGGCTGGGGCCACTGGTGTTCGGTCTCGCGTATCAGCTCACGGGCAGCTACCGGGATGCGATCATCTCGTTGGTGGTCTTCTTCGTACTCGGATTCGGCCTGCTGGCAAGGGTGCCGGTCAGACAGGCCATCGCGGCGGCGGGAAACCCCGTGCCGGAGCGGATTTAGACGTTGAAGTGAAAGGGCGGTAGTGTACGCGTTTGGCCTGCCGGGCGGACCGTTACTGCGTATTGTGGAAATCAATTCGTTGGGTGACATCTCCTGGTAGATGTGACAAACCGGGCACTGGTGGGTACAACAAGGGGCGGCACGACGGGCGACGCATGACCCGGAACGGGAATCTTTACCGCCGACCGGACGTTGACCGGATGACGACGACAGCGACACCTGTCCTGTGGGCGACAAGCCCGGGAGGCACGATTCATGAGTGAGCGAGCTCTCCGCGGCACGCGACTTGTGGTTACCAGCTACGAGACGGACCGCGGCATCGATCTGGCCCCGCGCCAGGCGGTGGAGTACGCATGCCAGAACGGCCATCGATTTGAGATGCCGTTCTCGGTAGAGGCGGAAATTCCGCCGGAGTGGGAGTGCAAGGCGTGTGGCGCCCAGGCACTCCTGGTGGACGGGGATGGCCCCGAAGAGAAGAAGGGCAAGCCTGCGCGTACGCACTGGGACATGCTCATGGAGCGGCGCACACGCGAGGAGCTGGAGGAAGTGCTGGCCGAGAGGCTGGCGGTCCTGCGCTCCGGCGCCATGAACATCGCCGTGCATCCGCGGGACAGCCGGAAGTCCGCCTGACCGCGTAGCCACCGCACAAGACAAACGACAACAACACAAGCCGTGGGCCCCGTCACACCGTGTGTGTGCCGGGGCCCGCGGCTTGCGCGCCGTTCCGGCGCCCGTGGAGTGAACGGCCCCGTCAGCGCGTCAGGGGGTGAGCGGCGGTCGCGGACCCTTGCCCTCGTCGTCCTCGCGGCGAGGCCGCTCGTCGTGCTTGATGACCTCGCCCTGGACCACCTTGCCGTCGGGCCGGCGCATCCGGGCCTGCTGGAATGCCTCGCCGAGGCTGCCGGGAGCGGCCACGGCGCTCATCCGCCGCTCCAGCGAGCGCTCCGTGTAACGGCTCAGAAACGCGCGCACCGGCGGTACGAGCAGCACCAGCCCCAGCACATCGGTGATCAGCCCCGGCAGCATGATCAGCAGACCGCCGAGCATCAGGAAGCCGTTCCCGCCGCCGCCCGAGCCGGTGTCCGGGCCGGGGACCTCTCCCGGGTGCTCCCGCTGCTGCCGCTGCTGACGTTGGAGCGTCTCGGTCAGATTGCGGAAGGCCCGGCGCCCGGCGCTCTTCATGACCACCGCGCCGAGCACGACCCCGCCGACGAGCAGCAGCAGGACCGAGAGTCCGCCCGCGATGTCGCCCACGACGGTCAGCAGCCAGATCTCCAGCACCAGCCAGACGGCGAAGGCGAGCGGGATGAGGGTGCGAGCACGGGAACGCTTGGGAGCGGTGCCGGTCGGATGCGCTGTCGTCATGTCCCCAGTGTGCCTGGGACCACATCTGAACCGCGTATGAGGGCAGTCAAAATGACCGCCCCGGATCAGCCGGACTTACGGCCGAGCAGCCGGTTGGCCCTGGACTCGACACCCCACGCCGTGACCCGCCAGAGCGCCTCGACGACGATGTCACGGCTCATCTTGGAATCCCCCAGGGCCCGTTCGACAAAGGTGATGGGCACCTCGACCACATGGAAGCCCGCGTCGACGGCGCGGCGGGCGAGGTCGACCTGGAAGCAGTACCCCTGGGAGGAGACGGCGTCGAGGCCGAGCCCCTCCAGGGTCTCCCTGCGGAAGGCCCGGAAACCGCCGGTGACATCACGGATCGGGACGCCGAGCAGGACGCGCGAGTAGGTGCTGCCGCCGCGGGAGAGGATCTCTCTGCTTCTGGGCCAGTTGACGACACGGCCGCCCGGCACCCAGCGTGAACCGAGGACCAGGTCCGCCCCCTTGAGGGCGGTCAGCAGCCGGGGCAGTTCCTCGGGCTGGTGGGAGCCGTCGGCGTCCATCTCGATCAGTACGTCGTAGCCGTGCTCGATGCCCCAGCGGAAGCCCGCGAGATAGGCGGCGCCGAGGCCCTGCTTGCCCTTGCGGTGCAACACCTTGACCTGGCCGTCCTCGGCGGCCAGCTCATCGGCGATCTTGCCGGTGCCGTCGGGGCTGTTGTCGTCGGCGATGAGGATGTCGGCCGCGGGCACCGCGGCGCGCACCCGGGTGACGATGGGCCTGATGTTCTCGGCCTCGTTGTAGGTCGGGATGATCACCAAGGCTGTACCGAGCGGGCCGTACCGCCTCTGATCACCGTCGTTCACTACTGCCCCTTAGTCGCCGTGCTCCTGTGCACACCTTAGCGAGCACGCGGGGGGCGGCGAGCACCGTGGTGGTCCGACGGAGCGGGGGCGGGGGGCGATGTCCGGAGATGGCGCCCGGAACCGGAGATCTCGTACGGAGACGAACTGCGGATCGGGACCCGGCGTCCTTCGGGCCGACCTGGGACCCGCTGGCTGCGGGTCGACCGAAAGCCGTTGTCTACTGAACGCCGGGCCCCACCCGGGTCGCACCCGCCGGCCGGCTTGCCCCTTCCCCGGCCCCCTGAACACGGGCGCTGGACCTGGCTCCCAGCGGTGGTGCGCCGGTGCGGCACACCACCCCATGGCCCAGCGGTGTTCGAAGACTGCGTGAAGGTTGCCGGACGGACGTCCTGTGGTGGACCCGGCCGAACCTACCCGCCGGTGGCTACTTACTGTCAATAGCCGTTTGACCTGCGGTGTTGCCGCAAATCACCAGGTCAGCGGGGAAGATCCGCAGGTCGCGGCGGAGGGCGGCGGGCATCGGTCGGCGGTACGAAATGTCCGTACGTCACTCATTCGGTCGCACGAACACCGTCCGCCCGAACACCACCGTACGCAGGCATTCGGGCAGCGGACGGCCCGGGGTGAGATCCGGCAGACCGGGCGTACCCGAGCGCGGATCGGTGGACCAGCGCGCCACCCGGTCGTCGGGGGCCTGGACCACCAGCTCGTCGGTGCGCCAGACGGCGTAGTCGGCGGGGGCGCCGGGCACGAGGGTGCCCGCGTCGTCCCGTCCGACGGCCCGCCAGCCGCCCCGGGTGTGGGCGGTGAAGGCGGCACGCACCGAGATCCGGTGCCCGGGAGTGCGGTGGAACGCCGCCGCCCGGACCGCGCCCCAGGGATCCGTCGGGGTCACCGGGCTGTCCGAGCCGAAGGCCAGCGGGACACCGGCGCGCAGCAGCCCGGCGTACGGATTGAGCGTGCGCGCGCGCTCCGCGCCGAGCCGTCGCGCGTACATACCGTCCTCGCCGCCCCAGAACGCGTCGAAGGCCGGCTGCACGGAAGCGGTGAGCCCCAGCTCCGCGAAGGCGGAGATCGTCTCGGGGGTGAGCATCTCGGCGTGTTCGACGCGGTGCCTGGCCGCCCGGACACGCGCCGGGCCCAGCCGCTCGGCAGCGGCCCGCACACCGTCGACGACGGTGCCGATCGCGGCGTCGCCGATGGCGTGGAAGCCGGCCTGCAGCCCGGCCTCGGTGCAGGCTGCGACATGGGCCGCGATCGCCGCCGCGTCAAGATGAGCGGCACCGCTGTGCGCGGCGTCCGCGTACGGATCGCGCAGAGCGGCGGTGTGGGAGCCCAGCGAACCGTCGACGAAGAGATCACCGGCGGCCCCGACGGCGCCCAGCTCACGGACGCGCCTGGCGCCCTTCTCGTCGGTGATCTGCTCGGCCCAGTAGCCATGGAGCCGCGGTCCCGGTTCCTCGGCCGCCAGCTTGAGGAGCGAGGTGAAGTCCTCCTCGTCGGAGATGTCCGGCCCCCCGCACTCATGGAGGGTCCCGATGCCGAGCGACGCGGCCCGGTGCCGGGCAGCCCGCTGGGCCTCGGCCCGCTGGCGCGCGGTGATGGCGCCGTGGGCCGCCGCGCGTACGGCGTGGTGGGCGGCGCCGGTCAGCGGGGCGTCCGGGTGGTAGCCGGTGAGTGAGGTGACACCGGGGACGAGATCGAGCAGGGCGGTGGTCACCACCGCCGAGTGCACATCGATCCGGGGCAGATACAGCGGCCGGCCGCCCGCCGCCTCGTCGAGTTCGGCGCGGGACGGGGGACGCTGTTCCGGCCAGCGGCTGGAGTCCCAGCCGTGACCGAGAAGAATCCGGTCGCCCGGGTGCGCGGCGTGGTGGGCCCGTACGAGCGAGAGGGCCTCGGGCAGACCGGCGGCGCGGGAGAGATCGAGGCCGGTGAGGGCGAGGCCGGTGGCGGTGGTGTGGACATGGGCGTCGGTGAACGCGGGCGTGACGAGCGCGCCTTCGAGGTCGACGACCTCGTCGACACCGGAGGAGAAGGCGTCCGCGGCGCCTTCGGAGCCGACCCAGGCGACGTGGCCGCGTTCGACGACCATGGCGGTGGCGAAGGGATCGGCGGGGCTGTGGACTTCGCCACCGCGCAGCAGGACGGTGCGGTGTTCGCTCTGGGGGGAGGTGCGGTCGTTCATGTGCCCAGTCTCGCGGGTGGGGGGCGGGTGGGGCGGTGTGGGGGTGCGAAGCCGGGCCCCGGGTGCCCAAACGCCCGGCGAGTGAGCCGAAGGGGCGCGGTGGTGTCGTAAGGGAGAGCGCGCGGAGGTTCGCGAGGAACGAGCGAACCGAGCACGGTCGACCGTCGACACCACCTCAAAGCGCCCCGGAGGCGAACCGAGCCCAAAAAAAAGGGGGTGCGTGAGCCGAAGGGGCGCGGTGGTGTCGTAAGGAAGAGCGCGCGGAGGTTCGCGAGGAACGAGCGAACCGAGCACGGTCAACCGTCGACACCACCCCACAGCGCCCCGGAGGCGAACCGAGCCCCCAAAGAAGGAATACCGAGCCCTCTCTCAAAACGACGGCGGCCGCGACTCGTACGGCGTCGACAGCACCACCGTCGTGCGGGTGGAGACCCCGGCCAGGGAGCGGATGCGGGTGAGCAGGTCCTCCAGTTCCAGGGGGGCCGCCACGCGTACCTTGAGGATGTAGTTCTCGTCGCCCGCGACGCTGTGGCAGGCCTCGATCTCGGGGATGACGGCCAGCCGGTCCGCGATGTCGTCGGGGGCGCTGGGGTCGAACGGCTTCACCGAGATGAAGGCCGTCAGAGGCAGGCCGACCGCCTCCGGGTCGACGACGGCGGCATAGCCGCGGATGACTCCGCGCTGCTCCAGTCTCCGTACGCGCTGATGCACCGCCGAGGTGGACAGGCCGGTGGCCTTGCCCAGGTCGGTGTAGCTCATCCGGCCGTCCTTGACGAGCAACTCCACGATCTGACGATCCAGCTCCTCCATATGGATCAACCTATGGCCCAGGCCGGTTTCCGGCACAGTCGGCGGCGGCCAGCCGGGGCATCTGCGAAGGGCATGTGACGAAGGACACAGGCTCGCGACCGGGTCCGTCGAGACCTCGCGGTTACCTGGCTCGCCGGAGGGGAATTGCTTGCTGTGGTCGAGACCACAAGTGCCTGGTCGGCCCACCCGAGGGGGAATGTCTCCATGCAGAGTTTGAAGCGATCCGGACGTGGCGAACCGGAGCCTGTTGATCTTGTCGATCCCGACGAGCTCGACTTCTACGACACCTTCGAGATGTACCGGGTCGTCTGCCCCGACTGTGTGCAGCCGATCGCGCTGCTGGCGGACGAGGACGTCCTGCCGGAGCACGCGCTCTGCCCCTCCCCGTGGAATCCGTTCGTGCTGTCGGTGTGCGCCGGTACGGGACGCCCGGCGGCGGACGCCCGGCCCGCCGACGAGACGGTCGAGGCCCAGGAGCAGGACACCGCGCTGCTGTTGACGCTCCCTCAGGGGCTCGACTGGCGGACGCAGCCCTTCTCGCACGTCGGCGGCCCGGGCTCGCGCCCGTTCAAGGTGCCGACGATGCAGCGGCACGCCGCCTGAGACAGCATCTCGCAGGGCCCCCGGCACGATGACTGATCGCAGGTCAGAGAGCGGGCCGGGGAAGCCGGTCGAGCGATGGGCGCTGTCACGCCGTGGTCAGCGGGTCTCCGGGCCCGCGAGATGCCGTGCGATCACCATGCGCTGGATCTGGTTGGTGCCTTCCACGATCTGCAGCACCTTCGCCTCGCGCATGTAGCGCTCCACGGGGAAGTCCGTGGTGTAGCCGTAGCCGCCGAGCACCTGCACGGCGTCCACGGTGACCTTCATCGCCGCGTCCGTGCAGAACAGCTTGGCCATGGCGGCCTGTTGGGAGAACGGCCGGCCCGCGTCGCGCAGCCGTGCCGCGGCGAGGTACAGCGACCGCCCGGCCTCGATCTGGGTGGCCATGTCGGCGAGCAGGAAGCGCAGTCCCTGGAAGTCCGCGATGGGTCTGCCGAACTGCAGCCGTCCCGTGGCGTATCCGACCGCCTCGTCCAGCGCGGCCTGGGCGACACCGATGGCGCAGGCGGCGATGCCGAGGCGGCCCGAGTCCAGCGCGGACAGCGCGATCGCGAAGCCCTGTCCCTCCTCGCCGATCCGGCGGTGGTCGGCCACCCGTACGCCGTCGAAGTGCAGTTGGGCGGTGGGCGAGCCCTTCATGCCCATCTTCTTCTCGGGAGCGGCGGCGTTCAGGCCGGGCGCGTCGCACGGCACCAGGAAGGCCGTGATGCCCCGGGCGCCCTCTCCGCCCGTACGGGCGAGCACGGTGCAGAAGTCCGCGATGCCACCGTGGGTGATCCATGCCTTGGTGCCGGTGATGATCCAGTCGTCACCGTCCCGTACGGCCTTGGTGCGCAGCGACGCGGCGTCCGAGCCGGAGGAGGGCTCGGAGAGACAGTAGGCGCCGAGGAGACCGCCGCCCAGCATGGCCGGGAGGAACTCGGCCCGCTGCTCCTTGCTGCCGTACCCGGCGAGGGCGTGGCAGGCGAGCGAGTGGACGCTGACGCCGAGGCCGACGGTGAGCCGGGCCGCGGCGAGTTCTTCGAGTACCTGGAGGTAGACCTCGTACGGCTGGTCCCCGCCCCCGTACGCGGAGTCGTAGGCCAGGCCGAGCAGGCCCGATTCGGAGAGCAGGGTGAAGAGTTCGCGCGGGAAGTGGCCGCTGTCCTCCTCCTCGGCCGCCCTGGGGCTGATCTCCCGCTGGATGATGTCGCGTACGAGGGCGACGAGGTCCTTGGACTCCTCGGTGGGCAGCTGACGTTCCACCGGCTGCGGGGCGCGGTCGGACATGGCGGCGCTCTCCTCCCTGTCGGGGCGCTGCGGCGGTCGCGCGCGCAGGGTGTGGCGGCGCCGCCGGCTGGGGTCCGGGGGTGCCCCCGGACAGCAGTTCTACCCAGCCGATGCTGCCCTCCCGGATCGCGGAAGCGGCTGACCAGCGGCTGTGGCGCGTTGAGTATGCCCGATCGGCGGTCCGTCGTCACGGGTCGGAAGCCCCCTCCTCGTACGGCGGAACTTGGTCCGCACCATTGACCCCAGTGGTCTAGTCCTTCTAACGTCCCCCTGTGCGCGTTCCGCGTTCATGCCAAGTCCATCTCCGATGCCACGCCGATGTCCTGGCCGGCGGTGCCCACCAACGCCAGGCCGTTCCCCCCACTCGCTCTTCCTCCCCCACGAGGAGACTCCATGCTCAAGCTCCACCGCCCCCGCGCCGGGTTCCGGGCGCTGATCGCCACCGCGTGTACCGCCGCCCTCGGCGTCGCCCTGCTCTCCGGGGCGGGCACCGCCTCGGCCGGTGAGACGGACCGCGCCACGGTCTCCACCGTCGCCGCCGCGCCCGCCGCGGCCGGCGACAAGGTGGTCGGTTACTTCACCAACTGGGGTGTCTACGACCGGAATTACCACGTCAAGAACATCGAGACCTCCGGCTCCGCCGACAAGCTCACCCATATCAACTACGCCTTCGGCAATGTCACCGGCGGCAAGTGCGTGGTCGGGGACTCGTTCGCCGACTACGAGAAGGCGTACACCGCCGACCAGAGCGTGGACGGCACGGCCGACACCTGGGACCAGCCGCTGCGCGGCAACTTCAATCAGTTGCGCAAGCTGAAGGCGCTGCACCCCGGGCTCAAGGTCATCTGGTCGTTCGGCGGCTGGTCCTGGTCCGGCGGCTTCACCGAGGCGGCGAAGAACCCGGCCGCCTTCGCGCAGTCGTGCCGCGACCTGGTCGAGGACCCGCGCTGGGCCGATGTCTTCGACGGCGTCGACATCGACTGGGAGTACCCCAACTCCTGCGGACTGACCTGTGACACCAGCGGGCCTGCGGCCTTCAGGAACCTCGCGTCGGCGCTGCGTGACGCGTTCGGCTCCGATCTGGTGACGGCGGCCATCACCGCGGACGGTTCGGACGGCGGGAAGATCGATGCCGCGGACTACGCGGGCGCCGCGCGGTACCTCGACTGGTACAACCCGATGACGTACGACTTCTTCGGCGCCTTCGCGGCGCAGGGGCCCACCGCCCCGCACTCGCCGCTCACCTCCTACGAGGGCATTCCCACGGAGGGCTTCAACTCCGACGCGGCGATCACCAAGCTGAAGGGGCTCGGCATCCCGTCCGAGAAGCTGCTGCTCGGCATCGGCTTCTACGGCCGCGGCTGGACCGGCGTCACCCAGAAGGAGCCGGGCGGCACCGCGACGGGCGCGGCGCCGGGGACGTACGAGGCGGGGATCGAGGACTACAAGGTCCTGAAGAACACCTGCCCCGCCAACGGCACGGTCGCGGGCACGGCGTACGCCTTCTGCGGCAGCCAGTGGTGGAGCTACGACACACCGGCGACCATCGCCGGGAAGATGGCGTACAAGGACCAGCAGGGCCTGGGCGGCACCTTCCTCTGGGAGCTCAGCGGTGACACCGCCGACGGTGAACTGATCAAGTCCATCAGCTGACTGCCGCCCGGTCGCGGCAGGAGCGAATGACCCGCCGGGGGCGGGGTGCCTCGACGGCCCCCGTCCCCGGCGTCATGTCCCCGGCGAGTCCGTCATGTCTCCGGCGGGGTCCGTCACCGGACTCGCGGCGTCCGTGCGGCCGGTGAACGGCCGCCAGTGCGGGTCCACCGGTGGCGCCGGGCACTCCGGCGCGAACTCCTCGATCGTGTTCAGTGTGTGCCGCAGCATGCGCACCAGCAGATCGCGCGGGATCTCCAGGGTGAGCTCCTGATGTCCCAGCCATTCCAGCGTGAGCCACTCGACGCTGCTGAGCCAGCCGAGCAGCGCGAGCCGGGCGATGGGCGGGATGTCCCTGCGGCCGTAGGCGCCCTCGGCGACGGTGGAGACGAGGCCGGTGCGTACGGCGTCACGGATCGCCTGCACCTGGGTGTCGAAGCCGACGCCGCCCGTGATGATGGTGCGGTAGGCGGCCTCGTTGTGCTGCGCGAAGTACAGATACGCCTCAACGGTGCGCCGTACGCGTTCGGTACGCGACAGCTCCGGGTCACTGGCGGCGAGGGCGACCAGCTCCGCGACCGAGTCCTCGACGATGGCGAGGTAGTAGCCGCGCTTGTTCCCGAAGTAGTAGTAGATCAGCCCCTTGGCGACCCCGGCGTGCCGGGCGATGTCATCCATCGACAGCGCGTCGTACGAGGTGTTCGCGAACAACTTCCGCCCGGTCGCGATGAGTTCGGCGCGCCGCTCCTCGGAGCGTATGGACGCGCCGCGCTGTTGACTACGTTTCACATTCGCGTCCTGGTCTCCGGCTGCCTCAGAATCCCCGCAGTATCGCAGAGGCCGCCGACGGGCCCGAAGAACTGGTCCCGCACACCGGCGATCACCCCACTCCGCAGCACCTCCACACTCTGGCCACAACCGCATCAAGCGGGCAACGGCGCGGATCCCGCGCCGGCCGACCGGGAAAGCCGGGCCCCTCACCGTGTCGCGAGAGGCCCCCGGTCTCAGAGCAGGCCGACGGAGGTCAGCGCCGCCCTCTGCCGCGTGGTCGGCCGGGCCGGCCAGTAGACGTAACAGACCCCGCCGGTGCCGGACGCCACGCCGCCGGTCGCGTTGTACCGCTTGGTCCTGAGCCAGATCGTCTCCCACTCCCGGCGCCGGTAGACCCGCCGTACGGCGTTGTTGTCCGGCGAAGCGGGGTCGTTGGCGATGACATCGCCGCTGTCGGTGAAGCCGATCACGGTCATGAGATGGCCGGACGTGCCGTAACCGGCGCCCGTCAGCTCCTCCTTGAGGAAGGACTGCGAGGTGATCACGGGGATGCCCGCCCCGATCAGGGTCTCCACCTCGGAGAGCGAACCGAGCCGGGTGACGGCGGCGCTCAGATCCCGGTAGGTGGCGGCGTACGCGGCGTTGAAGGGCCAGTTGCCGCAGCCCTTGTACTGGTAGTCGTAGGTGAACCGGGCCGCGTGGCAGACCTGCGGGTCGGCGAAGGCGGGATTGACCCAGGCGAGTTCCCCGGCCGTGGGTGCGCGGCCCCAGGACTCGATGATCATCTGGGAGGAGGTGGGGCTGCACCACGCCTCGCCGCCGTTGTCGTACTCGGGGTACTGCCCGGTGTGGGTGTTCTGCGAGTAGCGCGGCACGGACAGCTCACGGGCCGGACCCGGTGTGGAGGCCGGGACGGTGAACCGGTCGGGGATGTCCGACGCCATGGCGCCGATCCGGTGCACGACGGGCGTGCGCCCGCTGCCCGGCGTGCGGTACAGGGTGAGGCGCAGCCGGTACGCGGTGAGGCGCAGCCCGGAGGCCGGGTCGTCCAGGGACAAGGTGTCGGTCCAGACGGTGCTGCGGCCGTCGGTCTGGTCGTCGACGGAGGTGCGCCGGATGTCGCCCTCGCCGTCTCCCGCGGTCCAGCGGCCCATCACGTACCAGGGGGTCTCCGTGCCGTCGCTGTAGTGGCCGCTCAGCTCGATCTGGAGCCAGGTGCCGGCCGGAGTCCGGGCGTTCCAGGAGGCGATCACCTCGGTGGCGGGGACCTTCGAGCGGTGCGAGGGCGAGGTCCAGCTCGCGTACTCCCAGGTGTCGGTCTTCCCGGTGTGCGGGTCGGTGTAGCCGGTACGGCCCGCGGGGACGTCGATGACCAGGGCGGGCCGGTCGCCGGCCACGGCCCGGGTGCCGCTGTGCGTACCGGAACGCCAGTCGGCGTACGAGGTCCAGAACGAGTTCTCCACGAGCGGCCCGACGCGGACGGATGAGGGCGGGACGGCGGCGTGGGCGGCGCCGGCCGCCCCGGCGCCGGCCGCGGCCGCGAGAGCGGCGGCGAGCACGGTTCTGCGCGAAGTGGGACTGGTCAAGGGAACCTCCGGTCGAAGGCGGAGAGACAACGGCTGCCCGGCAGTCGCCCACTATGGCGCCTCGCGCCGGGCTTCTGCCAGCGATTCGAGCCGCGTCGTCCCGGCAATATTGGTCTGCACCAGTGACATGACCTGCGGTGGTACTGCGGGACGCGGCCGGGGCCGGGAGGCGGGCGCCTCGTAGGCTGGGCCGGATGAACGGTCCCGAGGGCGCCGCGCCGCGCGCCGCATTCATCGACGACGCCGTGGTGTCGGAGCTGCGCGCCCTGCCGCCCTCCTGCGGTCCCGTGCGGCTGATCGCGGTCGACGGCCACGCCGGCTCCGGCAAGAGCACCTTCGCGACGCGGCTCGCGGCGGCGCTGGACGGCGCGCCCGTGCTGCGTCTGGACGACATCGCGACGCACGAGGAGCTCTTCGACTGGACGGAGCGGCTGGATGCACAGGTGATCGTGCCGCTCTCCCGGGGCGCGACCGCGCGCTACGCGCCGTACGACTGGACGCTGCGGCACTTCACGGCGCCGCGTTCCCTGCCCCCGGCGCCCCACGTGATCGTCGAGGGCGTCGGGGCCGGGCGCCGGGCGCTGCGGCCGTATCTCGCGCGGCTGTTCTGGATGGAGCGGGACGCGGCGGGGTCCTGGGAGCGGGGGCGCCGGCGGGACGGGCCCGCCCAGGCGGCCTTCTGGGACGGGTGGACGGCGGCGGAGACTCGCCATTTCGCGGCCGACCCGTCCCGTCCCTTCGCCGATGCCCTGGTACACGAGGGACGGGAGGGGTATGTGGTGCGTGTGGGGCGCCCTATGAACGCGGGACCGAACCAGCCCATCACCCACCGTGATCAGATGCCTCCGCCGCACTGAGCGCTCGGGAATCACCCCCGCGAGTGCCCCAACCCGGCTTGACCGGGGAGCAGGACAGGTCTTACGTTCTCATTGTGCGGCTTTTCGGAGCCGCCCCAGACGCGAAGCCCCCGGTTGTTCCCCCGTGATCGGGGGCTTCGTTCTGCCCTCTTCGCCGCTTTCCCGGCGCCGGGCCCCCTCCTCCGCTCACCGTGGGTCACCACCGCGGTCGCTCTCCAGTGCCCTTAGTCGCACACACTCTGCGCAGGTACGATGCCTCTCGGTGCGGTCAATTCCCGTCCGCGAGAAGGTGGTTCGGCACGCTGCCCACGGGCGCCCGCCCGGCGGGACATCACGGGGGCACGGTTTGTGGGGGACCTGATGGACACCGGCACGCAGGGCACGCAGGCCCCGGCCGACCTCGCCTGGATGCGTGGCGTGGACGCCTACACCATGGGGGCGTATCCCCAGGCCGAAGAGGAGTTCAGGGCCGCCGTACGGCTCGATCCCGCGATGGCGGACGGCTGGCTCGGGCTGCACGCGCTGCGGGTGGACACCACCACCGCGCTGCTCCAGATGTACCGTCACCGCGACCGCTTCGGCGAGCAGCGCACCCGCCACCGGCGCACGCTGAACTCCTGGTACTGGCTGGGCTGGTGGGTCCAGCCGGTGCTGGAGAGCGGGCGCGATCTGCTGCTCGCCCACGCCTCGCACTGGCTCGACGGCCGGCACGTGCCGGAGCTGGACCGGGCGCTCGCGGGCCTGCCGCCCGTCGACGCCGATCCGCAGGTGCGCTTCCTGCACGCCTGCCGCTCCTATCTGGTCAAGGACTGGGAGCAGTTGGTGCGCCACACCGAGGCGCTCGTGGACGACCCGCTGCTGGGCATCGAGGCGGGGCTGTTCGGCGGGATGGCCCGGGTCAGGCTTGAGATGTACGGGCAGGCCGAGCCTCTGCTGTCCACCGCTCTGATGCGCTGCCGCAGCGAGCAGCCGCAGCGCAAGGAACTGCGGTACTGGCTGGCGCGCGCCCATGAGGGCACCGGCCGCAGTGCGGCGGCCCTGCCCCTGTACCGGGCCGTGCACCGGCTCGATCCGGCGTTCATGGACACCGCGGCCCGGCTGGCGGCGATCACCGATTCCGACGGGTACGACGGCCCCGACGATCCGGTGGGCCTCGCCTCGGTGACCCTGGCCGGTTTCGGCCAGGACGCGGTGGACGCGCGGAGCGAGGCGGAGACCCCGCCCGGGTCCGGTCTGCTGGTCGACGGGGCGGTGGAGCCGCAGTTCGGCGGGGCCGGCGCGGCGGCCGACGACGTACGGGAGAAGGTCCCGCCACCGGCGCAGCCCGCTCCGCCGCCGTTCCCCGAGGGGCCGACCGATCCGGTGCTGCTCGCGGACGCCCTGGCGGAGCTGGAGCGGATGGTGGGCCTGGAGCCGGTGAAGCGCCAGGTCAAGGCGCTCTCCGCGCAGCTCAACATGGCCCGGCTGCGGGCGGGACAGGGGCTGCCGGTCCAGCCGCCGAAGCGGCACTTCGTCTTCTCGGGGCCCTCGGGCACCGGCAAGACGACCGTCGCGCGCATTCTCGGCCGGATATTCTACGCCCTCGGGCTGCTCGGCGGCGATCATCTGGTGGAGGCCCAACGGGCCGATCTGGTCGGGGAGTTCCTCGGCCAGACCGCCGTCAAGGCGAATGATCTGATCGACTCGGCGCTCGGCGGCGTGCTCTTCGTGGACGAGGCGTACAGCCTCGCCAACTCCGGCTACAGCAAGGGCGACGCCTACGGCGACGAGGCCCTCCAGGTGCTGCTGAAGCGGGCCGAGGACAACCGGGACCATCTCGTGGTCATCCTGGCCGGCTATCCGGAGGGCATGGACCGGCTGCTGGCGACCAATCCGGGGCTGTCCTCCCGCTTCACCACCAGGGTCGACTTCCCGAGCTACCGGCCGCTCGAACTGACCGCGATAGGCGGTGTCCTGGCGGCGGAGAACGGCGACGTCTGGGACGAGGAGTCGGTGGACGAGCTGCGCTCGGTCTGCGGGCACGTGGTCGACCAGGGCTGGATCGACGAGCTGGGCAACGGACGTTTCATACGCACGCTCTACGAGAAGAGCTGCGCCTACCGCGATCTGCGGCTCTCCGGCTACAGCGGTACGCCCACCCGTGACGATCTGGCCACCCTGCGGCTGCCCGACCTGATGCAGGCGTACGGCGAGGTGCTGTCGGGCCGCGGTCCGCTGAACCGCGGCCCCCAGGACCCGCCGGGGCCTTGACCGCCGCCGGGTCCCGGGGATCGCTCAGCGTGCCAGGACCTGGTCCGTCTGGTCGGAGCGCTGCTCACCGACCAGGGCCGCGGGCGGGACGCGCCGGCGGTGGGACGGGTCCCGCACCTCACCGACGAGCATTTCCAGTACGTCCTCCAGCGCCACCAGCCCGAGGATCCGCCCCGAGGCGTCCGCGACCTGGGCGAGATGGGTGGCGGCGCGGCGCATCACGGTGAGCGCGTCGTCCAGCGGGAGTTCCGCGCGCAGCGTCGCCATCGGCCGCCAGACGTGCTGCGGCACGGCCCGCTCGCCCGCCTCCAGGTCCAGTACGTCCTTGACGTGCAGATAGCCCATGAAGACCCCGCCGCTCTCCGCGCACACCGGGAAGCGGGAGTAGCCGGTACGTACCGTCAGCTCCTCGATCTCGCGCGGGGTGACCGCCGGGGTCACGGTGACCAGCGAGGCGTGGGTGAGCAGCACATCGGTGACGGGCCGGCTGCCCAGCTCCAGGGCGTCCTCCAGCCGTTCCTGCGCCTCGGGTTCGAGCAGTCCGGCCTGGCCGGAGTCCTCGACGAGCCGGTTGAGCTGCTCGCTGGTGAAGACGGCCTCCACCTCGTCCTTGGGTTCGACGCGGAAGGCCCGCAGCACCAGCCGGGCACAGGCGCCGAGACCGGCCGTGACCGGACGGCAGAGCCGGGCGAAGCCGACGAGACCCGGAGCGAGCCAGAGCGCGGTCTTCTCCGGGGCGGCCATGGCGAGGTTCTTGGGGACCATCTCGCCGATGACGAGGTGCAGGAAGACGACCAGAGCCAGGGCTATGACATAGCCCAGCGGATGGATCAGGCCCTCGGGCAGGTGAACGACGTGGAAGAGCGGCTCCAGCAGCCGCGCCACCGTCGGTTCCGCGACCGCGCCGAGCGTCAGGGAGCAGACGGTGATGCCGAACTGCGCGGCGGCCATCATCTGCGGCAGATGCTCCAGCCCGTGCAGTGTCTGTCTGGCACGGGCGGAGCCGCGCGCCGCGTGCGGTTCGATCTGGCTGCGGCGTACGGAGACAAGGGCGAACTCGGCTCCCACGAAGAAGCCGTTGGCCAGGACCAGCAGAAGGGCGAAGACGAGTTGCAGGGCGTTCACCGGGCGCCCTCCGCCATCACGGGGAGCACGGCGGGCGCGGCGTCCGGGGCCCCGGACGGGGCGGTGCCGGCCGGCGTGTCGGAGAGCCGTACGAGCCTGACCCGCTCGGCCCGGTAGTGGTCCACCTGACGGACCGAGAGCCGCCAGCCGGGCAGCTCCGCCTTGTCACCGGGGGCCGGGATGCGGCCCAGCAGATCGGCGACGAGGCCGGCCACGGTCTCGTAGGGTCCGTCGGGCACGTCGAGTCCGATCCGCCGGAGGGCGAGGACCCGGCAGCTTCCGTCGGCCTCCCAGGCGGGCCTGCCGTCCTCGGGTGCGACGGGGGCCAGTTCCGGCCGTCCGTCACCCTCGGCGTCGTGCTCGTCGCGGACCTCGCCGACCAGTTCCTCGATGATGTCCTCCAGGGTGACGACCCCGGCCGTGCCGCCGTACTCGTCGACCACGACGGCTATCGGCTGTTCACTGCGCAGCCGCTCCAGGAGCTGCTGCACCGGCAGGGTCTCGGGCACCAGGAGCGCCGGGACGGCGATCCGTCCGGCCTGGGTGCGCAGCCGTTCCGCCACGGGGACGGCGAGCGCGTCCTTGAGATGCACCATCCCCACCACCTCGTCGATCCGCTCCCGGTAGACGGGGAAGCGGGACAGGCCGGTGGCCCGGGTGAGGTTGAGCACGTCCGCCGCCGTCGCGTCGGACTGCAGGGCGCTCACCTTCACCCGGGGCGTCATGACGTGCTGTGCGGTGAGCCGGCCGAGTGAGAGGGTCCGTACGAACAGATCGGCCGTGTCCTGTTCGAGGGTGCCCGCCCGGGCCGAGTGACGGGCCAGGGAGACGAGTTCGCCGGGGGTCCGCGCCGAGGCGAGTTCGTCCGTCGGTTCCACGCCCAGCATCCGGACGAGACGGTTGGCGACCGTGTTGAGCAGGGAGATCACCGGCCGGAACAGCGTCGCGAAGAGATGCTGCGGGCCGGCCACGAACCGCGCGACCTGGAGCGGCCGGGAGACCGCCCAGTTCTTCGGGACCAGCTCGCCGACGACCATCTGGACGGCGGAGGCGAGCAGCATGCCGATCACCACCGCGACCCCGGAGACGGCCCCTTCGGGCAGCCCGGTCGCGGAGAGCGGCCCGTCCAGGAGCTGGGCGAGCGCGGGCTCGGCGAGCATGCCGACGACGAGCGAGGTGATGGTGATGCCGAGCTGGGTGCCGGAGAGCTGGAACGACAGCTCCCGCAGGGACGCGACGACCGTACGCGCGCGGCGGTCGCCCGCGGCGGCGGCGCGTTCGGCGTCGGAACGGTTCACCGTGACCAGGCCGAACTCGGCCGCCACGAAGAACCCGTTGGCGAGGATCAGAAGGAACGCTGCGGCGAGCAGCAGAAGGGGGATGGTCATGCCGCCGCCTCTTCGAAGGGGGCGGCGCAGGTACTACCGGACGATCCGTCCATTGCTGGAGGGAGTCACTCCTCGGGTCGCAGGGTGCCCCACGGGCCGGTCGTGGCCGTCGGATGCGGGGCGGGGCGCGCTCGGCGCCACCGCCACCAGAGTAAACAAGACCGGCCGGCAAATGGAGAGCAGGAGGGCGTGCGGCTCAGCCGTTGTCGGCGCCGGCGCCCCGGGCCTCGGCGAGCGTGCGCAGAGCGCGGGCATCACGGATGGCGTGCGCCTTGGCGATACCGGGCTGGATGCCCAGCACGGGCAGGCTGCTGCCGTCGCTGAGGTCCAGGAAGACCCAGGGGTCGCCGGGACGCAGATTGACCCGCAGGATCTCCGCCCAGGCCAGTCGGCGCGTACGGGTGAGGTTGACGATTGTCACACCGGTGGCGTCCGCGACGACCTTGGGACGGCTGAGCAGGGCCAGCACGCCGGAGAAGAGCAGGGCCGTGAGGATGAAACTCAGCCGCTCCCCCGCGCTGAGCTGCTCCAGCAACAGGCCGACGGCCGTGATCACGGCGAACATGACCGTGCCGACGCAGAGCAGGACGGCCCGGGTACGGGTCGGCCGGAAAGTGACCGGCAGCACGGGCGGTCCGGTCGGGGGCGCGGGGGCGGGCATGAGTTCTCGCTCTTCCGGGGGGCGTCAGAGACGGCAGGCGTGGATGGCGGTGGTGAGGATGGCGCGGGCGCCCAGCTCGTAGAGATCGTCCATGATCCGCTGCGCGCCCTTGGCCGGGACCATCGCGCGGACGGCGACCCAGCCCTCGTTGTGCAGCGGGGAGACGGTCGGCGACTCCAGGCCGGGGGTGAGGGCGACGGCGCGCTCCAGGTGCTCGGCGCGGCAGTCGTAGTCCATCATCACGTAGGTGCGGGCGACGAGGACGCCCTGGAGCCGGCGCAGGAACTGCTGCACCTTCGGCTCCTCGGTGTTCGCGCCGGTGCGGCGGATGACGATGGCCTCGGAGGTCATGATCGGCTCGCCGACCACTTCGAGGCCGGCGTTCCGCATCGAGGTGCCGGTCTCCACCACATCGGCGATCACCTGGGCGACCCCCAGCTCGATGGCGGTCTCGACGGCGCCGTCCAGGTGGACGACGGAGGCGTCGACGCCGTTGTCCGCGAGGTGCTTGGCGACGATGCCCTCGTAGGAGGTGGCGACGGTCATCCCGCCGAAGTCCTCGACGCTGCCGGCGGTGCCCGGCTTGGTCGCGTAACGGAAGGTGGAGCGGGCGAAGCCGAGCGGGAGGATCTCCTCGGCGCTCGCGCCGGAGTCCAGCAGGAGGTCGCGGCCGGTGATGCCGATGTCGAGCCGGCCGGAACTCACATAGATCGCGATGTCGCGGGGGCGCAGGTAGAAGAACTCGACCTCGTTGTCCGGGTCGACCAGGACGAGTTCCTTGGACTCCTTGCGCTGCTGGTAGCCGGCCTCATGGAGCATCGCCGACGCAGGCCCGGACAGTGAACCCTTGTTGGGGACGGCGATGCGCAGCATGAGGTCGGATTCCTTCGTGCGTAGGGGTGTGGTGGGCTCGGGCGGGCGGTGCGGGATGCCTGGGCGCGTGCTCAGAGATGGGCGTACACGTCGTCGAGGGAGATTCCGCGCGCCACCATCATCACCTGGACGTGGTAGAGAAGCTGGGAGATCTCCTCGGCGGCGGCTTCTTTGCCCTCGTACTCCGCGGCCATCCAGACCTCGGCCGCCTCTTCGACGACCTTCTTGCCGATGGCGTGCACGCCCTTGCCCACCAGTTCGGCGGTGCGGGAGGTGGCCGGGTCGCCGTTGGCGGCCTTCTGCTGGAGCTCGGAGAAGAGCTCCTCGAACGTCTTCTTGGACATGGTGACGCTCACTTTACGCGGCCGGGTGACAGCGGCGCGAAGCGCCTCCCGTCCCGCCGGAGGCGCCCTCCTCAGCGCCAGGGTTCGGCGACGGTGCGCAGGGTGGCCGCGGTGGCGACGGCGGCGGTGACCGCCTCGTGGCCCTTGTCCTCGTGCGAGCCCTCAAGGCCGGCCCTGTCCAGGGCCTGCTCCTCGTTGTCGCAGGTCAGCACGCCGAAGCCGATCGGCACCCCGGTGTCCACCGAGACCTGGGTCAGGCCCTGGGTCACGCCCTGGCACACATACTCGAAATGCGGGGTGCCGCCCCGGATGACAACGCCGAGCGCGACGATCGCGTCGTAGCCGCGCCCGGCCAGCACCTTGGCGACCACCGGAAGCTCGAAACTGCCCGGGACCCGCAGCAGGGTCGGCTCGTCGATGCCGAGTTCGCTCAGTGCGCGCAGCGCGCCGTCGACCAGGCCGTCCATGATCTTCTCGTGCCACTGTGCCGCGATCACGGCGACCCGGAGGTCTCCGCAGTTCTTCACACTCAGTTCGGGTGCGCCCTTGCCGCTCACATCGCTCCTTGAAGCTTGTTCTTGTCTGTTCTTGTCTGTGCTTGTTCAGGTCTTGCGGGTCTTGCTGGTCCTGCGGGTCCTGCTGGTCTCACGGATCTCGCGTACGGCTCCTACTGGTTGCCGCAGGCGGACACCCCGGCGGCGGCGTCCAGCCAGGGCAGGTCGTGCCCCATCCGGTCGCGCTTGGTCCGCAGATAGCGGAGGTTGTGCTCACCCGCCTGGACGGGCATCGGCTCGCGTCCGGTGACCCGGAGTCCCTGACCGACGAGGGCGGTGGTCTTGTCCGGGTTGTTGGTCATCAGCCGCAGGCTGTGCACACCGAGGTCTTCGAGGATCCGCGCGCCGGCCGCGTAGTCCCGGGCGTCGGCGGGCAGCCCGAGTTCCAGGTTGGCGTCGAGGGTGTCGCGACCGCGCTCCTGGAGTTCGTACGCCCGCAGCTTCGACAGCAGCCCGATGCCGCGCCCCTCGTGGCCGCGGAGATAGACGACGACTCCTCGGCCGGCCTCCGTGATGCGCTCCATCGACGCCTGGAGCTGAGGGCCGCAGTCGCAGCGCAGCGAGCCGAAGATGTCACCGGTGAGGCATTCGGAATGGACCCGGACGAGCACGTCCTCGCCGTCGCCGATGTCTCCGTGCACAAGGGCGACATGCTCCACCCCGTCGACCGTGGAACGGTAGCCGTAGGCGGTGAACGCTCCGAAGGCGGTGGGGAGCTGGACCTCGGCCTCGCGGCGGACGGACGGCTCGGAGCCGCGCCGGTAGGCGATCAGATCCTCGATGGAAATGATCGTCAGGCCGTGCTTGCGGGCGAACGGGATGAGATCGGGCAGGCGCAGCATCACCCCGTCCTCGCCCGCGATCTCCACGATCGCGCCGGCCGGCCGCAGCCCCGCGAGCCGTGCCAGATCGACGGCGGCCTCGGTGTGGCCGTCGCGTTCCAGCACTCCGCCGGGCCTGGCGCGCAGCGGGAAGACATGTCCCGGCCTGACGAGGTCGCCGGGCAGGGTGCCGCCCGCGGCGAGGAGCCGCAGTGTGGTGGCCCGGTCGGCGGCGGAGATACCGGTGGTGACGCCGTGTTCGGGGGCCCCGTCGACGGAGACCGTGAAGGCGGTGCGCATCGACTCGGTGTTCTGGCCGACCATCTGCGGGAGTTCGAGCCGGTCCAGCTCCGCGCCCTCCATCGGCGCGCAGATCAGGCCGCGGCACTCGCTCATCATGAAGGCGACGATCTCGGGGGTGGCCTTCTCGGCCGCGATGACGAGGTCGCCCTCGTTCTCACGGTTCTCGTCGTCGACGACCACGACGGGACGGCCGGCGGCGATGTCGCGTACGGCCTGCTCCACCGGGTCGAGGGCGAGACCCTCCGCGTTGTCGGCGGAGTACCAGGTGAACGGCGGCGGGTCGGTCGCGGGCGCGTCCGGGGCGGTGGCGCGCGGCGGGCGGCGGTTCATACCGCTGCTCCTTCCATGGGCAGGGCGTGGGCGCGGGAACGCAGCCACCAGTCGCGCATTCCCCACAGCACGAGAACGAGATAGATCACGTACACGAAGCCGGAGAAGGCGAGCCCGCTGCTGAACGCGAGCGGTACGCCGACGATGTCGACGAGCAGCCAGGCGAACCAGAACTCGACCAGGCCCCGGGCCTGCGCCACCATCGCGGCGAGGGTGCCGACGAAGATGTACGCGTCGGGCCAGGGGTTCCAGGACAGCTCGGGTACGGCGACGAACAGACCGCCCACGGCGAGGGTGCCGAGGGCCGTACCGCCGAGGAGCACGCCGCGCTCGCGCCAGGTGGCGAAGCGGACGGCGATCGAGCCGTCCTGCGCCTGCCGCCTGCCGCGCCGCCACTGCTGCCAGCCCCACAGGGCCACTCCGATGACCAGGAGTTGCTTGCCGACACCGCCGCTGAGCTGTGCGGAGGCATAGGCGCCGACCAGGATGACACCGGACAGGAACTGAGCGGGCCAGGTCCAGATCGAACGCCGCCAGCCGAGCGCGAGGGCGGCCAGACCGATGGTGTTGCCGATCATGTCGGACCACAGGATGTGCTGATCGAAGGCGGTGAACGCCTCACCGTTCAGCCAGGACAGAGCGCTCACAGTACGGACTCCTCGGATCCGGGGCCGAGCAGCCGCTCGACGTACTTCGCGATGACGTCCACTTCGAGGTTCACCGGGTCGCCGGGTCCCTTGATGCCGAGGGTGGTCAGCGCGAGAGTGGTGGGGATGAGGCTGATGGTGAAGTAGTCGGGGCCGGCCTCCACAACCGTGAGGCTGACGCCGTCCACGGTGATCGAGCCCTTCTCCACGACATAGCGCGTGAGTCCTGCCGGGAGGGAGATCCGGACGATCTCCCAGTGGTCGGAGACCTCGCGCCCGACGATGGTGCCGGTGCCGTCCACATGTCCCTGGACGATGTGCCCGCCGAGGCGGTCACCGACGGCCATCGGCCGTTCCAGGTTGACCTTCGAGCCGGTTTTCAGCGCGCCGAGGCTGGAGCGGTTGAGCGTCTCCGCCATCACATCGGCGGTGAACTCACCTTCGTCGAGACCGACAACGGTGAGGCAGACGCCATTGACGGCGATCGAGTCGCCGTGCTTCGCGTCCTCGGTGACGACGGCGCCGCGCAGCCGGAAACGGGAGGAGTCACCGAGGTTCTCGACGGCGGTGACCTCACCCAGTTCTTCGACGATTCCGGTGAACACTCAGTGCTCCTTCGTAAGGGGTGTGGCGGGCTCGGGGACGGCGGTGACGCGCAGGTCGGCGCCGATCCGGACGCTCTCCGTCATCCGGAGTCGCAACGCCTCGGCGATGGTGGTGATTCCGGCGCCGGAGAGGGCCGCGGGACCCGCGCCGAGCAGGACCGGGGCGAGATAGCCGACGACCTTGTCGACGGCGCCCGCGGCGACGAAGGACCCGGCCAGGGCCGGGCCGCCTTCGAGGAGTACGGAGCGGACACCGCGCTCGTAGAGGGCGGCCAGCAGGGCCGGGACGTCCAGTCCCCGGGCGGCGCGGGGCAGCCGTACGACGTCCTTGAGATGTCCGGCGTCGGCGTCCTCGGCGACGGCGATCAGGGTGGGCGCGGCGTCGTCCAGGACACGGGCGCCGGGCCGGACGGCGGTGGCCTCGGTGTCGACGACGACGCGCAGCGGCTGCACGGCGCCCTCGATGCCGCGTACCGCGAGATGCGGGTCGTCGGCGCGGGCGGTGCCGGAGCCGACCACGACCGCGTCGGCCTCGGCGCGCAGCCGGTGGACATCGGCGCGGGCCTCGGCGGAGGTGATCCAGCGGCTGGTCGAGTCGGCGGCGGCGATCCGGCCGTCCAGTGTGGCCGCGTACTTCCACAGGACATGCGGGCGTCCGCGCCGTACGGAGGTGAGCCAGGCGGTGTTGCCCGCCTCGGCCTCCTCCGCGAGCAGCCCCGCCCCGGCCGTGATCCCGGCCGCGCGCAGGGTGTCCGCGCCGCCGCTGGCCTGCGGGTTCGGATCGGCGACGGCGTACACGACGCGGGCGACACCGGCGTCGATCAGCGCCTGGGCGCAGGGGCCGGTGCGGCCGGTGTGGGCGCAGGGTTCGAGGGTGACGTACGCCGTGCCGCCGCGGGCGCGTTCCCCGGCGTCCCGCAGCGCGTGGATCTCGGCGTGCGGGCCGCCCGCGCGCTGGTGGAAGCCTTCCCCGGCGAGCTGTCCTGAGGCGTCGAGGATCACGCATCCGACGACCGGGTTGGGGCTGGTGAAGCCGAGTCCGCGAGCGGCGAGCGTGACGGCTCGGCGCATGGCGTCGATGTCGGTGACGGGTTCGGCTTCCGTGACCACCGGGTCCTCCTGCCTCTTCGGGCACGGACTCCGGGGCCTGTCGATGATGACAGAGAAGCGGGAACACACGCGGGAACGCCGAGGCCGGGAAGTTGGTTCGTCCGAGAACGACCCACCGACGGTGGCGTACCGGTGACGGCCCGCCGCGCACTGCCTCCCATCCGGACTTTCACCGTCGGTCCAGGAATCTCACCTGGTCAACCGGCCGCTGGATGCGGACGGGTCGCGGACTATAACCGCCGGTTCGGAATTACACCGACCCCGGAGTGCGCTGCTTCTGGTACGGAACCAGTGTGCCACGCCGGTTCGTCGCCCATACGGGTGCCGTCTGTGGGCTGGCTCACAGGAAGCTCCGCGCGAGGCCGGCGGGGAGTCGCGTGTGCCCCGGGGCATGAACCGGCCGGCGTACGGGCCCTGCCGGCCGGTTCATGCCCCGGGGGCGAACAGTTCGTCCTGCGCGGCGTCCCGCGCCGTCAGCAGAGCGCCCCGCAGCACGGCCGCGCCGCCGAGGGTCCCGGCTCTGACCTCCGTACGCAGCGGGGACATCGTGGCCACCCGCTCCTCGACCCGGGCGGCCAGCGCCTCACCGCCCGCGTGTCCCACCTCGCCGGCCAGCACGATCCTGCCCGGGTCGAGCACGGCGCTCACCGCCGCCGCGCCGACGGCCAGCCGGTCGGCCAGGGCGTCGAGGAACGCGCCGCCCTCACCGCCCGCCGAGGCGGCGGCTCGTACCTGCGCGGCCGCGGGCGGTTCCTGCGGCACGGGGACGGCCGAGATGCCGTGTTCCAGGGCCAGTTCACAGATGGCCGCCGAGCCCGCGAGGGCATGGAAGCCACCGCCGCAGTCGACCGCGGAGGGCAGCCCCGAGGTGCCGGGCACGGGCAGGAAGCCGATCTCGCCCGCGCCGCCCGAGGCGCCCCGGCGCAGTTTGCCGTCGAGCACCACCGCCGCGCCCACGCCGTGGCCCAGCCAGAGCAGGACGAAGGTGTCCTGGCCGCGTGCCGCGCCGAGCCGCTGTTCCGCGAGGGCGGCGAGATTGGTCTCGTTCTCCACCAGCACATGGGCGGGCAGCCGGTCCTGGAGCGCGGCGACGAGCCTCCGGTGCCAGGCGGGCAGCCCGCTGGTGTCGCGGAGTTCACCGGTGGCCGGGTCGACCAGGCCGGGAGCGCCGATGCCGACACTGTGCAGCCGTACCGCGCCGGCCTCCCGGGCGGTGCGTTCCAGCAGGGCCGCGGCCTGCTCCACGGCCGTGTCGGCGGCGGTGTCGCTGCCGATGGGCAGGGCGGCCTCGGCGAGGGTGGCGCCCAGCAGATCCGCGACCACGACGGACACGCTGTGGGTGCGCACATCGAGGGCGGCGAGATGGGCCCGGCCCGCGACGATCCCGTACAGCCGGGCGTTGGGACCCCGGCGCCGGTCACTCGTCTCCCCGACGATCTGGACCAGGCCGGAGTCCTGGAGCCGTTCCACCAGATCGGCGACGCTGGGGCGGGAGAGCCCGGTCAGCGTCTTCAACTGTCCTGCCGTCAACGGGCCTTCCTGCTGGAGCAGTCGCAGGGCGAGCCGGTCGTTGATGGCCCGGGCGGTACTCGGGGATGCGGCCATGCCGGGATCCTTTCAGATCGCTTCGGTGACGCTCCTTTTTATCAGGCAGGGTTCCTGATAATTTACTCCGGCACCGGGGAAGGGTGCGTCACGGGTGCGTCGGGATGTACGCGCCTCTCAGGGGAGGACGAGGCGGGATGACGGCTGAAGTGGTCTACGACAAGGCGGGATTGCGGCGCGCGCGGTTCGCCGTGGCCGCGGTCTTCTGTGTGCACGGCGCCGTCACCGGCAGTTTCGCCACGCGCATCCCCTGGATCCAGGACCATGCCGGGGTCAGCGCGGGGCAGCTCGGGCTGGCCCTCGCCTTCCCCGCGCTCGGCGCGTCCCTCGCGATGCCGCTGGCCGGCACGGTCACCCACCGTTTCGGTGCGCGCAACGCGCTGCGCGGACTGCTCGTCCTGTGGACCCTCGCGCTGATCCTGCCGTCCTTCAGCCCCAATGTCTTCGCCCTGTGCGCCGCCCTGTTCGTGTTCGGGGCGAGCGCGGGCATGTCCGACGTGGCGATGAACGCCCTGGGCGTGGAGGTCGAGAACCGTCTCGACAAGTCGATCATGTCCGGCCTGCACGGCATGTGGTCCATCGGCGCGCTGCTCGGCTCCGCGGGAGGCACTCTCGCCGCGCATCTCGGCAGTGACGCGCGGCTGCACCATCTGCTCGCGGCGGCCGTGCTCACGGTGCTGGGCCTGGTCGCCTGCCAGGAGGTGCTGGACCTGCGCAGCGCCCCCGACGCCGAACCGCCGCCGCGCTTCGCGCTGCCGCCGAAGTCCGCGCTGGTCATCGGCGCCATCGGATTCTGCGCGGTCTTCGCGGAGGGCGCGAGCATGGACTGGTCGGCGGTCTATCTCCGGGACGTACTGGACACCTCGGCCGGCACCGCCGCGGCGTCGACCACGGCGTTCGCGCTGACCATGGCCGTCGCGCGGCTGGTGGGCGACAGGGTGGTCGACCGGTTCGGCGCGGTGCGGACCGTGCGGACGGGCGGCCTGCTGGCGGCGGCGGGCGGTCTGCTGGTGGTGTTCGCGCCCCAGCCCGCGATCGCCATGGGCGGTTTCGCGCTGCTGGGACTGGGGGTGGCGGTGGTCGTACCGCTCGCCTTCGCCGCGGCCGGCCGCAGCGGGCCGAACCCGAGCCAGGCCATCGCGGGTGTGGCGACCATCACCTACACCTCGGGGCTCATCGCGCCCTCCGCGATCGGCGCCGTCGCCGACGCGACCTCACTGGTGGTGTCCTTCGGACTGGTGACGGTGCTCGCCCTCGGGCTGGTCGTGGGCGCCGGTGTGCTGCGTACGAGCGACCGGCGGGCCGCGCCGGTCAGTGCTCCGGGCGCGACAGTGCCCGACCCGAGGACCTGACCCGAAAACCTGACCCGAGCACCTGACCCGAGGACCTGAACTCCTCGCTCCCGCTTGCCGGGCTCGCGTGGGGCCGGGGACCTCACCACCCCCGTGGGTGAGGTCCCCGCCTCCCCCGTCCACACGGCGGCCGACCGGCCGGACACAGACATCATGGACGGCCGACCTGACGGAAACCTTGGGAAAACCTTGAGTGGGGCCGGGCTCCCGGACGAGGCCCCCGGCGCCGCCGGCCGGGCCCGGCCCGCCGCCTTCTGTACGGCCCACCGGACACTGCCCCCGAATGGCCCGGCGCGGCAGCCGATTCGTCAACGACCGGCGCTCCTACGGTATTCAACCTCGCCACTGTCCGCGCAAAGGGGTGCACGCATGCCGCTCAAGCTGGGTCTCGGCCTTCCCCAGATGAAGCAGTACGACATCGGCCGCGACGTGGCCACCGTGGCGCGGGCCGCCGAGGAGACCGGCTACGAGAGTCTGTGGGCCTTCGAGCGGATCCTCTTCCCGGAACGGCCCACCCAGGGTCTCTACAACATCCCGGGGATGCCCTGGCCCGACCAGTACCGCTCGGTCGCCGACCCGCTGGTGACGCTCGCGCTGGCGGCCGGGGCCACCGAGCGGGCCCGGCTCGGCACGAGCGTCCTGGTCGCGCCGTTGCACGTGCCCTTCCAGCTCGCCCGTTCGCTCGCCTCCCTGGATGTCGCGAGCGGCGGCCGGATGATCGCGGGCTTCGGCACCGGCTGGTCGCTGGACGAGTACGCCGCCGCGGCCGTGGCACCGTTCGAGAAACGCGGCGCGGTCCTCGACGAGCTGCTCGACGTGTGTGCGGCCGTCTGGGGCCCGGACCCCGTCTCGTACCGGGGCGAGCTGACGACCGTCGCGCCGTCCGAGGTCGGCCCCAAGCCGGTCCGCCCCATCCCCGTCTATCTGCCCGCGACCAGCACCCGTGCCGCGCGCCGGCTGGTGGACCGGGCGGACGGCTGGGTGCCGCTGGCCGCGGGCGCCGCGCGGCTCGCCGAGCAGTGGCAGCGGATCCGGGAGCTGGCCGCCGAGCGGGGCCGCGAGCGGCCGCTCGACGCCTGCGCCCGCGTCAACGCGCGGTACAGCGCCGCCCCGTACGAGGGAAAGGACCGCCGACCCTTCCACGGGAGCGTCGCGCAGATCGTCGAGGACCTGGTGGCCCATGCCGGGACGGGCGTGTCGGAGATCCTGCTGGACCTCCAGAGCACCACACGCGACGCGGCGGAGCTGACCGATGTGGCGGCGGAGGTGTACGCGGCGGCGCGGGCGGCGGGCGTCTGACCAGCGGCGGCCCGAGCCCCGTCAGTCCTCGGGAAGCTCGACCGGGGCGATGTCGTCGTAGACGTCGCCGGGCCCGGGGTTTGTGGCGTCGGTGGCGCCGCCGAAGTGGTGCATCACGCCCCACACCGCGTTGAGCGCCGTCTGCACCGCGCCCTCGGCCCAGCCCGCCGTCCAGGAGATGTCGTCGCCGGCCAGGAAGATGCCGCGCTTGTCCGCCGGCAGCCGGTCCTGCATGAAGTGCGTGAACAGTCGCCGCTGATAGCGGTAGTGACCGGGCAGATTGGCCTTGAACGCGCCCATGAAATACGGCTCGTTCTCCCAGGACACCGTGACGGGACTGCCGATGATGTGACGGCGGATGTCGACCCTGGGATAGATCTCGCGCAGCGAGTTGAGCATGACCTCCATCCGCTCCTCGGCGGACAGCGGCAGCCACTTCAGGCTGTCGTCGCACCAGGTGTACGACAGACAGATGACGGCCGGCTTGTCGGGACCGTTGTCCAGCAGATAGGTGCCGCGCGTCATCCGGTCGGTGAGCGTCATCGACATCACGTCGCGACCGGTGGGGCGCCCGTTGTCGTCGACGGCCGCGTCCAGCCAGAACGGCCGGTCGACCGGGACGAACAGCTTGGAGGACTCCATGTAGTGGGTGCGCTCCATCGCCGTCCAGTGGTCGATCGGGAAGAGCGAGTCGTCGCACGCGATCTTGGAGAGCAGCAGCCAGGACTGCGCGGTGAAGACCGCGGCCCGGAAGGTACGGATACGGCCGGAGGCGTCCGTGACGGTGATCCGGTTGCCCGCCGTCCGGTGCAGCCGGGTCACCGCGGGCCGCGGCGCGCCGTCGTGGAGCGAGGACAGCGACGTCCCGGCCGGCCAGTGGGTGATCTTCGCCGGCTCCCGCTCCCACAGCCGCAGCGGAAGCTGCTGGCTGCCGCCGACGATGGAGCGGTGGTGGTCGTCGGCCTCGATGTAGACGACCCGCAGGATCTCCAGGATGGAGTTGGGGAAGTCGGTGTCCCAGCCGCCGGTGCCGAATCCGACCTGGCCGAAGATCTCCCGGTGGCGGAAGGATCTGAAGGCCGGGGAGTCGCAGAGGAAGCCGTAGAACGTCTGGTTGTCGAGCTTCTCGACCAGCCGCGCCCAGATCTCGCGGATACGGGGGACGTCGCGCTCGCGCAGCGCGCGGTTCATGCCGGAGAAGTCCGCGCCCTCCTCCAGGCAGGTGTTCCAGGCGTCCATCACATCGCGGTAGACCTGCGGCAGTTCGTCGATGGTCCTGGCGTAGTGCGTCTCGCCCTTGAGATCGACCACGGTCGACGGGGTGCCCGGGGCCAGCGGGTTGGGAAACGGCCGGGTCTCCAGCCCCACCAGGTCGATGTAGTGCTGGAGCGCGGTCGAGGAGGGCGGAAAACGCATCGCGCCCATCTCGGCGGTCAGCTCCGGGTCGGAGCCCTCGAAGCCGACCGTCCGCAGCCGTCCGCCGAGCCGGTCCGCCTCGTAGACCACGGGTCTGAGGCCCATCTTCATCAGTTCGTACGCCGCGACGAGACCGGAGAGGCCGCCGCCGATGACGGCGACCTCGGCGCCGTGCTCGGTCGCCGGTATCTGGCCGAGCCCGGCCGGGTGTGCCAGGAAGTCGTCGTAGGCGTAGGGGAAGTCCGGCCCGAACATGGTGATCGGCGGCTGCGCGCCGGTGTGCTGGACGGCGTTGGGCACCGTGGACGTCATGGGGTCGGACTCCTTGTACGGAAGTTCTCGCGCGCTCGGGCGGGCTCAGAGGAGGGACGTGTACAGACCGGGGCGGCGGTCCAGCAGATACGGATTGGCCTCGCGGGAAGCGCTCAGCAGCTCGGGATCGGCCTCGCCGAGGACCAGCTCCTCGCCGCGCCCGGCCCGCGCCCGGGCGGCGCCGTCGGGACCGGCGAGACAGCTCAGCCCGGCGAACTCGAACTCGCCCTCCTGGCCGGTCCTGTTCGCATACGCGACATACATCTGGTTCTCGAAGGCCCGCACCGGCACGAGGGATGCGGCGACGAACTCGAACGGATGCATGAGCGCGGTGGGCACCAGCAGCAGATCCGTACCGGCCAGGGCGTGCGCCCTGACGTTCTCCGGGAATTCGACGTCGTAACAGATCATGATGCCGAGCCGCAGCCCGGCCAGCTCCGCCTGGACGAGGGGCGTCTCGCCCGGCGTGAACCAGTCGCGCTCGAAGCCGCCGAAGAGATGGGTCTTGCGGTAGTTCGCGAGGCGTTCCCCGTCGGCGCCTATGAGCTGGGCGGCGTTGAAGACCCGCTCGCCGTCGCGCTCGGGATAGCCGTACAGCACGGCGAGTCCATGGCGTACGGCGATCTCGGCGACGGACCGGGCTCCGGGGCCGTCGGCGGGCTCCGCCAGCCGGGGCACGGCGTCACCGATGGCATATCCGGTCAGAAACATCTCGGGGCAGACCAGCAGCCCGGCGCCGGCGGCAGCGGCGCGGCCGGCCGCCTCGTCGAGCACCCTGAGGTTCCCCGCGACCGCACCGGGTCGTCCTGAGCTCTGGAGCAGGGCGGTGCGCAGCGGCGGCATGGCTGACCTCGGACGGTGCGAAGGGGTTCCGGGCGGACGCCATGACGCTACGGGCCGGCCGCCGGCCCGGACAAGACGCGACCGTTGCGGGAGGACCATCGATCCGTTGCGCGAGGGGCCGTCCGCGCGGTGATTCGTTGCGCGGCCCCGTTCTCAGGCCGGTGAGCCCGCCGAGAAGCGTCTCAGCAGCGGCGAGAGGACCAGCACCGACTTGGTGCGTTCCACGAAGGGCTCACCGGCGATACGTTCCAGCACCTGCTCGAAGTGGCGCATGTCGGCGGCGAAGACCTGGACGATCGCGTCGGCGTCACCGGTGACGGTGGACGCGGACACCACCTCCGGATAGCGCTCCAGGCCCCGGTGGATGGCGTCGGGCGAGGTGTTGCGGCGGCAGTAGATCTCGATGAACCCCTCGGTCTCCCAGCCGAGCGCGGCCGGATCCACCCGTACGGTGAAACCGGTGATCGCGCCCTCGGCGCGCAGCCGGTCGACGCGCCGCTTCACGGCAGGGGCGGAGAGACCGACGAGGGAGCCGATGTCCGCGTAGGAACGGCGGGCGTCCTCGGCGAGGGCGTGGACGATGCGTTCGTCGAGATCGTTGAGTCGCACTGCTGGTGGTTCACTTCTCTGCGGTGGCCGGCCGTGCGAGGCCGGTGGCGGGGACGCCGTAACGGAAGTAGAACATGAGCCCGGACCGGCGGGCGCGGCCCGTCCCGGCCGTCCCGGCGGGGCGGTGCCGGGCCGCTGTCCGGTGGAGTGGGACGGACGCCGGTGAAAGTGTGATTACGGGGTAAGTGAGTCGGTGATGAGTAATGAGCCGCAGGTGGTGGTTGTGGACTCGTCGCACCGGGACAGTGCGGCAGCCCGCGGGGTCGCCGCCGAATTCCTGAAGCAGCACTGTCCCTGGGCGGACCTGGACGCGGTGCTGCTGGTCGTCTCCGAGCTCGTCACCAATGCCATCCGGCACACCTCGGGGTGGTGGCGGCTCCATCTCACCGCCGAGCAGGAGACGTTGATCGTGGACATCGACGACTCCAGTCCGCTGCCGCCGGTCGCGCGCCGGCCCGACTTCGCCGGTGGAGGCGGGTTCGGCTGGCCCATGGTGCTGAGGCTCGCCGGCCATGTCGAGGTGACGCCGCTGCCGGAGGGCAAGCGCGTGCAGGCGGTCTGGCAGCGGCAGTCGGCCATGGCCCCGGCCCGCTGAGGGCCCCACGACCGCGTGGCGCCCCGCCGGGTGCGAACGCGAGCGGCTCAGCTCCAGCTCGCGTGCAGCGGCTTGCCCTCAGCGTATCCGGCGGCGCTCTGGACCCCGACGATCGCCTTCTCCGCGAACTCCTCCAGGGAGTTGGCCCCGGCGTAGGTGCAGGAGGACCGCACTCCGGCGATGATCGAGTCGATCAGGTCCTCGACACCGGGGCGGGACGGGTCGAGGAACATGCGCGAGGTCGAGATGCCCTCCTCGAACAGCGCCTTGCGGGCCCGGTCGTACGCCGACTCCTCGCTCGTACGGTTGCGCACCGCGCGGGCGGAGGCCATGCCGAACGATTCCTTGTAGAGGCGTCCGTCGGCGGCCTGCTGAAGATCGCCTGGGGACTCGTAGGTGCCGGCGAACCAGGATCCGATCATGACATTGGACGCGCCGGCGGCGAGCGCCATCGCGACATCGCGCGGATGCCGGACGCCGCCGTCGGCCCAGACGTGCTTGCCGTACTTCTTGGCCTCGGCGGCGCACTCCAGCACGGCGGAGAACTGCGGCCGGCCCACGCCGGTCATCATGCGCGTGGTGCACATGGCGCCGGGTCCGACACCGACCTTGATGATGTCCGCGCCGGCCTCGATGAGATCCCGTACGCCCTCGGCGCCGACGATATTGCCCGCGACGAGCGGCACCCGCGGGTCGAGCGCGCGCACCGCCCCGACCGCGGCGATCATCGACTCCTGGTGGCCGTGCGCGGTGTCGACCACAAGCGTGTCGACGCCCGCGTCCAGGAGCTGCTTGGCCTTGCCCGCGACATCGCCGTTGATGCCCACGGCGGCGGCGATCCGCAGCGTGCCCCGGGCGTCGGTGGCCGGCGTGTAGAGGGTCGCGCGCAGGGCGCCCTTACGGGTGAGGATGCCCACCAGCCTGCCGTCGGCGTCGATGGCCGGCGCGAGCTTGCGGTTGGCGTTGTCGAGGGTGTTGAACGCCTCGCGCGGGTGCATGTCCGCCGCGATCAGCAGCAGGTCCTTCGACATGACCTCGGAGAGCTGGGTGAAGCGGTCGACGCCGGTCAGATCGTGGTCGGTGACGATCCCGACGGGCCGCCTCTCCTCGTCCACCACGACCCCCGCGCCGTGCGCCCGCTTGGGCAGCAGGGACAGCGCGTCACCGACGGTCTGGACGGGCGCGAGGACGATCGGGGTGTCGAGGACGAGATGACGGGACTTGACCCAGGAGACGACATCGGCGACGACCTCGATCGGGATGTCCTGGGGGATGACAACGAGCCCGCCGCGCCGGGCGACGGTCTCGGCCATCCGGCGGCCCGCGATCGCGGTCATGTTCGCGACGACGAGCGGGATGGTCGTACCGGTGCCGTCGGGCGAGGAGAGGTCCACACCCTGCCGGGAGCCCACGGCCGAACGGCTCGGCACCATAAACACATCGTCGTAGGTGAGGTCGTAAGGCACAGAGGGAGTCGGGAGAAGCTGACCGGTGCCGGGCTCAAGGAAACGCATAATAACCATTTTCCGGATGAAACGGCGCAGGTCGCTCTCACGAAGGACACAGAAAAACACCCCCACGATCTTCTGTTCCTCCGAAGAGGAGGTGGGGGCTCCGCGTCAGACAGGAGAACCTGCCTTACTCGTGGAGCCTACCCGAAGCACCGCCGGTCATGGCGGTGAGCGGCTCGCGGGTGCGCTGGTGACCGGCGGCGCCCCGCGTCGAGCAGCTCGCGCGGCACGGTCAAGCGCGCCTGCCCGCGCACCCCGGTCACCGGAAGGGTCAGGGACAACACAAGTCAGTCGCCGTCCGGGTCGCACCGCTCCAGCGCGGGCCGGGGCGCCGGGGTGAACCGCGTCAGCAGGAAGTCCGCGGCGACGGTGTCGGTGACCAGGCTGGTGACGAGTCCCGACCGGAGAACGGCCCCGATCGCCTCGGCCTTGCGCAGCCCGCCCGCGATCGCCACGACCTCCGGGATACGGCGCAGCCGGTCGGCCTCGACGGTGATGCAGCGCTCGCCGAGATCGCGGCCGACCCGCCGGCCCTCCGCGTCGAAGAGATGCGCGGACATCTCGGCGGCGACACCGAGCGAGGCGTAGTGGCCGCGCTCCTCGTCGGTGAGCATGTCGTGCACGGTGGAGATGCCCGGCTCCCAGGACCCGATGGAGACGGCCGCGACCGTGACCTTGTCGAAGTACTCGAAGGCGCGCGCGATACCGGGCTGGGCGCGCAGCGCGGCGGCGGTCGCCGTGTCGGGCAGCAGCATCGGAGCGTAGATGGGGTGCGCCTCTCCCCCGGACACCTGGGCGGCCCGGCGCACCGCCTCGACCGAGCCGCGCTCGGCCGTGCCCGCGTCGTACACGCCGGTGAGCTGGACGACCGTGCAGGGCGGCAGCCGGTCGAGCGCGGCCGCCATATGGATCGTGGACCGGCCCCAGGCCAGACCGAGCACATCGCCCTCGGTCACCAGTTCGCCCAGCAGATCGGCGGCCACCTCGCCCAGATTCTCCGGGTCGGGCGACTCCTCCGTGCCCTCCGCGGGAGACTCGACGACCACCGCGTGCCGCAGGCCGTAGCGGGCGCGCAGCGCGTCGGAGCGTTCCGCGTCCAGTTCCGCCGGGACACGGATCTCGATTCTCACAAGATCGCGCTCCAGGGCGGTCTCCAGGACCCGCGCCACCTTGAAGCGGCTGACGCCGAACTCCTCCGCGATCTGGATCTTGGACTTGCCCTCCAGGTAGAAGCGACGGGCCATGGCCGCCGCCTGCACCAGCTCCGCGGGTCCCATCCGCAGGGCTGGTCGACCCGCCGCCATACCAGACACCGCTGTCTCCTCACTGCTGCGCATACTCGGGATTCGCTGTCCATCCTGTCAGATGCAGCGGTCCCTGATCAGCCCCGATGGGTCCCGTTCACGTTCCCGTGGCTCAGTGGCCGCACGCCCATGAAGAGGTCGCTGTGGCCTCGTCCGCCTGGTTGCGCAGCATCCGTACCGCGGCCGCCGGATCGTCCGTCCCGTACACCGCGGAGCCGGCGACGAACACATCGGCGCCCGCCTCGGCGCATCGCTCGATCGTGGTGGCCGAGACCCCGCCGTCGACCTGGAGCCACAGCTCAAGACCGTGCTTGGAGATCAGCTCCCGGGTACGGCGGATCTTGGGCAGCATGATGTCGAGGAACGCCTGCCCGCCGAAGCCCGGCTCGACGGTCATGATCAGCAACATGTCCAGCTCGGGGAGCAGATCCTCGTACGGCTCGACGGGCGTCGCCGGCTTCAGCGCCATGGACGCCCTGGCGCCCTTGGCCCGGATCTCGCGCGCGAGCCGTACGGGAGCGGCGGCGGCCTCCGCGTGGAAGGTCACCGAGCCCGCGCCCGCCTCCACGAACTGCGGGGCCCACCGGTCCGGTGCCTCGATCATCAGATGGCAGTCCAGCGGGATGTCCGTGGCCCGGCCGAGCGCTTCGACCACCGGCACGCCCAGGGTCAGATTGGGCACGAAGTGGTTGTCCATCACATCGACATGGAGCCAGTCGGCGCCTTCGACGGCTTTGGCCTCCTCGGCGAGACGCGCGAAGTCGGCTGACAGAATGCTGGGGTTGATCTGGGCCATGTGCCAAGCCTGCCATGCCCCGGGCCACTTCCCGACACCGATGCGGGCCCCGGTACGGACCAATGCCCGGCGGTGGGGGCACAGTCCGCGCAATCCGCGCGTTTCCCCGCCGCTGCCGGTGCCGGCCCGCGACGGCCACGGCCCCGGGCACCGGCCGAGACGTCAGGCCGTACGGCGCAGCAGCGCCAGATACATCGCGTCCGTACCGTGCAGATGCGGCCACAACTGGACGTCCGGGCCGTCTCCCAGCGCCGGCACGCCGGGCATCAGCGGCCGGGCGTCGATCCACTCGGCCTCGGCGGCGGGGCCGCCGCGTCCCTTGAGCACGTCCTCCACGACGACCCTGGTCTCGGCGAGGTGCGGGGAACACGTCGCGTATCCGACCACGCCGCCCACCCGTACCGCGCTGAGCGCCTCCCGCAGCAGCGAGCGCTGGAGCGGCGCGAAGCTTTCCAGGTCCTCGGGCCGCCGCCGCCAGCGCGCCTCCGGCCTGCGCCGCAGCGCGCCGAGGCCCGAGCAGGGCACATCGACCAGCACCCGGTCGAAGGACCCGGGGACCCAGGGCGGCCTGGTGCCGTCCGCGGTGATCACCTGATAGGGGCCGGGATTCCCGGCGAGCGCGCGTTCGACGAGCCGCGCCCGGTGCGGCTGCTTCTCGGCGGCCAGCAGCGAGGCGCCACGGCCGGCGGCCAGCGCGGCCATCAGCGCCGCCTTGCCGCCGGGTCCCGCGCAGCCGTCGAGCCAGCGGGTGTCGGAGCCGTCCAGCGGGGCGTTGGCGACGGCCACCGCGACAAGCTGGCTGCCCTCGTCCTGGACCCCGGCCCGCCCGTCGCGCACGGCGTCGATGGCCCCCGGCTCGCCGCCCTCGGCGAGCCGTACCGCGTACGGCGACCAGCGCCCCGGCAGCCCGGACTCCTCGCCCAGCACGTCCAGCAGTTCATCGGTGGTGGAGCGGCCGGGCCGGGCGACCAGGGTCACCTCGGGCCGTTCGTTGTCCGCCTCCAGGAGGTCCTCAATACCGGCACGGCCGCCGCCCAGCGCGTCCCAGAGCGCGGAGACCACCCAGCGCGGATGCGAGTGGACGACCGCGAGATGGTCCTCGGCGTCCTCGTCGTACGGCGGCGCGACCCGCTCCAGCCAGGTGTCCAGGTCGTCCCGCGAGATCTTCCGCAGCACCGCGTTGACGAACCGGGCCCGTCCGTCGCCGAGCACCACCCGGGCCAGCTCCACGCTCGCGGAGACCGCGGCGTGGGTCGGGATCCGGGTCCCCAGGAGCTGGTGCGCGCCGAGCGCGAGCACATCGAGCACCGGCGGATCGACCTCGCGCAGCGGCCGGTCGACACAGGCCGAGATGATCGCGTCGTAGGTGCCCTGGCGGCGCAGTGTGCCGTACACCAGCTCGGTGGCGAGGGCGGCGTCCCTGGTCTCGAAATCGCCTTTCTCCCGGGCCTTCCTGAGCAGCGGCGGCAGTACGAGATTCGCGTACGCGTCCCGCTCGTCGACGGCCCTGAGCGCCTCGAAGGCGAGGATCCGCACAGGATCCTTCTTGGGGCGGCGATACGGCTTGGCGGGACGGCGAGGGGCCTGCTCGTTCAAAGGTGCTCCGCGGTGAGAAGAGTCGATCCCTCTCAGCGTACGTCCGCCGCGCCGAGCCGTTCGCCCGGGGCGATCCGTACGCCGCGCGCCCAGTCGGCGGCGCGCATCGGCTTCTTTCCCTGCGGCTGGACCCAGAGCAGCTCGACGTCGTGCGAGCCGGTGCCCGCGTACACGTTGTTCTTGCCGACGGCCAGCTCCCCGGGGGCCAGGTCCGTACGCCCGGGAAGCAGCCCAAGCTGGACCAGCTTGAGCCGCTCCCCGCGGAACACGGTCCAGGCGCCGGGCGCGGGTGTGCAGGCGCGGACGACGCGATCCACCCGGAGCGCCGGCGCCGTCCACTCCACCCGCGCGTCCTCGACGGTGATCTTCGGCGCGAGCGAGACGCCCTCGGTGGGCTGCGGTACGGGCTTGAGGGAGCCGTCCTCGATGCCGTCCATCGTCGCGGCGAGCAGCCCGGAGCCGGCGAAGGCCAGCCGGGTCAGCAGATCGCCGCTGGTGTCGGTGGGCCGTACCCGCTCGGTGATCACGCCGTACACGGGGCCCGAGTCCAGCCCTTCCTCGATCTGGAAGGTGGCGGCGCCGGTCATCTCGTCACCCGCCATGACCGCGTGCTGCACGGGGGCGGCGCCGCGCCAGGCCGGCAGCAGCGAGAAGTGCAGATTCACCCAGCCGTGGACCGGCACATCGAGGGCGACCCTGGGCAGCAGCGCGCCGTACGCGACGACGGGACAGCAGTCGGGGCCGATCTCGCGCAGCCGCGCCAGAAAGTCCTCGTCACGCGGTTTCGCCGGCTTGAGCACCTCGATGCCGGCCTCCTCCGCGCGCTGGGCGACCGGGCTGGCGACCAGCCGGCGTCCGCGCCCGGCGGGCGCGTCGGGCCGGGTCACGACGGCCACGACTTCGTGCCGGTCGGAGGCGATGAGTGCGTCCAGGGCGGGTACGGCGACCTCGGGGGTGCCGGCGAAGACGAGCTTCATCGGTGGCTCACTGCCTCTCGGACTGGTGGGTACGCGCAGGCGGGTACGTGCGGTGATCGAGCAGCGCACCAGTCTATGGGCCCCTGACGCGGGGGGCGTACGGCGGACCGCGCGCCCCGCACATATGCGGATACGCCCCCGCAGCGTGACCACAACGCCGGGTGGCGCGTTGTCAAGAGAGATTGACCAGTACGGGCCGCACCGGTGCGGCCCGGATCCTTTTCAACGCCGGTTCGAGAGGCTTGTTCATGGCCGACCACGCAACCCACGACGCACAAGCCCGGGCAAGTCTGCACCTGTTGGTGCGGGACATCGAGCGGGTCCGGCGCCAGGTGGACGCGCTGCGTACCCTCACCGCCCAGTTGGGCAATGTCTACCGCCCGCGCCGCTCGGGCCCGTCCACGGGATTCGTCGTCTACGGCAGAGCCCCCGCACCGACCGTCCGCCTGGCGCAGGAGCTGAGGGACAGCGTCGAGACCCTGGTGACCGCCGCGGTGGATTTCGACCGCTCGCTGGGCTTCTCGTGGGACGCGGTGGGTTCGGCGCTCGGTGTCACCAAGCAGGCGGTGCACCGGCGATACGGCACGCGGCGCGCCGCGCAGCAGCCCCACACGGTCGAGGCGGACCGCCCGCAGGACGCCACCGCGCCCCGTCCGCCGCTGTCGGCGGTGCCGGGCACCGTGCCCGCGGCGCGGTCGATGCCGCCGCAGCCGACGGCCACCAGCCATTCCCTGCGTGAGGAAGCCCGCCCGGGTGCCTTTCCCGGGCCGCGAGGCGGCTGACCCGCCCGCCGCCCGGGTCCGCCCTGCTCGGTCCGCCCTGCTCGGTCCACGCGGATCGGCCCGCGACGACCGGGAGGCGGCGCCCGGGAGCGGCGACACGAACGGGGCGGTGCGGCCGGCAGCCGCACGGCCGCACCGCCTCCGGCCGGAGAGCGCCGCCGTATCAGCGGCGGCGCGGCGCTCCGGCCTCAGCCGATGTCCGGTGGATCGATTCGCACGCGCACCGGATCACCGCCGCCCCGGGCCAGCCGCGCCGCCTGCGCCGCCTTCAGCGCGCCGGCCAGGGCGGCGCCGCTGCCCTGCGGGACGCGCAGCAGAGCCCGTTCCCAGTGCTCGCCCGGCGGAGGGTCTCCCGGTCTGCGCGGCCTGCCCGGGTCCGGGAGCGGCAGCGGCACGGGCCCGAGCACCTCCGCGTCGCCCGGCAGTCCCGCGCTCGCCAGGAACGCGCCGACCGCCTCCGCCCGGCCGGTCACCGTGGCCATGCGCGACACCGGCGGAAACCCCAGCTCCGCCCGCTCCGCCAGCTCCCGCCGGGCGTGCCCGGTCGGATCCCAGCGCACCAGCGCCTGCACCGGCCGCAGCGTCGGCTCAGCGATCACCACGACCGTGCCGCCCTCGCTCTGGCCGCGCACCAGCGCGCTCGCCTGGATCCAGCGGCGCAGGGCCTCCTCCCCCGCCCGCAGATCGGGCCGCCCGAGCATCGCCCAGCCGTCCAGCAGCAGCGCCGCCGCGTAACCGCCCTCGGCCACCGGCTCCGCGCCGGGGGTGGAGACGACGAGCGCGGGGCGTCCCGGCACGGAATCGAGCACATGGTCACGCCCCGAGGTGCGGACCGGGACGGCAGGGAAGGCCCGGCCCAGCTCCTCCGCCGTCCGGCGCGCCCCCACGACGCGCGCGCGCAGCCGGGCGCTGCCGCACTCCGGGCAGCGCCAGTCCCGGTCCTCGCGGCCGCACCACGAGCAGTGCAACTCCCGTTCGTCCGCGGCCTCCAGCGGTCCCGCGCAGCGCCGGCACCGCGCGGGTGTGCGGCAGCGCTCGCACGCCAGCCGGGGCACATAACCGCGCCGGGGCACCTGCACCAGTACGGGGCCGCTCTTCAGCCCGTCCCGGACCGCCTGCCAGGCGAGGCTGGGCAGCCGGGCGGCGCGCGCCGCCTCGTCCCGCGCCAGTTCGCCGTCGCCGACGGTCCGCACCAGCGGCGCGGCCAGGCGCACCTGTTCCCGGCCCGCCGCCAGCGGCAGCGCCCAGCCCGTGCCGACGAGCTGGGCCGCCTCGACCGTGCAGCCCGTACTGCCCAGCAGGAAGCCGCACTTGTCGTGGGCGGCGCGCAGCAGCAGCACCTCCCGGGCGTGCGGCTGCGGGGCATGCTGCTCGCTGTGGCTGCCGTCGCCGTCGTCCCAGATGGCCACCAGCCCCAGATCCTGGACCGGCGCGAACATCGCCGCACGGGTCCCGACGACGGCCCGCACCGAGCCGCGCCGTACCGCGAGCCATTCCCGGTAGCGCTTCTCCGGCCCGGCCTCGGCCGTGAGCAGTGCGTGCCGGCCCTCGCCCAGCAGCGCCCCGAGCGCGGTGTCGACCCGGGCCGCCACCCGCCCGTCCGGTACGACGACCAGCGCGCCGCGCCCCGAGGCCAGCGTCGCCGCGACCGCCCTGGCCAGCTCGTCCGCCCAGTGCGGGCCGGGCAGCGCGGTCCAGACGGCACGCGGCGCGCCGCCCCCGGCGAGCGCGTCGAGGAACGCCGCGCCGTTCTCGTACCGCTCCCAGGTGCCGGCCTCCGGGGCGGCCGGCGGCGGCAGCGGCTCCGGGGAGGGCTTGGACTCGGCGCGCGCGTTCCTCGGCGGGACCGCGAGCTGCAACACGTCCGCCAGGCTGCCCGCGTAGCGGTCGGCGACGGCCCGCGCCAGCCCGAGCAGCTCCGCGCTGAGCACGGGCTCGGGCGACACCACGTCGGCGAGCGCGGCGAGCGGTCCCGTGTAGTCGGACTCGGCTCGGCGCTCTACGACGAATCCGTCGATCAGCCGCCCGCCCTCGCGCCGCCCGCCCCGCACCTGGTGCGCCCCGGCGCCGAACCGCACCCGCACCCGCACCCCGGGCCGGGCCGCTTCGTCCAGCTCCGCCGGTACGGCGTAGTCGAAGAACTGGTCGAGGTGGAGCACGCCCTTGTTGACCACGACCCGCGCGACCGGCAGCTCCTCGGCCAGCGCGGCCCCTCGCCAGGTCCGCGGCTTCGCCCGCGGCACCTTGGCCTTCCGCACACTCTCGCGGATGAGCGCAAGCTGCTCGGGCCCGCCACTGGCGGGATCCTCGGGCTGCCTGTCGTCGCTGCTCACAGCTTCATAAGTACCAGACCGCACTGACAGCGCGGGCCACGGAACCCGGCGGCGGGCAGGCACCGAACGGCCCCGGACCGACCTGTGGTCCGGGGCCGTCGTGCTGAACGGGTGCGGCCGGTGCTCAGACCCCGGCGGCCTCGCGCAGGGCGTCCACGCGGTCCGTGCGCTCCCAGGTGAACTCGGGAAGCTCCCGGCCGAAGTGACCGTACGCCGCGGTCTGCGCGTAGATCGGGCGGAGCAGGTCCAGGTCGCGGATGATCGCGGCCGGGCGGAGGTCGAAGACCGTGCCGATGGCCTGCTCGATCTTCTCGGAGTCGACCTTGGCGGTGCCGAAGGTCTCGACGAAGAGACCGACCGGCTCGGCCTTGCCGATCGCGTAGGCGACCTGGACCTCGCAGCGCGAGGCGAGGCCGGCGGCCACCACGTTCTTGGCGACCCAGCGCATCGCGTACGCGGCGGAACGGTCGACCTTGGACGGGTCCTTGCCGGAGAAGGCGCCGCCGCCGTGGCGGGCCATGCCGCCGTAGGTGTCGATGATGATCTTGCGGCCGGTCAGGCCGGCGTCGCCCATCGGGCCGCCGATCTCGAAGCGGCCGGTCGGGTTGACCAGCAGGCGGTAGCCCTCGGTCTCCAGCTTGATGCCGTCGTCGACGAGCTCCTTGAGGACGTGCTCGACGACGAACTCGCGGATGTCGGGAGCGAGCAGCGAGTCCAGATCGATGTCGGACGCGTGCTGCGAGGAGACGACGACGGTGTCGAGACGGACGGCCTTGTCGCCGTCGTACTCGATGGTGACCTGCGTCTTGCCGTCGGGACGCAGATACGGGATGGTCCCGTTCTTGCGGACCTCGGAGAGGCGGCGCGAGAGCCGGTGCGCCAGGTGGATCGGGAGCGGCATCAGCTCGGGCGTCTCGTCGCACGCGTAGCCGAACATCAGGCCCTGGTCGCCGGCGCCCTGCTTGTCCAGCTCGTCCTCGTCGCCCTCGACCCGCTTCTCGTACGCCGTGTCGACGCCCTGGGCGATGTCGGGCGACTGCGCGCCGATGGACACCGAAACGCCGCAGGAGGCGCCGTCGAAGCCCTTCTTCGAGGAGTCGTAGCCGATCTCCAGAATCTTGTTCCGCACAAGCTGGGCGATCGGCGCGTAGGCCTTGGTGGTCACTTCGCCGGCCACATGGACCAGACCCGTGGTGATCAAGGTCTCCACGGCGACCCGGGAGGACGGGTCCTCCTGGAGGAGCGCGTCAAGAATGGTGTCGCTGATCTGGTCAGCGATCTTGTCGGGGTGACCTTCGGTCACGGACTCCGAGGTGAACAGACGGCGGGACACATCGCTCCCTGAGGTTGCAGCGGCTGCTGGCTGATCATTGGCGGACCGGCGGGAGGCTGCAGGCCCCGCGACGGTCCTCGACCACTTTATCGGTCGAATGGGACCACGGGGCCAGGTGTCTCGGTCTGTGGGAGCCCCGTCGCCCGCGGCACTGCATTATGCGGTACGGCGATCGGCCCTGACCAGAGATGACTACGCCTGGTTTCATCAGGTTTCGCCCATCGGAGCGACAAAACCGGAGGAGCGCCGCGAATAAGGCGCAACAAAGAATTCATACGGCCCGCGCCGGGCGCCCGGAATCACGCTCCGCAGCCGGGCGCCCGGTCACGGTCAGTCGCCGGTCCCGCCGGTACGCGCCCGGCCCAGCCTCGGCACCACCAGATCCCACACGACATCCGCGAGGGCCTCCTTGGGCCCGTGCGGCACGGGTGTCTCGCCGCCGTCCGCCGCCAGCACGACCGCTTCGTTCTCCTCGGCGCCGAATGTCCTGCGTTCCCCCACCTCGTTCACGACCAGCAGGTCGCACCCCTTGCGCAGCAGCTTCCGGCGGCCGTTGGCGAGGACGTCGTCCGTCTCCGCGGCGAAGCCGACGACCACCTGCTCCGGATGCGCCCGTTCGGCGGAGATCTCGGCGAGGATGTCCGGATTGCGGACCAGCGCGACGGGCGCGGGCTCCTCACCGTCCTTCTTCTTGATCTTGCCTTCGGCGTAGACCGCCGGCCGGAAGTCCGCGACGGCGGCGGCCATGACCACGGCGTCGGCCTCGGCGGTGGCCTTCAGTACGGCCTCCCGCAGTTGCACGGCCGTCCCGACATGGACGACGTCCACCCCGGCGGGATCCGTCATCCCGGTGTTGGCCTCGATCAGGGTGACCCGCGCCCCCCGGGCCGCCGCCGTACGGGCCAGCGCGTACCCCTGCTTTCCCGAGGAGCGGTTGCCCAGGTAGCGCACGGGATCGAGCGGTTCGCGGGTGCCCCCGGCGCTGACCACGACATGGCGGCCCGCCAGGTCGGGCGCGGACACGCCGCGCGCCAGGACCCGTCGGCAGACCTCGAAGATCTCTCCGGGGTCGGGGAGCCGCCCCTTGCCCGTGTCGACCCCGGTGAGACGGCCGACGGCGGGCTCGATGACGACGGCTCCGCGCCGGCGCAGCGTCGCGACATTCTCCTGGGTGGCGGGGTGCTCCCACATCTCGGTGTGCATCGCCGGTGCGAACACGACGGGACAGCGCGCGGTCAGGAGTGTGTTGGTGAGCAGATCACCGGCGAGGCCATGGGCGGCTCTGGCGAGCAGATCGGCGGTGGCCGGGGCGACGACGACCAGATCGGCGGACTGCCCGATCCGCACGTGCGGCACCTCGTGGACGTCGGACCAGACCTCGGTGGAGACCGGATGTCCGGAGAGGGCCGACCAGGTCGCGGCCCCGACAAACCGCAGGGCCGAATCGGTCGGTACGACCCGTACGTCGTGGCCGGACTCGGTGAGCCGGCGCAGCAGCTCGCACGCCTTGTACGCGGCGATCCCGCCCGCGACCCCCAGAACGACCTTCGGCTTGTCCACCGTGTCTCCCCTCCTGCGTCCCGGCAATGACACAACCACATGACACACCACAGGCCCGGCAGTCGCGCTGCCGGGCCTGGATGAAGAGCGTCTGCGCCTACTGGGCCGGGCCCTCGATGGCCTCGGAGGTCAGCAGTCCCGCGTTGATCTCCCGCAGGGCGATCGAGAGCGGCTTCTCGTGGACATGGGTGTCCACCAGCGGACCGACGTACTCGAGCAGGCCCTCACCGAGCTGCGAGTAGTACGCGTTGATCTGACGCGCGCGCTTGGCCGCGTAGATCACGAGGCTGTACTTCGAGTCAGTGGCTTCAAGCAACTCGTCAATCGGCGGGTTGATGATGCCCTCGGGCGTGGTGATGGAAGAGGACACTCTCTGGACCTTCCGAAGATAATTCAGGAAAACGGAAAACAGTCAGAAGACTGGTGGCGCCGGGAACGCTTGGCGCCGGTGACACCGGCACACACGGGGTGCGAGGAAATCACAGAAGATCAAGCAACTGCCATCAAGGCTAGCAGCTCGCGTGAGACGTCCTCGACGGAGGTGTTGACCAGCGTCGTGTCGAACTCCGATTCGGCGGCCAGCTCCACCTGAGCGGCCTCCAGCCGGCGCTCGATCACCTCGGCCGATTCGGTGCCCCGGCCGGTCAGACGGCGTACCAGCTCGTCCCAGCTCGGCGGAGCCAGGAAGACCAGCCTGGAATCGGACATCGATTCCCTGACCTGCCGGGCACCCTGAAGATCGATCTCCAGCAGTACCGGCTCGCCGGCCTCCAGGCGGTCGAGGACCGCCCGGCGCGGAGTGCCGTAGCGATTGCCCGCGAACTCCGCCCATTCCAGCAGCTCACCATTGGCGACCAGCTTGTCGAATTCCTCGTCGGAGACGAAGAAGTACTGGACGCCGTGGCGCTCGCCGGGGCGCGGTTTTCTTGTGGTGGCCGACACCGAGAGCCATACCTCGGGGTGGACCTTGCGCATATGGGCGACGACCGTGCTCTTACCGACCCCGGAGGGGCCGGAGAGCACGGTCAGCCGCGGTCGTGCCTCTGCTGCCATGCAGCGATTATCCAGGTTCCCGGGGGTGCCCGGAAACGTCAGGCGCCACTGCCGCCGAACTCGCGCTCCAAGGAGGCGATCTGGTTGGAGCCGAGACCACGCACACGGCGGCTCTCGGAAATGCCGAGCCGCTCCATGATCTGCTTGGCGCGGACCTTGCCCACGCCGGGCAGGGACTCAAGCAGGGCGGAGACCTTCATCTTCCCGATGACGTCGTTCTCCTGGCCCTGCTTGATGACGTCATGGAGGGAGGCGCCGGAGTGCTTGAGTCGATTCTTGACCTCGGCCCGCTCCCGGCGAGCCGCGGCGGCCTTTTCGAGCGCGGCTGCGCGCTGTTCAGGGGTAAGGGGCGGAAGAGCCACGCCTACGTCACCTCGGATGTCGAACTGTCGGATACGGACCGGTGAGGGACCTGATCGCCCCACACCAGGCGAGCAACGGGCAACGCACTGCACGTTGGCTCTCGACGGAGACTAGCGGCCAAGGCCGCCTGAGTCAGCGAGAACAGACGAAAAGTCCTGGTCAGCATCGATCGACCGCGACATTTCGTGCAAATTGACCTGCTTTTCTTCTCAGAACTCTGTCATCGGGCGTCCCACGCGGTGCCCGAACCTCACCGCGCGGCGCCCACAGCCGTCCTCACCTCGTCGGCGAAGCGCGCCGCGGCGGCCCGCAGCGCGCCGGTGTCGGGACCGTGCCGCAGGACGCCCCGGCTGACGCTCGGGACCACATTGCCGACCGCGGCACCGAACACCCCGGGGAGGTCCCGGGGGGTCGCGCCCTGCGCGCCGATCCCGGGAGCGAGCAGCGGTCCGTTGATCGCGAGATCCACGCCCGCGTCGCCGAGGGTGGCGCCGACGACCGCGCCGACCGACCCGAGCGGCGACGCGCCGGCGTTCTCCTCGGCCATGTGGTCGAGCATGAGCTGTGCGAGCGACCGGCCGTCGGCCGCGGTGGCGCGCTGCACCTCGGCGCCCTCCGGATTGGAGGTGAGGGCCAGCACGAAGACACCGGAGCCGGAGGCGGCCGCCGCGTCCAGTGCCGGACGCAGCGAACCGAAGCCGAGATACGGCGAGACCGTGACCGCGTCCGAGAAGAGCGGCGAGTCCTGGTCCAGGTAGGTCGCGGCGTACGCGGCCATCGTCGAGCCGATGTCGCCGCGCTTGGCGTCCATCAGGACCAGCGCACCGGCCGCCCGCGCCTCCTCGACGGCCTTCTCCAGCACGGCGACGCCGCGCGAGCCGAACCGTTCGAAGAACGCCGACTGCGGCTTGAGCACGGCGACCCGGTCCGCCAGAGCCTCGACCGTCGTACGGGTGAAGCGCTCCAGGCCCGCGATGTCGTCGTCCAGGCCCCACGCCCGGAGCAGCGAACCGTGCGGGTCGATGCCGACGCAGAGCGGGCCGCGGGTGTCCATGGCACGGCGCAGCCGGGCCCCGAAGGGCTCCGGGGGACGGGGGTGGCTCATGCGGTGGCCTTCCTGGTGTCGGCGCCGACGGCCTCGGCGAGTGTGGCGTAGGGGCCGGCGGCCAGGCGCGCGGCGAGCCCCTTGTGGATCGCGCGGCTCCAGAACGGGCCCTCGTAGATGAAGGCGCTGTAGCCCTGGATCAGCGTGGCGCCGGCGAGGATGCGCTGCCAGGCGTCCTCGGCGTTCTCGATGCCCCCGACCCCGACCAGGGTGATCCGGTCGCCCACCCGCGCGTAGAGCCGGCGCAGGACCTCCAGCGAGCGCGCCTTGAGGGGCGCGCCGGACAGTCCGCCGGTCTCCGAGGTCAGTGCCGGGCCGGACACCAGGCCGAGCCCGTCGCGGGCGATGGTGGTGTTGGTGGCGATGATGCCGTCCAGGCCCAGCTCGACGGCGAGGTCGGCGACGGCGTCGATGTCCTCGTCGGCGAGATCGGGCGCGATTTTGACGAGCAGCGGGACCCGGCGGTGCGTGACGGTCCGGTCGGCCGCCTCGCGTACGGCGGTCAGCAGCGGCCGGAGCAGTTCGACGGCCTGGAGGCTGCGCAGACCGGGCGTGTTCGGCGAGCTGACATTGACCACGAGGTAGTCGGCGTGACCGGCCAGCCGCTCCGTCGAGGTGACGTAGTCGCCGATCGCCTCACTCTCGGGGACGACCTTGGTCTTGCCGATGTTGACGCCGACCGTGGTACGGAAGACCGCGTCGCGGGCGGCGAGACGTGCCGCCACCGCCGCGGAGCCCTCGTTGTTGAAGCCCATGCGGTTGATCAGCGCGCGGTCGGCCACCAGGCGGAAGAGCCGGGACGGCGGGTTGCCGGGCTGCGGCTCGCCGGTGACCGTGCCGATCTCGACATGGTCGAAGCCGAGCATCGCCATGCCGTCGATGGCGACGGCGTTCTTGTCGAAACCGGCGGCGAGCCCGAAGGGGCCGTGCATCCGCAGGCCGAACGCCTCGGTGCGCAGCTCCTGGAAGCGGGGCGCGAGGACGGCGGCGACGACGGTGCGCAGGACGGGGACGCTGGCGGCGAGCCGGATCCACCGGAAGGCCAGCCCGTGGGCCCGCTCGGGGTCCATCCGCCGGAAGACCAGCCTGAAGAAGAATCGGTACATGGAGTGTCTTTCCTCATGAGAAGGGGGACACCGGTCCGGTGTCCCCCTTCGGGCCTACTGCTGGAACGGTCAGTCCTCGCGGGCCGCGATCAGATGCCGCGCGTGCTCCTGGAGCGACCGCACCCCGACGTCGCCGTGATTCAGGGCGTCGATGCCCTGGACCGCGGCGGCCAGCGCCTGGACGGTCGTCAGGCAGGGGACGCCGCGCGCCACGGCCGCCGTACGGATCTCGTAGCCGTCGAGACGGCCGCCGGTGCCGTAGGGCGTGTTCACGATGAGGTCGATCCCGCCCTCGTGGATGAGCTGGACGACGGTCTTCTCCCCGTCCGGCCCCGGGCCCTCGCTCTGCTTGCGTACGACGGTGGCGCTGAGGCCGTTGCGCTTGAGGACCTCGGCGGTGCCGGAGGTGGCGAGCAGCTCGAAGCCGTGCGCGACCAGTTCGCGCGCCGGGAAGATCATCGAGCGCTTGTCGCGGTTGGCGACGGAGATGAAGGCGCGTCCCTTGGTGGGCAGCGGGCCGTAGGCCCCGGCCTGCGACTTGGCGTACGCCGTGCCGAAGGCCGAGTCGATGCCCATGACCTCACCGGTGGAGCGCATCTCCGGGCCGAGGACGGTGTCCACCCCGCGGCCGTGGCTGTCGCGGAAGCGGGACCACGGCATCACGGCCTCCTTGACGGAGATCGGCGCGTCGAGCGGCAGCGTGCCGCCGTCGCCGTGCGAGGGCAGCAGGCCCTCGTCGCGCAGCTCGGCGATGGTGGCGCCGAGCGAGATGCGGGCGGCGGCCTTGGCGAGCGGTACGGCGGTCGCCTTGGAGGTGAAGGGGACCGTCCTGGACGCGCGGGGATTGGCCTCCAGGACGTACAGGATGTCTCCGGCCATGGCGAACTGGATGTTGATCAGTCCGCGGACGCCGACACCCTTGGCGATCGCCTCGGTGGAGGTGCGCAGCCGCTTGATGTCGAAGCCGCCCAGGGTGATGGGGGGCAGGGCGCACGCCGAGTCGCCGGAATGGATGCCGGCCTCCTCGATGTGCTCCATCACTCCGCCGAGGTACAGCTCCGTGCCGTCGTACAGCGCGTCGACGTCGATCTCGATGGCGTCGTCGAGGAAGCGGTCGACCAGCACCGGTCGGCTGGGGCTGATCTCGGTGGACTCGGCGATGTAGGTGGCGAGCCGCTCCTCGTCGTACACGATCTCCATGCCCCGGCCGCCGAGGACGTACGACGGCCGTACGAGGACGGGGTAGCCGATCTCGTCGGCGATGGCCTTGGCCCCGGCGAAGGTGGTGGCCGTGCCGTGCTTGGGCGCGGGCAGCCCGGCCTCTTCGAGGACCCGGCCGAAGGCGCCGCGGTCCTCGGCGGCGTGGATCGCCTCCGGCGGCGTGCCGACGACCGGTACGCCGTTGTCCTTGAGCGCCTGGGCGAGGCCGAGCGGGGTCTGGCCGCCGAGCTGCACGATGACACCGGCGACCGGTCCCGCGAGCGTCTCGGCGTGCACGATCTCCAGGACGTCCTCCAGGGTGAGCGGCTCGAAGTAGAGCCGGTCGGAGGTGTCGTAGTCGGTGGAGACCGTCTCGGGGTTGCAGTTGACCATCACGGTCTCGTAGCCGGCCGCGCTCAGCGCGAAGGAGGCGTGGACACAGGAGTAGTCGAACTCGATGCCCTGGCCGATGCGGTTGGGGCCCGAGCCGAGGATGATCACGGCGGGCTTCTCGCGCGGCGCGACCTCGCTCTCCTCGTCGTACGAGGAGTAGAAGTACGGGGTCTTCGCGGCGAACTCGGCGGCGCAGGTGTCGACCGTCTTGTAGACGGGACGCACACCGAGGGCGTGCCTGACCTCGCGGACCACGTCTTCGCGCAGGCCCCGGATCCCGGCGATCTGCGCGTCGGAGAAGCCGTGCCGCTTCGCCTCGGCGAGCAGCTCGGGCGAGAGCTTCGAGGCGCCGGCCAGCTCGTCCGCGTACTCCTTGATCAGGAAGAGCTGGTCGACGAACCAGGGGTCGATCTTTGTCGCGTCGAAGACCTCCTCGGGCGTGGCGCCCGCCCTGATCGCCCGCATGACGGTGTTGATCCGGCCGTCGGTGGGGACCTTGGCGGTCTCCAGCAGCGCGTCCTTGTCGGCGGCGGTGCCCGGGTCGCCGCTGAAGGAGAACTGGCTGCCCTGCTTCTCCAGCGAGCGCAGTGCCTTCTGGAGTGCCTCGGTGAAGTTGCGGCCGATGGCCATGGCCTCGCCGACCGACTTCATCGTGGTGGTGAGGCTGGCGTCGGCGGCCGGGAACTTCTCGAAGGCGAAGCGCGGCACCTTGACGACCACATAGTCGAGCGTGGGCTCGAAGGACGCGGGGGTCTTCTCCGTGATGTCGTTGGGGATCTCGTCCAGCGTGTAGCCGACGGCGAGCCGGGCCGCGATCTTCGCGATCGGGAAGCCGGTGGCCTTGGAGGCGAGCGCGGAGGAGCGGGAGACGCGCGGGTTCATCTCGATGACGATGACCCGGCCGTCCTCGGGGTTGACCGCGAACTGGATGTTGCAGCCGCCGGTGTCGACACCGACCTCGCGGATCACGGCGATGCCGATGTCCCGCAGGATCTGGTATTCGCGGTCGGTGAGCGTCATCGCGGGCGCGACGGTGATCGAGTCACCGGTGTGCACGCCCATCGGGTCGAAGTTCTCGATGGAGCAGACGACCACGACGTTGTCGTTCTTGTCGCGCATCAGCTCCAGCTCGTACTCCTTCCAGCCGAGGATGGACTCCTCCAGGAGCACCTCGGTGGTCGGGGAGAGCATCAGCCCCTGGCCGGCGATCCTGCGGAGGTCCTCCTCGTTGTGGGCGAAGCCGGACCCGGCGCCGCCCATGGTGAAGGAGGGCCGGACGACGACGGGGTAGCCGCCGAGCGTCCCGACGCCGGACAGGACGTCGTCCATGGAGTGGCAGATGACCGAGCGGGCCGACTCGCCATGGCCGATCTTGGCGTGTACGGCCTCGACGACCCCCTTGAACAGGTCGCGGTCCTCGCCCTTGTTGATCGCCTCCACATTGGCGCCGATCAGCTCGACGCCGTACTTGTCGAGGGTGCCGGCCTCGTGCAGCGAGATCGCGGTGTTGAGCGCGGTCTGGCCGCCGAGGGTGGGCAGCAGCGCGTCGGGGCGCTCCTTGGCGATGATCTTCTCGACGAACTCGGGGGTGATCGGCTCGACGTAGGTCGCGTCGGCGATCTCCGGGTCCGTCATGATCGTGGCCGGGTTGGAGTTGACCAGGATGACGCGCAGGCCCTCGGACTTGAGGACCCGGCACGCCTGGGTGCCCGAGTAGTCGAACTCAGCGGCCTGGCCGATGACGATCGGTCCTGAACCGATGACCAGGACGGACTGGATATCGGTGCGCTTAGGCACGCTGGCCCTCCATCAGGGAGACGAAACGGTCGAAGAGGTACGCGGCGTCGTGCGGGCCGGCGGCCGCCTCGGGGTGGTACTGGACGCTGAAGACCGGCCGGTCGAGCATCCGCAGGCCCTCGACCACGTTGTCGTTGAGGCAGACGTGGGAGACCTCGGCGCGGCCGTACGGGGTGTCGGAGACCCGGTCGAGGGGGGCGTCGACGGCGAATCCGTGGTTGTGGGCGGTGACCTCGACCTTGCCCGTCGTGCGGTCCTGCACGGGCTGGTTGATGCCGCGGTGACCGTACTTCAGCTTGTAGGTGCCGAAGCCGAGCGCGCGGCCGAGGAGCTGGTTGCCGAAGCAGATGCCGAAGAGCGGTGTGCCGCGCTCCAGTACGCCCTTGACGACACTGAGGTCGGCGGTGGCCGGGTCGCCGGGGCCGTTGGAGAGGAAGACGCCGTCGGGACCGGCCGCGTACACCTCGTCGAGGGTGGCGGTGGCGGGCAGGACGTGCACCTCGATGCCCCGTTCTGCCAGCCGGTGCGGGGTCATTCCCTTGATGCCCAGGTCGAGCGCGGCGACGGTGAAGCGCTTGGTGCCGATGGCGGGGACGATGTACGTCCGCTCCGTGGCGACCTCCGCGGAGAGGTCGGCCCCGGTCATCTCGGGGGCCTGGCGCACCCGTGCCAGCAGCGCCGCCTCGTCGGCCGGTCCGGCGCCGGAGGCACCGGTGAGCGCCTCGCCGGAGAAGATGCCGACGCGCATCGCGCCGCGTTCACGCAGATGGCGGGTGAGCGCGCGGGTGTCGACACCGCTGATGCCGACGACGCCCTGGGCGACCAGTTCCTCGTCGAGCGAGCGGCGCGAGCGCCAGTTGGAGGGGGTGCGCGCGGGGTCGCGGACGACATAGCCGGAGACCCAGATCCGCCTCGATTCGGGGTCCTCGTCATTGACGCCGGTGTTGCCGATGTGCGGGGCGGTCATGACGACGACCTGGCGGTGGTACGACGGGTCGGTGAGGGTCTCCTGGTAGCCGGTCATGCCGGTGGAGAACACCGCCTCGCCGAAGGTCTCCCCCACGGCCCCGTAGGCGCGGCCGCGGAAGGTGCGGCCGTCCTCCAGGACGAGTACGGCGGGAAGCGCCGCTCGCTGGGCGCTTCCCCGGGTGGAGGTGGTCATCGTGCGGGGCCTTCCGTCGTGGTGGATGTCGTCGTGGATGCGGGGGTGGATGCCGTGAGGGACCGGGCCAGGGAGTTGACGGCGGCGGCCCAGGCGGGGTGCTCGGCGGAGCGGTCGGAGCGGAAGCCGGAGTCGATCAGCGTGTCGCCGTGCTGCCAGGTGACGATCAGCAGACCGCCCTCGGCGAGGACCTTGCCCGCGATGCCCTTGTCGAGCCGGGCCCCGCGGAGCCGGCCCGCCGGGACGAAGAAGTCGTTCGCGCCGGGGCGTACGACCTCCAGACCGGCGTCGGTCAGGGTCAGTTCGGCCCTGCTGCGGGCGCCCAGGCCATGGGCGACGATGCGGTCGAGCCACTGCCCGGCGGTGGTCGAGCCGTGGTAGCGGCCGGTCAGTACCGGCAGGGGCGCGCCGTCGGCACCGGGGACGGCCGCGCCGGGGGTCTCCGGCGGCGCGGGCAGCTCAGGCAGCCCGGACTGGAGGCTGCCGCGCCACTTCCATCCCTGGCGCATCAGCCAGTACACGAACGCGATGAAGAGCAGCAGACCGATCACCCAGCCGAGCCGGGCGGCCCAGTCGGTCACGTCCGCCGATTTCCGCTCGGCGGCCAGCGTCAGGAGGAGCTTCGCACTTGTCACGCCAGAATCCCGTCGACGACCGTGGCGCGGCCCCGCAGGAAGGTGTGGGTCACGCGTCCCGGCAGCTCGCGTCCCTCGTACGGGGTGTTGCGGCTGCGGGAGGCGAAGCCCTTGGGGTCCACGACACCACGGTAAGCCGGATCGACCAGGGTCAGGTTGGCGGGCTCCCCCGCCGCCACGGGCCTGCCGTGGCCCGCCAGACGGCCGATGCGGGCCGGGCGGAAGGACATCCGGTCGGCGACGCCCGCCCAGTCGAGCAGGCCGGTGTCGACCATCGTCTGCTGGACGACGGAGAGCGCCGTCTCCAGGCCCACCATGCCCATGGCGGCCGCGGCCCACTCGCAGTCCTTGTCCTCGTGCGGGTGCGGGGCGTGGTCGGTGGCGACACAGTCGATGGTGCCGTCGGCGAGGGCCTCGCGCAGGGCCGTCACATCGGCTTCCGTGCGCAGCGGCGGGTTCACCTTGTAGACGGGGTTGTACGAGCGCACGAGCTCGTCGGTGAGCAGGAGGTGGTGCGGGGTGACCTCGGCGGTGACGTTCCAGCCCTGGGACTTCGCCCAGCGGACCAGGTCGACCGAGCCGGCCGTGGAGAGATGGCAGATGTGGACCCGGGAGCCGACATGGGCGGCGAGCAGGACATCGCGGGCGATGATCGACTCCTCGGCGACGGCCGGCCAGCCACCGAGACCCAGCTCGGCGGAGACCACGCCCTCGTTCATCTGGGCGCCCTCGGTGAGCCGGGGCTCCTGGGCGTGCTGGGCGATCACTCCGTCGAAGGCCTTCACATACTCCAGCGCCCGGCGCATGATCACGGCGTCGTCGACGCACTTGCCGTCGTCGGAGAAGACCCGGACCCCGGCGGCGGAGTCGTTCATCGCGCCCAGCTCGGCGAGCTGCTTGCCCTCCAGTCCTACGGTGACGGCGCCGACGGGCTGCACATCGCAGTAGCCGGACTCCCGGCCGAGCCGCCAGACCTGCTCGACCACACCGGCGGTGTCGGCGACCGGGAAGGTGTTGGCCATGGCGTGCACGGCGGTGAAGCCGCCGACGGCGGCGGCCCTGGTGCCGGTGAGGACGGTCTCGGAGTCCTCGCGGCCCGGCTCGCGCAGATGGGTGTGCAGATCGACCAGACCGGGCAGCAGGATCCGCCCCGCGGCCTCGACGACGGTCGCGTCACCGGGCTCGATCCCGGTGCCGACGCGGGCGATGGTCTCGCCGTCGATCAGGACGTCCCGCACCTCGCCGCCGAGTACCTTCGCGCCCCGTACAAGGGTCTTGCCCATGGTTACTTGCTCTCCTCGGAGTCTGTGGCGGGCGCGAGACGCGCCGGATCTGGGTTGGTGGCGGCCGACGGGCGGGAGTGGGTGACGGCGGGCTCGTTGCCGCCGAGCAGCAGATAGAGCACTGCCATCCGGATCGAGACGCCGTTGGCGACCTGTTCGACGGCCGTGCAGCGGTCGGAGTCGGCGACCTCGGCGGTGATCTCCATACCGCGGTTCATCGGGCCCGGGTGCATCACGACGGAGTGCTCGGGCATCCGGGCCATCCGGTCGCCGCCCAGGCCGTAGCGGCGGGAGTACTCGCGCTCGGTCGGGAAGAACGCGGCGTTCATCCGCTCCCGCTGGACGCGCAGCATCATCACCGCGTCGGACTCGGGCAGCACCCGGTCGAGGTCGTACGACACCTCGCAGGGCCACCGCTCGACGCCGATCGGCACCAGGGTGGGCGGGGCGACCAGGGTGACCCGGGCGCCCAGCGTGTGCAGCAGCAGGACATTGGAGCGGGCGACCCGGCTGTGCAGCACATCGCCGACGATGGTCACCCGCCGGCCGTCGAGACCGCGCCCGATGCCGGTGTCCGGGCCGACCAGGCGGCGGCGCAGGGTGAAGGCGTCCAGCAGCGCCTGGGTGGGGTGCTCGTGGGTGCCGTCGCCGGCGTTGACGACCGCGCCGTCGATCCAGCCGGAGGTGGCCAGCCGGTAGGGGGCGCCGGAGGCGCCGTGCCGGATGACGACGGCGTCCGCGCCCATCGCCTCCAGGGTCAGCGCGGTGTCCTTGAGCGACTCGCCCTTGGACACGGAGGAGCCCTTGGCGGAGAAGTTGATGACATCGGCCGACAGCCGCTTGGCGGCGGCCTCGAAGGAGATCCGGGTCCTGGTCGAGTCCTCGAAGAAGAGGTTGACGACGGTACGGCCGCGGAGGGTCGGCAGCTTCTTGATGGGCCGGTCGGCGACCCGGGCCATCTCCTCCGCGGTGTCGAGGATCAGGACGGCGTCGTCACGGCTGAGATCGGCGGCCGAGATGAGATGGCCGGGTGTGCGGGGGTTTGCCCCTGGGAGGCGCAGCATCGGGAGGGCTCCGGTGTGTGGAGGTGTGCGGGCGTGCGGGCGCGCCGGCGCGGCCGTACGGGACGGAGGGCGTACGGAGACGCCGCTACTGCTCGCCGGACGCGGCGGGCTGCCTCAGGCCGAGCAGCACGGTGTCCCGGCCGTCCTCCTCGGCGAGCTGCACCTTGACCGTCTCCCGCAGCGAGGTGGGGAGGTTCTTGCCGACGTAGTCGGCGCGGATCGGCAGCTCGCGGTGGCCTCGGTCGACGAGCACGGCGAGCTGTACGGCCCGCGGCCGGCCGATGTCGCCGAGCGCGTCGAGGGCGGCGCGGATCGTTCTGCCGGAGAAGAGCACGTCGTCGACGAGGACCACCAGGCGTCCGTCGACGCCGTCACCGGGAATGTCGGTGCGGGCCAGCGCGCGGGCGGGCCGCAGGCGCAGGTCGTCGCGGTACATGGTGATGTCGAGGGAGCCGACGGGGATCGAGCGGCCGGTGATCTCCGCGAGTTTGCCGGCCAGCCGGCGGGCCAGATAGACGCCGCGGGTGGGAATGCCCAGCAGCACCACATCGTCCGCGCCCTTGGCGCGTTCGACGATCTCGTGGGCGATACGGGTGAGAACCCGTGCGATGTCGGGCGCCTCCAGCACGGGGCGCGCGATGCCGGAGCTCTCCGGCGGGTTTTCCGTGTCCATGCGAAACGGACCTCCTTCTCCGCCTCACGGGACGGACCTTAAAGGACGTCGGGATGTCTGAATTACGCCACCCAAGCTACCAGGGGCCGCCGGAACGCCGTGTACCGCCCCTCTTCCGGGGCTCCGCGGAGGGCCCCCCGGCCTCCCCGGCTTGACGCATCCAAGTAACGCTGCGTAACCTCACAGTGAGTTACCAGACTTCGTCCGGGGAGCTATATGTCCAGCGAATACGCAAAGCAGCTCGGGGCCAAACTCCGCGCCATCCGCACCCAGCAGGGCCTCTCGCTCCATGGCGTGGAGGAGAAGTCCCAGGGCCGCTGGAAGGCCGTGGTGGTCGGTTCGTACGAGCGCGGCGACCGTGCCGTCACGGTGCAGCGCCTCGCCGAGCTGGCTGATTTCTACGGGGTCCCGGTGCAGGAACTCCTCCCGGGCACCACGCCCGGCGGAGCGGCCGAGCCGCCGCCGAAGCTCGTTCTGGACCTGGAGCGGCTGGCCCATGTGCCGCAGGAGAAGGCGGGCCCGTTGCAGCGTTACGCGGCGACGATCCAGAGCCAGCGCGGCGACTACAACGGCAAGGTCCTGTCGATCCGCCAGGACGACCTGCGGACGCTCGCCGTGATCTACGACCAGTCGCCGTCGGTCCTGACCGAGCAGCTCATCAGCTGGGGCGTCCTGGACGCGGACGCCCGCCGTGCGGTCGCCCACGAGGAGAGCTGACCGAACCGGGAACAAAACAGCAGAAACGTCACCTCCGGAGGGCGGACCCGTGGTAGGGGGCCGCCCTCCGCTGCGTCCGGAGAGGCGGGTGCCCCCGGTGCGCGGACTCGCGCGGGCCGCGCCCGGCGCCCGCGAGGCCCGGTACGCGCCAGGCCCGAAGCAGAAGACGAGCGGTCTTCTGCTTCGGGCCTGGCGAGCCGAGCGGGCGCGGCAGCCGGATCCCGGGCCTCCGGGAAGGCCCCGGGGCTCAGACGCGGCGCAGACTCGGCTTGAGGTCCTTGAAGCGGCCCAGCAGGCCGTTCACAAAGGACGGGGAGTCGTCCGTGGAGAACTCCTTGGCGAGCTGTACCGCCTCGTCGATCACCACCGCGTCCGGGGTGTCGTCCACCCACACCAGCTCGTACGCGCCGAGCCGCACGATGTTCCGGTCGACGACCGGCATCCGGTCGATCGTCCAGCCCACCGAGTAGGTGGAGATCAGCTCGTCGATACGGTCCGCGTACTCGGCGTACCCCTCGACCAGCTCCATGGTGTACTCGCCCACCGGCGGCTGGCGCTCGTCGGTCCGGGCATGCCGAATCCAGTCCGCGAGGACCGTCTGCACGGGCGCCCCGCGCTGGTCGGCCTCGAAAAGGATCTGGAAGGCGCGCTTACGGGCCTTGTTCCGGGCAGCCACGGTTAGCTGTTCACCCGGCCGAGGTACTCGCCGGAGCGCGTGTCGACCTTGATCTTCTCGCCGGTGGTGATGAAGAGCGGGACACCGATCTCGTAGCCGGTCTCCAGGGTGGCGGGCTTGGTGCCGCCGGTGGAGCGGTCGCCCTGCACGCCCGGGTCGGTGTGCTGCACGACCAGTTCGACGGCGGCGGGCAGCTCGACGTAGAGCACCTCGCCCTCGTGTGTGGCGACGCTGGCCGTGAACCCCTCGATGAGGTAGTTGGCCGCGTCACCGACGGACTTGCGGTCGACCATGAGCTGGTCGTACGTCTGCATGTCCATGAAGACGTAGTACTCGCCGTCCATGTACGAGAACTGCATGTCACGGCGGTCAACGGTGGCCGTGTCGACCTTCACACCGGCGTTGAAGGTCTTGTCGACGACCTTGCCGGAGAGCACGTTCTTGAGCTTGGTGCGTACAAAGGCCGGGCCCTTGCCGGGCTTGACGTGCTGGAACTCGACGACGGACCAGAGCTGGCCCCCGTCGAGCTTGAGCACCAGGCCGTTCTTGAGGTCGTTCGTGGAAGCCACGGTTGCGGAATCTCCTGGACTGAAAGCTGGTGGACGACCGGGAGTGCGCGCTAGAGCGCGAGCAGCTCCTTGGTCGTGATGGTGAGTAGCTCCGGCCCGCCGTCCGCCTCGGGGCGGACGACGAGCGTGTCATCGATCCGGACACCGCCCCGGCCCGGGAGGTGGACCCCCGGTCCGACGGTGACCGGCACGCAAGCGTCCAGTTTACCCATGGCCGCAGGGGCGAGCTGCGGGTCCTCGTCGATTTCGAGCCCGACCCCGTGCCCCGTACGGGGAGGGAGCCCCTCGGCGTACCCGGCCGCCTCCAGCGGCTGACGGGCCGCGCGGTCCACGTCGCGGTAGCCGGCGCTCGGTACGAGAGCCTCCCGACCTGCCCGTTGTGCCGCGAAGACCAGCTCGTACAGCTCGATCTGCCAGTCGTCGGGTGAGGTGCCGATGACAAAGGTCCGCCCGATGAGACAGCGGTATCCCCGGTAGTCGGCACCGAGGCTGACCGTGAGGAAATCACCCTCCTCGACCCGGCGGTCCGACGGATGGTGCCCGTGGCGGCCGGAGTTGGGGCCGGTGGCGACATTGGTCGGGAAGGCGGGGCCCGCGGCGCCGTGATCGACGAGCCGCCGCTCCAGCTCCAGCGCGAGATGGCGTTCGGTGCGGCCGACCAGGATCGACTCCAGCAGTTCACCCAGCGCCTGGTCGGCGATCTCGGCCGCGATCCGCAGACAGCCGATCTCCTCCTCGTCCTTGACGATGCGCTGCTGCTCGACGGCGCAGCCCAGGTCCGCGAGGCGCAGCCGGGGTGCCACGGAGCCAATCGCCCGGTGTCGGGCGACGGTCAGATGGTGTTCTTCAACGGCGAGCGACTCCACGCCCGCCCGTACGAGGATCCCGGCCGCCGCGACCGCGGGGTCGCCGGTCGTGGTGGGCAGGACGATCCCCCGCAGCCGCTCGTCGACCCGTCCGTCGGCGGCGCCCAGCGGGGTGCGGGGGCTGAGCAGCGTGTCCTCGTCGGGGCCGAGCAGCAGCACGGCACCCGGCAGCGCCCCGCCCGCGAGATAGCGGACATTGGCGGGGCGGGAGACCAGGGCCGCGGCATTGCCTGCCGCGGCACACCGGTCGCGCAGCCGCGCGCGGCGGGCCGCATACACGTCTGACATGATCCGAGCGTATGAGCGAACGCGCCACCCGGCCGGTTCAGCGCGTCCGACTGGGGGCCGTCCGCGCGGCCTACCAGCTCGGCGGGCTGGCGAGCGCGCGGGCCAGGACGTCGTCGAGGACCCGGGCCGTGGTCTCCACGTCATAGCTGGAGTTGTCGATGATGGGCAGCCCCGATCCGTACCAGCCGGCCATCCGGCCGTGGATGCCGGCCACCTCCTCGTCGGCGAGCCGGCGGTTTCCGCTGCGGGCCGCGTTGCGCTCCAGCACGATCTCCAGGCCGGGGAGCAGCACGACGGGCAGCAGCCCCGGGCCGACATGGCGCTTCCAGCCGCCGAGTCCGACGACCGGCCGGTCCGGGAAGACCGCGTCGTCCAGGATGCAGGAGATGCCGTTGGCCAGGAAGTTGCGGGCGGCGAAGCCGCAGGTGCGGCGGGCCAGCCGGTACTGCGCCTCGGAGTGGTCGTTCCAGCCGGCCTGGGGGTCGGCGAAACCGGAGCAGACCCATTCGCGGACGTCGTCCAGGCTGATGTGCGCGGTGGACACGCGGCGGCGCTGCGCCCAGTGACGCGCGACGGTGGTCTTGCCGGCGCCGGCCGGGCCGATGAGCAGCACGGCGAGCGTCGCGGCGCCGGTGCCGCCGTCCGCGGACGGCGGGGGCGGTACGGGCACCGGGCCGCCGGGCGGGAGCCGGATGTGCCCGGTGGAGTCCGGGGGCGGCGGTGCGGCCGGCGGGCCCGGCGGCGGTACGGGCGCCTGCCCGGGCGCGCCCGGACGGACTCCGGGAGCGTGCTGCGGCGGGGGCGGCGGGCCCTGCGCGGGTCCCGCTCCGGTCCAGCCCGGCGCGGGCCGCTGTCCCTGGTGCGGGCCGGGCCCTGCCGGCGAGCCCGGCGGCGGTGCCTGCTGCGACCATCCGCCCGCTCCCTGCCCCGGCCCCCGAGGAGGCGGCAGCGGAGCCCCCACTGCGTGCTGCATCCGGTGCCACTCCGTCTCGTACGACTGACGCTGGTCGGCGGCCCCGGGGCCGCGTGCTACCGAACGGTACCGCCCCCGGCCGCCACCACGGCAACGGCCGGGGTCCCTTCCAGGTGCCCGGTCAGCCGGTCAGTTCCTCGGCGAGGGCCCGCAGGGCGAGCCGGTACGAGCCGATTCCGAAGCCCGCGACCGTTCCGCTGGCGACGGCCGCGACCACCGAGGTGTGCCGGAACTCCTCACGGGCGTACGGATTCGAGATGTGCACCTCGATGAGGGGCGCGGTGCGCTGGGCCGCAGCGTCCCGCATTCCGTACGAGTAGTGGGTGAAGGCGCCCGGGTTGAGAACGACCGGAATCGCACTGTCCGCGGCCTCGTGGAGCCAGCGGATCAGCTCTCCCTCGTCGTTCGTCTCGCGTACGTCGACGTCGAAGCCGAGTTCCTTGCCCAGCGTGCGGCAGGTGTCCACCAGCCCGGCGTACGAGGTCGCGCCGTAGACATCGGGCTCACGCGACCCGAGACGGCCGAGGTTGGGCCCGTTGAGGACGAGGACCCGGCGGGTCACGCGGACACCTCCCCGTACGCCGCGAGCAGCACGGCCGGGTCGGGCCCCTCCAGCACGGTCGGCTTGGCGAGACCGTCCAGCACGATGAAGCGCAGCAGGTCGCCGCGGGACTTCTTGTCGACCTTCATCGTCTCCAGCAGCCGGGGCCACTGGTCGCCCCGGTAGGTCAGCGGCAGCCCGACGGACTCCAGGACGGAGCGGTGCCGGTCGGCGGTGGCGTCGTCGAGACGGCCGGCGAGACGGCCCAGCTCGGCGGCGAAGACCATGCCGACGGAGACGGCGGCGCCGTGCCGCCACTTGTAGCGCTCGTTCTTCTCGATGGCGTGCGCCAGCGTGTGGCCGTAGTTGAGGATCTCGCGCAGCCCGGATTCCTTCAGGTCGTTGGAGACGACCTCGGCCTTGACCCGGATAGAACGCTCGATCAGCTCGGCGGTGTGCGTGCCGGCGGGGGTACGGGCGCCCGCCGGGTCGGCCTCGACCAGATCGAGGATCGCCGGGTCGGCGATGAACCCCGCCTTGATGATCTCGGCCATGCCGCTGACGTAGTCGTGGACGCCCAGCGAGTCCAGCGCGGCCAGGTCGCAGAGGACCCCGGCCGGCGGGTGGAAGGCGCCGACGAGGTTCTTGCCCTCGGCGGTGTTGATGCCGGTCTTGCCGCCCACCGCCGCGTCGACCATGGCGAGCACGGTCGTCGGTACGGCGATCCAGCGCACTCCGCGCAGCCAGGTCGCGGCGACGAACCCGGCCAGGTCGGTGGTGGCCCCGCCGCCGACGCCGATGATCACGTCGGTGCGGGTGAAGCCGGTCTGGCCGAGCGCCTTCCAGCAGTACGCGGCGACCTCGACGGTCTTGGCCTCCTCCGCGTTGGGCACCTGGATCGCGACGGCTTCGTACCCCTGCTCCGCGAGGTCCTGGCGCAGCGCCTCGCCCGTCCCGGCGAGCGCCTCCGGGTGCAGCACGGCGACCCGTCTGGCCTTCGGGCCGATGAGCGCGGGCAGTTCGCCGAGGAGCTGCCGGCCGACCAGCACCTCGTACGGGTCGTGCCCTGCCGTGCCGCCGACCTGGATACGGGTGACTGCCTGGTCCGTCATGCGTGGTTCTCCTTGTCGGCGGTCCGGGGGTCCTCGGTACCGGCCGCCGGTGCGGCGGTCCCCGGAAGGTGCTTCAGCTCCAGGGCGTCGAGGACGGCCTCCGCGACCTCTTCCGGCGAGCGGTCGTCGGTCGCGACCACCACCCGGGCCACATCGGTGTAGTGATGGCGGCGCGCCTCCATCAGCAGCTTCCACTGCTGGCGGGGGTTGACGGCGAGCAGCGGGCGCGCGGTGTTCAGCCCGACGCGCTTGATCGCCTCACCGACCTCCATCGACAGGTAGACGACGGGCAGCCCGGTGAGCAGTTCGCGGGTGGCGGCGTCGAGGATGGCGCCGCCGCCGAGGGCCAGGACGCCCGTGTGCTCGGCGACCGCGAGCCGTACCGCTTCCCGCTCCAGCTCACGGAAGCGCGGCTCGCCCTCGTCGACGAAGATGTCGGAGATCGACTTCTGCCGCGCGGCGACGATGTCGGCGTCGCTGTCCCGGAAGCCCGTGCCGAGACGTGCGGCGAGCAGCTCACCGACGGTGGACTTGCCGACCCCCATCGGGCCGACCAGCACAATGGCCGGTCCGCTGTCCGCGCTCATCGGATCTGGAGGTTGTCGAGGTACGAGCGGACATTGCGGCGCGTCTCCGGGACGCTGTCGCCGCCGAACTTCTCGGCGACCGCGTCCGCGAGGGTCAGCGCGACCATGGCCTCGGCGACGATGCCGGCGGCCGGCACGGCGCAGACGTCCGAGCGCTGGTGGTGGGCCTTCGCGGCCTCACCGGTGGCCACGTCGATGGTGGCGAGCGCGCGGGGCACGGTGGCGATGGGCTTCATCGCGGCCCGTACCCGCAGCAGCTCACCCGTCGTCAGACCGCCCTCGGTACCGCCGGAGCGGCCGGAGGCACGCCTGACGCCTTCGTCGGTCGCGAGGATCTCGTCGTGCGCCTGGGATCCCGGCACCCGCGCCAGACCGAAGCCGTCACCGATCTCGACGCCCTTGATGGCCTGAATGCCCATCAGCGCGGCTGCCAGGCGTGCGTCGAGCCGGCGGTCCCAGTGGACGTGCGAGCCGAGGCCGACCGGCACTCCGTAAGCCAGCACCTCCACGACACCGCCGAGGGTGTCGCCGTCCTTGTGGGCCTGGTCGATCTCGGCGACCATCGCCTCGCTCGTGTCCGCGTCCAGGCAGCGCACCGGGTCGGCGTCCAGCTTCGCCACGTCGGACGGCACGGGGTACACGCCGTAGGGCGCTTTGGCGGCGGCCAGCTCGACCACATGGGACACGATCTCGATCCCGGCCGTCTCCTTGAGATACGACCGCGCCACGGCGCCGAGCGCGACCCGGGCCGCGGTCTCCCGGGCGCTGGCGCGCTCCAGGACCGGCCGGGCCTCGTCGAAGCCGTACTTCTGCATCCCCGCGAGATCGGCGTGGCCGGGCCTCGGCCGGGTCAGCGGCGCGTTGCGGGCCAGCTCGGCCAGGACGGCGGGATCGACCGGATCGGCCGCCATGACCTGTTCCCACTTGGGCCACTCGGTGTTTCCCACCATGATCGCGACGGGCGATCCCATGGTCAGGCCATGCCGGACACCGCCGAGGAAGGTGACCTCGTCACGCTCGAACTTCATCCGCGCGCCGCGCCCATAGCCGAGGCGCCGCCGGGCCAGGTGGTCCGCGACGATCTCCGTGGTGATGGGTACGCCCGCGGGAAGACCCTCCAGCGTCGCGACGAGTGCGGGGCCGTGCGACTCCCCTGCGGTCAGCCAGCGCAACCTGCTCAACGGTGCTCCTCATCCTCGCGCCTGGAACTGCAGTGGCGCGACCGGGTGCGCGGCCCTGGCCCGCCATCTCCGATCCTCCCACGCCCATGGCGCGGCCCGGCCTCCGGTCCAACCGGCGGACGGCGTGCCGGGGCCGGGGACAGCCGTCGCACGGTGTGGCAAACCGGCCGGGACGGGATCTATCGCGCTTCGAGCGCCTTTTCGCCCGCCTTCCGCATCAGCGCGAGCGGCGCCGGCGAGCGTCCCGTCATCCGCTCGACCTGGAGCACCGCCTGGTGCACCAGCAGGTCGAGACCGCCGACGACCGGACAGCCCCGGGCCGACCAGGCGGCGGCGAGGGCCGTGGGCCAGGGGTGGTACAGCACGTCGAAGAGTGTGCCGGGACGCCCGGGGACCCGGAGGGCCAGCTCGTCGGTGGCACCGGCCGGGGTGGTGGCGATCACCAGCGGCGCCTCGAAGGCCAGGGCGGCGTCGGCCCAGCCGGCGATACGGACGTCGACACCGAGCCGTTCGCCCCAGCCGCGCATCTCGGCCGCCCGGGTCTCACCGCGCACATACGCCGTGACGGGCCCCGTGCAGATCCGGGCGAGCGCCGCGAGCGCCGAGGACGCGGTCGCGCCCGCGCCCAGGACGGCCGCGGACTCCACCGTGTCCACACCGTGCTCGCCCAGCGCGGCGATCATGCCGGGGATGTCGGTGTTGTCCCCCACCCGCCGGCCGTCGTCACCGAAGACGACCGTGTTGACGGCCTCGACGGCCGCCGCGGTCTCGGTCACCTCGTCGAGCAGCGGTATGACCGCCCGCTTGAGCGGCATGGTCAGCGACAGCCCGGCCCAGCGGTCGTCGCCCAGCTTCGCGAAGAAGCCGGGGAGCCCGGCCTCGTCCACCTCGAAGCGGTCGTACGACCAGTGGGTGAGCCCGAGACCCGCGTACGCGGCGCGGTGCAGCACCGGGGAGAGGGAGTGGGCGATGGGCGACCCGAGGACGGCCGCCCTGCGCGCCTCAGCCTGTGCCCTGACGGTCATTGAACTTTTCCTTGAGCGTCTGGAATTCGGCATAGGTCTTGGCGAACTCGGTCTTGTGTTTTCCGTCGGTCGCCACGAAGTACAGCCAGCCGTCCTCCGTCGGATCCAGGGCCGCGGCCAGCGCCTCGTTGCCCGGGTTGCCGATGGGCCCGGGGGTGAGGCCCTTCTGGGTGTAGGTGTTGTACTTGTCCTTGTTGCTGTTGATCTCGGACTCGCTGATCGCGATCTTGCTCTGGCCCTTGAGGTAGTTGAAGGCGGAGTCGAACTGGAGGAGCTGGTTCGTCTCGGTGTTGGTGGGCTTGAGACGGTTGTAGACGACCTCGGCCATCTTGCGGAAGTCCTCGTGCGTCTTGCCCTCCGCCTGGACAAGGCTGGCGACGGTGACCAGTTCCCACGGGCTTTCGAGGCCGAGCCGCTTGGCGTTGTCCGCCAGGTCGAGCCGGGTGTACTCCGCGTTCGCCTGAGCGACCATCTTCTTGAGGACGGCCTCCGGCTTTGTCCCCTTCGCGACCGGATAGCTCGCGGGATAGAGGAAGCCCTCCAGCGGATCCTTGACCGACGGGTGGTTCCTGGCCCAGGCCGGCAGACCGAGATTCGCGGCCTGTTCCTTGGCGACCCCCTGGGTGGTGCCCTCCGGAAGACCGAGCCGCTTGTCGATCTGCTTGTAGACGACGACGTTGCGTGTGCCCGGAGGGATGATCAGGGACTCGCGGCTGCTGGGCTTGAGCATCTGCGTCACGGCGTTCGCCGCCGACATGCCCTTGCTGAGCGAGTAGACGCCCGCCTGGATCATGTTGCCCTTGGGGTTGCCCCGCTGGGCGGCCACAAAGGCGCCCTGACTCTTCACCACACCGTTCTTGACCAGGATCGCGGCGATCTCGTAGCCGCCGGCCCCCTGGGGAATCTCGACCTGGACCGAGCCGGAGCCCTTGCCCGAATAGTCCGGCGGCGCGCCGAACTTGGCCTGCCAGAACTGGTAGCCGAAGTAGCCGACGCCACCGACACCGCCCGCGAGCACCACCGTCAGGAACAGGCACGCGCAGCCGTTGCGGCTCTTCTTCTTCGTCTTGCCGCGGCGCTCACGGCCATTGCCGCGCCGGTCCACGCCCGGGTCGCCGTCGTGCTCGCCGTCGTCGTCGCGGCCCTCGTCACCAGTGAAGAAGGGATGGTCCTCCTCCTTCTGCGGATCGGCGTCCCACTCGGTCTCCGGCTCGGGCTCGGGCTGCCGCCGACCGGGCGGCTGAGGCGGCGGAAACGCGTCGGGAGTGCCGTAATAGTCCTGGTTCTCCCCATAGGCGCCGCCCTGCTGCGCCTCATAAGGGGGCACAGCGTTTCCGGCGTAGGGCATCGTCGCCTGCTGGCCGGTGTCCCAGCCGCCGTTGTACTGGGGGTCGACATACTGCTGCTGCTGATGTTGCTGCTGCTGCTGATGCAGTGTCTGGGCCTGGGCCTGGGCCTGCGCCTGCGCCTGCGCCTGGGCCTGCTGAGGCTGCTGCTGGGGATCGACGTACTGCTGGGGGTCGTATCCCGGCTGCCCACCGTGCTGCGGCACGCCGTTCCCGTCGTACTGCGGCTGCTGGTAAGCCTGCTGGTACGGGTCCTGACCTGCCCCGTACTGCCCCTGGGTCTGGGGATGCTGCTGCGGCGGATAGTGCTGCTGCGGCTGCCCGCCGTAGGGAGCATGGCCGTCTGTGGGCTGCTGTGCTCCCCACCCCTGGTCCCCGTACAGGGGATCCTCGGGGTGCCACGGTGCGGAGCCGGGGCCCCGGCCATAGTCAGTCATCGATCCCCTAGAGCCGCGAGGCGGCGTCGCCGAGCGCAGTGACACGGCGGTCGTTCGCCTCTTCATTGTGCGGCGGCTGTTCGAAACACCACCGCATCGCGCGGAACGTTACCGTATCGCGATCAGATGACCACTTCGACGCCCTCACCGGGAGCACTTCCAGAGACCCGTTCGGCCTCCAGCGCACTCTGGAGGATGACGACCGCCGCCACCTGGTCGATGACGGACCGGCCCTTCTTGGACGTGACGCCCGAGGCGCGCAGTCCCTGACCGGCCGTCACCGTACTCATGCGCTCGTCGACCAGCCGTACCGGCAGCGGCGCGATGCCCCGGGCCACCTCCTGGGCGAACACACGTACCTTCGCGGCGGCCGGTCCTTCGCCACCGTTGAGGGACCGGGGCAGCCCGATCAGCACCTCGAGCGGCTCGTACTCCTCGACAAGCTGCCGCAGCCGCCGGTGGGCGGCCGGGACATCGCGTCCCGGCACGGTCTCCACCGGCGTGGCGAGGATCCCGTCGGGGTCGCACGAGGCGACCCCGATCCGGGCGTCACCGACATCGATCGCGAGACGGCGTCCTCGGCGCACGGCGTCAGACCTCTTTCCCGCGGTGTGTCTCTCCGACCGCGCGAGCCCGGTTCATGAGATCTCGGAGACAAGGCGTTCGACGGCAGCCATGGCGTCACCGACGGCGGCCGGGTCCTGCCCGCCGCCCTGGGCGACGTCCGGCTTGCCGCCACCGCCGCCACCGAGGGTCTTGGCGGCGGTACGGACCAGGTCACCGGCCTTGAGACCGCGCTCACGGGCGGCCTCGTTGGTGGCGATGACCGTCAGCGGACGTCCGTTCGCCGTGGTGAACAGCGCCACGACGGCCGGCCGGCCGCCCGGGATACGGCCCCGGACATCGAGGACCAGCTTGCGCAGATCGTCGGCCGAGGTGCCGTCCGGGACCTGCCCGGTCACCAGGGCGGTGCCCCGTACGTCGACGGCGCTCGCGGCCAGCCCGGCGGCGGCGGCGAGGACCTTCTCGGCACGGAACTTCTCGATCTCCTTCTCGGCATCCTTCAGCTTGGCGAGCATGCCGGAGATCTTCTCGGGCAGCTCCTCGGGGCGGCCCTTGACCAGCTCCTGGAGCTGGGCGACGACGGTGTGCTCCTTGGCGAGGAAGTTGTACGCGTCCACGCCGACCAGGGCCTCGATGCGCCGCACTCCGGAGCCGATCGACGATTCGCCGAGCAGCTTCACCAGGCCGAGCTGGGCCGTGTTGCCGACGTGCGTACCGCCGCACAGCTCCTTCGAGAAGTCACCGATGGTGACGACACGGACCCGCTCGCCGTACTTCTCGCCGAACTCGGCGATGGCGCCCTGCTTCTTGGCCTCGTCGATGCTCATGACCTCGGCCCGGACGTCCAGTTCACGGGCGAGCACTTCATTGATCTTCTGCTCGACGTCGGTGAGGACCGTGCCGGGCACGGCGGCCGGCGAACCGAAGTCGAAACGGAAGCGTCCCGGCGAGTTCTCCGAACCGGCCTGGGCGGCCGTCGGGCCGAGGGCGTCGCGCAGCGCCTGGTGCGTGAGATGGGTGGCGCTGTGGGCGCGGGCGATGGCGCGGCGGCGCGTGATGTCGATGGCGGCGTGCACCGGGGCGCCCACCGTCACCTCGCCGACCTGCACCGAACCCTTGTGCACGGTGACACCGGGGACCGGCTGCTGGACATCGCGGACGTGGATGACGGCGCCGGTGTCGAGCCTGATCCGGCCCTGGTCGGCGAGCTGGCCGCCGCCCTCGGCATAGAACGGGGTGCGGTCGAGCACGACCTCGATGTCGTCGCCCTCGGAGGCCGCGGGCGACGGCACGCCGTCGACCAGCAGGCCGACGATGGTCGATTCGCCCTCGGTGGAGGTGTAGCCGGTGAACTCGGTGGCGCCGCTGCCGTCGGCGACCGCGCGGTAGGCGGAGAGGTCGGCGTGGCCGGACTTCTTGGCCCTGGCGTCGGCCTTGGCCCGCTCCCGCTGCTCCTTCATCAGGCGGCGGAAGCCGTCCTCGTCCACGGACAGGCCCTGTTCGGCGGCCATCTCCAGGGTGAGGTCGATCGGGAAGCCCCAGGTGTCGTGGAGCAGGAAGGCCTTGTCGCCGGTGAGGACCCGGCCGCCGGAGGCCTTGGTCTCGGTGACGGCGGTGTCGAGGATGTTGGTGCCCGCCTTGAGCGTCTTGAGGAAGGCGGCCTCCTCGGCGAGGGCCACGGTCTCGATGCGCTTGCGGTCGCTCTCCAGCTCCGGGTACTGGTCGCCCATGGTCTTGATGACCACGTCGACCAGTTCGGCGACGACCGGCTCGGTGGCGCCGAGAAGCCGCATATTGCGGATGGCGCGGCGCATGATGCGGCGCAGCACATAGCCGCGGCCCTCGTTGCCGGGCGTGACACCGTCACCGATGAGCATCACGGACGTACGCATGTGGTCGGTGACTACCCGCAGCGAGACGTCGGAGGCGTGGTCGGCGCCGTAGCGCACCCCGGTCAGCTCGGTGGCCTTGTCGATGACCGCCATCGAGGTGTCGATCTCGTACATGTTCTGCACGCCCTGCAGGATCATGGCGAGGCGTTCGAGACCGAGACCGGTGTCGATGTTCTGGGACGGCAGGTCACCGAGGATCTCGAAATCGTCCTTGCCGGTGCCCTCGCCGCGCTCGTACTGCATGAAGACCAGGTTCCAGATCTCCACGTAGCGCTCGTCGTTGACGGCGGGGCCGCCCTCGACGCCGAACTCCGGGCCCCGGTCGTAGTTGATCTCGGAGCACGGGCCGCAGGGTCCGGGCACACCCATGGACCAGAAGTTGGGGCCCATGCCGAGACGCTGGATGCGCTCGGCCGGTACGCCCACGACATCACGCCAGATGCGTTCGGCCTCGCCGTCCTCCTGGTAGACGGTGATCCAGAGCTTCTCGGGCTCCAGGCCGAAGCCGCCGTCCGCCACCGAGCCGGTGAGCAGCTCCCAGGCGAGCTTGATGGCGCCTTCCTTGAAGTAGTCCCCGAAGGAGAAGTTGCCGCACATCTGGAAGAAGGTGCCGTGCCGGGTGGTCTTGCCGACCTCTTCGATGTCCGGCGTACGCACGCACTTCTGCACGCTGGTGGCGCGCTGGAACGGCGGCTTGACCTCGCCGAGGAAGTACGGCTTGAAGGGCACCATGCCCGCCGGGACCAGCAGCAGAGTCGGGTCGTCCGCGATGAGCGACGCCGAAGGGACGACGGTGTGCCCGCGCTCCTCGAAGAAGCTCAGCCAGCGGCGGCGGATTTCAGCCGACTCCATCAGTGGTCCTCATTCCGGTTGTGCGGGTTGTAGGAGTTCTTGGTCCTGGGGTGAGCGGTCTGCTCGATGGCGGCGATACGCCGGGGCGCCGGAAGCGCGGGGTCGGCGGGTGCCTCCAGGCCCAGCGCCTCTCCCAGCTCGGCCTCGCGCCGCGCCATCCCCGCCCTGACGTCAACAGCGAATTCCCTCAGCTTGTGCCCGGCTTCGAGCGCCTTGTCCGCCGCCTGGGCGGCGAGGCTCTCCGGGGTGAGCTGCCTGAGCTTGCGGTTGACCTTGGTGGTGGCCCAGACGCCTGCGGCCACGCCTGTGGTGAACCAGAACGTACGGCGGAACATCGCTGCGTCAGCCCTTCTTCCTGCGGCGGGCCGCCGGCACCGTGCGGCCGACCACCGTGCGGCGGGGCGCACCGGCGGCCGGTGCGCTCCTGCGTCCCAGGGCCTGCCGTACGCCGTAGCCGAATGCCGCCACCTTCACCAGGGGTCCGCCGAAGGTCGAGGCGACCGTCGTGGACAGCGCCGAGGCGTTGGAGGTGACTTCCTGGACGTCCGTCGCGATGGCGTCGACCCGGTCGAGCTGCGTCTGTGCGGAGCGGACGGTCGCGGACGCGTCCGCGAGCAGCGGAACGGCCTGTTCCGTCACATCCGCCACAAGCCGGGTGGCGGCCTTGAGCGTCTGGGCCAGTCTCACCAGCACCACGGCCAGGAAGGAGACCAGAATCGCCCAGAACACGGCCACCAGGATCCCGGCAACCTCTCCACCGGTCACGCCGCACCGCTCCCTGATCGTTGACGGTCCTCTGGAAGGCGACTGGAAAGTCGTCCTCCGACCCTATCGCGCCGGCGGTCGCGTCCCGTACCGCATTACCCTCCGCCGGAACCGGGGGCGACCGCGAGATTGTACGGAGTGCTGCCGGATGAGTACTCTGCGTGTGCCATGCGCCGTTCCTTCCGCTCCGGCCCTTCCTCCGACGGGCCTCCCCCGGTCCCGGGCAATCTCCCCGTCGAGCTGAGCCCTTTCGTGGGGCGCGCGGAGGAGCTGTCCGCGCTGACGGAGCGCCTCGGCCGGTCCAGGCTGGTGACGGTGGTGGGAGTCGGCGGGGTCGGCAAGACCCGCTTGGCCGTCCGGGCGGCCCACCTGGCGAAGAAACGCTACTGCGACGGGGTCTGGTTCGCCGACCTGTCCACGCTGCGCGCCCCCGGGCTGCTGGAACACGCCCTCGCCGACGCGCTCGGACTGACCGACCACAGCAGCAGACCGCCCCGCCGGGTGCTGGCCGACCATCTCGCCCCGCGCCGGCTGCTGCTCGTCCTGGACGGCTTCGAGCGGCTCGTCGACGAGTGCGCCGCGCTGGTGGCCGAACTGCTGCGCCGCGCACCGGGGCTGCGGGTGCTCGCCGCGGGCCGCAGGACGCTGCGGGTGGAGGGTGAGCTGCCCTTCCCGCTCGCGCCGATGACGGACGAGGACGCGCTCCTGCTCTTCACCGAGCGGGCGGCTTCCGTGCTGCCCGGCTTCGGGCCCGCCGACGCCGAGCGCCCCGCCGTACGGGAGCTCTGCCGCCGGCTCGACTGCCTCCCGCTCGCCCTGGAACTGGCGGCCGGACGGCTGCCCGCGCTCTCCGTGGAGCAGGTGCTCGACCGCGTCGGCGACCGGTTCCGGGTGCTCACCGAGGGCCGGCGGGACGCGCCGGCGCGCCACCGGACGCTCAGGACGGCGATCGGCTGGAGCCATGAGCTCTGCACCCCGCCGCAACGGCTGCTCTGGGCACGGCTGTCGGTCTTCGCCGGGCCGTTCGAACTGGAGGCGGCCGAGTATGTCTGCGGCGGTCCCGAACTGCCGTCCGAGAGCGTCGTCGACGAGATCGCCGAGCTGATCAGCCAGTCCCTGCTGGTCCGCGAGGAGACACCGGCGGGGGTGCGCTACCGGATGCTGGACACGGTCAGGGCCTACGGCGCCGGGTGGCTGGACGCCCTGGACGACACCGGACGGATGCGCCGGCGCCATCGCGACTGGTACATGGGCCTGGTGACCTGGTACGAGCTGGACTGGTTCGGCCCGCGCCAGGCGCAGGTCGCGGTCGGCACGGACAGCGCGCTGCCCAATCTCCGCGCGGCGCTCGAACTCTGTCTGGAGACGCCCGGTGAGGCCCGGCTGGGCCAGCATCTGGCGGGCACGCTCTGGTTCTACTGGGCCGGCTGCGGCCGGCTCACCGAGGGACGGCACTGGCTGGAGCGGGCCCTCGCGCTGGACACCCCCTCCGACGAGGCACGGCTGAAGGCGCTGTGGGTCCTGGGATATGTGGCGGTCCTCCAGGGCGACGGCCCGGCGGCGGTGGGCGCGCTGTACGAGTGCCGGGAGGAGGCGGCCCGTACCGGCAACGCGCACGCGCACGCCTACGCCGTGCACCGGCTGGGATGTCTGGCGCTGCTCTCCGACGACATGCCGCGGGCGGAACGGCTGCTGCGTTCGGCGCTCGCCGCCTACCAGGAGCTGGGAGAACTCAACAGCAATGTGCTGATGGGCCGGGCCGAACTGGCCATGTCACTGGTCTTCCAGGGCGATCTGGACGCGGCGGTCGCCCTGTGCTCTGAGGTCCGCGAGGTCTGCGAGGACAGCGGCGAACGCTGGGCCAGGGCGTACGCCCTCTATGTGCTGGGCTACGCGGCCTGGACCCGCGCGGAGTACGCCGGGGCACGTGCCCTGGTCGCCGAGTCCATCACCATCCACCACACCTTCAACGACCTGGTCGGGCTGGTGCTGGCGGTCGAGCTGATGGCGCTGGTGACGGCGAGCGAGGGCGATCCGGCCGAGGCCGCTGTCCTCCAGGGAGCCGCGACCCGGCTGTGGGAACCGGTCGGCGTCCCGCTGTTCGGCTCCGGCTACTTCGGTGCGCCGCGCGCGCTGTGCCGGCGGCGGGCCGGTGAGCTGCTCGGCCGGGAGCGGTACGAGGCGTACGCGAGCGAGGGGCGCGGGCTCTCCGCGGCCGCGGCCGTCCGCAGGGCGCTCGGCGGACAGCCTGCCGTCCCGGCCCCGGCGCCGGCCTCCGGCGCGCGCCGGCCCGCCCGGAACAAGCGGAAGCCCGCCGGCTCCCCCACCCGGAAGGGCGGGGAAGCGGCGGGCTGAAGCGCTGGTGAGTCCGCGCGCCGCGTCAGCGGGCGTAGTACTCGACGACGAGCTGCTCGTCGCAGATGACCGGGATCTCCTTGCGCTGCGGGTCACGGTCCAGGCGGAACGCCAGGGCCTTCAGGTTGACCTGCAGGTAGCGCGGGGTCTCGCCGTCGGTGTCGTAGCCACCCTCGCGCGCGACCTGGAAGGGGACCTTCTCACGGCTGCGCTCGCGGACCATCACGACATCGTCGGGACGGACACGGAAGGACGGCTTGTCGACCTTGCCGCCGTTGACCTCGATGTGACCGTGGACGACCATCTGGCGGGCCTGGTAGATGGTGCGGGCGATGCCCGACCGCAGGACCAGCGCGTCGAGACGGCGCTCGAGCTCGACGACCAGGGCCTCGCCCGTCTTGCCCTCGGCCTTCTTGGCGCGGTCGTAGGCGCGGGCCATCTGGCGCTCGCTGATGTCGTACTGGGCGCGCAGGCGCTGCTTCTCCAGCAGACGGACCTTGTAGTCACTGTTCTGCTTGCGTCCACGACCGTGCTCACCCGGCGGGTAGGGACGGGCCTCGAAGTACTTGACAGCCTTGGGCGTCAGCGCGATACCGAGCGCACGCGACTTCTTGACCTTGGGACGCGACTGGTTAGGCACGTTCTCCAGACCTCCGTTGTAGGTTAGGTTAGGCTCACCTTACTCAAAGGAGATCGCATGTCTCGCCCTGGGAACACCACGCGCATCACAGACAGTCACGGCACCGCGCAGGGCACCGAATCGACGGAGGTCCGATCAGCTCATGGTCAGCCGCGTCCCAGCGGGCTTGAAATCGATCGGATGCCGTCAGCAGCCGAACGCACACGAACTCTCGTACAGAGTACATGCTCGGCAGTGCTGCTCATTCCAGGTCTGAACGGGGCCCGGAGCCACCAGTTGATGCCGGACGCCCGCACCGTCGGGCCCGAGGGCGAGGTCTTCCTGGTGTTCCCCGCCGGCTCTCCCGCCGTACGCGCCGCGGCCCACGCGCAGGACGACGAGCTGAGCGCGGTGCTGGAGGTCACGGATGTCGCGCCCGTCTCCGTACCCCACCGTATCCGGGGCCGCGCCTCGCTCTCCGGGTGGCTCACCCGGGAGCCCGCGCTGTCGGAGCCCGGGCGGGTGATGCTCCGGCTGGAGGTGGGCGAAGCGTCCGTGGACGACCTCTGGGGCGCCGGCCCGGTGCGCCCAGAGGACTTCGCCGCCGCCGTGGCCGACCCGCTGATGGAGCACGAGGCGGAGCTGCTCCAGCATCTGCACGCCGCGCACAGCGGGGAGGTCCAGGGGCTGCGCCGACTGCTCGGGGAACGGGGCGGGGCGACGGCCGGAGGCGGCACGGCCGCCGTCCCCGTCGCCCTCGACCGCTTCGGGCTGCGGGTCCGCTTCACCGGTGTCCAGTGCTTCGACGCCCGCTTCGACTTTCCGGAGCCGGTGCGCACTGTGCACGAGCTGCGCCGGGCCATGCACACGCTCTTCGACGCGGCCGCGTCGTAGCGGCCTCGCCGGGACGTCTCAGGCGCCGTCGCCGCGCAGCCGCTCGCGCACCCTGTCGACCACGTCCGCGTAGCGCGCTTCCGCTCCGTACCGCGTCGGCTCGTAGTAGTGCTTCCCGCTCACCGCGTCAGGGGCGTACTGCTGGGCGGCGATCGCGCCCGGCACATCGTGCGGATAGACATAGCCCTGGGCATGACCGAGCTTGGCCGCGCCCTTGTAGTGGCCGTCCCGCAGATGGGCCGGGACCGGTCCCGCCAGCCCCCTCTTCACATCCTCCAGCGCGGCCGAGATCGCCGTCGTGGCCGCGTTGGACTTGGGAGCGAGGGCCAGCGCGATGGTGGCGTGGCTCAGCGTGAGCGCGGCCTCCGGAAAACCGATCATGGCCACGGCCTGGGCGGCGGCGACCGCGATCGGCAGGGCTGTCGGATCGGCGAGACCAATGTCCTCGCTCGCCGAGATCATCAGCCGCCGGGCGATGAACCGCGGGTCCTCCCCCGCGTCGATCATCCGCGCCAGATAGTGCAGCGCCGCGTCGACGTCGGACCCGCGGATCGACTTGATGAGCGCGCTCGCCACGTCGTAGTGCTGATCGCCGTCCCGGTCGTAGGTCACCGCCGCCCGGTCGACGGTCTCCTCGACCGTCTGGAGACTGATCTCCTTCTCGTGCTTGGCCAGCGCCGCGCCGGCCGCCGCCTCCAGCGCGGTCAGCGCGCGGCGGGCGTCTCCGCCCGCGATCCGCAGCAGATGCGCCTCCGCGTCCCCGGGAAGGGTGACGGCGCCACCGAGCCCGCGCTCCTCCCCGAGCGCCCGCCGCAGCAGACTGCGCAGGTCCTCGTCGGTGAGCGGCTCCAGCGTGAGCAGCAGGGAGCGGGAGAGCAGCGGGGAGATCACCGAGAAGTACGGATTCTCGGTGGTGGCCGCGATGAGCGTGACCCAGCGGTTCTCCACGGCCGGCAGCAGGGAGTCCTGCTGGGCCTTGCTGAAGCGGTGGATCTCGTCGAGGAAGAGGACGGTGTCCTTGCCGAAGCCGCCGGAGGCGCGGCGCGCGCCGTCGATGACGGCCCGTACCTCCTTGACCCCCGCGGTGATCGCGGACAGCTCCACGAAGCGTTTGTTGGTGGCCTTGGACACCACGTACGCCAGAGTCGTCTTGCCGGTGCCCGGCGGGCCCCAGAGGATCACGGACGACGGGCCCGCGGGGCCGCCGCTGCCCTCACCGACGAGCCGGCGCAGCGGCGAGCCCGGCTTCAGCAGATGCTGCTGGCCGACGACTTCGTCGAGGACGCGCGGGCGCATCCGGACGGCCAGGGGGCTGCTGGACGGGTCCTTCTCCTGGCGCTCTTCGGCGGCTGCGGTAAAGAGGTCGGGCTCCACGCGTGAAGCCTATGCCAGCGCACTGACAACGCCGTCCCGGCGGACGCCCGCCGGACGCCCATGGCCGGTCGGCCGGTCCCGGAGAAGCGGGGGCCGGTCAGCCGGTCCAGAAGTCCCACCAGCGGGTCAGGATGAGCATCCCGATGACGCCGATGTGCAGCACCGGCAGCACCCAGGTGAACTCGCCCAGGAAACCGCGCAGCCAGGCGGGCGCCGGCAGGATCCGGTTGCGGACGTTGTGGGACGTCACGTACCAGAACATCGCGATCGTGGCGACCCAGGCCAGGCAGCACCACAGGCAGAGCGAGCTGATGTTGTACAGCGACTGGTACTGGAGCCAGGTGCAGAACCCCACGCCGAAGAGCGTGCCCGCGTTGAGTCCGAGCCAGTACCAGGCCCGGTGGCGCGCCCCGGCCAGCAGGCCGAGACCGATTCCGATGACGACGGTGTAGGTGGCCAGCCCGAGCATCGGGTTCGGGAACCCGAACACCGACGCCTGCGCGCTCTTCATGATGTTCCCGCAGGAGACCACCGGGTTCAGGCTGCATCCCGGCGTGAAGCCCGGGTCCTCCAGCAGCTTGAACTTGTCGACGGTGATGACCCAGGAGGCCAGCAGCCCGGCCGCGCCGGTGATCACCAGCAGCAGCGCGAAGGCCCGGCCCGCGCCGACCGTGCGCGCGGCGCCCCGCTCCTCCTGCTCCGAGGAGACCTCGTCAAGTGCTGCACTCGTCATATCGCTGTCCATCATCCGGTGAGCTGAACGGGCAGCCTCATTGTGCCGCACGCCCGGCCGGGCCCACCGTTCGCGGGGCACAAGGACCGAGAAGGGCCCGGACGGTGACCGTCCCGGCCCCGCTCACCGTGTCCGGGCTCAGCCGAGGCGCCGCGTGAGCTCTGTCACCAGCGCGTCGAGCGCGACCGGCGTCTGCTCCCCGCTCTCCATGTCCTTGAGCTGGGCCACGCCCTCCGCGAGATCACGCTCGCCCGCCACGATCGTGTACCGGGCGCCGGACCTGTTGGCGTTCTTCATCGCGCCCTTGAGCCCCTTGCCGCCGTACGAGAAGTCGGCGGCGACGCCGCCCCTGCGCAGCTCGGTGACCACACCGAACAGCACCCGCCGCGCCTCCTCGCCGAGCGGCACGGCGAAGACGCCCGTGGCCCCGGGAAGGTCGAGCGTGATGCCCTCCGCCTCCAGCGCCAGCACCGTACGGTCCACACCGAGCGCCCAGCCGACCGACGGCAGCGCGGGGCCGCCGATCATCTCGGAGAGCCCGTCGTAACGGCCGCCGCCGCCCACCGCGGACTGCGCGCCGAGACCGTCGTGCACGAACTCGAAGGTGGTCCTGGTGTAGTAGTCGAGGCCGCGTACGAGCTTCTCGTCGTCCTCGTAGGCCACGCCCGCCGCGGTCAGCAGCTCGCGCACCTCCTCGTGGTACGCCTTGCACGCGTCGCAGAGGTAGTCGCGCAGCATCGGCGCCCCGGCCAGTTGGCGCCGGACGTCGGCGCGCTTGTCGTCCAGGACCCGCAGCGGGTTGATCTCGATACGGCGGCGGGTCTCCTCGTCCAGGTCGAGACCGCGCAGGAAGCCCTGGAGCGCCTCGCGGTAGACGGGCCGGCACTCCTGGTCGCCCAGGGAGTTCAGCAGGATGCGGAAGTCCCGCAGCCCCAGCGACCGGTACGCCTGGTCGGCAAGGATGATCAGCTCGGCGTCCAGAGCGGGGTCCTCGGCGCCGATCGCCTCGGCGCCGACCTGCGAGAAGTGCCGGTACCGGCCCTTCTGGGGACGCTCGTAGCGGTAGTACGAGCCGGAGTACCAGAGCTTGACCGGCAGATTGCCGGCCTTGTGCAGATTGGCCTCCAGCGCCGCGCGCAGCACGGAGGCGGTGCCCTCGGGACGCAGCGCCAGCTTGTCGCCGCCCTTGGTCTCGAAGGCGTACATCTCCTTGGACACGATGTCGGTGGACTCGCCGACGCCCCGGGCGAACAGCTCGACGTTCTCGAAGCCCGGTGTCTCGGCGTATCCGTAGCCGCTGTTCCGCAGGGGTGCGGAGAGGGCTTCCCGCACCGCGAGATAGACCGCGGAGTCGGGCGGAAGCAGGTCGTAGGTGCCCTTGGGGGCCTGGAAGGTGTTCATGGAGATCGCTGCGTCACATTCCTCGTCGCGGAGCGGCGTCCGAGCCGCTGCCGAAGCCGGTGGCGCCAGGGGTCCCGGGGTTTCCCCCGGGGAGCACAGCCCGCAGATACGGGTTGGTGGCGCGCTCCCGGCCGATGGTCGTCTGGGGGCCGTGGCCGGACAGCACCACGGTCGAGTCGTCGAGCGGCAGGCAGACACGGCCCAGCGACTCGATCATCTCGGCCGGATCGCCGCCCGGCAGATCGGTGCGTCCTACGGAGCCGGCGAACAGCAGATCGCCCGAGAAGAGGACCGGCGGGATGTCGTCCCCGCCGGCGCCCTCGGGCAGCCTGAAGGTCACCGACCCCTTGGTATGGCCGGGCGCGTGCGCGACGGTGAACTCCAGACCCGCAAGGGTCAGCCGGGCGCCGTCGGTCAGCTCCCTGACGTCGTCCGGCTCCCCCACGGCGATCTCGCCCAGCAGCGGCATCCCGACCGAGCGGCCGAGGGCCTTCTCCGGGTCGCTCATCATGTACCGGTCCGCGGGATGGATCCACGCGGGCACGTCATGGGCGCCGCACACCGGGACGACCGAGGCGACATGGTCGGTGTGGCCATGGCTGAGAATGACGGCGACGGGCTTGAGCCGGTGCTTCCTGACGGCTTCCTCGACCCCCAAAGCGGCCTGGTGGCCCGGGTCGATGATCACGCACTCCTCACCCGCGGCCGGGGCGACCAGATAGCAGTTGGTCGCCCAGGCACCGGCGGGGAACCCGGCAATGAGCACGATCGTCCTTATTTGTCGTCCGTCGGGAGAATGCAGCAGATCAGAGCCTACCGGCGCTGCTCATTCCACAGCCAACCCAGATACCGTACGGGGCCGGACAGGATCACGACGCACGACAGCACGACAACGCGCGATGACGCACGACGACGCACGACGACGAATGAAAAAGGAGTGGAACCGGTGGTCAACAGCGATCAGCGGCGGCGGCAGCTCGCCCGAGAGAAGTTCGAGCGGCAGCAGCAGCGCCGGGAGGCGGCCCGGAAGAAGGCGAAGCGCCGCAATGCCATCATCGCGGCCGCGCTGGCCGTGGTGGTGGCCGCGGGCGCCGCGGCGTACGCCTCGGTCGGTCTGTCGGACGGCGACAGCAAGAGTGAGGCCGGGGCCGAGGCGACCCCCTCCGCGCCGCCCTCGCCGTCGCCCTCGCCGACCGAGAGCAGCGCTCCCGAGCCGAAGATGACGGTCGACAAGACCGCGAAGTACACGATGGCGCTGAAGACGAACGAGGGCGACATCTCGATCGCGATGGACGCCGCGAAGACGCCGCACACCGTGAACTCCTTCAAGGCGCTCGCGGACAAGGGCTACTTCGACGGCACGAAGTGCCACCGGCTGACCACGGAGGGCATCTTCGTGCTCCAGTGCGGCGACCCCAAGGGCGACGGCAGCGGCGGTCCCGGCTACACCATCCCGGACGAGAATCTGACCGCGCTCGGCAAGGCCGCGGGGGACGGCACCGTCACGTTCAAGGCCGGGACGGTGGCGATGGCGAATACCGGCCAGCCGCATACCGGTGGCAGCCAGTTCTTCCTCGTCTACAAGGACACCAAACTGCCCCCCACCTACACCCCCTTCGGCACGATGGACGCCGACGGTCTGAAGGCCGTGAAGGCCGTGGCAGCGGGCGGAGTGGCCGGCGGAGCGGGTGACGGCGCGCCCAAGAAGGCGGTCACCGTGGAGAAGGGCACGGTCGACAAGGCGTGACCCTCTGAATTTCGGCCGTGCTGAGTGCGGACAGCCGGGCGGCCGGTCGCCTAGATTGGCGTTGTGCAGGGCGGGCGCTGCCCGCCCCAGGAACTGTGGATGATGCCCGGGGGCCAATCACCTGGCGGGCATCAGGTGGAGGAGGCGCTGTGAGCAGCGACCCGTGGGGCCGCGTCGATGAGACGGGCACCGTGTACGTGCGGACGGCCGAGGGCGAGCAGGTCGTCGGATCGTGGCAGGCAGGCTCTCCGGAGGAGGCTCTGGCCTATTTCGAGCGCAAGTACGAGGGCTTGGTCGTCGAGATCGGCCTCCTCGAACGGCGGGTGAAGACCACCGACCTGTCCGCGAAGGACGCGGCCGCGGCCATCGAGCATCTTCGCGGGCAGGTCGACGAGCACCATGCCGTGGGCGATTTCGAGGCCCTGCGCAAACGGCTCGACGAGCTGGTCTCGACGGTCGACTCGCGTCGTGAGGAGCGCAAGGCTCAGCGCGCGAAGCAGACCGACGAGGCGCGGCACGCCAAGGAGGCGCTGGTCGTCGAGGCGGAGGAGCTGGCGGGGAGCGACCAGTGGCGGTCGGCCGGCGAGCGGCTGCGGGCCCTGGTGGACACCTGGAAGGGCCTGCCGAGGCTGGACCGGAAGTCCGACGACGAGCTGTGGCACCGCTTCTCGCACGCGCGCTCGGCCTTCTCCAAGCGCCGCAAGGCTCACTTCGCGGCGCTGGACGCGCAGCGCGAGGACGCCCGTAAGGCCAAGGAGCGGCTGGTCGCGGAGGCCGAGTCGCTGTCCGGATCCACGGACTGGGGAGCGACGGCCGCCCGCTACCGCGAGCTGATGACGGACTGGAAGGCGGCGGGCCGCGCCCAGCGCGAGGCCGAGGACGAGCTGTGGAACCGCTTCCGCGGCGCCCAGGACGTCTTCTTCGCGGCCCGCGGTGAGGTCTTCGCCGAGCGGGACGCCGAGCAGACCGAGAACCTCAAGCTCAAGGAGGACCTCGCGGCCGAGGCCGAGCGGCTGGTGCCGGTGACGGACCTCAAGGCGGCCAGGGCGGCCTTCCGGTCCCTCAACGAGCGCTGGGAGGCCATCGGGCATGTGCCCCGGGACGCCAGGCCCAAGGTCGAGGGCCGGATGCACGCGGTGGAGCGCGCTCTCCAGGAGTCCGAGGAGAACGAGTGGCGCCGTACGAACCCGGAGGCGCGGGCGCGCGCCGAGGGTCTGACGGGTCAGCTCCAGGCGGCCGTGGACAAGCTGCGCACGCAGATCGACACGGCGCGCGCGGCGGGCAACAACGCCAGGGCCGACAAGCTCGCCAAGGAGCTGGAGGGCCGCCAGGCGCTGCTGGACCAGGCGCTGAAGGGTCTCCAGGAGTTCGGCGGCTGAACCGGCTGAACACAGGGCGGCACGCGCGGCCGCGCACGCGTCGCCCCACGGAGGGGCTCCCCGTACCACGCAGGTACGGGGAGCCCCTCCGTTTGTGGCCCCTCCGTTTATGGTCCCGGCGGCTCATGGCCCCGGCGCGCCGTCAGGGCCTGCGCGCCGAGGTGACCCGGTAGACGTCGTAGACGCCCTCCACGCCCCGTACGGCCTTCAGTACGTGGCCCAGGTGCTTCGGGTCGCCCATCTCGAAGGTGAAGCGCGACGTGGCCACCCGGTCGCGGGAGGTCTGGACCGCCGCGGACAGGATGTTGACGTGCTGGTCGGACAGCACGCGCGTGACGTCCGACAGAAGCCGTGACCGGTCCAGCGCCTCGACCTGGATGGCGACCAGGAAGACCGAGGACTGGGTGGGGGCCCACTCGACGTCGAGGATGCGTTCGGGCTGTTGCGACAGCGAGTCCACGTTGACGCAGTCGGCGCGGTGCACCGACACACCGCTGCCCCGGGTGACAAAGCCGATGATCGGGTCTCCGGGGACCGGCGTACAGCAGCGGGCGAGCTTCACCCACACATCGTCGACACCCTTGACGACCACACCGGGGTCGGCACTGGAGCGGCGTTTGCTGCGGCCGTGCGACGGCGGGGCGCTCTCCGCGATGTCCTCGTTGGCGGCCTCCTCGCCGCCGAGGGCCTGCACCAGCTTCTGCACGACGCCCTGCGCGGCCACATGGCCCTCGCCGATCGCCGCGTACAGGGACGAGATGTCGGGATAGCGCATCTCGTGTGCCAGCGTGACCAGTGAGTCCCCGGTGAGGATGCGCTGGATCGGCAGGTTCTGCTTGCGCATGGCGCGCGCGATGGAGTCCTTGCCCTGCTCGATCGCCTCGTCGCGGCGCTCCTTGGAGAACCACGCGCGGATCTTGTTTCTGGCCCGGGGCGACTTGACGAAGCCCAGCCAGTCGCGGGACGGGCCGGCGCCGGACGCCTTGGAGGTGAAGACCTCCACCAGATCACCGTTGTCGAGGGTCGATTCGAGCGGCACGAGCCGTCCGTTGACCCGGGCCCCTATGGTGCGGTGGCCGACCTCCGTGTGGACGGCGTACGCGAAGTCCACCGGGGTGGCGCCCGCGGGCAGCGCTATGACATCGCCCTTGGGAGTGAAGACGAAGACCTCGTTGCGGGACAGGTCGAAGCGGAGCGACTCCAGGAACTCGCTGGGGTCCTCGGTCTCCTTCTGCCAGTCCAGGAGCTGGCGCAGCCACGCCATGTCATTGACGGTGTCCTGGCCGGCGCCCTTGCCCGCGTTCCTCGGCACGTCCGTGCGCACCTTGGAGGCACCGGCGACGGCCTCCTGCTTGTACTTCCAGTGCGCGGCGATGCCGTACTCGGCGCGGCGGTGCATGTCGAAGGTGCGGATCTGCAGCTCGACCGGCTTGCCGTTGGGTCCGATGACCGTCGTGTGGAGCGACTGGTACATGTTGAACTTGGGCATCGCGATGTAGTCCTTGAACCGTCCGGGGACCGGATTCCACCGGGCGTGGACGGTGCCGAGCGCCGCGTAGCAGTCGCGGACGGTGTCGACGAGGACGCGGATGCCCACCAGGTCGTAGATCTCCGCGAAGTCACGGCCGCGGACGATCATCTTCTGGTAGACGCTGTAGTAGTGCTTCGGCCGGCCGGTGACGGTCGCCTTGATCCGGGCCGCGCGCAGATCCGACTGGACCTCGTCGGTCACTATGGCCAGGTACTCGTCGCGCTTGGGCGCCCGCTCGGCGACGAGACGGACGATCTCGTCGTACATCTTCGGGTAGAGGATCGCGAAGGCGAGATCCTCCAGCTCCCACTTGATGGTGTTCATGCCCAGCCGGTGGGCCAGCGGCGCGTAGATCTCCAGCGTCTCGCGGGCCTTCTTCTCCTGCTTGTCCCGCTTGAGGTAGCGCATGGTGCGCATGTTGTGCAGCCGGTCGGCGAGCTTGATGACCAGGACGCGCGGGTCCTTGGCCATGGCGACGACCATCTTGCGTACGGTCTCGGCCTGCGCGGCCTCACCGAACTTGACCTTGTCCAGCTTGGTGACGCCGTCGACCAGGAGCGCCACCTGGTCGCCGAAGTCGCGGCGCAGGGTGTCCAGGCCGTACTCAGTGTCCTCGACCGTGTCGTGCAGCAGTCCCGCCATCAGCGTGGCCGGGTCCATGCCCAGCTCGGCGAGGATGGTTGTCACCGCGAGGGGGTGCGTGATGTACGGGTCGCCGCTCTTGCGCTTCTGACCTCGGTGCCAGCGCTCGGCGACCTGGTAGGCGCTCTCGATCTGGCGCAGCGTGGCGGTCTCGATCTTGGGGTCGTTGCCGCGCACGGTCCGCAGCAGCGGTTCCAGGACGGGGTTGTACGGCGACGACCGCTGCACGCCGAGACGGGCCAGCCGGGCTCTCACCCGATTGGAGGACCCGCCGGAGCGGGGCGCGGCGGTGGGCCCCGGTTTGGGGGCGGTCACGGGCATCGCGGGACGCTCCGGCACCGCCGGGCGGGCGGCGGGCGCGTCCACGGGCCGGGCGCCTGAGGTCTCCGCGGCCGTCCGCGCGGGCTTCTCGTCAGCGGCGACCGCGGCCTTGTTCTGCGGCATGGGCGACGCCGCCGCGGCCTGGTCGGCCTGCTGATCGGGCGATGCGGCGGCCAGTGGCTGGACCTCGTCTGGCAAGAGCGCTCCTCGTGCGGATCCAGGTCCCCCGGTCAGGCCCGGAGCTTCCATGGTATCGACCTCGGGCCAACCTCTCGCTCCGGGACCGAAGGAGCTGGACAACGCGGGACGGGCATCCGGTTGTTCCCGGATGCCCGTCCGCGCGTATCGAGAAACCCGTCAGAGCGTGATCAGGGCCTCCAGCGGGGCCCCGCGCAGCGCGGGCTCCAGCCGGGTGCGGCCACCCAGGAAGCCCAGCTCCATCAGGACCGCGACGCCCACCACGTCGGCCCCGGCCCGCCGGACGAGCTCCAGCGCGGCTCCGGCCGTACCGCCGGTGGCGAGGACGTCGTCGATGACGATGACGCGGTCACCGTGCTGGAGGTCCTCGGCGTGGACCTCCAGGGCGGCGGAGCCGTACTCCAGCTCGTAATCCTGCGACAGCGTCGCACCGGGGAGCTTGCCCGCCTTGCGTACGGGGATGAACCCGAGGCCCGCCCGTACCGCCACCGGAGCGGCCAGGATGAAGCCGCGCGCCTCCAGGCCGACGACCTTGGTCGCGCCGTGTTCCCCGCACAGCCCGGCAAGCACGTCGGTCAGCGCCGTGAACGCCTTCGGGTCGGCCAGCAGCGGGGTGATGTCCTTGAAGAGGACCCCCGGCTTGGGATAGTCGGCGACGTCGCGGATACGGCTGAGCAGCAGCTCCCGTGTGCTGGCGTCCGTCACCGGCGCCTCCCCGACGGGCGGCCGCCGCGGTCGCCGCGGTCACGCGGGCCGGCGCCGGCCCCCGCGGGCGCGGCGTCTCCGGGAAGCCCGGCGGCCGGGTCGTCCTCGAAGCCGTCCTCGCCGTCCTGGGCGTCGTCAACCGACTCGCCCCTGGCCAGGGCGGCGTTCCGCTTGGCGAGCACCCGCTTCTTCAGCGCCTTCATCTGCGGGTCGCGTTCCTTCAGGTCGGCGACGAGCGGAGTGGCGATGAAGATCGAGGAGTACGCACCGGCGGCGAGGCCGACGAAGAGCGAGAGCGAGATGTCGTTCAGCATGCCGGCGCCGAGGAAACCGCCGCCGATGAAGAGCAGACCGGCGACCGGCAGCAGCGCGACCACGGTGGTGTTGATCGAGCGCACCAGGGTCCCGTTGATGGAGCGGTTGGCGATCTCGCTGTATGTCCACCGGGTCTGCTTGGTGATGCCCTTCGACCCCTCCTTGAGACTGTCGAAGACGACGACGGTGTCGTAGAGGGAGTAACCGAGGATGGTGAGCAGACCGATCACCGTGCCCGGGGTGACCTCGAAGCCGACCAGGGCGTACACCCCGACGGTGATGGTGAGGTCGTGGATCAGGGCGATCAGCGCGGCGATCGCCATCCGCCATTCGAAGGCGATCGCGAGATAGATCACCACCAGGATCATGAAGATCGCGAGACCGGTCCACGCCTTGTTGGCGATGGTCTCGCCCCAGCTCGGCCCGACCAGGTCGGCGTTGATGTCCGCCTCTTTGACCTTCAGCTCCTCGGCGAGCTTGGTCTTCACGACGTCGGCCTGCTTGGTGTCCAGCTCGGTGACCTGGATCCGCAGCTTGCCGTCGCCGAGTCTCTGGACGATCGCGTCGTGTCCGGACGCCTCCTCGGCGTCCGTCTGGGCCTGGGACACGGAGACGCTCGTGCTCGGGGTGGTGAAGACCGCACCGCCCTTGAACTCGATGCCCATGTTGAGGCCACGCACCGCCAGTCCGACGATGGCGGTGATGGTGATCAGGATCGAGATTCCGTACCAGATCTTCCGCTTGCCCACGAAGTCGTAGCCGACTTCGCCGCGGTAGAGCCGGGCGCCGAGTGCGCCGAGTCGCGACATCTCACGCCTCCTTCGGGTCGGTGGGGGCGCTGACACGGCGGGCGCGGCGCAGCGGCGGCTTGGCGCCGAGCCGCTTCGGGTCCAGTCCGGACCAGGAATGACCGCTGGCGAAGAACTTCTTGCGGGCGAGGATCGTCATCACCGGCTTGGTGAAGAAGAACACCACGACCACGTCGAGGACGGTCGTCAGACCGAGGGTGAAGGCGAAGCCCTGGACCTTGCCGACCGTGACGACGAAGAGCACGGCGGCGGCGAGGAACGACACGAAGTCGGAGACCAGGATGGTGCGCCGGGCACGCGGCCAGGCGCGCTCGACGGCCGGACGGAGCGTACGGCCCTCCCGGATCTCGTCCCGGATCCTTTCGAAGTACACGATGAAGGAGTCCGCGGTGATACCGATGGCGACGATCGCGCCGCAGACCGCGGGCAGGTTCAGCGCGAACCCGATACCGGGGCCGAGCAGAGCCATGATCGTGTACGTCATGATCGCGGAGGCGCCGAGGCTGAGGATGGCGATCAGCGAGAGGCCGCGGTAGTACGTCACCAGGTAGATGATGACCAGGGCGAGACCGATCGCACCGGCGATCAGACCGGCGTGGAGCTGCTCACCGCCGAGCGCTGCGGTGACGGTGGTGGCGCTCGCCACGTCGAAGCTCAGGGGCAGCGCGCCGTAGGACAGGATGTTGCCCAGGTCCTGGGCGGACTGCTGATTGAAGCTGCCGGAGATCTCGGCGCTGCCGCCGAGGGTCTGGCTCACCGAGGGCGCCGAGACGACATTGCCGTCCAGCACGATGGCGAACTGGTTCATCGGCGCCTGCTGCTGCGAGAGCTTGCCCGTGATCGACTGGAACTTCTTCGTGCCGCCACCGGTGAAGTCCATCGTGACGATCCACATGTTGCGCTGCGGATCGAGGACACCCTTGGCGTCGTCGACGTCCGTGCCCTCCAGCTCGGCCGGGCCGAGGATGTACTTCTGCCACTGGCCCGAGCCGTCCTGGCCACAGGCCGCGATGGTGTCCTTGGGCGCGGCGTCCTGGTTGACCGCGGTGCGCGAGGACTGCTTGGTGCAGTCCAGGTCCATGAACTTCTTCTCCAGAGCGGCGGAGGCCGGGTCGGGAGTCGGCTGGCCGGACGGCTGCGGGTTCGGCGGGTCGGCGGGCTTGCCCGAGGCGGAGGCGCCCGGAGTGGGTGTCGCGTCCTCCTTCAGGGCGTCCGTGACGGCCCGGCCCTGAGTGGTCGCGCTCGCGGAGGGCTCCGAGGACCCGGAGGGCTCCCCGGCCTTGTCCGGGCTCTCGGCCTTGTCGGCGCTCGCCGACGGGCTGGGAGAGCCGCTGGGCGCGGGCTGCGGAGCGGTCGGAGTGCCGGGCGCGACGGTCAGCACCGGCCGGAAGTAGAGCTGGGCGGTTGTGCCGACCTGGTCCCTGGCCTGCTTCTCGTTGGTGCCCCGGGGGATGTTGACGATGATGTTCTCGGGGCCCTGGGTCTGGACCTCGGCCTCGGAGACGCCCAGACCGTTGACACGCCGTTCCATGATGCTGACGGCGGTGTCCATATTGGTCTTGTTGATCGCGTTCGGCTTGCCCGGCGTGTTCTTCGCCTGGAGCGTGATGCTCGTGCCGCCCGCGAGGTCGATCCCCAGACGTGGCGTGACATGACCGGACCAGAACATCCCGCCGGTGAGGGCGACCATGGCAATCAGGAACAGTGCCAGGGTGCGCCCCGGCCTGCCTGGGGACCCCGCTTGCCTGCGGCCCTTATTAGGTGCTGCCACCTTCTCGTTTCTCCCTGTCCAACCGCCCCACGCCGGGTGTGCCCGGAGCGGCCACGAAGTGTTGTGGGGACCTGCCCCCGAAGAAATCGGAACGGGCCATCAGCCGCGGAGGGCCGCTGGACGGACCGCCGACACAGACTGACTACTTCGCGCCGGTGTCGCCGTCGGCCTTGCCGTCCTTGGGCTCGGCGCCGTCGGCCTCGGGCTTCTTGCCCAGGTCGATCTTGGCGTCGGCCGGGGAGTCCGCGGCGTCGGCCGTACCGGTCAGCGAGGAGGCGTCGTCCGGCACGATCGGGTCGTCCGCCTTGAGGGCGTCGTCACCGTGCACGATGCGGTTGTACTCGTCGTCGTCCAGCACGGCGCCGATGGCGTTCTTCGCGTAGACGGCGTGAACGCCGGGCGCGACCTCCAGGAGGACCATGTCGTCGTGCACCTCCTTGACGGTGGCGTACATGCCCCCGATCGTCCGGACGCCGGTGCCGGGCTGCATGTCGCTGCGCATCTGCGCCGCCGCCTGCTGCTTCTTCTTGGCGGACCGGGTCATCAGGAACATGGCCCCGATGAGCACGATGAAGGGGAGGAGGGTCACGAGACTCACGGGAGGGAACTTCCTTCGCACGACCGCGATGGGGAACGGCCTGATATACGGGGGTGGGTACGCCGACCCGGAAGGGTGGCATCGGCGGAGTCTAAGCGAGTCCGCATCGTTGGAACAACGCCCAGCATCGCACCGGGGTTCCTGAGGGGGCGACGTGCTTGCCGTCACATCCCGAACATGCCCTGTTGTCCGCCCGTCCCCGGCGCCTGCTGCGGGGGCACGAGTCCGAGGTGTGTCCAGGCCGCGGGTGTGGCCACTCGGCCACGCGGAGTACGGGCGAGAAGCCCCTCCCGCACCAGGAACGGCTCCGCCACTTCCTCGACCGTCTCGCGCTCCTCGCCCACGGCCACGGCCAGGGTCGACAGGCCCACCGGACCGCCGCCGAACAGCTTGAGCAGCGCTTGGAGCACGGCACGGTCGAGGCGGTCGAGCCCCCGGGCGTCGACCTCGTACACCGCGAGGGCGACCGCCGCCACCTCGCGGTTGATCCGCCCGTCCGCCTTGACCTGGGCATAATCACGCACTCGGCGTAGCAGCCGGTTGGCGATCCGGGGCGTGCCCCGGGACCGGCCGGCGATCTCGGCGGCGCCCTCGGCGTCGATTTCCAGATCGAGGAGCTGGGCCGAACGGTGGATGACACGCTCCAGCTCGGCGCTCTCGTAGAACTCCATGTGGCCGGTGAAACCGAAGCGGTCGCGCAGCGGGGGCGGCAGCAGTCCGGCCCGGGTGGTCGCGCCGACCAGGGTGAACGGAGGCAGTTCCAGCGGGATGGCGGTGGCGCCCGGGCCCTTGCCCACGATCACGTCGACCCGGAAGTCCTCCATGGCCATGTAGAGCATTTCCTCGGCGGGCCGGGACATCCGGTGGATCTCGTCGAGAAAGAGGACTTCACCCTCCTGGAGGGAGGAGAGGATGGCCGCGAGATCACCCGCGTGCTGGATGGCGGGGCCCGAGGTGATGCGGATCGGGGCGTTCATCTCGGCCGCGATGATCATGGAGAGAGTGGTCTTGCCGAGGCCGGGCGCCCCGGAGAGCAGCACATGATCGGCGCTGGCCCCGCGCGCCAGGGCCGCCTTGAGCACCAGGTCGAGCTGCTCGCGGACCCGCTCCTGTCCCACGAACTCGTGCAGCGACTTGGGGCGCAGCGCGGCTTCGACGGCCTGGTCCTCGCCGTCCGCGGACGCGCCCACGAGCCGCTCGGCGGCGTCGGCGGCCGTGTGCGTCTCGCTGCTGGTGTCGTCCCAGTTCACTCAGTCTCACCTCGGGGAGTCGGCGCGTCCCAGGACGGCCCCATGGAAGTACGGCTCGGCCGGTGGCCGCTCAACGTGTTCTGTTCAGGCTCTGGAGCGCCGCGCGCAGGAGCTGCGGCACGGGCGGCTGCGTCCCTCCGGCCAGCGCGGCCTCGGCCTGGGGCGTGACCAGGGCGACCGCCTCCTCGGCCTCCCGGGTCGCGTAACCGAGGCCGATCAGGGCCGCGTGGAGCTGGTCGCTCCAGGAGGCGGGGCCGGTGGCCTGCCGGACCACTCCGGCGCGGACCGGCTCGCCGAGCCGGTCCTTGAGCTCCAGCAGAAGCTTCTGGGCGCCCTTCTTGCCGATGCCGGGGACCGCCGTCAGCGCCTTCTCGTCGCCGGTGGACACCGCCGTCCGCAGCGTGTCCGGGGCGTGGACGGCGAGCATCGCCTGGGCCAGCCGGGGGCCGACCCCGCTCGCGGTCTGCAACAGCTCGAACACCTGGCGTTCGTCGTCGTCCGCGAAGCCGTACAGGGTGAGCGAGTCCTCCCGCACGACGAGGGAGGTGGCGAGCCTGGCGTCCTGGCCGACGCGCAGCCCGGCGAGGGTGCCCGGGGTGCACTGGACGGCCATGCCGATGCCTCCGACCTCGATCACGGCCGTGGTCGGGGCGAGGGCGGCGACCGGGCCGCTGACGAAGGCGATCATCGGGGAACCTTCCGGACAGGTGCGGTGGTGGGGATACGGGACGAGCGGGCCGCCGCCTGCGCCTGCTGGAGGCGGTTCATGGCGGGGGCACGCCAGATGTGGCAGATGGCGAGCGCGAGGGCGTCCGCGGCGTCGGCCGGCTTCGGCGGGGCGTCCAGCCGCAGCAGCCTGGTCACCATCGCGCCGACCTGGGCCTTGTCCGCCCGGCCGCTGCCGGTGACGGCGGCCTTGACCTCACTGGGGGTGTGCAGGGCGACGGGGATGCCCCGGCGCGAGGCGCAGAGCATGGCGACCGCGCTGGCCTGGGCGGTGCCCATCACCGTACGCACATTGTGCTGGCTGAACACCCGCTCCACGGCGACGAGTTCGGGCTGGTGTTCGTCGAGCCAGGCGTCTATGCCCCGCTCGATCTCGACCAGCCGCATGCCGACCTCCGCGTCCGCCGGCGTACGGACCACACCGACCCCGAGCATCCGCAGCGGGCGCCCCGCCGTGCCCTCGACAACGCCCACGCCGCACCGGGTCAGCCCGGGGTCGACACCCAGCACCCGCATCGCGCCCCCACTCTCCGGCCACGCACTCTCGGTCATCGGTCCTGCCGCCGGGCAGAACGCCTGATCAGCACAGTATCTGTAGCCACTGACAACGCCGCGGGCCGACGGGTGTGTCCCCGTCGGCCCGTCAGATGAAGGCGCCTCAGATCCGGACGCTCAGGCGTCGACCTTCTCCATCACTTCGTCCGAGACGTCGAAGTTGGCGAAGACGTTCTGGACGTCGTCGCTGTCCTCCAGGGCGTCGATCAGCTTGAAGATCTTGCGTGCGCCCTCCTCGTCCAGCTCGACCTGCATGGTCGGCACGAAGTTGGCGTCCGCGGAGTCGTAGTCGATGCCGGCCTCCTGGAGCGCGGTGCGCACCGCGACCAGGTCGGTGGCCTCGCTGAGCACCTCGTAGGACTCGCCGATGTCGTTGACCTCCTCGGCGCCCGCGTCCAGGACGGCGCCCAGGACATCGTCCTCGCCCAGTTCACCCTTGGGGACGATCACGACGCCCTTGCGGTTGAACAGGTACGAGACGGAGCCCGGGTCGGCCATCGAGCCGCCGTTGCGGGTCATCGCGACGCGGACGTCGGAAGCCGCGCGGTTGCGGTTGTCGGTGAGGCACTCGATGAGCACCGCGACGCCGTTCGGGCCGTAGCCCTCGTACATGATCGTCTCGTAGTCGGCGCCACCGGCCTCCAGGCCGGCGCCGCGCTTGACCGCCGAGTCGATGTTCTTGTTCGGCACCGAACTCTTCTTCGCCTTCTGGATGGCGTCGAAGAGGGTCGGGTTGCCGTCGATGTCAGCGCCACCGGTGCGGGCCGCGACCTCGATATTCTTGATCAGCTTCGCGAAGAGCTTGCCGCGCTTGGCATCGATCACGGCCTTCTTGTGCTTCGTCGTAGCCCATTTAGAGTGGCCGGACATCTGCCTGTCTCCTTCGCGTAACCGGTTCTGCTCCGTTCGGCAGAGATCCTACCGGGACACGGTCACCCGGCGGCGCGCACCATGTCGGTGAAGAACCGGTGCAGACGGTGGTCCCCGGTGAGTTCCGGGTGGAACGAGGTCGCGAGGGCGTTGCCCTGCCGTACGGCGACGACATGGCCCCCGTACTCGGCGAGCACCTGGACCTCGGCACCGACCGACTCGACCCACGGGGCCCGGATGAAGACCCCTTCGACGGGGCCGCCGCCGACCCCGGCGACCTCGACGGCCGCCTCGAAGGACTCGTTCTGCCGGCCGAAGGCGTTCCGGCGGACGATCATGTCGATCCCGCCGATCGTCTCCTGGCCGGACCGCGGGTCGATGATCTTCTCGGCCAGCATGATCAGCCCGGCGCAGGTGCCGTACACCGGCATTCCGGCCCGCACCCGCGACCGCAGCGGTTCCAGCATGCCGAACAGCGCGGCCAGTTTGGACATCGTGGTGGACTCGCCGCCGGGGATCACCAGCCCGTCGGCCTCGGCGAGTTCCTCGGGGCGCCGGACGGTCCTGGCCACGGCGCCCGCCGCGGCCAGGGCCGCCAGATGTTCCCGGACGTCGCCCTGGAGGGCCAGGACTCCGATCACAGGGTCGCTCATCGGTGCTTACCAGCCGCGCTTCGCGTAGTGCTCGGCCTCGGGCAGGGTGTCGATGTTGATGCCGACCATGGCCTCACCCAGGTTCCGGGAGGCGTCCGCGATGATCTTCGGGTCGTCGTAGAAGGTGGTGGCCTTCACGATCGCCGCGGCGCGCTTGGCCGGGTCGCCCGACTTGAAGATGCCCGAGCCCACGAAGACTCCCTCGGCGCCGAGCTGGCGCATCAGCGCGGCGTCGGCGGGGGTGGCGACACCGCCCGCGGAGAAGAGCACCACCGGCAGCTTCCCGAGCGCGGCCACCTCCTTGACGATCTCGTACGGAGCCCGCAGCTCCTTGGCGGCGGCGTACAGCTCGTTGTTGTCGAAGCCGCGCAGCCGGGCGATCTCATTCTTGATCTGGCGCAGATGACGGACCGCCTCGACGACATTGCCGGTGCCGGCCTCGCCCTTGGAGCGGATCATGGCGGCGCCCTCGGCGATGCGCCGCAGGGCCTCGCCGAGATTGGTGGCGCCACAGACGAAGGGGGTGGTGAAGGCCCACTTGTCCGAGTGGTTGACCTCGTCGGCCGGGGTCAGCACCTCGGACTCGTCGATGTAGTCCACTCCGAGCGACTGGAGGACCTGGGCCTCGACGAAGTGCCCGATCCGGGACTTGGCCATGACCGGGATCGAGACGGCCTCGATGATGCCCTCGATCATGTCCGGGTCGGACATCCGGGCGACGCCGCCGTCCTTGCGGATGTCGGCCGGGACCCGCTCCAGGGCCATCACGGCCACCGCGCCGGCGTCCTCGGCGATCTTCGCCTGGTCCGGGGTGACGACGTCCATGATCACGCCGCCCTTGAGCTGCTCGGCCATTCCGCGCTTGACGCGCGCGGTGCCGGTCTCAGGGGTCTGGGGGGTGGTGGGAAGCGTGGTGGACACTGAGCGACCTCACAGGGGGAAAACGATGAATATCCCCCCAGCAAACGCCGCGCACCGGTCCACAGCAAGGGCCAATGAACAGCCGGTGGATCGTTCTGCGCGCCCAGAGCCCGTCGGGCCGCCGGACGGGCTCAGGTGCCGGGCCGGTCTGCCAGCGCGACCGGCGGCCCGTCGTCCATCTCGAAGGCGAGCGGGAACGGCGCGTGCCCGGCCAGCCGGAACCAGCGCACCGTGCGGTGCCGCCGCAGGGCGCGTGCCGCGCGTACGGCGTCGTTGTGGAAGCGCCGGGCCATCGGCACGCGCCGTACCGCGGCGGCGAGTTCACCCGCCGCCTCCTCGCCTCCCGGAGCGGCCTGTACGGCTTCGACCTGCGCGGTCTCACCGAACACGGCCCGCAGCGCCTGGCTCAGTTCGCTCTCCGCGACCTCCCGCTGCTCCTCCTCCGCCTGCCGGGCCGCGTGCGCCGCCTGATACAGCACGATGGACGCGGCGGGGTCGAGGACACCGGACGTGGCCAGCTCCTGGGTGACCGACGCGCGGCGCAGCAACTGCGCGTCGAGCGCGGCCCGGGCGGCGTCGATCCGCGCGTGCAGCCGGTCGAGACGGCCGGCGGTCCAGCTCAGATAGAGCCCGATCGCGATGACGCCGAGGACGATCCAGATGATGGTTTCGATCACGGACGGCAGGCTACCGGGGCGGCGCGGACGCACCGGGTGGATGTCTTCACCGGACCGCCGCGCACCCCGTGTCCGAGCGGCGCGGCCACATGGTTCAGTCCCGCGCCAGCCCGAACCTGGCCCGCAGCCCGGACCGTTCGTCCGTGGCCACCGAGGCCGCCCCGTCCGTCACCGTCTCGTACACCGCCAGGATGTCCGCCCCCACCGTCGACCAGTCGAAGCGCCGCACATGCGCGCTCCCCCGCTCGCGCAGCCCGGCCCGCCGCGCGGGGTCGCCCAGCAGCCGTACCGCCGCGCCCGCCAGCGCGTCCGCGTCCTCGTTCGTGAACAGTTCGCCCGCCGCACCCTGGTCCAGGACCTGTGCGAACGCGTCCAGATCGCTGGCCAGTACCGCCGCGCCCGCCGACATCGCCTCGACCAGGATGATGCCGAAGCTCTCCCCGCCGGTGTTCGGCGCGACATACAGGTCCACGCTGCGCAGCAGCCGCGCCTTCTCCTCGTCGCTCACCATCCCGAGAAATTCGACCCGCGACCGCATCTGCCGGGGCAGCGACTCGACCGCCTCCACCTCGTCCCCGCGCCCCGCCACCAGCAGCCGGGTCTCCGGCCGGGCGGCGAGGATCTTCGGCAGAGCCCTCATCAGCACCGGCAGCCCCTTGCGGGGCTCGTCGATCCGCCCTATGAAGCCGATCGTGCCGCCCTGCCAGGCCGGATTGATCTCGGCCTTGGCGAAGAACTCGACATCGACCCCGTTGGGGATCACGACCGCGTCGCCCCCGAGGTGCTCGACCAGCGTGCGCCGCGCGTACTCGCTCACGGCGATCCGCGCGCTGATCTTCTCCAGCGCCGGCTGCAGGATCGGATACGCGGCGATCATCGCCCGCGACCGCGGGTTGGAGGTGTGGAAGGTCGCGACGATCGGCCCCTGCGCGGCCCAGCAGGCGAGCAGCCCCAGCGACGGGGAGGTCGGCTCATGGATGTGGATCACGTCGAAGGTGCCGTCGTGCAGCCAGCGCCGCACCCGCGCCGCCGACAGAAAGCCGAAGTTCAGCCTCGCGACGGAGCCGTTGTACGGGACGGGCACGGCCCGGCCGGCCGAGACGACATAGGGTGGCAGCGGTGTCTCGTCGTCGGCCGGCGCCAGCACGGACACCGAGTGCCCCTGCCGGATCAGATGCTCCGCCAGATCCCTGATGTGGAACTGGACGCCACCCGGCACGTCCCACGAGTAGGGGCAGACGATGCCGATCTTCACTGAGGGCTCCCGCCGGGGCGCGTCCGCCCGGGTTCGAGATCCGCGAGCCACAGTCGCTGCAGCATGTGCCAGTCCTCCGGATGTTCGGCGATGCCGGTGGCGAAGACGTCGGCCACCGCCTGTGCCATGACAGACGTCTTCTCGGCGCGGCTGCCTGTCCCGGGGACATCGACCGGCGGATGCACTCGGCACCGCATCACCGGCGAATCGTCGTACCACAGCGTCACCGGCAGCAGCAGCGCCCCGGTGTGCTGGGCCAGCAGCGCGGGACCGCCCGGCATCCTGGCCCTCTCCCCGAAGAAGCCGACCTCGACCCCGGAGGACGAGAGATCACGGTCGGCGACCAGACAGACCAGGCCGCCCTCCCGCAGCCGCCGCGCGAGGGTGCCGAAGGCGGAGCCGCCGGTGTGCGGCAGCACCTCCATGCCCAGGCCCTCGCGATAGGCGACAAAACGGTCGAACAGCGTCTCGGGCTTCAGCCGCTCGGCGACCGTCGTGAACGGCACTCCCAGCGCCCGGGTGACCCAGACACCGGCCAGGTCCCAGTTGGCCAGGTGCGGCAGCGCCAGCACGACGCCCCGGCCGGACGCCAGACCGTCCTTCAGCAGGTCGAGCTCCTTGACCTCGACCCCGTCGCGCACACGCTCCGCGCTCCAGGTGGGCAGCCGGAACGACTCCATCCAGTAGCGCATGTACGAACGCATCCCCGCCCTGGACAGAGCGGCCAGCCGCTCGGGCCCGGCATCGGGCACGACCCGTGCCAGATTGGACTCCAGGCGCAGCACGCTCGTGCCGCGCCGGCGCCACGCGGTGTCCGCGACGGTACGGCCGAGGGCGGCCGCCGCCGGCTCGGGCAGCTTCTTGACCGTGCTCCAGCCGAGCCCGTACAGGGTGTCGGTCATCCGGTCCCGCGCGCCGCTCATGACGTGGTCCCGCTCCCCCGCGAGGTACCGCCCGGCGTCGGCGCGCGGCCGGCCGCGGCATCGGCCTCGGCCGATTCCCGCCGCACCGTGACGACCCGCTGGCCGAGTGTCACCGCACTGCCGACGGCCACGATCCACAGCGCGATCGGCAGCAGGATCCCGATCCCGGGGACACCGAAGGCGCCCAGCCCGGCGAGACCGGCCGCGACGAGCGAGATGACCAGCCGCTCCGCGCGCTCGACCAGTCCGTTCACGGCGACTGGCAGCCCGATCGACTCACCGCGCGCCTTCGTGTACGAGACGACCTGGCCGCTGGCCAGACAGAAGATCGCGACGGCGCACAGCACATTGTTGTCGCCGCTGCCCGCGTACCAGAGCGCGAAGCCACCGAAGATCGCGCCGTCCGCGACCCGGTCCAGCGTCGAGTCCAGGAACGCGCCCCAGCGGCTGGAGATGCCCGCCTGCCGCGCCATATTGCCGTCGACGAGATCGGAGAAGACGAAGAGGGTGATCACGATGGTGCCCCAGAAGAACTCCCCGCGAGGGAAGAAGACCAGCGCCCCCGCCATCACTCCGGCCGTACCGATGAGCGTGACCGCATCAGGGCTGACTCCGCGACGGAGCAGAAATGCGGCGAACGGCGTGAGGACACGCGTGAAGAATGCACGCGCGTACTTGTTCAGCATGGCCTTCCCGAGGTTCGGTGGGCCGAGTGGCCCCTGCGGCCGTCGGCGGGCCCATCGTAGCCAGGACGGCCACGGCGCACCGCCGCGCACCCTGGGCAGGCCCCCCGGTACGACGGATGGACGCACCGTGACGGGAGTGCGAAGCTCGAAGGACCACCGCGGGCACCACCGGAGCTGCCCCGTGGCTTCGCGCCCGCGCCTGGCTCATCTCCTCACCGTGTGACCGATCGGGAGGCAAGGACCATGGGCGACAAGGCGCACACACATCCCGGGGCCGCCGGCAGGGCTCCGACGGCCGACCGGCCCGCGTCCCTGCGGAACGTGGCGCTGGTCGGCCACAGCGGCTCGGGCAAGACCACCCTCGTCGAGGCCCTCGCGCTCACGGCGGGAGCGGTCAACCGGGCGGGACGGGTCGAGGACGGTACGACGGTCTCCGACTACGACGAGATGGAGCACCGCCGCCGGCGTTCCGTACAGCTCTCCCTCGTCCCGGTGGAATGGGACGGATGCAAGATCAACCTGCTGGACACCCCCGGCTACGCCGACTTCACCGGGGAACTGAGAGCCGGTCTGCGAGCGGCGGACGCGGCTCTTTTCGTGGTGTCGGCCGCCCAGGAGGCGGAGGCCCTGGCGGGCGCGAACCGCACCGTGTGGGAGGAGTGCGCGGCGGCCGGCCTGCCGCGCGCGATCGTCGTGACCCATCTCGACACGGCGCGCACCGGCTTCGACGAGATGACCCGGGTCTGCGCGCGGATCTTCGGCGGCGAGGATCCCGACGCCGTACTGCCGCTCTGCCTCCCGGTGCACGGCGCGGAGGGGCCGGACGGACACGCTCCGGCCACCGGGCTGGTCGGCCTGCTGCCCCGGAAGGTCTTCGACTACTCCTCCGGGGAGCGCCGGGAGACCGCTCCGGACCCGCGTCAGGCAGCCCTGCTGGAGGAGGCCCGCAACCGGCTGATCGAGGGGATCGTCTCGGAGAGCGAGGACGAGACCCTCATGGACCGCTATCTCGGTGGCGGCGAGCTCGGTCCCGAGGCGCTGACCGAGGACCTGGAGAAGGCGGTGGCGCGCGGGGTCTTCCATCCGGTGCTCGCGGCGGCGCCCGCGCCGCCCGGCGGCCGGCACGGACTGGGCACCGTCGAGCTGCTGGAGCTGATCACCAGCGGTTTCCCCACACCGCTGGAGCGCCCGGCCCCGGCGGTCACCACCCCGGAGGGCGTCCCGCGCCCGGCGGTCCACTGCGATCCGGACGGCCCGCTCGTGGCCGAGGTGGTCAAGACCGCTTCCGATCCCTACGTCGGACGGATGTCCCTCGTACGGGTCTTCTCCGGCACCCTGCGACCGGACGACACGGTCCATGTGTCCGGGCACGGTCTCACGGACCGGGGACACGAGGACCATGACGTCGAGGAACGGATCGGCACGCTGTCCTCGCCGTTCGGCAAACAGCAGCGGGTCCTTCCGCACTGTACCGCCGGGGATCTCGCCTGCGTCGGGAAGCTGTCCCGCGCCGAGACCGGAGACACCCTGTCCGCCAGGGACGATCCGCTGCTGATGGCTCCCTGGCCCCAGCCCGATCCGCTGCTGCCGCTCGCGGTCGAGGCCCACAGCAAGGCGGACGAGGACCGGCTGTCCCAGGGGCTGGCGCGGCTGGTGGCCGAGGACCCGACCATGCGTCTGGAGCAGAATCCCGACACCGGCCAGATCGTGCTCTGGTGCCTGGGCGAGGCCCACCGGGATGTGGCGCTGGACCGGCTGCGCAACCGGTACGGCGTCCAGGTCGACGCCGTGCCGTACCGGGTGGCGCTGCGGGAGACCTTCGGTGCGAGCGGGGCGGGGCGCGGCCGTCATGTGAAGCAGTCGGGCGGCCACGGCCAGTTCGCGATCTGCGAGATCGAGGTGGATCCGCTGCCGCCCGGCTCCGGTGTGGAGTTCGTCGACAAGGTGGTGGGCGGCGCGGTGCCGAGGCAGTTCGTCGCCTCCGTCGAGAAGGGCGTCAGGGCCCAGGCGGCGCGCGGTGTCGCGGCGGGCCGTCCGCTCGTGGACATCCGGGTCACCCTGCTCGACGGGAAGGCCCACTCGGTGGACTCCTCCGACGCCGCGTTCCAGACGGCGGGCGCGCTGGCGCTGCGCGAAGCGGCCGGCGAGGCGCCCGTCCATCTGCTGGAGCCGGTCGCCGAGGTGCTGGTGCTGGTCCCGGACGAGTACGTGGGGCCGGTGATGAGCGATCTGTCGGGGCGGCGCGGCCGGGTCGTCGGCACCGAACCGGCGGGCCCGGGACGGACCCTGGTCCGGGCCGAGGCCCCGGAGCTGGAGATCGGACGGTACGCGGTGGATCTGCGGTCCGTCTCGCACGGCACGGGCCGATTCAGCCGCTCGTACGCGCGCCACGAACCCATGCCGCCGGCGCCGGCGGAGCGGATCCGCGAACAGGACCAGGTGATGGCGTAGTTGACGGCGGTGCCCGCCCGGTCGCCGTGGCCCGGGCGGTTCCTGAGGTTCCGTCGGGCAGGGGTGGCGAAAGAGCGCCATCTCCCATGACGCGGACCGGGCACCCCGGTTACGCTGTGGTGCCCAGCCCAGCGAGTGTGCGGGGCCCGCGGACCGGGAATGGATCGCGGCGGCGGGTCCTTGCGGCGAGGGGACGGCAGTGGCGGACGACGGATTCGACTTCAGCCTGGGGGCGCAGGTCCCGCTCCAGGGTTCGGACGGGCAGACCGCGGCCACCCAGGCGCTTGCCTCGGCGGCATACCGGGACAGTCCGGTCGAGGACATCCTCAAGGCCGACAACGAGTGGCACAAGTCCAAGGTGACCAAGGGCAGATTCTCGCTCTTCGAACCCAATCTCGGCGAGGCGTTCTCCCGGGCCGTGCAGCTCCGGACGCTGGGCGGCGGCCGCGGCGCGCTCATCCAGTCCTTCGGTATGGAGCCCCGCTCCGTGGTCGAGCACTGCCTGGCCGCGACACGTATCCGCAAGGAGCGGGACAAGAAGCTGACCGCGGTGACCGCGCTGACCGGTGTGCTCTTCCTGCCCGGCCTGCTGATCTGGCTGGGCGTGTTCCAGCTCCGCCGCACCCTGGCCGGCGCGAAGGACCGGCGTTCCGGGGCGCTGGGCACCGGCCTTCTGCTGGCCGTGGCCGTGCTGGCAGTGATCTTCCTGATCCGGCTGCCGTTCACCGGTGTCCTGGGCTGGTACCTGCGCGGCATGATCGTCGCTCCGGTCGTCGGCTGGTGGCTGGCCAAGCGGATCTGCGAGGCGACGGCCAAGGACCTGCGCGCCCGCTGGGACGCGCTGCTGTCGGGCGGCAACGCGGCCGCGAAGATCCCCGAGGCCGTCCCCGGGAATCCGGGCGACGCCTCCCGGGAGGCGCTGCGCCAGAATCTGGAGAAGCTCACCGCCGAGCAGCGGTCCAATGTGGTCTTCTACGCCGGCCCCAAGGGCATCCTGGGCATGGGCACCCGCTGGGGGAGCTGGCAGCTCGCCGAGCAGTTGGTGCCCAAGGAAGCCGGCAAGGAGATCCACCAGTTCCGCAGCTATGACGTGATACGCGCGATCCACGACCAGATGAAGCTGCTGGAGCGCGGCCCGCTCAACTCCGGTGGTTTCCCGACCCCTTCGGTCAAGCACTGGATCGTGTCCGCGGTCGGTGAGGGTGCCGGATCGGTGTCCAGGCCCGAGGGCCAGGACGTGGACGCCTTCCAGGTCAAGAGCCACGAGATACAGCGCATCTGCAATCACCAGCAGTTCGGCAGCGGCAACCGCCACTATCTCGGGGTCCAGTTCACCCTCTGGGACGGCCAGTTGGTGATCACCATGATGATCACGGTCACCGTTCTGCACGAGACGCTGCGTATCGAGGTCTCCGGCTACGCCCTGGGCCCGGTGCACTCCCTGTTCAGCTCCAAGCCCTCGCCCAAGACCGTCACGGTCGCCAAGACCGTCCGCTTCTGGGAGACCACCTCGCGGCAACTGCCGCTGGTCGAGCCGCGCGAGGCGGTGCGCCTCGCGGTGCGCGCGCCGTTCACCTGGTATCCGCCGATCCTCGACCACCTGGGCGGCAAGCTCACCCTGCCCGAGCCCTTCGGACTGCGCCACGCCTGGTCGGATCAGCCCTGGCGGCACCGCTTCATGGCCGACGACGCGATGCGCGCCGCCACCCCCGTCCTGCGTGTGGCGCACAGCGCGGCGATGCGGGTGCTGGACGAACACGGCGTGGACACCGGAGGCTTCGGCAGCCGCTCGTCGTCCCTCATCGGCGCGGTGCAGGACCCGTCGCCGAAGAAGGTCGACGCGTACGACGCGTAGCGAAGCCCTCCGGGCGGGCGTGCCGGGCGTGGACCCGCCCGCCCGGGCGGCCCCGCGTCATGCGCCGGACGGGGCCTCGGGCCAGGCGTCCGCGAGCATCACCCTGGTGTCGGCGAGAAGCTGCGGCAGCACCTTCGTATGGCCGACGACGGGCATGAAGTTGGTGTCGCCACCCCAGCGCGGCACCACATGCTGGTGCAGGTGGGCCGCGATACCGGCCCCGGCGGCCACGCCCTGGTTCATCCCGATATTGAAGCCGTGTGCTCCGGACGCCGACCGGAGCGCGGTCATCGCCCGCTTGGTGAACAGGCCGAGCTCGGCGGTCTCGGCCTCGTCCAGCTCGGTGTAGTCGGCGACATGCCGGAAGGGCACCACCATCAGGTGCCCGCCGTTGTACGGATACAGGTTCAGGACGGCGTAGACCCGCTCGCCACGGGCGATGACAAGGCCGTCCTCGTCCGACTTCGACGGGATGGAGCAGAAGGGGCAGCCGTCCTCGGCGCCCGGCCCGGTGGGCTTGTTCTCGCCCTGGATGTAGGCCATCCGATGGGGCGTCCACAGGCGCTGGAACGCGTCCTGGGTCCCCACTCCGATCTGCTGCTCCGGCTCACTCGTCATGTTGTGCAGCATATGACTTCGTCCCGGGGAAGGATGCCGCCGGGCCTGCCCCCGCTGTTCCCGGCCGGGGACAGGGCGAAGCCTCCAGGGAGCGGCACACTCCCCGGAGGCTTCGCCGGGCTCGCAGCCGGTACGGGAACCGGCTCAGGCGCTCAGTTCTGGATCCGGCGCTCCACCACGTCGGCGATCTCGGCGATCGCCTCGTCGCGGGGGATGCCGTTCTTCTGTGTGCCGTCGCGGTAGCGGAAGGAGACCGTGCCCGCGTTCATGTCCTCGTCGCCGACGATGACCATGAACGGCACCTTCTGCCGCTGCTGGTTACGGATCTTCTTCTGCATCCGGTCCGAGGAGGCGTCCACATCGACCCGCAGGCCGCGCTTCCGCGCCTCCGCCGCGAACTCCTGGAGGTACGGGATGTGCGCGTCCCCGATCGGGATGCCCACCGCCTGCACCGGGGCCAGCCACGCCGGGAACGCGCCCGCGTAGTGCTCCAGCAGCACGGCGAAGAACCGCTCGATCGAACCGAACAGCGCACGGTGGATCATGACCGGCCGCTGCTTGGAGCCGTCGGGAGCGGTGTATTCCAGGTTGAAGCGCTCCGGCAGGTTGAAGTCGAGCTGCACGGTCGACATCTGCCAGGTACGGCCGATGGCGTCCCGTGCCTGCACGGAGATCTTGGGCCCGTAGAACGCGGCGCCGCCCGGGTCCGGGGTCAGCGGCAGACCCTGCTTCTCGGCCACCTTGCGCAGCGTCTCGGTGGCTTCCTCCCACGCCTCGTCCGATCCGACGAACTTCTCGGGGTCCTTGGTGGACAGCTCCAGATAGAAGTCGGTCAGGCCGTAGTCACGCAGCAGGTTCAGCACGAAGGTCAGCGTCGAGTCCAGCTCGTCCGCCATCTGCTCGCGGCTGCAGTAGATGTGCGCGTCGTCCTGCGTGAAGCCGCGGGCCCTGGTCAGACCGTGCACGACGCCGGACTTCTCATACCGGTACACGGTCCCGAACTCGAAGAGCCGCAGCGGCAGTTCGCGGTAGGACCGGCCCCGCGCGTCGAAGACCAGGTTGTGCATGGGGCAGTTCATGGGCTTGAGGTAGTAGTCCACGCCCTCGTCGAGCTGCATGGGCGGGTACATGCCGTCCGCGTACCAGTCCAGGTGCCCGCTCTTCTCGAAGAGGGCGCCCTTGGTCGCGTGCGGCGTGTAGACGAACTCGTACCCCTCCTCCTCGTGCCGCCGGCGCGAGTAGTCCTCCATGGCGCGGCGGATGATGCCGCCCTTGGGGTGGAAGACCGCGAGGCCGGAGCCGACCTCCTCCGGGAAGGAGAAGAGGTCCAGCTCGTTGCCGAGCTTGCGGTGGTCGCGCTTCTCGGCCTCGGCGAGGAAGTCCAGATGCGCCTTGAGCTCTTCCTTCGTCGGCCACGCGGTGCCGTAGATGCGCTGGAGCATCGGGTTCTTCTCGCTGCCCCGCCAGTACGCGGCGGCGTTGCGCATCAGCTTGAACGCCGGGATGTTGCGGGTGCTGGGCAGGTGGGGACCCCGGCAGAGGTCCTTCCAGCACAGCTCGCCCGTCTTGGCGTCCAGATTGTCGTAGATGGTCAGCTCGCCGCCGCCCACCTCGACATCGGCGCCGTCGTCGGCCGACGCGGCTCCCTTGATACCGATGAGCTCCAGCTTGTAGGGCTCGTCGGCCAGCTCCTCGCGGGCCGCCTCGTCGGTGACGACGCGCCGGGAGAACCGCTGGCCCCGCTTCTGGATCTCCTGCATCTTCTTCTCGATGGCCTTGAGGTCATCGGGCTGGAAGGGGGTCGCCACGTCGAAGTCGTAGTAGAAGCCGTCCTTGACCGGCGGGCCGATGCCCAGCTTGGCCTCCGGGAACAGCTCCTGCACGGCCTGCGCCATGACATGCGCGGTGGAGTGGCGGAGGATGTTGAGACCGTCCTCGGAGGAGATCTCCACGGGCTCGACGACCTCGCCGTCACCGATCACATAGGCGAGATCTCTCAGCTCGCCGCCCACGCGCGCGGCGATCACGGCGCGCTCGCCGGGGAAAAGCTCGGCTGCCGTAGTGCCCGTCGTCACCACGCGCTCTTCCCGCTCGGAATCGCGTTGGATGACCACACGGACGTCTGACACCGGTCTCTCCTGACTGAAGGGGTGCGCACGATTCGTGGCGCGTGCGCACTACGAATCGTACCGAGCCGGGAGGACCGCTCGCGAAACGGTTTACCGGTTTGGCGGGTGTCCGCCGTCAGTCGCCCCCGCCGCACGCCTCCTCGAAGAAGTCCAGATTCTCCTGGAGCGACTTCATCAGCCGGTCCCGCTCCGCCTCGTCGACCTGGACGGGCACCACTCCGCTCGCGTCGGTGAGCCTGCGGAATCCGCCCCGGCTCTCCAGCCGGCCGGCCACCCGGATCGGCAGGCCGACCAGATGCGCGTGCCCGGCGATGCGGTACGCCTCCTCGTCGAGCGCCACGCGTACGTGCGGGATCTCCGCTCCGGCCAGGACGCGCAGCCGTACGGTCCCCTCGCCGCGCGGCCCCGCCCGCCGCATCCGTATCACCGCCCCGGTGATCCGCACCGGCATGGACGGCTCGTCCCGCAGATAGCGTCTGCCCGCCTCGCGCAGGGCGGGCAGGTCGCCGGGCGAGAACTCCACCGGTTCCGGCCGGGCCGCGCATCCCTCGGGCACCCCCGCGCCGGGCGCCCACGCCAGGGCGATCCTGGCGCCCTCGGCACCCCGTACGAGCGCCACGACGGCGTCCGTGAGCTCCCGGCTCACCCCCGCGGCCACCGCCGCGTCGAATGCCTCCATACCGCCGGTGGCCCGCTGGTAGTCGGTCGCCTCACGGGCGGCGGACAGCGCGTGATGGAGCCGTACGGCGACGGCCCGCCCGGTCGTCACGGGCAGGAAGGCCGTCAGCTCGCGTCCACCGGCGCCGCCGGGGCCGGTCAGCACCCCTTCGAGGGACGCCTGGGCCTGCCTGCGGTGGCGTGCGCCGTAATACCCGGCCCGGCCGCGCACCGCCAGCGCCCCGGCCAGCAGGAGCTGCCGGGCGGCCGACCTGAGCTGTTCCTCCAGGGTCCAGGCCGTCGCGCCCGAGGGGCCCGGCGGTATGTCGCGCCACCAGCGGATCTCGTCACTGGGCACGGTGAGCCCGACCAGCACCTCACGCGCGGACGGGGCGGCGCTGCGCGCGAGCGCGGTCAGGGCCTCGGCGAGCAGGTCGTCGCAGTCGGGGAAGGCCCGGTTCTCCGGCACTATCAGGCTGGTCCCGCCGCCGCCCGGTCCCGGTGGTGTCCAGCGGGCGTAGCGGCCCGCGGCTCCGCCGCGCCGCCGCCAGCCGTGCCGGGCGAGCAGGGCGCCGAGGACGGCGGGATCGGTCCCGGCGGGATCCGGGCCGGGCGCCGCTCCCGGGGCCCAGGCTCCCGCCGGGTCCGTCGCCGGGTGGTCCGGCCGGGGGCGGGTGTCGGAGGGCGTCACTTCGTTGGCGGGCTCGTCGGACGGCCGGTGCATCACGGTCTCCCTCCCGACCCGACGCGGGTCATGATTTCGCAGAGCGCCCGGTCGTCGAAGATCCGCGCGGTGGGGACGCGCACGGTCGTCCGGTACCGGCCGGTGACCGGATGGCCGGCCAGATTGGTCCAGTAGCAGCAGTGTCTGAGGTCGAGCCGGTCGTGCCCGGCCCGCAGCCAGTCGTCCTGACTCCTCGGCACCAGCATCACCACCAGGATCTTGTGCACCGAGACCGGAGTCCGGGCGAGCTTCACCAGGTGCGCGTTGTCGAGGGTGAAGGAGAAGGCCGGTCCCTGCGGCCGCGGTGGGATCTGGTAGGTGCACTTGAGCTGCACCTTGATGGTGACTTCGTCGTCGACGGTGTGTCCGGGCGCGCTGTGACTGACGTGCCAGTCGATGCCGTTGTCCGGGAACGGCTGGCTGAGGGAGCAGCCGGCGGCGGCCGCGACTGCGTGAAGGTAGCCCACCTGGAGTGTCTCCATGCAGGCGGTGGTGGCGAGTGCTCCGCGCAGCGGTGCTGTCCGCTCCGGCAACAGCCCGCCCGGTTCGGGCTGAGCGAGCGCCATGGCTCAGGGCCTTCCGGGCCGTACCGATCAGTGACGGAGACGGGCCGTCAACTTCCTTTCCCGTCCCCTGTGTTGTCGCCCCGCCGCACTCGCCCTAAACGGCGCGTACCGCGTGACCTGTCCGGGTATCACCGGTTCGGGCAGTGGATGAACGCCATCTGCCGTGTATGCGCGAGGAGTTCGGCATGACGTGTTGGTACGAGGGGCCGTTGGCCGCATTCGACACCGAGACGACGGGGGTGGACGTCGAGGAGGACCGGATCGTGTCGGCCGCGCTGGTCGTCCAGGACATGGCGGGTGTACGGCCGCGCGTGACGCGGTGGTTGATAGATCCCGGGGTGCCCGTGCCGGCCGCGGCCACCGAGATACACGGACTCACCGACGACTTCCTGCACCGCAACGGCCGCTGGCCGGCGCCGGCGGTGGAGGAGATGGCCAGAGCGCTCGCCGACCAGTGCGCGGCGGGCCGGCCGCTCGTCGTGATGAACGCGCCGTTCGATCTGACGATCCTCGACCGTGAACTGCGCCGCCACCGGGCCTCCTCACTCGCCCGGTCGCTGGAGAGCGTCCCGCTGTGCGTGCTGGATCCCCGGGTCCTCGACAAGCATCTCGACCGCTACCGCAAGGGCCGCAGGACGCTCACCGATCTCTGTGCCCATTACGGGATCGAACTGGACGGGGCGCATGACGCGGCCGTCGACGCGGTGGCGGCGCTGGAGGTGGTACGCGCGGTGGGGCGGCGTTTCGCGGCCCGGATGGAACGGCTCACCGCCGCGGAGCTGCACACGCTCCAGGCGGTCTGGCACGCGGCGCAGGCACGGGGTCTACAGGCGTGGTTCGCCCGCAACGGCGCGGAGGAGGCGGTGGACACGGCATGGCCGCTGCGGCCGGAGCTGCCGGCCGCCGCCTGAGCCGTCCGTCGCGCGCGGCGTGGGCCGGAACGCGCGTAGGCCGGTCCGTCGATGACGGACCGGCCTGCGCGCGGCGTGGGCCGGAACGCGCGTAGGCCGGTCCGTCGATGACGGACCGGCCTACAAGCGCCAGACGCACAAGGACAAACAGCAGCCGAGGAGGAGCGCAAGCCAGTGGGGTCGCCGTGCGTATTGATCCGCTTTCACGAGAGCAGATTGAAGGTCTGCGCGGCAGAACGGAGCTGTGTAGCGCAACCTCATCAACGGGCCAATTCAAGCTTAACAGCGGGAGTGAGATCAATCATGATCTCACCTATACCCTTACGTCCCTGTTTCGTAAAGCGACTTTCGACAGGTCAAGCCTGGGAATACGTCACCCCTCCGGGCGGTGTCTCTCCCTGCATGTCCAGACGCCCTGTCAGCCATGTCCCTCTCAAACTACTCTGGCCCCATGCCGACAACTTCAGACGCGAGCGTCCGCACCCTCGACGGCCTCCATCTGGCGGGCACGCTGGTCACACCAGACCAGCGGGCCACGAGTGCCGTAGTGCTCGTCCATGGCGGTGGAGTGACCCGCGAAGAGGGTGGCTTCTTCACCCGGTTGGCGACTGATCTGGCTGAGACTGGTGTGGCTTCACTGCGCTTCGATCTCCGCGGCCACGGGCAGAGCGATGGCCGGCAGGAGGAGCTCACGCTCTCCAGCATCCTCAACGACATCCGCGTCGTGCTGGCGTACGCCCGCGAAGCAACAGGAGCCGAGGACATCACACTGCTCGGCGCAAGTTTCGGCGGCGGCCTATGCGCCTACTACACCGCCAAGCGGCCCGAGGAGATCTCGCGCCTCGTCCTGTTCAACCCGCAGCTCAACTACAAGAAACGCACCATCGATAGCCGCCGGTACTGGGCCGATGACGTCATCAGTGACGAGGCTGCGGCGGAGCTGACCGAGCGCGGCGCCATCCAGTTCACTCCCACACTCCGCCACGGCCGCCCGATGTTGAACGAGGTGTTCTGGCTCAAGCCCCACGAGGCACTGGGTGAGGTGCGGGCACCGACGCTCATCGTGCACGGCACGGCTGACACGTTGGTGCCGTTCGAGTCGTCGCGAAACGCTGTTGCCCGCTTCACGGCCCCGGTACAACTCGTCCCCGTGGAAGGGTCGCAGCACGGTTTTGCCGTCCACGATGACCCGCAGTACCTCGACCCCAAGAGTCAGGATTACCAGGCGTTCGTCATCCGTACAGTGGCGGACTGGCTCACCGCTGCGCCGTAAGCGTTTCGCGGAATTCTCGGACGCCGGGCCGGCTGCGCCACCGATCGAGGGTCAGTAGGACTTCGCCGAGGACATGCACTGTGCGCTCCGACGTCACCTCCTGTGCCGACTGCTGCGGACGCCTTGCCGACCTTCGCGGCCTCGTCTGGCTCGCCGCTGAGCGCCAGGGCCGCCGCCCGCCGGGCATTGAAGAACCCGGTGTCGCGGCGGGACAGCGTTCCGGCGTTGAGTACATCGCTGAACAGGTCGGCCGCGAGGCCCGGCTTTCCGGCTTCCGTGAGCGTGATGGCGTCTCGTAGCAAGCGGGTGGGCCCGGTGAAGTACGCCCCGAGTGCATCTGCGCCGTCATCGGATGCGTTGGTCAACAACGTTTCTGCGTGGGCAAGTTGGCTGCGCACCGCGTCGAGCGGATCGCCGAGCATGGCCCGGCCGAGCGCTTCTTGCTGCGTCACCTCGGCTCGCACCCGCGTCGGCAGCCGCCAGCGATCGTGCCCTGCCGCCTGGGCGAGCGTCAGCATCCGCAGCGCATCACGTTCGTCATACGCCATCTGCGACTTCTTGAGCAGCAGATACCCCTGCATAGCCGCATTGTCGGCTTCTTGTGCCCACTCCATCGCGCGGTCGTACCAGAACACGGCCGCTTGCGGCTTCTGGATATCTCGGTACAGCCATCCAGCGAACTCGGCCCCGTCAGCGCCAACGGCGAGCAGCTCGCGCCGTACGTCCGGCTTCACATCCCGAGCATGGCTCTCAATCGCACCAAGCAGTGCGAGCATGACCGGCAGGGTCTTTTTGGGGCCAAGCGCGCCATCGTCACGCTTGGCCTTTTCGAGTACACGGCGGAAGTAGTCGACGACCGGACCGTCAAGGTAGCTGTGTGCGTCGTCAAGGGCGTGAGCAACGTGCTGAAGCTCTTCCAACCCAAGACCAGGCAGTGCTACCGCAGCGATCCCGCCTTTGAGGAGGGCACGGCGATTCAAGGGGCTCATGGGGTCCCGCTCTGTGGCTCGTGCGGCGGACTCATCCGCCAGGTGACCAGACAACAAGCTGCCCAACCCGCTCGCTGCGATGGTCTCGGCATCTACCGGCACGAGCACCGACCGACCGTTGATCACGACCGGCAACAAACCGCCGCCTTGTGAAGCCTCCGGCTTCGTGGCCGGCAGTTCCGTGGGAGGCCGAGCAACAACTGCGGTAGCGGTGGTCTGCTTGGCTTCGGGCAACTTGAACCACAGGAGGTCTGCCGGGATCTTCAGGCTATGCGCCCACCTCATGAGTTTGGCCAGGTCTTGTGGTGGCTTGCCGCTCTCGATCCGGCTGAGCTGAGCCTGGTTGAGGTCGAGCCATGTAGCCATGGCTTCCTGCGACACCACACGGTCGTGCCACGGATGTATGCGGTAGGCGTAGAACACCTGGCCCATATGCCAACTGACGAGCGCGTCGCGCATACGTTCGTGTTGCCAGAACTTAAACGGAACGCTTGGCGAGTTGGCGACAGCCGAAGCAGCGGCCTTGCGTTGACAGGTCGTGCACTGATCGCCCTGGTTGTCGCGAGCGAGCCTCGTGCCACAGCCGCAGTATCGGACTTGTTGCTGTGCCATGTGCTGCTCCCCGTAAGGGCCTTGCCGGTACGCCCGTGCCAAGCCTACGGACCCTAGGCCGCCAGAGTGGCCCTGTCCATGCATGCCATGCATACCCCTTTATGTGGTGGCGCCATGACATCCCGGCAGTCTTAACCTCCAAGCTCCTAGCGGTACTTACCCCCAACAGCACACCGCAAGGAAGTGCCGACGTGACCCCACAACACTTTGTCAGCCGATTGGAACTCGCCGCCCAGAAAGACGCGGTGCGTTGGGCGAGGCGACACGCACGTGACGTGCTGAGCATTTGGCGCGTTCCGTCCGACCACATCGAGACGGCCACCCTCGTCGTCTCCGAACTGGTGACGAACTCGGTGCGGCACGTCAGCGCGGCCACGCCGGCCACCGGACCTGTTCGGTTGGCATTGATCCTTCGGCACCGCGGTACCCACCTGATCGTCGAGGTTGCTGACCCAGATGTCCGGCCGCCTGTGCATCAAGGGCTTTCAGCGCCGAGCGCAGAAAGCGGGCGCGGCCTGTTCATCGTGGAAAGTGTCTCGAAAGAGTGGGGATACTACTTTCCACCGACCGGCGGCAAAGTCGTGTGGTGCATGCTCGCACTGGTCGGGGAGTAGCAGTGCCTCGCCAGGAATGAGAACCTGCCTACGGGTGATGTGCGAGCGCACCACCCGCCCAGGGCGCGGTTCACGACTCTGCGCATGGCCCAGGGCCAACACCAAGCCTCCACGGGGCCACCGGAGGCCCCGCCCGGCCTCCGGGCCGTCCTGCCGGCCGCCGCCTGAGCCGTTCGTCGCGCGCGGCGTGGGCCGGAACGCGCGAAGGCCGGTCCGTCGACGACGGACCGGCCTCTCCCGGTGGGCGATACTGGGTTCGAACCAGTGACCTCTTCGGTGTGAACGAAGCGCTCTCCCACTGAGCTAATCGCCCGGGAACGGACTGAACCATACAGGCCCCGGCGGGTTTCCTTCAAACCGGATCCGGTGGCCGCACCCGGAACGACCCGGGCGCCGACGGCCGGTACGACCGAGGCCCCGAAGACCTGACCGGTCTTCGGGGCCTCGGCTCCGGGTGGGCGATACTGGGTTCGAACCAGTGACCTCTTCGGTGTGAACGAAGCGCTCTCCCACTGAGCTAATCGCCCGGACGCACCGCATACATTACCCCATGTCACCGGTGCTTCCCGCCGCGTACCGGGTCACTGGTCGATCTTCCAGGGCACGACGAACCCGAACGTCCAGAGGTAGATCCAGACCAGCACGGCGACCATCGCGAGGCCGACGGTGGTGAGGATGATGTTGCGCCGCCGCACCCGGGGATCGAGGGCCTTGCGGGCCGCTTCCGTGACCTTGTGCCTGGTCCAGCGGAGCACGAGCTGGGCCCAGACGAACTCGGTCGCCCAGATGGCCATCCCGCCGAAGATCACCAGCCAGCCCGGGCCCGGCAGCGGGAGCATGACAATGCCCGCTCCGACCACGGCGAGACCGACGACAAAGACGCCGACCTGCCAACTCAGATGGAGCATTCTCGACGCCCTGATGAAACGCGGCGCGCGCGAGCCCAGCTCCCGCTCCGCCGTCCCGTGCTCCACCTCGGGCTCCACGGCCGTCGGCACCACGGTGCGGCCACGGTCGTCACTCTCCGCATGCATAAGGCCCAACCTACCGGAATGGGCCACATCACCGGAATGGCCGTATGACCCGAAGTCGCACACCGCCGTACGAGGTACCTGAAGGAGCACAAAACAGACAGAGGGGTTTACAACGGCACCGTAGGTGGCATGTCGATTTCGCCGACGTGCGAATCCCCGAGCGCACACTGAGCGAAAGGCCCTGGCGCTTATGAACACCACGGTCAGCTGCGAGCTGCACCTGCGCCTCGTTGTATCGAGCGAGTCCTCACTGCCTGTACCCGCGGGCCTGCGGTATGACACGGCCGATCCTTATGCCGTGCACGCCACCTTCCACACCGGAGCCGAAGAGACGGTCGAGTGGGTCTTCGCCCGCGATCTTCTCGCCGAGGGGCTGCACCGGCCCACCGGCACCGGCGACGTCAGAGTCTGGCCGTCCCGCAGTCACGGTCAGGGCGTCGTCTGCATTGCTTTGAGCTCCCCGGAGGGCGAAGCCCTACTAGAGGCCCCGGCGCGGGCCCTGGAGTCGTTCCTCAAGCGGACCGACGCCGCGGTGCCACCCGGCACCGAGCATCGTCACTTCGATCTCGATACGGAGCTCTCTCACATCCTGGCCGAGAGCTGAGCCAGGCCGAGAGCTGCTCGGCGCCGTCCGACTCGGGGAGACGGCGCCGCGCGGACAACCACAACCGCATACGGAGGACACCGACGCCGCCGCCGCGGCTCCACCGCGGCGACGGCGCCGGTGCGTTCCCCGCCTCGGCCGCCGGACACAGCCGCTAGAGTCTGCGGGATTCGGCGGGCACCGGCCCGCAGCAGGCCAGGGAGCGGATCGTGCTGATTCCCCACGACACCCGGATCGCCCTCGACACAGTCGTCGATCTGCTGAACACCGCACCGGACGACGATCCGGCCCACGGGACGGCCGACGGGCTCGCGGATGTGGGGGCGCTGTACGACTTCGTACGGAGCCACGACATCAGCGGGGTGGGTGACCTCGGCGCCCGGGATCTCCGGGCCGTACATGACGTACGGACGCGCTTCGCGGAGGTGTTCGCGGCCCCGGCTGCCCGCGTCGCGGCCGATCTGATCAACCAGCTCGTGGCCGCCGCGGGGACGACGCCGCAGCTCACCGATCATGACGGCTACGACTGGCATGTCCACTACTTCGCGCCGGGCGCCTCGGTCGCCGATCACCTCGCCGCCGACTGCGGCATGGCACTGGCCTTCATGGTCGTGGCGGGCGAGCAGGAGCGGCTGCGGCGCTGCGAGGCCCCGGACTGCGGGCGCGCGTTCGTCGACCTGTCGCGCAATCGCTCCCGGCGTTACTGCGACAGCCGCACATGCGGCAACCGACTGCATGTGGCCGCGTACCGGGCACGCCGCAGGGAAGCGGCCGGCTGACCGTCACAGCAGAAACAGATCGTGCACCGCTGCCATCAGCAGGAGCGCACCGATCACCGTCAGAAAGATCATCAACGGCGGCTGGGAGAGCGCGAAAAGACAACCGCGCTGCTCATCGGTGGGGGCGGGGGGTTCACCCCGGGAGGTATCGAGCATCTCGGGGCGATCATGACCTACCCGGAAGGGCGCCCATGACCAACACGCGCCGACGGACCGGGAGTTCATCCTATCCCGTGGAAGAAGTCACGGAATTCCCTCCGGAACCCGCCTCACCTGCGACAGTGCGCCGGACACCAGGGGCGGGACCGCTCAGATGCCGTGCTTCTTGAGGATGGCCTCGATATCGCTGAAGTCGTCACCGGATCCCGTCGCGCGCGGCTTCGCGCCGGGCTGCGCGGCCCCTCCGCCGCCGGGGAGCGAGGGCGCCGACGCCGCCGGTTCGACCGCGTCGCGCTTCGCCGCCCTGCGTTCCCTGCGGGTGCCGCCGCCGCGGCGCTCCACGGCGCGGGTCGTCATGAACAGCAGCCAGGAGACCGCGAGCACACCGAAGCCCGCCCAGGCGACCGGGCTGAAGGCGGTGTCGGCGGCCCATTGGACGAGGCCGGTCATCACCAGCGCCACCGGGATCAGCGCGTACGCCACGATCCGGGCCGCCGCGAGGAACCGCCTGCGGTACGCCGTGATCGCGGCGATGCCCAGGCCCGCCGCCGACACGGCGGAACAAATGGTCTCGGCAATCATCCGGTCCTCCAGGCAGAGCACGTCATGTGTCGGGCGTCGTCCTGCTTCCATCCTGCACCTGGCGACCGCCGGGGGCCACGGTCCCGGGCCGCCCTCAGGGAGATCTCGGGGACGCCGTCCTCCCCAGGTCCCGGTCGGGAGGCGTCCGCCGTGCTGGGAGACTGACCTCCATGAGCGACTCCACCACCGCCCGCCCGGCCGTCCTCGACGTCTGGTGCGACCTCCAGTGCCCCGACTGCCACAGCGCGCAGGAGGACCTGCGCGCACTGCGCGCCCGCTACGGGAGCAGGCTCGACGTACGGCTGCGGCACTTCCCGCTGGAGAAGCACAAGCACGCCTACGCCGCCGCCCAGGCCGCCGAGGAGGCCGTCGAACAGGGACAGGGCCGGCCTTACGCGGAAGCCGTGCTGGCCCGCACCGGCGAGCTGGCGGCCAGGGGCGAGCCCGTCCTGCTGGAGATCGCGCGGGAGCTGGGCCTGGACGCCGAGGAATTCGACACGGCCCTGATCGACGGCCGGCATCTGCTGATCGTCGACGCCGACCAGGCCGAGGGGAAGGCGATCGGGGTGACCGGCACGCCCACCTATGTCATCGGCGGCGAGCGTCTCGACGGCGGCAACGGCCAGGAGGGGCTGCGCGAGCGCGTCGAGGCGATCGCCGACCGGCTGCTCGCGGAGGAAAGCACCCTGGAACGGGGCTGAGCGCCGCGCCCCGGGGCGGACCGCCGCCCGCCCCGGCCGCGCCCGCACCGGCGCTCAGACGAGCTGCTTGTAGAAGTTCCGGTGCGTAATCACGTATCCGAGGGACTCGTACAGCCGGACCGCCGGGGTGTTGCTCGCGAAGACATGGAGTCCCAGCAGCGACGACCCGGATCCCAGGGCCACGCCCTCGGCGAGCAGCATCAGCGCACGGCCGAAGCCCTTGCCGCGCAGGCTCTCGGTCACGGCCACGTCGAACACGTACGACCCCCACTCCCCCGGCCGGACCTCGTGGCGCGCCACCCAGACATGACCGACGACGGCGTCCTCGTGGACCAGCACGTTCATCGAGACGCCGGGCGTGCCGAGGCCCTGCGGCAGGAACTGGCGGTGGCTCGCCTCGGACTTCGCGCGGGCCTGCTCCGGCGGTACGCCCCGGTCCATCCAGTTCTGGGCGAAGCCCTCGACCGCCTGGGCGAGCCAGGTGCGGTACTCGGCGTCGTTCATGGGACGGCCCGCCAGGCCCGCCGGGAGCGCGGGCGGCTCACCCGGCAGGTCCTTGAGCATGTTCCGGCTGCGCTCGGTGTAGCCGAGGGATTCCAGCAGACCCAGCGCCGGAGCGGCGCCGGCCGGCACGGAGGCCAGCACCTGGCCGCATCCCCAGCCGCGCAGGACCTCTTCGGCGGCGAGCGCGGCGACCGTGCCCCGGCCGCGCCGCCGGTCCGGTTCGTCGATCCGCAGCGAGTCCACGACCCCGGCCCGGTGGCCGAAGCCCGGGTCCGTACGGATCTCGATCGCCCCGACGGGACGGCTGTTGACACAGACGTCGTAGGCGCGGGACCTGCCCCCGTCGTCGGTGTGCTGGAGCGGCCCGGTCGGCCGCAGGGTGGTGGTCATCAGGCGATTTCTACCCCGGCGTGAGCCGCCTCGTCATCCCGTTTACGGATCGAGATCGGCAGCCGACCGCTCGTCGAAGACGCGCATGGCCTTACTGGTCACCGGGCCCGGGGCGCCGCGCAGCTCACGGCCGTCCACGCGGTGGACCGCCTGCACGTCACGCAGTGACGAGGTCAGGAAGATCTCGTCCGCGCGCTCCAGGACGTCCAGCGGCAGCTCGGTCTCGCGGGCACCGGTCCATTCGACGGCCAGGGCGCGGGTGATGCCCGCCAGGCAGCCGGAGGCGAGAGGCGGGGTGTGCAGCTCGCCGTCGAGGACGACGAAGACATTGGAGCCCGTGCCCTCGCAGAGCTGTCCGACGGTGTTGGCGAAGAGCGCCTCGGACGCGCCCCGCTCGTGCGCGCGGGCGAGCGCGACGACGTTCTCCGCGTACGACGTGGTCTTGAGCCCGGCCAGCGCGCCGCGTTCGTTCCGGGTCCAGGGGACGGTGATGACGGCGGTGGTGTCGGGACGGCGGTTCCGCTCCCCGACCGCCACGACAAGGGTCGGGCCCTGGTCGCCCCGGTCGGAGCTGAGAGGAGCGAGCCCCCCGGTGTAGGTGACGCGCAGCCGGCCCAGTTCCATCGGGTTGGCGTCGAGGACGGCCGTACAGGCGCGGCGCACCTCGTCCAGGTCGGGCTCGGGCAGCCCGAGGCCGCGCGCCGAGCGCGCCAGCCGGTCGAGATGGCGACTGAGGGCGAAGGGCCGTCCCTGGACCGTCTTGAGCGTCTCGAAGATCCCGTCGCCGACGGTCATTCCGTGGTCGAGCACGGACACCCGGGCGGATTCGGCCGTCTCCAGCCCGCCATTGACCCAGATCCGCATCTACGCGCTCCTCTCGCTCGCCTCGTACGCACCCGACGCTATCGCGAGCAGCCGGGATGCCTTCAGTTCGGTCTCCTCCCACTCACGTTCGGGTTCGGAGCCCCAGGTGATGCCGGCGCCCGCGCCGAAGCGGAGCACCGGGCCGGGAGCCGCCGCCCGGTCGATCCAGAAGGTCCTGATCCCGACGGCCAGCGCGGCCGTGCCCCGGTCGGCGTCGACCCAGCCGATACCGCCGCAGTAGGGACCGCGCGGGGCCGTCTCCAGCTCCTCGATGATCGTGAGAGCGCTGGACTTGGGAGCGCCGCTGACCGAGCCGGGCGGAAAGGTGGCGGACAGCAGCTCGGACCAGCCCGTGTGCGCGGCGAGCTCGCCGCGCACGGTCGACACGAGATGGACCAGTCCGGGATGGGGCTCCACCGCGCAGAGCGCCGGGACCGTCACGGAGCCGGTGGCACAGACCCGGCCCAGATCGTTGCGTACGAGGTCCACGATCATCACGTTCTCGGCGTGGTCCTTCTCCAGCAGGTCTCCGGCGGTGCGGCCGGTGCCCTTGATGGGGCCGGACTCGACGGTGCGGCCGGCCCGCCGTAGATACAGCTCGGGCGAGGCGGTGGCGATCTCCACGCCGTGCGCGGGCAGCCGGATCGTCCCGGCGTACGGCGCCGGATTGTCCCGCGCGAGCAGCGCCGTCAGCGCGTCGACGTCGGCCGTCGCGGGGTCGGGCAGCGGCGCGGAGAGTACCCGGCAGAGGTTGACCTGGTAGACGTCGCCCGCCGCGATGTGCTCACGGATGCGGCGTACGCCCTCGGTGTAGGCGGCGCGGCCGAGCGAGGACGTCCAGTCCCCGGGCCCGGGACCACGCCACCGCCCCGCCGCCGGTACGGGTACCGGTTCGGTCCGGATGTCACCGAATCGGGCGCAGGTGAGACGGCCCTCGAAATCCGCGGCGACGACCCAGAAGCCGCTGGAGTCGAGAGCCTCGGGATCATGGGTGACGTCCCGCAGGTCGGAGGCGACGAGGCCGCCGAAGCGGGCCAGAGGAGCGAGGTCGTGCACGGTGGTGAGTCTAAGGGCTGGCCCGTCATCCCCGGCGGGCCCGCGACGGCGGCTGCGGCACGGCACCGGGGCGCGGGCCGGACGGGGCCCTCGGTACGGGGCGGGCGGCCAGGCCGCGGCCGTGCTCCGCCGCGACGGACCACCTGCGCTTTTGGCCGGCGGACCGGGCGCGGCGCCGGTGGCGGTGAGGGGGCACGGCCGCCCGGGAGGGGCACCGGAGCAGGGCCTGTTGGGCCGCCGCGGCCTGAACGTACGGCAAACGCACCGCAGCACGCTGCGGAAACGCGTTTTTGTACTGGCTCTGGAATCCGCTAGAGTTCAACACGTCGCCGGGCCGTGCACGCGGGTCCGGGAAACGACAGGCGGACGTGGCTCAGTTGGTAGAGCATCACCTTGCCAAGGTGAGGGTCGCGAGTTCGAATCTCGTCGTCCGCTCGAAAGTGGGGGATCTTTCCCGGCCCCCGTGCTCCTGGTGGAGTGGCCGAGAGGCGAGGCAACGGCCTGCAAAGCCGTCTACACGGGTTCAAATCCCGTCTCCACCTCCAAGGACGATTAGCTCAGCGGGAGAGCGCTTCCCTGACACGGAAGAGGTCACTGGTTCAATCCCAGTATCGTCCACTGGATCCGTAAGGATTCCCGCGCGATTAGCTCAGCGGGAGAGCGCTTCCCTGACACGGAAGAGGTCACTGGTTCAATCCCAGTATCGCGCACGCGGTTGCGGCATGAGCGGCAGCAGCAGTACACGCGGGAGCCACCCGCGCGATTAGCTCAGCGGGAGAGCGCTTCCCTGACACGGAAGAGGTCACTGGTTCAATCCCAGTATCGCGCACCGTCCGAAGCCCCCGGTCGTCCCATCGACCGGGGGCTTCGCCGTTGCGGCTCGCGGGACCTCAGGAAGAGAAGAGCATCCGTCCGAAGCTCTGGCGGCCGTGACCGCCGTGGTGCCCGCCATGGCCGCCGTGTCCGCCGTGGCCACCATGGTGCTGCGGCGCGCCCCAGGCGGGCGCGGGCGGGTAGCCGCCCGGGGCGGGCGGGACGGGCGGAGCCTGCTGCCCCCACTGCGACTCCAGACGGGTCAGGGACTCCAGCTCGCCGTAGTCGAGGAAGATTCCCCGGCAGCCGCTGCACTGTTCGATCTGGACGCCATTGCGGTTGTACGTGTGCATCGCCGCGTGGCACTTGGGACACTGCATGTTCGGCTCAGCTCCTCGCTGTTGGGCCGGCGTCGCCGGAACGGGCGCCCGGCGACAGTCTGTTCACCCTACGACGACGCCCCGGGCCCCGACTCGGTTGCCAGCGCTCCGATCCGCGCGCAGGCGTCGACCATGAGCTGTTCGACCTCGTCGAGGCCCCGCCCCGCACCGGCGGACTTGGCCACGGCCAGCGCGGCGGTCTGGACGGTGAGGGCCCGGGCGGCGACGTCCAGCCGGGGCCAGGGATCGCCCACAGCGGGCACGGCCGGGCCGTGTGCGGAGCGGTACGCGCCGAGAAAGCGCTGCCAGAGCCCGGGGTCCAGGAGCCCGGCGGCGTACCAGGCGGCGGGACGGGCCAGGTCCCAGGCCGGGTCGCCCGTCCCGAGGTCGTCCACGTCGATGAGCTGCCAGGGGCCGTCGGGTGCCGGATGGCGTACGAGCTGGCCGAGGTGGAGATCGCCGTGGCAGAGGGCCACCGGTCCCGGCGGGCGGTCCTCGCCGCGGGCCCAGGCGGGCAGCCGCTCCCAGGCGCGCCGTACGGGGAGGGCGGCGGGGTGGTGTCCGGCCGCGCGCATCCGCCCGAGGGCGAGCGCGGCCTTGGCGGGCCCCCGCATCGGCGGCAGGGCCCCGGAAAGGGCCGTGAGCGGCACCGTGTGCAGCCGGGCCAGCAGCGTCCCGGCCTCCGCCCAGGGAGCGGCGTCGGGGTCACCGGGGTCGACCGGGGTGCCGTAGGGCCAGGCGGTGACGGGCCGTCCGTGCACTCCGTCGACGGCCGCCGGGAGCGGCGGCAGCAGGATCCCGGCGAGCCGGGGATGCGCGGCGACGGCCAGCCGGGCGCGGTGTCCGGCCGGGTCCGTACCGTCGGCGTGGGCCTTGGCGACGGCGTCTCCGTGCCGTACGACAACGCCGTCGGCCCGGTCCGCCAGCACGGCTTCGCCCCGCTCACAGGCCCGGCAGCAGCCCGGCCCCGCGGCGGAATGAGCGGCGTCCCGAGCGACGCGCCGGAGCGCGCTGACAACGGATGCGGTCACGGTGGCCCCCGGTGCGATGTGTTCCGTGCGGAGTCCGTACGGCTGCGTCCTGCGGACTGTGCGGAGAGGCTACGGCGCGACGCCGGGGGCCCGATAGACGGCCCCGGCGGGCCCGGCCCCCGCGCGGGTGGCCGGGCGCGGACAGCGCGATGGCCGGTCAGCTCCCCAGCTGACCGGCCAAACGCTGCCGTCCGCCGCACCCCCGTCCCCACGGGGTTGTTGGCCGGATGTCCCCGACCCGGGCCGCTCACCCGGGTCTGGAGCGCCGCTCAGCGCCCCAGCATCACGCCCACGGACGACGCCTGTGTGACCACCGCGTCCCAGCCGCCGAAGACGACCACGAGCAGAGTCGCCAGAGGAAGGACCATGGCCGTGGCCACCAGCGGATGACGTGTCCCGGACCGGCGCCCACCGAACGCGGCGAACGCCTTGCGTCCCTGTGCGCGCATCATCGCCCGCGATGCCGTCTCCGCCATGGTCCCTCTCCTGTCATGTCCGACGGCGGCGAGTGTCGTACCTCGGGGGACGAGAGTCGCACCCGCCGCTTGATTTCAAGATTAGGGACGCTGCCGGACCCGGGCGTCATGCCCGCGTACCGATTGCCGGGCCTCCCGGAGGATGAGTCGCGCACCACTCGCCTACTCCCCTGGGTGGAGAGCGGTCTCGGGGTCTGTCGGCCGGACCGGGGCACGCGGGCCCGGCACGATCGAAACGAAGGATCCTAGGAGTGGGGATCTTCCCGGCGGTCCTCCCGCCGCGGGCGCTCCGAGGAGTCCTCCCGGGGCACCGGCTGCTCGACCAGCGCGAGCACCCGGGTGGCCATGAACCTGGCCGTCCGGACCACCGACCCATTGCGGGTGACTTCGCTCACTTCCACCACGCCCCGGCGCACCGCCGTCTCCACCCGGCGGCCCGCCCGGCTCGCCACCACCTCGTACGTCCGAGTCGTGTCACCCGCGTCCACGACTATCTCCACACGGTCACCCTTCACGATCCAATCCCCCTTCTGCGACCGACCATTGAGATCTCGCACGGGGCCGGAAGACCTGGGATCCGCCGTCCCCCGACCACTCTTCGAGTTTCCCACCCGGCACTGACAATCGTTCGGACCGTGAGGGCGCGGCCTATGAGCACGCCGGGGCGCGGGTACGTAAGCTGTGCCACGTCATACGGACGACCGGGCAGCGGGGATGGACATGGCGATGATGCGGCTCCGGCGCGAGGACCCGCGTGTCGTCGGTTCGTTCAGGCTTCACCGGCGGCTCGGCGCGGGCGGCATGGGTGTGGTCTATCTGGGTTCGGACCGGCGCGGCCAGCGTGTCGCGCTGAAGGTGATCCGGCCCGATCTGGCAGAGGATCAGGAGTTCCGGTCGCGGTTCGCCCGTGAGGTCTCCGCGGCCCGGCGGATCCGGGGCGGCTGTACGGCACGGCTGGTGGCCGCCGACCTGGACGCGGACCGTCCGTGGTTCGCCACCCAGTATGTGCCGGGCCCGTCGCTGCACGACAAGGTCAACGAGGAGGGTCCGCTCTCGGCGGCCGAGGTGGCCTCGGTGGGCGCGGCGCTGTCCGAGGGCCTGGTGGCCGTGCACGAGGCCGGGGTCGTCCATCGCGATCTCAAGCCCTCGAACATTCTTCTGTCCCCCAAGGGGCCCCGCATCATCGACTTCGGGATCGCCTGGGCGACCGGGGCGAGCACGCTGACCCATGTGGGCACGGCGGTCGGCTCGCCCGGCTTCCTCGCGCCCGAGCAGGTGCGCGGCGCGGCGGTGACGCCGGCCACCGACGTGTTCTCGCTGGGTGCCACGCTGGCGTACGCGGCGACCGCCGATTCCCCCTTCGGGCACGGCAGTTCGGAGGTCATGCTCTACCGGGTGGTCCATGAGGAGGCGCACCTGTACGGGGTGCCCGACGCCCTCGCGCCGCTGGTCCGGGCCTGTCTCGCCAAGGATCCGGACGAGCGCCCCAGCACGCTGCAACTGTCGATGCGGCTCAAGGAGATCGCCGCCCGGGAGGCCCAGGGGTTCACCGAGGGCCGGCCGCCGCTCCAGCGGGAGCGCCGTGAGCTGGAACTGCCGACGGGCCGGCTGACGGAGCGGTACACGGAGCGCAACACCGAGCGCGGTCCGCAGAGCCGGATGTCCGGCGGTTCCTCGTCGCGGCCCGGTACGGCCGGTTCCTCGTCGCGCTCGGGGGGCTCTTCGTCACGGTCCGGCACCTCGGGGTCGTCCAGGAGCGGCGCGCCCCGGGGCACGGGCTCTTCCTCGCGCTCGGGCGGCTCACGGCCCTCCCGGCCCTCCCGCTCGCAGGGCGCGTCGCGTCCGGGAAGCCGCCCCACGTCCGGCCCGCGAACGACCTCGTCCCGGCTGCGCCCCGCCAATCCCCGGCTGCTGCGGCAGCGGCTGACCGTCTTTGTCGTCGTGACCCTGATCGTCGCCCTGGGGATCGCTGCGGCCCAGCAGCTCTGAGCGGGCGGCGCAGGGCCGTTCGCGGTGTTCAGGTCCCCCGGCCCCGTACGGCGCCCGGAAAGAGAGCCGGGTTCAGCTCTCGGGGCGTCCCGTGGTGACCGCGTAGAACGCGACCGCCGCGGCGGCGCCGACATTCAGCGAGTCCACGCCGTGGGCCATGGGGATGCGCACCCACTCGTCGGCCGCGGCCAGCGCCCGTCCCGACAGTCCGTCGCCCTCGGCGCCGAGCATCAGCGCGACCCGTTCCAGCCGGTGCGGAGCCGCCTCGTCCATGGCGGACGCCTTCTCGTCCGGTGTGAGGGCCAACAGCCTGAAGCCCGCCTCCCGTACGGTGTCCAGCGCCCTGGGCCAGCCGTCCAGCCGGGCATACGGCACCGAGAACACCGCGCCCATCGAGACCTTCACGGAGCGGCGGTACAGCGGGTCCGCGCAGTCCGGGGAGAGCAGTACGGCGTCCATGCCGAGAGCGGCCGCGCTGCGGAAGATCGCACCGATGTTGGTGTGGTCGTTGACCGCCTCCATGACGGCGACCCGGCGCGCCGTACGGAGCACCTCGGCGGCCGTCGGCAGCGGCTTGCGTCCCATCGAGGCGAGGGCGCCGCGGTGCACGTGATAGCCGGTGACACGCTCGGCGAGACCGGGGCTGACCGAGTACACCGGGGCCTCGGCCCCGTCGATGACGTCCCGCATGGTGTCGACCCATTTGGCGGAGAGCAGCATCGACCGCATCGGGTAACCGGCCTGTGCGGCCCGGCGGATGACCTTCTCGCCCTCGGCGATGAACAGCCCCTCGGCGGGTTCACGCCTGCGGCGGAGCTCGACATCCGTCAGGCCCGTGTAGTCGTGCAGGCGCGGGTCGTCGGGGTCGTCGACGGTGATGAGTTCAGCCACGGGTGACACTGCCTTGTCCGGGATCGGGCACCCACGCGCGGGAGCCTGTGGGTGGTTACTGCCCGTCACCGAGAGCGACGACCTCACCGATGACGATGACGGCCGGCGGCCGTATCCCCTCGGCCCTCACGGTCTCCCCGACCGTGGCGAGCGTGGCGTCGACCCGCCGCTGGGTCGCGGTGGTGCCTTCCTGGACCAGGGCGACAGGGGTGTCGGGGGCCTTGCCGTGCTCGACGAGGGCCTCCGCGATGGCGCCGATCTTGTCGACGGCCATCAGCAGGACGAGGGTGCCGCGAAGCCGGGCGAGCGCGGCCCAGTCGACCAGTGAGCGGTTGTCGTCGGGCGCGACATGACCGCTGACGACGGTGAACTCATGGGCGACCCCCCGGTGGGTGACGGGGATTCCGGCGGCGCCCGGCACGCTGATGGAGCTGGAGATGCCGGGCACGACGGTGCACGGGATGCCCGCCTCGGCGAGCGCGTGGGCCTCTTCCATGCCCCGTCCGAAGACAAAGGGGTCGCCGCCCTTGAGACGGACGACGGCCTTGCCCGCCTTGGCGTGCTCGATCAGCGCGTCGTTGATGGCCTCTTGGGCCATGGCGCGGCCGTACGGGATCTTCGCGGCGTCGATCACCTCGACATGCGGTCCCAGTTCGTCGAGCAGATCGCGCGGGCCGAGGCGGTCGGCGATCACGACATCGGCCTCGGCGAGGAGCCGGCGGCCGCGCACCGTGATCAGATCCGGATCGCCGGGGCCGCCGCCGACGAGAGCGACGCCCGGTGTACGGCTGCGGTGGTGCGGCGCGGCGAGGGTGCCGTCCCGCAGGCCCTCGACGATGGCGTCCCGCACGGCGGCGGACCGCCTCGGGTCGTGCCCGGTGAGCACGGCGACGGTGACGCCCTCACTGCGGCCGGTGGCGGGGGTCCAGGCGGTCGCGGCCTCGGCGTCGTCGCTGCGTACACACCAGATCCGGGCGCGCTCGGCCTCGGCGGACGCCGTGCGGTTGGCGGCGGGGTCGCTGGACGCGATGAGCGCGTACCAGGCGCCGGTGAGATCGCCCTCGGCGTACCGCCGGCGCTCCCAGCGGATCTCGCCGGCTTCCGCCATCGCCTCGACGGAGGGCTTCGCGGACGGCGACACGAGCACGATGTCGGCGCCGGCCGCGATCAGCGCGGGAAGCCTGCGCTGGGCGACCTGGCCACCGCCGACGACAACAACGCGCCGCCCCGACAGGCGGAGTCCGACGGGGTAGGCGGGGTGCTCGGCGTGCTGGGCCATGTCGGTAGCGGCTCCTCGGGATGGCGGGGTGGTGCGGGGCCGCTGCGACGATGAAGCGGCTGGTGGGGCGGGGTGCGGTCTCGGCGACCAGCTTACGGGGAGGGGACGCGGGGGTCACGGTCGGCGGGAGGCCCCGGGCGGCGGCCCACGCCGGACGGGCCCCCGCGCCGGGCGCGGACGTACGGCGCCCACCGGGCGAGTGCCCGGTGGGCGCCGCGCACGGGCCGCCGCGGCGCGCCCGCGTGCTACTTCTCCGTCACTCCCGCCGAGTCGAACGTCGCCACCTCGTGCATCGCGCGGGCCGCGCTCTGGACCACCGGCAGGGCCAGCAGCGCGCCCGTGCCCTCACCCAGTCGCAGATCCAGATCGACCAGCGGACGCAGACCCAGTTTGTTCAGGGCCGCGACATGGCCGGGCTCCGCGCTGCGGTGGCCCGCGATGCACGCCGCCAGCGCCTCCGGCGCGATCGCCCGTGCGACCAGCGCCGCCGCGCCCGCGCTCACCCCGTCCAGGATCACCGGCGTACGCAGGGACGCACCGCCCAGCAGGAATCCCACCAGCGCCGCGTGCTCCAGACCGCCGACCGCCGCCAGCACACCGACCGGGTCGGCGGGATCCGGCTGGTGCAGCTCCAGTCCCCGGCGGACCACATCGACCTTGCGGGCGTGCATCTCGTCGTTGATGCCCGTGCCGCGTCCGGTGACCTCCGCCGGGTCCTGCCCGGTGTAGACGCAGATCAGGGCCGCCGAGACCGTCGTATTGGCGATACCCATCTCACCGGTGAGCAGCGCCTTGTTGCCCGCCGCCACCAGATCACGCGCCGTCTCGATGCCCACCTCGATCGCCGAGAGCACCTCCTCGCGGCTCAGCGCGGGGCCCGTTGTGAAATCGGCCGTGCCGGCCCGGACCTTGCGGGGCAGCAGACCCGATGTGGCCGGGAGTTCGCTCGCGACGCCCACATCGACGACACAGACCTCCGCTCCCACCTGGGTGGCGAAGGCGTTGCAGACCGCGCCACCGCCCAGGAAGTTGGCGACCATCTGACCGGTGACCTCCTGGGGCCAGGGCGTCACACCCTGGGCGTGCACCCCGTGGTCCCCCGCGAAGATCGCCACCGCCGCCGGCTCCGGAATCGGCGGCGGGCACTGCCGCGACAACCCGCTGAGCTGCGCGGAGATGATCTCCAGCATGCCGAGGGCGCCCGCCGGCTTCGTCATCCGCTTCTGCCGCTCCCACGCCTCGCCCAGCGCCTTGGCGTCGAGCGGGCGGATACCGGCGATGGTCTCCTGAAGCAGATCGTGCGGCTCCTCGCCCGGCAGGGCCCGGCGGCCGTACGTCTCCTCGTGGACCACCCAGGACAGCGGCCGGCGCTTGGACCAGCCCGCCTGCATCAGCTCGGGCTCCTCCGGGAACTCGTCGACGTATCCGACACACAGGTAGGCCACGACTTCGAGGTGTTCGGGCAGGCCCAGCGCGCGGACCATCTCGCGCTCGTCGAAGAAGCTGACCCAGCCGACCCCGAGGCCCTCGGCGCGAGCGGCGAGCCAGAGGTTCTCAACGGCGAGCGCCGAGGAGTACGGGGCCATCTGCGGCTGTGTGTGACGGCCGAGGGTGTGCCGGCCGCCGCGCGTCGGATCCGCGGTGACGACGATATTCACCGGCGTTTCGAGGATGGCCTCGATCTTGAGTTCCTTGAACTGCTTCGCCCGGCCCTTGGGCAGCGACTTGGCGTACGCGTCACGCTGACGCTGCGCCAGCTCGTGCATGGACCGCCGGGTCTCGGCGGAGCGGATGACGACGAAGTCCCAGGGCTGCGAGTGACCGACGCTGGGCGCGGTGTGCGCGGCTTCCAGCACGCGCAGCAGCACCTCGTGCGGGATGGGGTCGGAGCGGAAGCCGTTGCGGATGTCGCGGCGCTCGCGCATCACCCGGAGTACGGCCTCGCGCTCGGCGTCGTCGTAACCGGACGCCGCGGCGGTGCCCTCCTGGGGGACGGGACCGGTCCCGGGCTCGGACCCGGCCTCCGGCGCGGTGTCGGGTTCCGCCGCGGGCGCGGGCTCCGGTACGAGCACGGGCTCCCGCTCAAGGACCTCCGGCCCGGGGACCTCCTGGGCGGGGACCTCCGGTTCAGCAACAAACTCCGGCTCAGGGACGAACTCCGCCTCGGGGACGAACTCCGCCTCGGGCGCGGTCGGCTCCGCCGCCACCGGGTCCGGGTGCGACTCCTGGGGGGCGAAAGGCTCCTCGGCCACGAGCGGCTCCCCGGCGGGAGCGAGTGTCTCCTCCGTGACCACCGGTTCCGCCGGGACCGGGACCTCGGCCACCGGCACCGGTTGCGGCATGGGCTCCGGCTGCGGGAACCCGGTGGCGACCGCGTCGGGCAGGACGGGCTCGGGCTCCCCGGCCCGCACCGGGGACGCCTCGGCGACAACAGCCTCGACGGGCTCGGCGGCCGGAACAGCCTCGACGGGCTCGACAGGCGGAACAGCGGCGGCCTCCTGCGCCGGATCGTCCAGCGGCGCCGGCGGCGGCTCCGCCGGTACGAACTCGGCGGCGGCCGGGGCCTGAGTGGCAGCGGGCGCGAGCTCGGCCGCTTCCGGGATCTCGGGGGCCGGTACCGCCGGCGCCTGCTCCGGGACGACCGTTTCTGCCGCCGCCACCGGTTCCGCCGGCGCCGCCGGCGCCGCCGGCTCGGACGACCAGGGGGCTCCGGCCCCCGGCGGAGTCTCGGTGAACGCCGAGGCGGGCGACGCCGGCTGGGCGGACGGCTCCTCACGCGGGACGTCCAGATACTCCGGGCCCGCGACCGTGGCCATCTGGCTCCGGTCCTGCACCTGGGTCTGGGCCTGGGCGCGCGCCCGGACCCGGACGGCCTGGGTCGGCGCGCCCGCCGGTCCGCGGTCGGCGAGCGAGCGCACCACCCCGCCCGTCGGGTCGGGCACCGGCGGGCCCAGGTGCAGCGGCCGGCGCGGCGGCGTCGGGGCGGCGGCGGGTGGCGGGATACGTACGCCATTGAGGTCCACCGAACCGGAATTCCGGCCACCGGCCTCATGGGCACCCGGCCGGTGCAGATTCTGCCCCCGCCCGATGGAGCCCTGGCCGGTGGAACTCCGGCCCGTGGGACCCTGACCGGTGGAGCCGGGGCCCGCCGTCTCCTGACCGCCGGCCTCCTGACCGTTGGAATCCAGCGGCGTGGCATCCGAGACCATGGCATCCGACGCCATGGAG
>NZ_JBEYIF010000014.1:0-162823 GCF_040635655.1 Streptomyces sp. NPDC006923
TACTGCAGGGGGGACCCTGTGGGAGAGTAGGACGCCGCCGAACTTTTGTTGTGGGAATGCCCTGTGCCTTTAGGTACAGGGCATTCCTGCGTTCAGGGCATTTCCGCGTCCAAGGTATGGATCGGTCCCTGCGCGAATCGGTTCAACCGCGACATCGCCGTCGACGGGTTCTGAGCACGCCGAACATCGGGTATGCTCTATCTCGTTGCCGCGCCCCAATAGCTCAGTCGGTAGAGCGTCTCCATGGTAAGGAGAAGGTCTACGGTTCGATTCCGTATTGGGGCTCTGCTGAAGAGAAGGAAGGCCCCCGCCACTGGCGGGGGCCTTCCTGTTGTGCGTTCCAAGTTCCAGGGACTGTCCCGTCATCCCCGCCGCGCGCTGATCCACCGGGGAGGACGGGACAGCCCTCAGGCCAGATGGGGCTCCGGAACACGCATGGCGAGAATGGCCATGTCGTCCGAGGCGGGTTCGGCGGCGAAGCGCTCCACCGCTCGCAGGACACGCGAGGCGACCGCGCCGGCCGTGAGGCCCGTACACGTCGTCAGGACATCGGCCAGGCCGTCGTCGCCCAGCATGCGGGTGCCCTCACGGCGTTCCGTGACGCCGTCGGTGACGCACAGCAGGACATCTCCCGGGTCCAGGGTGACCACCTGCTCGTACAGCTCCAGGTCCTCCATGACGCCGAGCAGCGGCTGCGGGTCCGCCGCCGGCTCAACCGTGCCGTCCTGGCGCAGACGCAGAGGGAGCGGATGACCGGCGCAGACCACCTTGAGGATCGCGCTGCCGTCCTCCTGGGGCCACAACTCGCCGTAGAGCAGGGTGAGGAAGCGGCTGCGGGCTCCCTCGTCGAGGATCGCCGCGTTGAGCCGTTCAAGGACGGCCGGTCCGCCGAAGCCCTCGCGGGCCAGCAGGCGCAGGGCGTGCCGGGCCAGGCCGGTGACGGCCGCGGCCTCCGGACCCGTGCCGCAGACATCGCCGATGGCGAAGCCGTAGGCACCGTCGCGGATCGGGAAGAGATCGTAGAAGTCGCCGCCGACTTCGTTGCCCTCACCCGCGGCGCGGTAGATGACCTCGACCTCGACACCGGGCACCTGCGGCAGCCCCGGGGGCAGCAGACTGCGTTGCAGGGCCTGGCTGATGGCCGTGCGCTCGGAATAAAGGCGGGCGTTGTCGAGGGCCAGGGCCGCGCGCCGGGAGAGATCCTCGGCCAACTCCAGGATTTCCTGGCGGAAGTGATCGTCCGACGGTTTGCCGAGGGTCAGCATGCCGATGACGCGGTTACGGGCCACCAGTGGAAGGACCACGGTCTCGCCGCCCACCGCGGAGGCCGTGGCCAGCGTGGTGCCGACGCTCGAACCGCCGGAGGAGCCGGCTCCCAACTCCCGCATGGAGGTGCGGAGCGCCGCCTGATGGGCCGCCTCCGAAGGGGCGCTCCAGATGCGGGCGCCGGGTGTGGGGACCGGTTCCGGGGGATCGATCTTGGAGAGCAGGGCCTTGAGGCCGTCGATGCGTTCCTCGTCCTCGTGAAGCACATAGGAGAGATAGGGATCTGACGACTGGTCGGCGATCGTGTAGACCGCGCACCAGGTGGCGAGGGTGGGCACGGTCATCTGCGCCATCAGGGCCAGTGTCTGGTCGCGGTCCAGGGTGCCGGCGAGCAGGTCGGACGCCTCGACGAGGAAGGAGAGCGAGCCTCGGCGGAGGCGTTCCAGCTCGCCGAGGCGGGCGGATTCGACGGCCAGGGCGATACGGTCCGCGGCGAACTGGAGGCGCAGCGCCTCCTCGTTGGAGTAGCGGCCCGCTCCTTCGGCGGCCACGCCGAGGGATCCCGTGAGCCGGCCCTCGACCTTCAGCGGGACGGTCACGACGGAGCGCATCCCGGTGTCGTTGAGCAGGGGGACCGCGCCGGGGACGGCCATGAGGTCGTCGTGCACGGTGGGCATCCGCGCGGAGCTGTAGCGTCCCGTGCCGGCCTCCACCGGGACACGGGCGAAGCGCTGGCGGGCGGAGGGCAGTCCGGTGGTGGCCCGTACCTCCAGTTCCGTCTCGTCGTCGGTGGCGAGGAGGAGGAAGGCGGAGTCTCCGTCGAGCATGTCGCGGGCGCGCTCCACCGTCCGCTGGAGGAGACCGTCGAGGTCGTCCGGCGCGGGGGAGCCGATGAAGACCTCGAACGGGTCGGCGCTGCGGTTCTCGGCGCCGGTCTCGGTGACGGGGGCGCGCAGCGGGGTCTGGATCACCGCGCGTTCGTCATCGTGTACGAGGAGGCAGACCGTGGACGGCTCGCCGTGGGTGTCGCGCACCCGCAGGTGTGAGGCGTAGACGGGGATGACCCTGCCGTCGGCTCCGCGGATGCCGTAGCTGCCTTCCCAGCGGGAGAGTTGCAGTGCCTCGGCGATGCCCGTGCCGATGCCGGGGGTGTGCGGCCAGGCCGCGACGTCGGCGAGGGGTTTGCCGACGACCTGCTCCGCGGCGTATCCGAAGATGCGCTCCGCGTCCTCGTTCCAGTTGGCGATGGTGTTGGTCCGGTCGATCTGGACGACGGCGACCCGTACGCGTTCGTCCGCGACGGGGAGCAGACCGGTGGGGAGCACCGGTCCCGCGGAGCGGGTGCCGACCGGCCGCTGGGGCAGGTCGAGCTGGAACCACACCTGCTTCTGCGTCGGCGTGTACTCGACGCCCCAGCGGGAGGCCAGCGCGGCGCAGAGCAGCAGGCCCCGGCCGTTCTCGCGGTCCGGGCTGCCGAACGACTGGCCGGTGCCCTGGATGGGGATCTCGCGCTCCGGGTAGTGGTCGGCGACCTCGACCCGGACGCCGTCCTCCGTACGCAGACACAGAACATCGGCGGAGGTGCCGGCGTGGACGACGGCATTGGTGACGAGTTCGCTGGTGAGGACGACGGCGTCGTCGACGACGTCGGAGTAGCCCCACCCCTGGAGTGTGTCTCGCACAAAAGCGCGAGCGGTCGCTACGGACCGCCCCACAGGATCGAAACTGGCAGCCGCCCGCGCGGTGATCACAGAACTCCTTGTACGCGTTTTGACGACCGGCTCCGCCATGTTCGGCCCCGCCCCTTCAGGTGCCCGGTGGGAGTACCTTCGCCACATCGCCCCTTCCGGGCGGACCGGGGCGGTTGGACAGCCGGATGCCAGGTTACTTACCTTCGCTGTGCGGGCGGATGGCAGTCACCACAGTTTCCGCCCTCCGGGTACGGGGACGCTTAGCGAAGCTGCCGAACTGTTATGGCCTGGTTCGGACGTGGTGAAACACTGGGCAGGCTGTCGGAGACGGCCCGGGCAGTTCGGTCAACCCCTGCGGGAGGGACACGGTGGAGTCTGGCATGGCGGCGCGTGGCACCGGTACACGCGCGAAAGGCGGACGGTCCCGGAGCAATGGGACGATCGAGGTGGACGCGGCGGAGCTCAACAGACTGCTGACCGCCTTGGTGTCGATGCGGGACGGCAATTTCCGTAAACGCCTGACCGTCTCCGGCGACGACGTGATGGCGGAGATCGCGGCCGTCTTCAACGAGGTGGCCGACCGTAATCTCCATCTCACGGGTGAGCTGGCCCGGGTGCGGCGCATGGTCGGACGTGAGGGAAAGCTCACCGAACGGCTGGAGACGGGGGCCTGCGAGGGTTCCTGGGCGGCGGCCATCGATGCGTCGAACGCGCTGGTGGACGATCTGGCCCGGCCGGTCTCCGAGGTCGGGCGGGTACTCTCCGCGGTCGCCGAGGGCGACCTGGAGCAGCGGATGGAGCTGCGCTCGCAGTCCCCCGACGGCGCGGAGCGGCCGCTGCGGGGCGAGTTCCTGAAGGTCGCCCGTACGGTCAACAATCTGGTCGACCAGTTGTCGGCGTTCACCGACGAGGTGACCCGGGTCGCGCTGGAGGTCGGTACCGAGGGCAAGCTCGGCGGCCAGGCCAAGGTGCGCGGTATGTCCGGTTCGTGGAAGGACCTCACGGATTCGGTCAACACGATGGCGTACCGGTTGACCGCTCAGGTGCGTGACATTGCTCTCGTGACGACGGCGGTCGCCAAGGGTGATCTGTCGCGCAAGGTCACCGTCCATGTGGCCGGCGAGATGCTGCAGCTCAAGAACACCGTGAACACGATGGTGGATCAGCTCTCGTCGTTCTCGTCCGAGGTCACGCGTGTGGCCCGGGAGGTCGGCACCGAGGGCGAACTGGGCGGTCAGGCGACCGTGCCCGGGGTGGCCGGCGTGTGGAAGGACCTCACCGACTCGGTCAACACGATGGCGGGCAACCTGACCAACCAGGTGCGTGGCATCGCCGAGGTGACCACGGCCGTCGCGAATGGCGATCTGTCGCAGAAGGTCACCGTCAGCGCACGCGGTGAGGTGGCGCAGCTCGCCGAGACGATCAACCAGATGACCGAGACGCTCCGCACCTTCGCCGACGAAGTGACCCGGGTGGCGAGTGAGGTCGGCGCGGAGGGGCTGCTGGGTGGTCAGGCGCAGGTCCCGGGCGCGGCGGGGACCTGGAAGGACCTGACGGACTCGGTCAACACGGTCTTCCGCAATCTGACCACGCAGGTGCGCGACATCGCGCAGGTGACGACGGCGGTCGCGAACGGCGATCTGTCGCAGAAGGTCACCGTCGATGTCGCGGGCGAGATGCTGGAACTGAAGAACACCGTCAACACGATGGTGGGCCAGCTCAAGTCGTTCGGTTCCGAGGTGACGCGGGTCGCGCGGGAGGTCGGTGTCGAGGGCCGGCTCGGTGGTCAGGCGGAGGTGCCCGGTGCGGCGGGGACCTGGAAGGACCTCACCGATTCGGTGAACACGGCGTTCCGTAACCTCACCGGCCAGGTGCGGGACATCGCGCAGGTGACGACGGCGGTCGCGAACGGCGATCTGTCGCAGAAGGTCACGGTTGATGTCGCCGGCGAGATGATGGAGTTGAAGAACACCGTCAACACGATGGTGGCGCAGCTCTCTTCCTTCGCGGACCAGGTGACGCGCATGGCGCGGGACGTGGGTACGGAGGGGCGGCTGGGCGGCCAGGCGAGGGTGGACGGGGTCAGTGGCACGTGGAAGGAACTCACGGACTCCGTCAACTTCATGGCCGGGAATCTGACCGATCAGGTGCGGCAGATCGCGCAGGTCACCACGGCGGTGGCGCGCGGTGACCTGTCGCAGAAGATCGATGTGGACGCCCGGGGCGAGATCCTGGAGCTGAAGAACACCATCAACACGATGGTCGACCAGCTCTCGGCGTTCGCGGAGCAGGTGACGCGGGTGGCCCGTGAGGTGGGTACGGACGGGCGCCTCGGCGGTCAGGCGCAGGTGCCAGGCGTGGCCGGTGTCTGGCGTGATCTGACCGACTCGGTGAACGGCATGGCGGGAAACCTCACCGATCAGGTGCGGAACATCGCGGGTGTCGCCACGGCCGTCGCCCGTGGCGACTTGTCGCAGAAGATCGATGTGGACGCGCGCGGCGAGATCCTGGAGCTGAAGAACACCCTCAACACGATGGTGGACCAGCTCTCCAACTTCGCCGAGCAGGTGACCCGGGTGGCCCGCGAGGTGGGCACCGAGGGCATGCTCGGCGGCCAGGCCGAGGTCCAGGGGGTCTCGGGGACCTGGAAGGACCTCACCCAGTCCGTCAACTTCATGGCGAACAACCTGACCTCGCAGGTCCGCAATATCGCCGAGGTGACGACGGCGGTCGCCATGGGCGATCTGTCGAAGAAGATCACGGTCGATGCCAAGGGAGAGATCCTCGACCTGGTCACGACCGTCAATACGATGGTCGATCAGCTCTCGAACTTCGCGGACGAGGTGACGCGAGTCGCCCGTGAGGTGGGTACGGAAGGGATTCTGGGCGGCCAGGCGCGGGTGCGGGGTGTCACCGGCATCTGGAAGGACCTCAGCGACAACGTCAACACCATGGCCAACAACCTGACCAGTCAGGTGCGCAATATCTCGCGGGTCTCGTCGGCGGTCGCCAACGGCGATCTGACGAAGAAGGTGACGGTCGAGGCGCGCGGCGAGGTCGCGGAACTCGCCGAGACCGTCAACACCATGGTGACGACGCTGTCCTCCTTCGCCGACGAGGTGACGCGAGTCGCCCGTGAGGTGGGCACGGAGGGCGAACTGGGCGGCCAGGCCAGGGTGCCCGGCGTGTCCGGTACGTGGAAGGACCTCACCGAGTCGGTGAACTCGATGGCGTCCAACCTGACCGGTCAGGTGCGCCAGATCGCCACCGTCACCACCGCCATCGCGAAGGGCGATCTCACCAAGAAGATCGACATCGATGCCCGCGGTGAGATCCAGGAGCTGAAGAACACCATCAACACCATGGTCGACCAGCTCTCCTCCTTCGCGGAGGAGGTGACCCGGGTGGCCCGTGAGGTGGGCACGGACGGGCAGCTCGGCGGCCAGGCGCGGGTGAGGGACGTCGACGGCACCTGGCGCGACCTCACCGAGTCGGTGAATGAGATGGCCGGCAACCTGACCCGTCAGGTGCGGGCGATCGCGGCCGTCGCCACCGCGGTGACCCGCGGCGATCTCAATCTCAAGATCGACGTGGACGCGGCGGGCGAGATCCAGGTCCTCCAGGACAACATCAACACGATGATCGCCAACCTGCGTGACACCACCCTCGCCAACGAGGAGCAGGACTGGCTGAAGGGCAACCTCGCCCGTATCTCGGGTCTGATGCAGGGCCGCCGCGATCTCGACGACGTGGCCTCGCTGATCATGAGCGAGCTGACTCCGGTGGTCTCGGCGCAGCACGGCGCGTTCTTCCTGGCGATGCAGACCGGCGCGGTGCCGCAGGTCGGTACGGATGTCGGCAAGGACGCCTCGTACGAGCTGTGCATGCGCGGCAGTTACGGCTACACGGCCGGTGCGATGCCGACGGCCTTCCGGCCCGGTGAGACCCTCATCGGTACGGCCGCCGAGGAGAAGCGGACCATCCAGGTCAATGTGCCGCCGGGCTATCTCAAGATCTCGTCCGGGCTCGGGGAGGCGTCGCCGGCCCATGTGATCGTGCTTCCCGTGCTCTTCGAGGGGAAGGTCCTCGGTGTGATCGAGCTGGCGTCGTTCCAGCCGTTCACCCACATCCAGCGGGACTTCCTGAACCAGATCGCCGAGATGATCGCGACGAGCGTCAACACGATCAGCGTCAATTCCAAGACCGAGGTCCTGCTGAAGCAGTCGCAGGAGCTGACCGAGCAGTTGCGTGAGCGTTCGGCGGAGCTGGAGAACCGGCAGAAGGCCCTTCAGGAGTCCAACGAGGAGCTGGAGGAGAAGGCCGAGCTGCTGGCCCAGCAGAACCGCGACATCGAAGTGAAGAACACCGAGATCGAAGAGGCCAGGCAGGTGCTGGAGGAGCGGGCCGAGCAGCTCGCCGTCTCCATGCGCTACAAGTCGGAGTTCCTGGCGAACATGTCGCACGAGCTGCGCACCCCGCTCAACTCGCTGCTCATTCTCGCCAAGCTGCTCGCGGACAACGCCGAGTCGAATCTGTCTCCGAAGCAGGTGGAGTTCGCGGAGACGATCCATGGCGCGGGTTCCGACCTGCTCCAACTGATCAACGACATCCTCGATCTGTCGAAGGTCGAGGCGGGCAAGATGGACGTCAGCCCGACCCGTATCGCCCTGGTCCAGCTCGTCGACTACGTGGAGGCGACCTTCCGGCCGCTCACCGCGGAGAAGGGGCTCGACTTCTCGGTACGGGTGTCCCCGGAGCTGCCGGCGACCCTGCACACCGATGAGCAGCGGCTGCTCCAGGTGCTGCGCAACCTTCTGTCGAACGCGGTGAAGTTCACCGACACCGGCGCGGTGGAGCTGGTGATCCGGCCGGCCGGTACGGATGTGCCGCACGCCATCAGGGAGCAACTCCTGGAGGCGGGGTCGCTGCGCGACGCGGACGGCGACCTGATCGCGTTCTCGGTCACCGACACCGGTATCGGTATCGCGGCGAGCAAGATGCGGGTGATCTTCGAGGCGTTCAAGCAGGCGGACGGCACGACCAGCCGGAAGTACGGCGGTACGGGGCTCGGTCTGTCCATCAGCCGGGAGATCGCGCGGCTGCTCGGTGGTGAGATCCACGCGGCGAGCGAGCCGGGGCGCGGTTCGACCTTCACGCTCTACCTGCCGCTGCATCCGAGCGAGCTGCCGCCGCAGGGGTATCCGCAGTTGACTCCGGCCGGTATGCAGCCGCTGGGGCGGGTCGCGGGCGACGCTGCGGCGGACAGGGCGGCGGGGCAGGGGCAGCAGTCCGCCGAGCCGGCGGGTCCCGCCACGCTGTTCCGGCGCCGGCGGCGCAACGCCGAGGCTCTGGAGCAGGGCACCGGGCTGCCGGGCCAGGGTGTCCCGGCGCCGGCGGGCTCCGTTCCCGCCGACAGGTCTTCGGCCGGCCTCGGCGGGCAGGAGTCCTTCGGCGTCGGCGCGGCCGGTACGGGACGTCAGGAGGCGCCCCAGGAGCGCCGTACCTTCACGTTCGGCGGTGAGAAGGTGCTGATCGTCGACGACGACATCCGTAATGTGTTCGCGCTCACCAGCGTGCTGGAGCAGCACGGTCTGTCGGTGCTCTACGCCGAGAACGGCCGGGAGGGCATCGAAGTCCTTGAGCAGCACGACAATGTGACGGTCGTTCTGATGGACATCATGATGCCCGAGATGGACGGATACGCCACGACGACCGCCATCCGCAGGATGCCGCAGTTCGCCGGGCTGCCGATCATCGCGCTCACCGCCAAGGCGATGAAGGGCGACCGGGAGAAGGCCATCGAGTCCGGTGCTTCGGACTATGTGACGAAGCCGGTCGACCCCGATCATCTGCTCACGGTGATGGAGCAGTGGATGCACGAGAAATGATCAACGAGCGCGGGAATCAGCACAATGTCCTGAGTGATTGCGCCCGACGGCGTGTGAGGGACCGGTATGCGGGGAACCTTCTGGTCCCCTGCGGCGTTTCAGTTTCGTGCACAGTGACATCACGGTGACAGGGTGTGGCGACAGGCGGGGTGCGGCTACGATGACCGGCACAAGGACGGACGGCGTAAGGGAGTCGTCCCCTGGCGCGGCGCTCGGTGATTCGCCGGGTCTCGTAAGCAGGGGGCGCCCCATGCCGGGGCGAGGAGGGCGGGTGGCCATGGTGCAGAAGGCCAAGATCCTCCTGGTCGATGACCGGCCGGAGAATCTGCTGGCGCTGGAGGCCATTCTCTCTGCGCTCGATCAGACGCTGGTGCGGGCATCGTCAGGGGAGGAAGCGCTCAAAGCGCTGCTGACGGACGATTTCGCGGTCATTCTGCTGGACGTCCAGATGCCGGGGATGGACGGGTTCGAGACCGCCGCGCACATCAAGCGGCGGGAGCGGACGCGGGACATCCCGATCATCTTTCTCACGGCCATCAACCACGGGCCGCACCACACCTTCCGAGGTTACGCGGCGGGTGCGGTCGACTACATCTCAAAGCCGTTCGACCCCTGGGTGCTGCGCGCCAAGGTCTCGGTGTTCGTCGAGTTGTACATGAAGAACTGCCAGCTCAAGGATCAGGCGGAGCTGCTCAGACTGCAGCTCGCGGGAGCGGGCGAGGCCAGGGAGCCCACCGGGCTGCTGGCCGAACTGTCCGCGAGACTCGCGGCCGTTGAGGAACAGGCCGAAGCGCTCTCCAAGCAGCTCGACGACGATTCCGCGGATGCCTCCGCCGTGGCCACCGCCGCCCATCTGGAACGTAAACTCACCGGCCTGCGGCGGGCGCTTGACGCGCTGGAGCCCGGTACGGGCAGCGGTTCGCCCACTCTGCCCTCGCAGAGCTGAGTAGCTGAGGCCGCGTCAGTTTCCCGCCGTTCCCCCGGCGACACGTACGGGTGAAGCCGTGGGCACGCGTGTCCGCGGACGTTCACACCGGTAACCTCACAAGCATGGCCTCACGTACGTCCGGCAAGGGTTCCCAGGACACGGCGGGCGCCGCGAAGCCGCGCGCCGGCCGTACGACCGGTGCGGCGAAGGCGGCGCCCGTCAAAAAGGCTGCGGCGAAGAAGCCCGCGCCCGCGAGAAAACCACCGGTCAAGAAGACAGCCGCGAAGAAGGCGGTCCCCAGGCCCGTCCCCAAGGCCGCGCCGTCCCCGACCGGGGGCGTCTACCGGCTGGTGCGCGCCGTCTGGCTTGGGGCCGCGCACGGCGTCGGCGCGATGTTCCGCGGCATAGGGCGTGGTGCGAAGGGACTGGACCCGGCCCACCGCAAGGACGGGGTGGCCCTGCTGCTCCTCGGCATCGCCCTCGTTGTCGCCGCCGGTACCTGGTCCAATCTGCGCGGCCCGGTGGGCGACCTCGTCGAGATGCTTGTCACCGGAGCCTTCGGCCGGCTCGATCTGCTGGTGCCGATACTGCTCGGTGCCGTCGCCGTCCGGCTGATCCTCTATCCCGAGAAGCCGGAGGCCAACGGGCGGATCGTCATCGGACTGTCCGCGCTCGCCGTCGGCGTTCTCGGACTCGTCCACATCGCCTGCGGCTCCCCGGGCCGCGGCCAGGGCGCCGAGGCGATGCAGGACGCCGGAGGGCTCATCGGCTGGGCGGCCTCCAAGCCGCTGATCTTCACCATGGGCGAGGTCCTCGCCGTACCGCTGCTCCTGCTGCTGACCATCTTCGGGCTGCTGGTCGTCACCGCCACACCGGTCAACGCGATTCCGCAGCGCCTGCGGCTGCTCGGCATCCGGCTGCGGATCATCGAACCGGTCCTTGAGCCGGAGGAGGACGACTTCGACGACGACCTGTACGAGGAACAGTGGCGCTCGGCGCTGCCCGGCGGCGCGCGCCGCCCGGTCCCGCGCCGGGGCGGACCGGGGCCGTACGACCCGGACGCGGCCGAGTCCGAGGCGCTCTCCAGACGGCGCAGGCCGCGCCGGTCCGCCGTACATCCGGATCTGGGCCGGCCCATGGACGCCGTGGATGTGGCGGCGGCCGCGGCGGCGGCGCTGGACGGCGCCGTGCTCAACGGGATGCCGCCCTCGCCGATCGTCGCGGACCTCACCCAGGGTGTCTCCGCGGAAGGGACGCGGGAGCCCGGGGAGGAGACGGGCGACGTCCCCGCCGAGCGCTCCGTGGCCGTGCCGACCGCGCGTGAGGCCGAGAAGCCGCCGGCGGCCGTGCGCAAGGCGGGGAAGCCGCCCGCGGCGGTCGCGGATCTGACCAAGCCGGCGCCCCCCGCGGACAAGCCGCTGCCGCCGCGTGCCGAGCAGCTCCAGCTCCGCGGTGACATCACCTACGCGCTGCCCTCGCTGGACCTGCTGGAGCGCGGTGGTCCCGGCAAGACGCGCAGCGCCGCCAATGACGCGGTCGTCGCCTCGCTCACCAATGTCTTCATGGAGTTCAAGGTCGACGCGGCCGTCACCGGCTTCACCCGGGGACCGACGGTCACCCGCTACGAGGTGGAGCTGGGCCCGGCCGTGAAGGTCGAGCGGATCACGGCGCTGACCAAGAACATCGCCTATGCCGTGGCCAGCCCCGATGTGCGGATCATCTCCCCGATCCCCGGCAAGTCCGCCGTCGGTATCGAGATCCCGAACACCGACCGCGAAATGGTGAAACTCGGTGATGTCCTGCGGCTCGCGGACGCCGCGGAGGACGATCACCCGATGCTGGTCGCGCTCGGCAAGGACGTCGAGGGCGGCTATGTGATGGCCAATCTCGCGAAGATGCCGCACCTGCTGGTCGCCGGGGCCACGGGCTCCGGAAAGTCGTCCTGCATCAACTGCCTGATCACCTCGGTGATGGTGCGCGCGACCCCGGAGGACGTCCGGATGGTGCTCGTCGACCCCAAGCGGGTCGAGCTGACCGCGTACGAGGGCATCCCGCACCTGATCACGCCGATCATCACCAACCCGAAAAGGGCCGCGGAGGCGCTCCAGTGGGTCGTGCGGGAAATGGACCTGCGCTACGACGATCTCGCCGCGTACGGCTACCGGCACATCGACGACTTCAACCGGGCCGTGCGCGACGGCAAGGTCAGCGCGCCGGAGGGCAGCGAGCGCGAACTGTCGCCGTACCCGTATCTGCTGGTGATCGTGGACGAGCTGGCCGACCTGATGATGGTCGCGCCGCGCGATGTCGAGGACGCCATCGTCCGCATCACCCAGTTGGCCCGCGCCGCCGGTATTCATCTGGTGCTCGCCACCCAGCGTCCCTCGGTCGATGTCGTGACGGGTCTGATCAAGGCGAATGTCCCCTCGCGGCTCGCGTTCGCCACGTCCTCGCTGGCGGACAGCCGGGTCATCCTCGATCAGCCGGGCGCGGAGAAGCTGATCGGCAAGGGCGACGGGCTGTTTCTGCCGATGGGCGCGAACAAGCCGACGCGTATGCAGGGAGCCTTTGTCACCGAGGACGAGGTCGCGGCGGTCGTCCAGCACTGCAAGGATCAGATGGCACCCGTTTTCCGCGACGACGTCGTGGTCGGTACGGCCAAGAAGAAGGAGATCGACGAGGACATCGGCGACGATCTCGATCTGCTCTGCCAGGCCGCCGAACTGGTGGTTTCCACACAGTTCGGCTCGACCTCGATGCTCCAGCGGAAACTGCGTGTCGGCTTCGCCAAGGCCGGCCGGCTGATGGACCTCATGGAATCGAGGAACATCGTCGGTCCGAGCGAGGGCTCCAAGGCCCGCGACGTCCTGGTGAAGGCGGACGAACTGGACGGTGTACTCGCCGTGATACGTGGGGAGTCCGTTTCCTGACGACTGTTGTCCGGCCGCCGCGCGGTGTCCGGCACACAACTCCCGGGAATCGGAAGGCAACCGTTTCCCCGGGCGAGACGTCAAGGTGGTGAGAGGAAGAGCGTCTTGTCCTCTCACCGAGTCATCCGGCCATTCTGATGGCGTACAAAGTGCATCCGCCCGGTTGCCCCACCCTTTCGTACCACCCATAGACTGAGCGTCCAGCAGGTGGCTACACGCTCGAAAGGCGCCCCCGTGTCCATCGGCAAATCCCCCGACGGCAACGCCGCCGACGGAAAATCCGCAGAATCCCCAGCAGACGACACCCCCTACGACAAGACTCCCGAAGACTCGGTTCCCGTCGGTAAGGCTTCCCGAGGCAAAGATTCCGACGACACCGAAGTCCCCGACGGAGACAACTACTTCGAAGAAGCTCAGCCTTCGGTCGGCCAAGTCCTTCATGAGGCGCGTATCGCCGCACATTTGACGGTCGAGCAGGTCAGCAACGCGACCCGGGTGCGCATCCCCATCGTGCACGCGATCGAGCAGGACGACTTCTCCCGCTGCGGCGGCGATGTCTACGCCCGGGGACACGTCCGGATGTTCGCCCGCGCGGTCGGAATCGACCCTTTTCCCCTGATCGAGCGGTTCGACGCGGAGCACGGCGGGCGTCCGGTGCCCACACCGGCGGCGCCGATGTTCGAGGCGGAGCGGATCCGGCCCGAACGGCCCCGCCCCAACTGGACCGCGGCCATGGTCGCCGCGATCGTCGCGGTGGTCGGCTTCGTCGGCTTCACCGCGTTCGGCGGCGCGGACGAAGCGGGACAGGCCAAGCCGGCCGCCGAGGGCCCGAAGCCCGCGGAGACCAACGCCAAGCCCAGTGCCTCCGCGTCGGCCGCCCCCAAGCCCGACCCGTCGGACAGCGCCATCGCCGCCGCGCCGCAGGACAAGGTGACGGTGAAGCTTTCGGCCATAGACGACAAGAGCTGGATCTCCGCCAAGGCGCACAACGGCAAGCTTCTGTACGACGGACTGCTCCTCAAGGGCGCTTCCAAGACCTTCCAGGACGATGAACAGATCGATCTGATCCTCGGCAACGCGGGGGCGATCGAGCTTTTTGTGAACGGCAAGAAGGTCGAAGACGAGTTCGAGCCGGGGCAGGTCGAGCGGCTCACGTACACCAAGGGCGACCCCGAGGTCGGCTGAGCAACCCTGCACGGCGGGGGCGGGGCCAGGACAAAGTAGTCTTGAGCCCATGCCCGAACGCCGTACCGTCGCCCTTGTCACTCTTGGCTGCGCCCGTAACGAGGTGGACTCGGAGGAGCTCGCAGGCCGCTTGGCAGCGGATGGCTGGGAGCTCGTCCAGGACGCCTCGGACGCGGATGTCGCCGTCGTCAACACCTGCGGATTTGTCGAGGCCGCCAAGAAGGACTCCGTAGACGCCCTGCTGGAAGCCAACGATCTCAAGGACCAGGGGAGAACCCAGGCCGTCGTCGCCGTCGGCTGCATGGCCGAGCGATACGGCAAGGAGCTGGCGGAGGCCCTGCCCGAGGCGGACGGTGTGCTCGGCTTCGACGACTACGCGGACATCTCCGACCGGCTCCAGACGATCCTGAACGGCGGCATCCACGCCTCGCACACCCCGCGCGACCGGCGCAAGCTGCTGCCGCTCAGCCCGGTCGAGCGGCAGCAGGCCGCCGGCGTGGCGCTGCCGGGCCACGGCGACCGCTCCCCGGCGCCGGGGTCCGCCGACACCGCCGACATCATGAACATCGTCCCGGCCCCCGAGGACCTGCCGGAGGGGCTCGCGCCGGCCTCCGGGCCGAGGGCGCCGCTGCGGCGGCGTCTCGACCGCGGGCCCGTCGCCTCCGTGAAGCTCGCGTCCGGCTGCGACCGCCGCTGCTCCTTCTGCGCCATCCCGTCCTTCCGCGGCTCCTTCATCTCCCGGCGCCCCTCCGACGTACTCGGCGAAACGCGCTGGCTGGCCGAGCAGGGCGTCAAGGAGGTCATGCTCGTCTCCGAGAACAACACGTCGTACGGCAAGGACCTTGGTGACATCCGGCTGCTGGAGACCCTGCTGCCGGAGCTGGCCGCCGTGGACGGGATCGAGCGGGTACGGGTGAGTTATCTCCAGCCCGCCGAGATGCGGCCCGGGCTGATCGACGTGCTGACATCGACCCCCAAGGTCGCCCCGTACTTCGACCTGTCCTTCCAGCACTCGGCGCCGGGCGTGCTGCGCGCGATGCGGCGGTTCGGGGACACCGACCGCTTCCTGGAACTGCTGGACACGGTCCGGAGCAAGGCTCCGCAGGCAGGTGTGCGCTCGAACTTCATCGTCGGCTTCCCCGGCGAGAGCGAGGCGGACTTCGCCGAGCTGGAGCGCTTCCTCACCAGTGCGCGGCTCGACGCCATCGGTGTCTTCGGCTACTCGGACGAGGACGGCACCGAGGCCGCGACATACGCCGACAAGCTGGACGGGGACGTCATCGCCGACCGGCTGGCGCACCTGTCGCGACTGGCCGAGGAACTGACCGCCCAGCGGGCCGAGGAGCGGCTCGGCGAGACCCTTGAGGTGCTGGTCGAAGCGGTCGGCGCGGACGACGGGACCGATGAGGCGGCCGTCGGCCGCGCGGCGCACCAGGCGCCCGAGACGGACGGACAGGTGATCTTCACCTCGGCCGAGGGCCTGCGCCCCGGCCGTATGGTCCAGGCGAAGGTGGTCGGCACCGAGGGTGTGGATCTCGTGGCCGAATACCTCGGCCTGCCGGGGGACGCGTACAGGTCCCCGGGCGAGGAGGCGGGCAGATGACCGGAGTCCCGGCGTCCGCGGCGGGCGGCACCGGCGCGAAGCCGGCGCCCGGCGGCAAGCTGGGGGCGGCGGCGGTCAATCAGGCCAGTCTGTGGAACATCGCCAATATCCTCACCATGCTCCGGCTGGTGCTGGTGCCCTGCTTTGTGGTGCTGATGCTGCAGGGGGGCGGATTCGACCCCGCGTGGCGGGCCTGGGCGTGGGCGGCGTTCGCCGTCGCCATGATCACGGACGTCTTCGACGGCCACCTGGCCCGTACGTACAACCTGGTCACGGACTTCGGGAAGATCGCGGACCCGATAGCGGACAAGGCGATCATGGGGGCGGCGCTGCTCTGTCTCTCCGCGCTCGGCGATCTGCCGTGGTGGGTGACGGGCGTCATTCTCTTCCGTGAGCTGGGCATCACGGTGCTGCGGTTCTGGGTGATCAGACATGGTGTCATTCCGGCCAGCCGGGGCGGCAAGGCGAAGACGCTGGCGCAGGGTGTGGCGGTGGGGATGTACGTACTGGCGCTGACCGGGCCGCTGGCGACGCTGCGCTTCTGGGTGATGGCCATGGCCGTCGTGCTGACGGTGGTCACCGGGCTGGACTATGTGCGGCAGGCGGTCGTGCTGCGGCGCCAGGGACTCGCGGCGGAGCGCGCGGCGGCGGAGTCCGCGCGGTGACCGACGAGGGGGCCGTGTACGGCGCCGCGGACGACCGCGCGGCGCGGGTGCTGGCGGTCCTGGGGGAGCGTGGCGGGACGCTGGCGGTGGCGGAGTCCCTGACGGGCGGTCTGGTGGCCGCGGAGCTGACGGCGGTCCCAGGAGCCTCCCGGACCTTCCGCGGGTCCGTCACGGCCTATGCCACGGATCTGAAGCGTGATGTGCTGGGCGTCGACGGGGACCTGCTGGCCGGGCGCGGCGCGGTGGACCCGGAGGTCGCCCGTCAGATGGCGGCCGGCGTGCGTCGTCTGCTCGGAGCAGGCTGGGGCGTCGCGACGACCGGGGTCGCGGGTCCGGATCCGCAGGACGGCCGGCCTGTGGGGACCGTGTATGTGGCGGTCGTGGGTCCGGCGGGCGCCGGGAAAGTGAGCGCCCTGCGGTTGAACGGCGACCGGACGGAAATCCGTAAGGAGAGTGTACGGAGGGTGCTCGCACTCCTCCTCAGCGAACTCTCCGGGAACGGGCGGGCACAGGATACGGAACAGAACGGGGGGAATTGATGTTTGCAGCCCTGAGTGAACACGACATCGCTCCCCGCACGGCCGCGGCGCGAGGCGGTACGGTGGGGCGTGAAGGATGCGGCTACGCGGTCCGAGGAGGGAGCCACCGATGATTCTGCTCCGTCGCCTGCTGGGTGACGTGCTGCGTCGGCAGCGCCAGCGCCAGGGCCGTACTCTGCGCGAGGTCTCCTCCTCCGCCCGAGTCTCGCTCGGCTATCTCTCCGAGGTGGAACGGGGGCAGAAGGAGGCTTCCTCCGAGCTGCTCTCCGCGATCTGTGACGCGCTTGACGTACGGATGTCCGAGCTCATGCGTGAAGTGAGCGACGAACTGTCGTTGGCGGAGCTGGCTGCGTCGGCAGCGGCGAACGAGCCGATGCCTGCGCCGGTACGCCCGATGCTGAACTCCGTCTCTGTGACGTCGGTGGCCGGAGTGCCGACGGAGCGGGTGACGATCAAGGCCCCTGCCGAGGCGGTGGACGTCGTCGCCGCCTAGTTTCGGGTTTGACTTGAGCCCCGGTTGGTACCCGAGTACCAACCGGGGTTTTTGTTATCCCCAAAAGCCCGCTTTATGGCATGTGTGCCATGGTGGAAGATACGTGTGAAACGTGCCAACGGAAGTGGAGGACGGGCATGGCTGTCGTGAAGAGTTCCCTGTCCGAGGAGAATCTCAAGCTGGTCGGTGAGGCGCTGCAGGGCGCCCTCGTGGACCTGGTGGACCTCGCGCTGGTCGCGAAGCAGGTGCACTGGAACATCGTCGGACCGCGCTTCCGATCCGTACATCTGCAACTGGACGAGGTCGTGGCCACGGCGCGGCAGCACTCGGACACGGTGGCGGAGCGGGCCTCCGCGATCGGTGTGACGCCGGACGGACGGGCCGGGACGGTCGCGGCGACGAGCGCGATCGGCACGGTCCCGAACGGCTGGATCAAGGACGTGGACGCCGTGCAGCTCATGGTGGACGCGCTCGGCGCGGTGGTCACGCGGATGCGTGAGCGCGTCGAGGCGACGGACAAGCCGGACCCGGTGACGCAGGACGTCCTGATCCAGGTGGCGGGAGACCTGGAGAAGCACGCATGGATGTTCCAGGCCGAGAGCGCCTGATCCGGCCGGGGCCGGCGACTGTTCGTCCGGGAGTTGTCACAGGGCCGGTGCCTTGTCCCGTGCGGTGAGGAGTGAGGAAGTCTCCTCGGCCGCGCGGGTGGCACCGGCCCTGTGGTGTGTTCCGGGCCGGGCGTCGCGGGAGCGGACGCCGAGGCGGGGACGCCGTCATCGCCGTCTTGGGGCCCTGGCCGCGCCGGCTTCCTCCGAGGGCGGCTCCCTCCGACGGCGCGGACCGCCGTGGCTCGGCGAGGCCGTCGTGCGGCACGATGCGGGGGCCTCTGCGGCAAATGGGTGAGGCGTACCCGAAGGTGGGGTTTTCGGCTCTCTGCCGCGTGTCGCCGAGGTATGCGCGGCCGGATGTGCGACCCGTTCTGGATGCGCCACGGACGCGGTCGGGGGAGACTGCGGAGAGAGGCATCGCCCGCAGGTCAGGACGGTCCGCAGAGTCATCGGGTACAGCGGCCCCCGGCGGGTGGAGTGTGCCTGGCGGGGCGTCACGGCCTGGGTGCGGCGCTCCTTTGGGGGATACCTGAGCGCCGGCGTGTGCATCCGATGCGCCCTTCCGGCGGGTGAATGTACGGGTCTACCGTCGGCCGGAGGAGGCAGCCATGGGAAGGGGATGGGTCCTTCTGTGGGCGCTCGCTCTGGGCGGGCTGTGGTGGTGGGCCGTGCTCCGGCTCGTGCTGGCGCCCGAGCGCGCCGGGCTGGTGGAGGGCGCGGTGGCAGCGGGCGGCTGGGGGCTGAGTCTGCTGCCTGTGCATGTCACGTCCTCGCGACAGCGGCGGCGCCGTCCCGGCGAATCCGGTCGGGAGTCCATATCTGACGGAGCGTCAACCAAGGGGGCCTGACTGACACCGGGGGCACCAGTAGGTGGGGCGGTCATTCTGGTCCGCCACCCGGATCGAGGTGCCGCAGCGCGCGCAGGGGCGACCGGCGCGGCCGTAAACATAGATCCGGCGACTGCCGCCGGGGCGCTCCCTATTGGCGTCGAGAAGCTTTTTCGCCGCGACCACGAGGCGCTCGGGCGACGGAAGTTCTCCGATGGGGAGCCATGGCGTCGCACGTACGAGAAAGCATGTCTCGGACTTGAAGACATTCCCCACTCCGGCGAGATTGCGCTGGTCCAGCAGCGCCTCGCCGATGGACCGGGCGGGATCCGCCAGCAGATTGCGCAGGGCGGTGGCAGGGTCCCAGTCGGGGCCCAGCAGATCGGGCCCGAGATGGCCGACGACCCGCTCCTCGTCGCTTGTGCGCAGAAGCTCCAGGACGGGCAGGCGGTAGCCGACAGCGGTGTGTTCGGCGTTCCCGAGGATGGCGCGAATCTGATGCTCGGGGCCTCCGCGCCAGCGCTCACCCGGCGCGTACACCTTCCAGGCGCCCTCCATCCGCAGATGTGAGTGAAGGGTGAGACCGCCCTCGATACGGGTGAGCAGATGCTTGCCGCGCGGGGTGACGTCGAGGACGGTACGCCCGGTGAGGTCGGCCGTCGCGAACCGGGGCACCCGCAGGTCGGACCGGGTGAGCAGCCGGCCCGCGAGCGCCGTGTGCAGACGCCGGGCAGCCTGCCAGACCGTATCTCCCTCGGGCATGACTCCCATGATGCGTGACGGGACGGGCAAGGGCACGGCGCGGTCGGGACGCGGGCGACGCATGTGTGCGTACGGGCTGCCGCCCTCCGGCGACCGGCGGTGACTCCCGGGAGGTCAGGCTCGCAGCCGCAGCCCTCTGGGGGTGGCGTGGAAACCCGCCGACTCCAGGGTGCGGCCCAGCGGAGAGGTCAGGGCCGCCGCGCCGTTGGCCCGCTCCACCGTGACCGTGCCGAGGGCGCCCGCGCGGGCCGCTTCCGCCAGCGCCTCGGCCGCGGCCGGCAACGAGGGGTCCTCCGGATCCGTCGGCCAGGCCAGCAGTGTTTTGCCGCCGCGCTCCAGGTAGAGCGTCAGCTCGCCGTCGACGACAACGACCAGCGAGCCGGCCTTGCGGCCGGGCTTGTGACCGGCACCGGCCGGCGGGTCCGGCCAGGGAAGCGCGGCGCCATAGGCGTTGGCGGGGTCGGCGGCGGCCAGTACCAGGGCGTGTGGCCGGGGGCGGGACTCGGCGCGGTCGCGGGCCGTCGCGGCGGTACGCAGCCGGTCGACCGCGCCGTCCATCGCGAACTGGGCCGCGCCCAGCCCCTCGACGACATATCCGCGGCGGGCCTGGCCGCTGTCCTCGAAGGCCGACAGCACGCGGTAGACCGCGGAGAAACCGCCCTGCACCCCCTCGGCCGCGACCGCGCCCCGGGTCACCACGCCATGGCGGTCCAGAAGAGTGCGCGCCAGCGCGTGCGCGCGATGGGTGGGGTCCGGTTCCTGCCCGGGGAGCAGTGACCAGCGGCCGCTGACCGTCGCCGGAGCGGTACGAGGCGCCGGCCGGGCCGCGGCCGTGAGCGTGCCGTAACGGCCGCGGGGCACCGGGCGCCGGGCCCGGTGGGCCGTGGAACCGGCGGTGCGTCCGGAGCCGAGCAGCGAACGCAGCGGGGCCAGCGTGTCATTGGTGAGCCGGCCCGACCAGGCCAGATCCCAGACGGCGTCGGCCAGTTGCGGCTCCGTCACCTCGGGGTGGGTGGTGGCACGGATCTGGTCGACGATCTGCCGGAAGAACAGCCCATAGCCGCCCGAGAGCGTGGTGAGAACCGATTCGTGCAGGGCGGTCAGCTCCAGGGGATGCGGCGGCGGCAGCAACAGCGGGGCCGCGTCGGCGAGATACAGGGCGACCCAGCCGTCCTTGCCGGGCAGCGCGCCCGCTCCGGCCCACAGGACCTCGCCGGTGGTGGTCAGTTCGTCCAGCAGCGCGGGCGTGTAGCCGGAGATCCGGGACGGAAGGATCAGCTTCTCCAGCGCCGACGCGGGGACGGGAGCGCCCTGCAACTGCTCGACGGCGCGCGCGAGTCCGTCGACGCCGCGCAGGCTGTTGCCGCCGAGATGCTGCCACTGGGGGAGGAACAGGGCGAGGGCTGCCGGAGCCACCGGCTCCAGCTCCTCGCGCAGCGCGGCCAGAGAGCGGCGACGCAGCCGGCGGAGCACGGTGGCATCGCACCATTCCTGGCCGATGCCGGACGGATGGAACTCGCCCTGGACGACGCGGCCGCCCGAGGCGAGGCGCTGCAGCGCGCCGTCCGTGACCGCGGAGCCCAGGCCGAAGCGCTCGGCGGCGGCCGTCGAGGTGAAGGGGCCGTGGGTGCGGGCGTAGCGGGCGAGGAGATCACCGAGCGGATCCTTGACGGGCTCGGTGAACGCCTCGGGGACGCCCACCGGCAGCGCCGTGCCCAGGGCGTCCCGCAGCCGGCCGGCGTCCTCGATCGCGGCCCAGTGATCGGCGCCGCCGATCCGTACCTTGATGGCGCGGCGGGCCGCGGCGAGCTCCCCGGCCCAGGGCGTCCGCGCGCCACGCTCCGCCAACTCGCCGTCGGTGAGCGGACCGAGGACCCGCAGCAGATCGGCGACGCCTTCGACGTCCTTGACCCGCCGGTCCTCCGTGCGCCACTGAAGCTCCTGCTCCAGCTCGGTGAGGACCTCCGGGTCGAGCAACTCCCGCAGCTCGGCCTGGCCCAGCAGTTCGGCCAGCAGCCGCGAGTCCAGGGACAGCGCGGCGGCCCGCCGCTCGGCGAGGGGAGAGTCGCCCTCGTACAGGAACTGGGCGACATAACCGAAGAGCAGGGACCGGGCGAAGGGGGAGGGCTCGGGGGTGGTGACCTCGACGAGCCTGACCCGCCGGGACTCGATGTCGCCCATGAGTTCGGTGAGACCGGGGACGTCGAAGACATCCTGGAGACACTCCCGCACCGCTTCCAGCACGATCGGGAACGAGCCGAACTCGCTCGCCACCTGGAGCAGTTGGGCGGCGCGCTGACGCTGCTGCCACAGCGGGGTGCGCTTGCCCGGACTGCGCCGCGGAAGCAGCAGAGCCCGTGCGGCGCACTCCCGGAAACGGGACGCGAACAGCGCGGAACCACCCACCTGCTCGGTGACGATGCCGCTGATGTCCCCCCGGTCGAAGGCGACATCGGCGGCCCCGACGGGTGCCTGCTCGCTGTCGAAGGCCGTGCCGAGGCGGTCCGGCTCGTCGTCCAGGAGGTCGAGGCCCATCAGATCGGCATCCGGAAGCCGCAGCACAATGCCGTCGTCCGCGTGCATCACCTGTGCGTCCATGCCGTAGCGCTCAGAGAGCCGGGCGCCGAGGGCCAGCGCCCAGGGGGCGTGCACCTGGGCTCCGAACGGAGAGTGGATCACCACCCGCCAGTCGCCCAGCTCGTCGCGGAACCGCTCGACGAGGATCGTCCTGTCGTCGGGGATGTGGCCGCAGGCCCGGCGCTGCTCGTCCAGGTACGAGATGACGTTGTCGGCCGCCCAGGCGTCCAGACCCGCCGTCAGCAGCCGGAGCCGGGCGTCCTCCTCGGTGAGGGAGCCGACCTCGCGCAGGAACGCGCCGACCGCACGGCCCAGTTCCAGCGGGCGGCCCAACTGGTCGCCCTTCCAGAAGGGCAGCCGGCCCGGGGTGCCGGGTGCGGGTGTGACCAGGACGCGGTCCCGGGTGATGTCCTCGATCCGCCAGGACGAGGTGCCCAGCGTGAAGACATCGCCCACCCGCGACTCGTACACCATCTCCTCGTCCAGCTCGCCGACCCGGCCGCCGCCCTTCTTGGGGTCGGCCCCGGCGAGGAAGACACCGAAGAGGCCCCGGTCGGGGATGGTGCCCCCGGAGGTGACGGCGAGGCGCTGGGCGCCCGGCCGGCCCGTGACCGTACCGGTGACGCGGTCCCACACCACCCGTGGGCGCAGCTCGGCGAAGGCGTCGGAGGGATAGCGGCCGGCGAGCATGTCGAGCACGGCGGTGAAGGCCGACTCGGGCAGTGCGGCGAAGGGCGCGGCGCGGCGCACCAGGGCGAGCAGGTCGTCGGCCTGCCTGACGTCCAGGGCGACCATCGCGACGAGCTGCTGGGCCAGCACGTCCAGCGGATTGGCGGGGACGCGCAGTGCCTCGATCGCCCCGCCGCGCATCCGCTCGGTGACCACCGCCGCCTGCACGAGATCACCGCGGTACTTGGGGAAGACGACGCCGGTGGAGACCGCGCCCACTTGGTGGCCAGCGCGGCCGACCCGCTGGAGCCCCGAGGCGACCGAGGGCGGTGACTCGACCTGGATGACCAGATCCACCGCGCCCATGTCGATGCCCAGCTCCAGGCTGGAGGTGGCCACGACGGCCGGCAGGCGGCCCGCCTTGAGGTCTTCCTCCACCTGGGCACGCTGCTCCTTGGAGACCGAGCCGTGGTGCGCCCGGGCGAGCAGGGGAGGCGCGCCTTTGGCCGCGCCCGACTCGGCCATGATCTCGGCCGGGGAGTGCGCCTCGGGCATGGTCTCCCCGGTGGCCCGTTCGTACGCGATCTCATTCAGCCGGTTGCACAGCCGCTCGGCCAGCCGGCGGGAGTTGGCGAAAACGATCGTGGAGCGGTGCGCCTGGACGAGATCGGCGATCCGCTCCTCCACGTGCGGCCAGATCGACGGCTTCTCCCCACCGCCCGACTCCGACGCGGGAGAACCGCCCAACTCGCCCAGATCCTCCACCGGGACCACAACGGAGAGGTCGAACTCCTTGCCGGAGGGCGGCTGGACGATCTCCACCCTGCGCCCGGGCGACAGATAGCGGGCGACTTCCTCCACGGGGCGCACCGTCGCCGACAGCCCGATCCGGCGGGCGGGGCGGGGCAGCAGCTCGTCGAGCCGCTCCAGGGACAGGGCGAGATGGGCGCCCCGCTTTGTCCCGGCGACGGCATGCACCTCGTCCAGGATCACCGTCTCGACACCGGAGAGCGCGTCCCGCGCCGATGACGTGAGCATCAGGAACAACGACTCTGGGGTGGTGATCAGGATGTCCGGCGGCTTGACGGCCATCGACCGGCGGTCGGCGGCCGGGGTGTCGCCCGAGCGGATACCGACCCGTACCTCGGGCTCCGGCAGTCCGCGCCGCACGGACTCCTGCCGGATGCCCGTGAGCGGGCTGCGCAGATTGCGCTCCACGTCGACCGCGAGCGCCTTGAGCGGCGACACGTAGAGCACCCGGCAGCGCTTCTTCGCCTCGGCGGGCGGCGGCGCCGACGCGAGCTGGTCCAGAGCGGCGAGAAAGGCGGCCAGCGTCTTGCCGGACCCGGTCGGAGCCACGACCAGGACGTCCGAGCCCTCCTCGATGGCACGCCAGGCCCCCTCCTGCGCCGGGGTGGGTGCGGAGAAAGCCCCCGTGAACCAGCCGCGGGTCGCGGGGGAGAAGGAGTCGAGCGCAGTCCGTGCCATGTCCCCCATCGTGCACCCGCCCACTGACAAACACCCGGACCTGGGAAAACGCTTAGGAGAGGCCGCGCGGAACGAGGGCGTGGCGCGCCGGGACCGCGCATGGCACCGGTGGACGGGGCGAGGTCTTTCACCCCGTCGACGGCGATGATCGGTACGCCCGCCGGCGCGGTCGCGCTGGTCCACTCCGGCACCGCGCGCACCGGCCGCGCGCGGGCCCGGACGCACTCCGCCGGGCGGGATACTGGTGGCATGCGGTTGACGATTTTCTGGGAGCGGATGGCGGAGCACTTCGGCGCGGCCTACGCCGATTCCTTCGCCCGTGACCATGTGATGGCCGAACTGGGCGGCCGTACGGTGCACGAGGCACTCGATGCGGGCTGGGAGGCGAAGGACGTCTGGCGCGCGGTCTGCGCCGCGATGGGTGTCCCGGCCGAGAAGCGGTGACATGCGTGTCGAGGGCCGGCCGGAGCGTGTGTGTGGCGACCGGCCGCCGTCCGCATAGGCGAGACTGGCTCAGTGGCAGCGACTGACAAGACCGCACCGGACGTACAACCGCCGGTCAACCCGACGGACACGGCTTCGGCCCCGGCTCCGAGCAGGCACACGTCCCCCGGCGCCGGAGACGGTGGCAGGGAACGCATGCCCCGCTGGCTTCCGCGCGCCATGATTCTCGCGCTGGCGCTCGTCGCCTGCTTCCAGCTCGGCGACTGGGCGTTCCACCAGCTCATCGGGCTGCTGATCAACGTGCTGATCGCCTTCTTCCTGGCGCTGGCGGTCGAGCCCGCCGTCAGCGCGATGGCGGCTCGCGGTATGCGGCGTGGACTCGCCACATTCCTGGTCTTCTTCGCGGTGCTGATCGCGAGCGTCGGTTTTGTCGTGATGCTCGGCTCGATACTGGCGAGCCAGATCATCGACATCGTCGAGTCCTTTCCCCAGTACCTCGACTCACTGATCAACTGGATCAATGAGACGTTCCGTACGGAGCTGTCCCGCGTCGCCGTCCAGGACAGCCTGCTGCACTCCGACTGGCTCCAGAGGTATGTGCAGAACAGCGCGACCGGAGTCCTCGACATCTCCGCCACGGTGCTCGGCGGGCTGTTCCGGCTGCTGACGATCTTCCTGTTCTCGTTCTACTTCGCGGCCGACGGCCCCCGGCTGCGGCGCGCGCTCTGCTCCGTCCTCCCCCCGGCCAAGCAGGCCGAGGTGCTGCGGGCGTGGGAGATCGCGGTCGACAAGACCGGCGGCTATCTCTACTCGCGCGGACTGATGGCGCTGATCTCCGGTGTCGCGCACTACATCCTGCTGGAGATCCTGGGCGTGCCCTACGCTCCCGCGCTCGCCGTGTGGGTGGGGCTGGTCTCCCAGTTCATCCCGACCATCGGCACCTACCTGGCGGGGGCGCTGCCGATGCTGATCGCCTTCACCGTGGCTCCCTGGTACGCGCTCTGGGTGCTCGGATTCGTGGTGATCTACCAGCAGTTCGAGAATTACGTGCTCCAGCCCAAGCTCACCGCCAAGACCGTCGACATCCACCCCGCGGTGGCCTTCGGCTCGGTCATAGCGGGTACGGCGCTGCTGGGCGCGGTCGGCGCGCTCATCGCGATTCCGGCGGTCGCCACGCTGCAGGCGTTCCTCGGCGTGTATGTGAAGCGGTACGCCGTGACGGACGACCCGCGTATGCACGGTCCCGCACCGCGCGCCGGGAGTCCGCTGCTGCGGCAGATACGGCGTTCCGTGCGGGCGGGTGTGGGCAGGCCGGCTGCCCCGGACGGATCCGGGAAGCCCGGGGCCGACGCGGCCGACGGCCGGTAACGGCACCCCGGTCGGCCGCCGGGAGGCGCGACAGCGGCCGAGGCCGCGGGCCGGGCGGTCGGCCGCGTGTGCGCGGGGAAGCGCTTGACACTAAAATCGAACATCCATTCTTATGGGGTGGCGGTCGGCGTTTCCCGGGGCCGGCCCGCCGAGTGGCCCAGTTGAGTTGTCCACAGGCCGGGAGGCGTCGGAGCGCGTTGTCAGTGGCAGGGGATAGCGTCTTCGACGTGAAGCGATCGACTCAAGCAAATCGGGTGGAACCCATGGCAGGAACCGACCGCGAGAAGGCGCTCGACGCCGCTCTCGCACAAATTGAACGGCAATTCGGCAAGGGCGCGGTGATGCGTCTCGGTGAGCGGCCCAACGAGCCCATCGAGGTCATCCCCACCGGATCGACCGCGCTCGACGTCGCGCTCGGCGTCGGCGGCCTGCCGCGCGGCAGGGTGGTGGAGGTGTACGGACCGGAGTCCTCCGGCAAGACGACTCTGACGCTGCACGCCGTGGCCAACGCGCAGAGGGCCGGCGGTGCGGTGGCGTTCGTGGACGCCGAGCACGCTCTCGACCCCGAGTACGCGAAGAAGCTCGGTGTCGACATCGACAACCTGATCCTGTCCCAGCCGGACAACGGCGAGCAGGCGCTCGAAATCGTGGACATGCTGGTCCGCTCGGGCGCGCTCGACCTGATCGTCATCGACTCCGTCGCCGCCCTGGTGCCGCGTGCGGAGATCGAGGGCGAGATGGGTGATTCGCACGTCGGTCTGCAGGCGCGGCTGATGAGCCAGGCGCTCCGGAAGATCACCAGCGCGCTCAACCAGTCCAAGACCACCGCGATCTTCATCAACCAGCTCCGCGAGAAGATCGGTGTGATGTTCGGTTCGCCGGAGACCACGACCGGTGGCCGCGCGCTCAAGTTCTACGCCTCGGTGCGCCTCGACATCCGCCGTATCGAGACCCTGAAGGACGGTACCGACGCGGTCGGCAACCGCACTCGCGTCAAGGTCGTCAAGAACAAGGTCGCGCCGCCCTTCAAGCAGGCCGAGTTCGACATCCTCTACGGCCAGGGCATCAGCCGCGAGGGCGGCCTGATCGACATGGGTGTGGAGCACGGCTTCGTACGGAAGGCGGGCGCCTGGTACACGTACGAGGGCGACCAGCTCGGCCAGGGCAAGGAGAACGCCCGTAACTTCCTCAAGGACAACCCCGATCTCGCCAATGAGATCGAGAAGAAGATCCTGGAGAAGCTGGGCGTCGGTGTCAGGCCGGAGGCCCCGGCGGCCGGAGCGGACGCGGCCGCTGCTCCGGGCACGGCCGAAGACCCGGTGAAGTCGGTGCCCGCTCCTGCCACCAAGGCCAAGACGGCCAAGGCGGCAACGGCCAAGAGCTAGTTCGTACCGTGTCTTACGGCAAGAGACGGCGAACGGAATGGCAGGGCGGCAGCTCCGACTCGTCGAGGGCCGAGCAGGAGCTGCCGCCCCAGGATCCGGCGGAGCGGGCGCGGGCGATCTGCCTGCGCCTGCTCACCGGGACTCCACGGACCCGTAAACAGCTGGCGGACGCGCTGGAGAAGCGGGACATCCCCGAGGATGTCGCGGCGGAGGTGCTCTCCCGCTTCGAGGACGTGGGCCTGATCGACGACGCGGCGTTCGCGGGCGCCTGGGTGGAATCCCGGCACCACGGCCGGGGGCTCGCCAGACGGGCCCTCGCCCGTGAGCTGCGTACGAAGGGGGTGGATTCCGTCCTGATCGACGAGGCGGTCGGGCAGCTCGACTCGGATCAGGAGGAGGCGACCGCCCGCGAGCTGGTCGTCCGCAAACTCCGGGCCACTCGTGGCCTGGAGCGTGACAGACGGCTGCGCCGGCTCGCGGGCATGCTGGCCCGCAAGGGTTATGCGGAGGGCATGGCGCTCCGGGTGGTCAAGCAGGCTCTGGAAGAGGAGGGGGAGGACACCGAGGGGCTTGACGAGAGCCTCTACTAGGGCCGGCCCCCGGAGCGGTCAGGGCGGATCTTCGCGGGTCCGGAAGCGACCGGGTGCCCGGCTCACCGGGTGACCGGAAGCCCTGCGGCCTTCCACGCCTGGAAGCCTCCGGTGAGGTCGGTCGCGCGGTGCAGTCCGAGCTGCCGCAGCGACACCGCGGCCAGGCTCGACGCGTATCCCTCGTTGCAGATCACGATCACCCGCAGGTCGTGCCCGGTGGCCTCCGGCGCGCGATGACTGCCCCACGGATCGAGCCGCCACTCCAGCTCGTTGCGCTCCACGACCAGGGCGCCCGGGATCAGTCCGTCGCGCTCGCGCAGTGCCGCGTACCGGATGTCCACCAGCAGCGCGCCGTCCGCGGCGGCCTCGAAGGCCTCCGGCGGGGATATCCGGTCCAGGCTCTCGCGGACCCGCTCCAGCAGGTCGTCGATCCCTATCCGCTCGGTTCCCGACTGCTCGCTCACTGCCACTCCTCGGGACGCTCGACCTGTTCGAGGCGGAGCACCGGCCCGGTGCGGCTGTAGCGCCGCATCAGCGGCAGCGGCGGATAGTACGCGTGCACGGACACGGCGTGCTCGGTACCGGACTCGTTGCGCACCTCGTGTACATGGTGCTTTCCGAACGCCCGGCCCTCGCCCGCCGGCAGGTGCCGTTCGCGGTCCACGCCTTCGGCCAGCTCCAGGGTCTTCCAGCCTTCGGTGGGCAGCCGGGCCGCCAGGGAATCCTCCTTGAGCGTGCCCGCCGCCGTGGCGAACGCGCCGTGCGAGCCGCCGTGGTCGTGCCAGCCGGTGCCCGTGCCCGGTGGCCAGCCGATCAGCCATGCCTCGCTGCCGGCGGGGCCGTCGAGCCGGATCCAGGTACGGCCCTCGGGATCGAGGGGCAGCGAGGCGATCAGATCGGCCTCGGTGGCGGTCCTGCGGACGAAGTCGAGCAGTTCGGCCGGGGTGGGACCGGCGGCCGAAGACGGGGAATCGGAAGCGGGGGAAGGTGCGGAAGTGCTGTGTGCGGGGGTGCGTACCGAGGCAGACATGGTGACCGTCCTGAGAAGTTCGCGAGGGTGCGCCGCCGTGACCGGGCACGGCGAACGCGTGGAGGAAAGGCGAATCAGCAGGACGGGCGACACACGCAGCCCGCATAGCGGAGCAGGTCCATATGGACCCTCCGCCACAGGCGCACATCGGTGTCAGTCACGTTCCGGAGTACACCATGCGCGCCCGCGACGGTCAATTGATGTTCGCAGTGCGGTCAGGTGTCGTCGGCGGGGACCCCTCCGACGGGGTGCCCCCGCGCGCCGCGTCCGCAGCCGCGTAGAGGTCGGCGGGGCGCACCCCGCCGAAGGCCGCCACGAGATGCCCGTCCGGCCTCACCAGCAGCACACTGTGCGCGGAAGCGCCCGGATATGCCTCCGTGACCAGCAGCTCGGCCCGTACCGGCAGGGCGTCCACCGCGGCGGCCAGCCTCGGCATCACCCCCGCGGTCATCCAGTGCCGCCGGTCCCACACACCCGTTCCCGGCGCGACCAGCACCACCAGGAGCTGGCCCTGCCCGAGCCGGTCCCGCAGCCGCACGGTCGTCCCGTCGGGCGCGGTCACCCGCACATCGGCGACCGGAGCGCCGGGCGGCGTGCCGACGGCCGTCTGCGCCTCGGCGTACGGAGGCGCGAGGGGGGAGTGCGGATAGGAGGGCGGTGCTCCCAATGGCCCGTGCCCCAGATGGCCGTCGGCGAGCATCGTGTCGTGTCCCCGCGCGCCGCCGCCCAGATAGGTCCGCAGCCCGCCGCCACCCCGCAGTATCGGCAGCGACTGGTCGGCCGCGCGCAACCGCGCGGCGACTGCCGTGCGCCGCTCCGCCTGGTAGCTGTCCAGCAGCGTGTCCGACGCGCCGCGGTGCCAGTCCTCGGCCACCTTCCACGCGAGATTGCCGACGTCCCGCAGCCCCTCGTCGAGCCCCTGGGTGCCCACCGCGCCCAGCAGATGGGCGGCGTCCCCCGCGAGGTAGGCCCGCCCCACGCGCCAGCGCCTGGCAAGCCGGTGGTGCAGCGTGTAGACGCCGGTGTCGAGCAGTTCGTACGGGGGTGTCTCACCGCACCAGCCGGCCAGTGTGTCCCGTAAACGCGTGATCAGGGCGTCGGGCGTGACCAAATCGCCCCGTGCGGGCAGCAGCCAGTCGAGCCGCCACACGCCGTCGGCGAGTGGCCTGGCGGAGACCTCCTCGCCGCCTCCGTGCCACGGCGGCAGCCGGTGCAGCAACGCTTCACCGGGCCAGGGAAGTTCGACGCGGAGCGCGGCGACCGCGTGCCGTTCCACCGCCGTACGCCCCGGAAAGCGGACCCCGAGCAGCTTGCGGACGGTGGACCTGGCGCCGTCGCAGCCCACCAGATGGCTGCCGCGCCACCAGGTCGCCGAGGCTCCCCGGGTGTGCGCGGTGACGCCGCCGGCGTCCTGCTCCAGCGAGTCGAGCCGGCTGCCGGTGACCACCCGCACCAGGTCCTGCCCGGCGATGGCCTCCCGCAGCCCGCGCGACAGGGCGTGCTGCGGAATGTGCAGCGGCGCGGGTGCGCCGTCCTCGCCGAGCGGCAGCCGCCGCATGAGCTGCTTGCGCCGCATCGAGCGCCAGCCGACCCACACCATCCCCTCGTCACGGAGGGTCGTACAGCCCAGCCGGGCCACCAGCGCGGCCGTGTCGGCCCGCAGTATGGCGGTACGGGCCGGCCGGGGATCGTCCGTACCGGGCCCTTCGTCCAGGACTACGGAGGGAACGTCCTGCGCCGCGAGGGCCAGGGCGAGCGCGAGCCCGACGGGGCCCGCGCCGACGACGATCACCGGGTCCACGGAGCGATCCCTCCGGCCCGTGCGGTAGAGCGGTCAGTGGCGGCAGGAGCCCGGTACGTGATCACAGAACGTATGCAACCGACTGGGGGTGCCCGCGTCAAGCGACGGCCTGAGCGGCGCGTACACCCCCTCGGGCCGCCGGCCTCAGGAGCCGCTGCCGTCCGGGGTGCGTCCCGGAGTGTTCACCTGCTGGACGTCGTCGGCGCCCAGAACAGCTCCCGTGCTCTTCTTCGCCTGTCGGAGCCGTCGCTCCAGCCATCCCGCGAAGGTGGTGAGCAGGAAGTTCAGGGCGATGTAGATCAGCGCGATGACGGTCAGCGCGGCGATGGTGTTCGCGCCGTAGTTGGCGGTGATCGAGCGGTTCTGCGCGAGCAGTTCGGACAGACCGAGGATCGCGCCACCGAGCGCGGTGTCCTTGACGATCACTACGAGCTGGCTGACCAGGGCCGGCAGCATCGCGGTCACCGCCTGCGGCAGCAGGACGTACGACATGGTCTGGCCCTTGCGCATTCCGATCGCCTTCGCGGCATCGGTCTGGCCGGACGGCAGCGAGAGGATGCCGGCCCTGACGATCTCGGCGATGACCGAGGCGTTGTAGAGCACCAGGCCCGTCACGACGGCGTACAACGGCCGCAGGTCGGAGGGGACATCGGTGAACTGCGCGTACGCCTGGCTGGCGAACACCATCATCAGCAGGACGGGGATGGAGCGGAAGAACTCGACCACCACGCCGACCGGTACCCGGACCCACGCGTGGTCGGAGAGCCGGCCGATGCCGAGCAGCGCGCCCAGCGGCAGGGCTATCACGATGGCCAGGCCCGCGGCCTTCAGGGTCTCGCCGAGTCCCGGCAGAAGATAGGTGGTCCACACCTCGGAGTCCGTGACGAACGGGCTCCACTTCTCGGAGGCGAGCTGGTTCTTGTCGGCCATCGCGGCCAGCACCCACCAGGCGGCGAGCACAAAGAGAACCAGGAACACGATCGTGTAGAGGATGTTGCGCCGCTTGGCGCGTACGCCGGGCGCGTCGTAGAGAACGGACGTGGCACTCATCGCTTCACCGCCACTCGCTTGCTGACCCAGCCCAGGATCAGACCGGTCGGAAGGGTGAGAACGATGAATCCGAAGGCGAACACCGCGAAGACGGCGAAGAGCGCGTCGCTTTCGTTCTCGATCATTGTCTTCATCAGCGCCGAGGCCTCCGCGACACCGATCGCCGAGGCCACCGTGGTGTTCTTGGTCAGCGCGATCAGTACGTTGGCCAGCGGGGCCACGACGGAACGGAACGCCTGGGGAAGCACGACGAGCGTCAGTACCTGGACGAAGCTCAGGCCCATGGCGCGCGCGGCCTCCGCCTGGCCGACGGGCACCGTGTTGATGCCGGAGCGCAGGGACTCACAGACGAAGGTGCCGGTATAGGCGATCAGGCCGAGGACTGCCAGCCGGAAGCCGATGGACTCGAAGTTGTCGCCGCCGAGCTTGATCTGAAGCGTCTGGCCGAGTCCGAGCGAACAGCCGACGATAATCACGGTCAGTGGCGTGTTACGGACCAGATTGATGTAGGCGGTACTGAAGGCCCGCATCAGTGGCACGGGACTGACACGCATCCCGGCCAGCAGCGTTCCCCAGATCAGGGAACCAATGGCCGAGTAGAGGGTGAGCTGCACCGTCACCCAGAAGGCGCCGAGCAGGTCGTACTGCCCGGAATCAAGAAAATCGAACACGATGCCCCGCGCTCTCCCCTGGTTGGCTGGTCGGTCCGCGCCGCCGGCCGGGCCGGCGGCGCGTCACTGCTGTCTCAGCTGCCTTCGGTGATCTTCGGGGCAGGCTCGTTCTTGTAGTTGGCCGGGCCGAAGTTCGCCGTCACGGCCTTCTGCCAGGAGCCGTCCGACTCCATCTTCGTCAGGGCAGCGTTGATCTTGCTCTGGAGCTCGGTGTCGCCCTTCTTGAGGCCGATGCCGTAGTTCTCGTCGCTGAGCTTGAGGCCCGCGAGCTTGAACTTGCCCTGGTGCTCCTTCTGCGCCGCGTAACCGGCGAGAATGGAGTTGTCCGTGGTCAGCGCGTCAACGGCCTTGTTCTCCAGACCCGTGAGGCACTCCGAGTAGCCGCCGACGGCCTGGAGGTCGGCCTTGGGCGCGAGCTTCTCCTTGACGTTCTGCGCCGAGGTGGAACCCGTGACCGAACAGAGCTTCTTGGAGTTCAGGTCCTCGGCCTTGGTGATGGAGTTGTCGTCGGCGCGGACCAGAAGGTCCTGGTGGGCGAGGAAGTACGGGCCGGCGAAGTCGACCTTCTGCTTGCGCTCGTCGGTGATCGAGTAGCTGGCGACGACGAACTTGACATCACCGTTGGAGATCAGGTTCTCGCGCTCGGCGCTGGGAGACTCCTTCCAGACGATGTCCTTGGCGTCGTAGCCCAGTTCCTTGGCCACATAGGTGGCGACGTCGACGTCGAAGCCCGCGAAGGAACCGTCCGGCGTCTTGAGTCCCAGACCCGGCTGGTCGAACTTGATACCGATGGTGATCTTGTCACCGCCGTCACCGCCCTCGTCGCTGTCGCCGCCGCAGGCGGTGGCGGTCAGGGAGAGGACGAGAGCCGCAGCGGCCGCCGCGGTTGCCTTGTGAAGCTTCATGCGTGAACTTCCCTCGTGAGACGTGGACGAACAGGTTCTGCCGACAGGTTCTGCCGAACTCAGAAGATCAGAAGAGCCGTAAGAAGAGCCGTGATCAGTGATGCAGGATCTTCGACAGGAAGTCCTTGGCACGGTCGCTGCGCGGATTGCTGAAGAACTCGTCGGGCGTGGCCTCTTCGACGATCCGGCCGTCCGCCATGAAGACGACCCGGTTCGCGGCGGAGCGGGCGAAACCCATCTCATGGGTGACGACGACCATCGTCATGCCGTCGCGCGCCAGCTGCTGCATGACCTCGAGGACCTCATTGATCATCTCGGGGTCGAGCGCGGACGTCGGCTCGTCGAAGAGCATGACCTTGGGGCCCATCGCCAACGCCCGTGCGATGGCGACGCGTTGCTGCTGGCCGCCGGAGAGCTGGGCCGGATACTTGTCGGCCTGGGAGCCGACGCCCACGCGGTCCAGAAGAGTGCGTGCCTTCTCCTCGGCGGCCTTCTTGTCCGTCTTGCGGACCTTTATCTGGCCCAGCGTGACGTTCTCCAGCACGGTCTTGTGCGCGAAGAGGTTGAACGACTGGAAGACCATGCCGACATCGGCGCGCAGCCGGGCGAGTTCCTTGCCCTCCTGCGGCAGCGGCTTGCCGTCGATCGAGATCACGCCCGAATCGATCGTCTCCAGACGGTTGATGGTGCGGCACAGTGTGGACTTGCCGGACCCGGAGGGCCCGATCACGACCACGACCTCGCCACCGGCGATCGTCAGGTCGATGTCCTGGAGCACATGCAGCGCGCCGAAGTGCTTGTTGACGTTGCTCAGTACGACCAGATCGCCCGTCGCCGGCCCGGCGTCCTCGGTGCCCTTGGTCGCTGACACTTCGCTCATCGCCTTGTTGCTCCGTCCTCCTCGGTTGGGAGGACCTTAGTCACGCGCTGCGACCAGAGTCATTACATCTGAGCTGAAATTGAGCATAACGATCCGGCTGCAACCGGACACTCCGCGTGAAGGGGGCGGTGGAGGGAGTACCGGGTGGGTAACGGAAACCTTGGCGTAACGGGAAGGCTCTTGACTGGCGCCACGCCATCCGCGTGGATGCCCAGGTACGTTGTGCGACCGCGACCGCTGAGGGGGCCCATGAGACTGCTGCTCGTGGAGGATGACGACCATGTCGCGGCCGCGTTGTCGGCCGTGCTGGCGAAGCACGGTGTGGAGGTCGTGCACGCCCGCAGCGGCGAGGATGCGCTGCGGGCCCTGCTGCCCGCCGTCAGCGCCGGGAAGGCGCCCTTCGCGGTCATCCTGCTCGATCTCGGTCTGCCCGACCAGGACGGCTATCAGGTCTGCGGCAAGATCCGGAAGATCACCTCGACTCCGGTGATCATGGTGACGGCACGGGCCGATGTCCGCTCCAGGATCCACGGTCTCAACCTCGGTGCCGACGACTATGTCGTCAAGCCGTACGACACCGGCGAACTGCTGGCCCGTATCCACGCCGTCAGCCGGCGCACCACGAGCGGCGAAGAACCCGGACAGGCCGTCGAGACGGTCCAGCGGTTCGGCCGCCTCACCCTTGAACTGCCCACCCGCCGGGTCAGCGTGGACGGTACGGCCGTCCAGCTCACCCGTAAGGAGTTCGACCTGCTGGCCCTGCTCGCCCAGCGTCCCGGAGTCGTCTTCGGCCGCGAACAGATCATCAGCGAGGTGTGGCGCACAAGCTGGGAGGGCACGGGCCGCACGCTCGAAGTGCATGTGGCGTCCCTGCGCGGCAAGCTCGGGATGCCGGCGCTGATCGAGACCGTACGGGGCGTGGGCTACCGCCTGGTCGTGCCGGCCGCGCATCAAGGGCCGTAACGCCCCGTGCGCACCAGACTTCTGCCCCTGCTCATCGTCCTCATGGCGGGTGTGCTCCTCGCCCTCGGCTTCCCGCTGGCGGTGAGTCTCGCCGCCGCGCAGCAGCAGCGCGTCGTCGTCGACCGGATCGACGACACCGCGCGGGTCGCCGCGCTCGCGCAGTTCGTCGCCGAGGACCGCTCCGGCGCCGACGAGCGGCGCGCGATGCTGGAGCAGGAGCTCACCAGGTACTACGAGGTGTACGGGATCAGGGCGGGCGTCTTCTACCGTGACGGCGACGCCATGGCCCGCGCCCCGGAGACCTGGAGTGTGCCCGAGGACGGCGAGGGACGGCAGTCCTTCCAGGAGGCCCTGCTGGGCCGCCGCAGCGACGATCCCGAACAGGTCTGGCCCTGGCAGACCGGCCGGCTCATCGTCGATTCTCCGGTGGTGAAGGACGGAGACGTCGTCGCGGTCGTGGTGACCGACTCGCCCACCGGCCAGATGCGTTCGCGCATCCTGGAGGGGTGGCTGTTCATCGCCGCGGGCGAGGCGGCGGCGATGCTGCTCGCGGTCGGAGCCGCCTTCCGCCTGACCGGCTGGGTGCTCCGCCCGGTACGGGTGCTGGACGCGGTCACCCATGACATCGCCACCGGCCGGATGAACTCCCGGGTCGCGGCGGCCGGCGGCCCGCCGGAACTGCGCCGCTTGGCCGGCTCGTTCAACGAGATGGCGGACAACGTCGAAGAGGCGCTGGAACAGCAGCGCGCCTTTGTCGCCGACGCCTCCCACCAGTTGCGCAATCCCCTCCAGGCACTGCTGCTCCGTATCGAACTGCTCGCCCTCGAACTGCCCGCCGGAAACGAGGAGATCGCCTCGGTGCGCACCGAGGGCAGACGCCTCGCCGAGGTCCTCGACGACCTGCTGGATCTGGCACTGGCCGAGCACGCCGACGCCGATCTGATGCTGACCGACATCGGTGAGGTGGCGGCCGAGCGGGTCGCCGCCTGGCGGGCCGTCGCCGACGAGAAGGGCGTACGGCTCACCGAGCACCGTGCGGCGGTCACCGCCTGGGCCGATCCCATCGCGCTCTCCAGCGCCCTGGACGCCGTGATCGACAACGCGCTCAAGTTCACTCCGGCGGGCGAAGAGGTCACGGTCGCGGTCGCCCGTAACGGCACCACGTCCACGGTCGTCATCACGGACGGCGGTCCCGGGCTGACGGATGAGGAACTCGACCGGATCGGTGACCGGTTCTGGCGCAGCAACCGCCATCAGAACATCAAGGGATCGGGCCTCGGCCTGTCCATCTCGCGGGCGCTGCTCGCGGCCGGCGGCGGCTCCATCGCGTACGCGCACGGTGAACCGCGCGGTCTGCGGGTCACACTGAGCGTGCCGAGGTCCTCGCCCACGGCCTGAGCCCGTGCCGGTGGTTACGGCTTGACGGACCGGTAGTAGCGCTTCGCGCCCTCGTGCAGCGGCAGTGGATCCGTGTAGATCGCGGTCCGCAGATCCACCAACTGAGCCGGGTGCACCACATTGCCGATGCGGTCCCGGCTGTCGATCACGGTACGGGTGAAGCCCTCAGTCAGCCGGGGGTCCATCCGGTCGGTGGTGACCAGCAGATTGGCCACGGCGACGGTCGGCACGGCCACGCCGTTCTGCGCCTCGCCGTAGGCGTCGGCGGGTATCTCCGCGGAGCGGTAGTAGCGGGAGGCGGTCTCGTTCGAGGCATGGAGCTTGGAAACCAGATCGGCCTCCAGGGGCACCAGCCGGATGTGGAAGCGCTCCGACAGCCGCTCCAGTGTGCCGGTGGGCAGCCCGCCCGACCAGAAGAACGCTTCCAGCCCGCCCTGTTCGAGGAGGCCGGGCATGGTGTCGATGCCGGCCGGGACGGGGGTGATGTCGTGCCGCGGGTCGAGTCCCGCGGCCGTCATGATCCGGTCGGCGATCAGCCGGACCCCCGATCCCTCCTGCCCCACCCCTACCTTCCGGTCGGCCAGATCGCCGACGGAACGGATGGCCGAGTCCCTCGCGACGACCAGTTGCACATAGTCGTCGTACAACCTCGCGCATCCGCGCAGCCGGTCGGCGCCGGGCTTCCCGTCCTTCTGGTACTTGCCGACGGCGTCGGCGGTGGCGATGGTGAAGTCGGCCTCGCCGGTCGCCACCCGCGCGATGTTCTGCTGTGAACCCTCGCTGTTCTGCAGTTCTATCGACACATCCGGCAGATCGCGGTTGAGATCGTCCTTGAGCATCGCTCCATATGTCTGATAGACCCCCTTCGCCGCACCCGTGCTGAACGTGATCGAGCCGCTTGGCGCCGGGGCCCCGATCGGCAGCAGCCACCACACCAGGAGTCCGGCCACCACCAGCAGCGCTGCGGCGACCTGGAGACGGCCTCGGCCGATACGGGACAGAGCGGGGAACATGAGGCGATCCTTCCAGCTCTCGCCGACCGGTGGCCAGGCCCTGTCCAGGGGAAGCCACGGACAAGGTCTCCGAACGACCCCGTACCCTGGTGGGCGAGATGAGCGCGAAGACTTACGAGGTGCGCACCTACGGGTGCCAGATGAATGTCCACGACTCCGAGCGGCTGTCGGGCCTGCTGGAGGGAGCCGGATACGTCCGTGCGCCCGAGGGCTCCGACGGCGACGCCGACGTCGTCGTCTTCAACACCTGCGCGGTGCGGGAGAACGCCGACAACAAGCTGTACGGCAATCTCGGCCGGCTGGCGCCGATGAAGACCAGGCGACCGGGGATGCAGATCGCCGTCGGCGGCTGTCTGGCGCAGAAGGACCGCGAGACCATCGTGCGTCGTGCGCCCTGGGTCGATGTCGTCTTCGGCACGCACAACATCGGCAAGCTGCCGGTCCTGCTGGAGCGCGCGCGTGTCCAGGAGGAGGCACAGGTCGAGATCGCGGAGTCGCTGGAGGCGTTCCCCTCCACGCTGCCGACCCGCCGCGAGTCCGCCTATGCCGCGTGGGTCTCCATCTCCGTCGGCTGCAACAACACCTGCACCTTCTGTATTGTCCCCGCGCTGCGCGGCAAGGAGAAGGACCGCCGGCCCGGCGACATCCTGGCCGAGGTCGAGGCGCTGGTCGCGGAGGGCGTCTCCGAGATCACGCTGCTGGGCCAGAACGTCAACGCGTACGGCTCCGACATCGGTGACCGGGAGGCGTTCTCCAAGCTGCTGCGGGCCTGTGGCGCGGTGGAGGGTCTGGAGCGGGTCCGTTTCACCTCACCGCATCCGCGCGACTTCACGGACGACGTGATCGCGGCGATGGCCGAGACACCGAATGTGATGCCGCAGCTCCATATGCCGATGCAGTCCGGCTCGGACACCATCCTCAAGGCGATGCGCCGCTCGTACCGGCAGGACCGTTACCTCGGCATCATCGACAAGGTGCGCGCCGCCATTCCGCACGCCGCCATCTCCACCGACATCATCGTGGGCTTCCCCGGCGAGACCGAGGAGGACTTCGAGCAGACCATGCGGGTGGTGCGCGAGGCGCGCTTCGCGCAGGCCTTCACCTTCCAGTACTCCAAGCGCCCGGGGACCCCCGCCGCCGAGATGGACGGGCAGATCCCCAAGGAGGTCGTGCAGGAGCGCTATATGCGGCTGTCCGCCCTCCAGGAGGAGATCTCCTGGGAGGAGAACAAGAAGCAGGTGGGCCGGACGCTGGAGGTCATGGTCGCCGAGGGCGAGGGCCGCAAGGACGGCGCGACGCACCGGCTCTCGGGACGCGCGCCGGACAATCGCCTCGTCCACTTCACCAAGCCCGGCGAGGACGTGCGTCCGGGCGATGTGGTGACCGTCGCGATCACCTACGCGGCTCCGCACCATCTGCTCGCCGAGGGAGCCACCACGCAGGTGCGCCGTACCCGTGCCGGAGACGCCTGGGAGCGGCGGAACGCGGCCGCGGCCGAGAAGCCCGCGGGTGTGCTGCTGGGGCTTCCCACGGTCGGTGTGCCCGCCCCGCTTCCGGAGATGACGGGCGGCTGCAGCGTCCTGTGAGGGACTGATCCCGGACGGCCGGGGGCCGGACCGTCCGGCATCGCGCTCGCGTTAGGGTGCGGAGATGCTGGTCGCCGCTGCCGTCTGTCCCTGCCCACCGCTGCTCGTGCCCGCCGTGGCCGGGGGAGCGGCACCCGAAATGGACGCCGCGCGTGCCGCGTGTGCCGATGCCCTGGGAGTGCTGGCCGCCGCCCGGCCCGACCGCCTGGTCGTCGTCGGGCCCGCCGGGCAGGACAGCCCCGGAGGGATCCGCCCGCATCCGCAGGGTGCCGCCGGATCCTTCCGGGGCTTCGGCGTGGACGTCGACGTCGTGCTGGGCGCGGCCGCCCCGGAGGAACGCCCCGCGCGTGAGCTGCCGGTCTCCCTCGCGGTCGGTGCCTGGCTGCTGGCATCCGTCGGCTGGTCCGCCGCCCCGGTGACCGGTCTCGGCGTGGGGGAACGTTTCGCCGCCGAGCGGTGTATTCATGCCGGACAGGAGATCGCGGGGCAGTCCGACCGGCTGGCACTGCTGGTGATGGGCGACGCCAGCGCGTGCCGCACGGTCAAGGCGCCCGGATATCTCGACAAGCGGGCGGCCGGATTCGACGAAGAGGTGGCGCGGGCGCTGGAGACGGCCGACGTGCCGGCGCTGAAGGCACTGGACGCGGAGCTGGCGTACGAACTGAAGGCCGCGGGCCGGGCCCCGTGGCAGGTGCTCGCGGGCGCCGCCGAGGGAGCGGCGCTGGGTGGCGCGCTGCTGTACGAGGACGCGCCGTACGGCGTCGGATATCTCGTCGCGACATGGTCCTGAGCTTCCGGCTCGTCGCCCGGCGACTGTCCCGTGGACTCCGGTGAACCGGTGCGCCACCACGGCCGCGGGATGCTTCGAGGCGGCCCCGCGGCCGTGGCCGGGATGTGATGCGACTCAGTGAGCGGGAGGCGGCGGGGGAGTGCCACCGTCCTTGTGGGAGAGCCTTTCCAGGGCTTCCTTGGCCTTGCCCGTCCCGGAATCGATCTTGCCGCTGTATTTGCCCTTGGTCTTCTGATCGACCGCGCGGGCGGCCTTGTCCAGCCCCTGCTCAATCTTGCCGCCGTGCTGCTGCGCCAGATCGGAGACCTTGTCCTTGGCCGGAGAAATCTTGGCCTTCAATGCGTCCAGGAAGCCCATGGGCCACCTTCCCTCGTAGGAACCACCAGCCTACTTGGAGGTGCTCTCACCGGCCTCGCCGCTCGGCCGCCGCTGCCCGCGCCGACCGCCGTTCCGGCGTCCTCGCGCCCCCGGGGGCGCCCGGTCCGGCGGGTCTCGGCTCGCTCCGGGACGGGTCGGACCGTGCCCTCGCCGTGCCACACCCTTGACGACTCGAACGACTTCACACAGCACGGCCTAAATGGGTGAAACCATGAGAAAACACCCTTATCAACTCCATAGGGTACTCGTCACGTCGCAGTCGCGCGCCGCCCGGGAGCGTTCCGTCACGCGGCACCGGGCGCCGGACCGCGAGCCGGCGCACGACGGCTCGTGGCGGCGAGCGCACGTGCCCTCACATAACTCGTTCGGGCGAGGGCTCCTGAGTTTGCGAGACTGGGGCAGTGAGAAGCGCAGCTCCCGCACCGCGGGTCATCGCCGTCGTCGGACCCACCGCGGCCGGCAAGTCCGACCTGGGCGTTCATCTTGCCCGGCAACTCGACGGTGAGGTCATCAACGCCGACTCCATGCAGCTCTACCGGGGAATGGACATCGGAACGGCCAAGCTGACGAACGAAGAGCGCGCCGGGGTCCCGCACCGCCTCCTCGACATCTGGGACGTCACCGAAGCGGCCAGCGTCGCCGAGTACCAGAAGCTCGCCAGGACCGAGATCGACAGGCTGCTCGCCACGGGCCGTACGCCTGTCCTCGTGGGCGGCTCCGGGCTCTATGTGCGCGGGGCCATCGACGCCCTCGAATTCCCCGGCACCGAGCCGGAGGTCCGGGCCAGGCTCGAAGAGGAGCTCGCCCTGCGCGGGTCCGGTGCCCTGCACGCCCGGCTGTCCGCCGCCGACCCCCAGGCCGGCCGTGCCATTCTCCCCAGCAACGGTCGGCGTATCGTCCGGGCCCTTGAGGTGATCGAGATCACCGGCAAGCCCTTCACCGCCAATCTGCCGGGTCATGACGCGGTGTACGACACGGTGCAGATCGGCGTCGATGTCGGCCGCCCCGAGCTGGATCTGCGCATCTCGCAGCGAGTGGACCGGATGTGGGACGCGGGCCTGGTGGACGAGGTGCGGGCGCTGGAGGCCCGGGGCCTGCGCGAGGGCCGCACCGCCTCACGCGCCCTCGGGTACCAGCAGGTCCTCTCCGCGCTGGCGGGAGAGTGCACCGACGACGAGGCGCGGGCCGAGACGGTGCGCGCCACCAAGCGGTTCGCGCGCCGGCAGGACTCCTGGTTCCGCCGCGACTCGCGAGTGCACTGGCTGGACGGCGGAACGGACCGTCGCGGGGAACTCCCGGATCGGGCGCTGGCGTTGGTCGAACGGGCGGTCACAGCCTGATCACGTGATGGCATCGGGACGCTCAGCCCGTCATTCCGGCAGCCGCGAGCGTGCCATCATCGAGCATCGGTCGACCATCGGGCATCGATCGACCAGTGGAGTCCGACTTGGGAGGGCGCGTGGCGATGGAGGCCGGCCCTCGCAACAGAGAACCCCTGGCACCGGACGCGCGGGAAGACGCCCCGCGGCTGAGTCCTGACGGGCCGGAGGAAGAGACCGCCACCCCCGAGGTCGAGGTCGAGCTCCGCCCGCAGCGCCGGCTGCGCATCTGGCAGCTCGCGCCGATTGTGACGCTCGCCGGTGTGGGCTCGCTGATGTTCGCCTTCCCGCTGGCCTTCGGCACCGGGGACGGCGGCGCGGTCGTCGCCATGCTGGGACTGCTGATCAGCTGCTGCGCCGCGGGCTGGGGCATGATGGCCGCCCGCCGGGTGGGCCACACCTGGCCGGGGCTGCCCTCACGGTCCTCCGGCGAACGCCCCGACTGGCGGGTCATCGCGCTCTATGTGACCGTGGCCGCCGCCCTGGTCGCCCTCGCCGTCTGGCGCGTCGCCCGACTGCGCTGACTCCGGCGGACGCGCGGCAGGCCGGGTGGCGGATCTACCGGTGTCTGCTCGTACGATGGTCGGGTGAGCACCTCGCAGACCTCGCCGATCGCCTTCCTCAAGGGCCACGGGACCGAGAACGACTTTGTGATCGTCCCCGACCCGGACAACACCATCGACCTGTCGTCCGAGGCCGTGGCCGCCCTCTGCGACCGCCGGGCCGGAATCGGCGGCGACGGTCTGCTGCGTGTCGTACGGTCCGCGGCGCATCCCGAGGCGCGTGCCATGGCCGGCGAAGCCGAATGGTTCATGGACTATCGCAACGCGGACGGGTCCAACGCCGAGATGTGCGGAAACGGCGTGCGGGTCTTCGCCCGCTATCTGCGCCGCGCCGGACTTGTGGAGGCGGGTGACCTGGCCGTGGCCACCCGCGGCGGGGTGAAGAAGGTGCACCTCGCGAAGAGCGCGGCCGGCGACACCGCGGAGGGTGACATCACGGTGCGCATGGGCCGTGCCGTACTCCCCGAGGACGGGGTGACGGTGGCCGTGGACGGCCGGAGCTGGGCCGCCCGCAACGTCAATATGGGCAATCCGCACGCCGTCGCGTTCGTCGAGGATCTGGCGCACGCCGGGAATCTGCACTCCGCGCCGCCCGTGACGCCCGCGTCCGTCTACCCCGATGGGGTCAACGTCGAATTCGTCGTCGACCGGGGCCCGCGGCATGTCGCCATGCGCGTCCATGAACGCGGATCCGGTGAAACCCGCTCCTGCGGTACGGGCGCCTGCGCCGTGGCCGTCGCGGCGGCCCGCAGGGACGGCCTGGACCCGGCGGTGACCGGTGCCCCCGTCACGTACACCGTCGACCTCCCCGGCGGACGGCTGGTCATCACGGAGCATCAGGACGGTGAGATCGAGATGACCGGTCCTGCCGTGATTGTCGCGGAGGGGATCATCGACCCGGCTTGGCTGGAAACAGCCACGGCCTGAAGCTTCGCTCGAATGGGTGATCCGTTTCACGCTGGGCCGGAGCCGGACTGCTCCACGTGGTGGGCTCGATAGCATCAAGCACCGGCCCGGAGGGCGCTCCTGCTTTTCCACCGCCGGTCGAAGCTGCCGGAGGTGCCCATGAGTGCAGAGGCCACCAGCCCTGGTGCCCACAGTCGCAGACGCGGCATTCCCAGGATCGACCTCCGCCGGCTCGGCCGGGCCGCGTTACTCGGTCCGGCCTCCAGAGACCGGCTGCCGGACGCCATGGGGCATGTCGCGGAGGCGCACCGCGCGCACTTCCCGGACGCCGACCTCTCGGTGCTGCACAAGGCGTATGTCCTCGCCGAGGCGTCGCACCGCGGGCAGTCGCGCAAGAGTGGCGAGCCGTTCATCACGCATCCGCTCGCGGTGACGCTGATCCTCGCCGAACTGGGCGCCGAGACCACGACACTGACCGCCTCACTCCTCCACGACACCGTCGAGGACACGGAGGTGACGCTCGAACAGGTGCGTGCGGAGTTCGGCGCGGAGGTCTGTTATCTGGTCGACGGAGTGACCAAGCTGGAGAAGGTCGACTACGGGGCCGCGGCCGAGCCGGAGACCTTCCGCAAGATGCTGGTCGCCACGGGCAATGATGTCCGGGTCATGTCGATCAAGCTGGCGGACCGCCTGCACAACATGCGCACCCTCGGTGTGATGCGCCCCGAGAAGCAGGCCCGCATCGCCAAGGTGACCCGCGACGTCCTGATCCCGCTGGCCGAACGCCTGGGCGTCCAGGCCCTCAAGACGGAGCTGGAGGACCTGGTCTTCGCGATCCTCCATCCGGAGGAGTACGCGCACACCCGCGCGCTGATCGCGGACAACGCCACCTCGGGGGACGCGCTCGCGGCCATCTCCGAGGACGTCAGGCGGGTGCTGCGGGAGGCGGGCATCACCGCCGAAGTGCTTGTCAGGCCACGGCACTTCGTCTCCGTGCACCGGTCCAGACTCAAACGCGGAGAGCTGCGCGGCACGGACTTCGGGAGGCTGCTGGTGCTGGTCGGCGAGGACGCGGACTGCTACGCCGTCCTGGGCGAACTGCACACCTGTTTCACCCCGGTGATCTCCGAGTTCAAGGACTTCATCGCGGCACCGAAGTTCAACCTGTACCAGTCGCTGCACACGGCGGTCGCGGGTCCTGACGGCGCGGTGGCCGAAGTCCTCATCCGTACGCATCAGATGCACAAGGTCGCGGAGGCAGGAGTCGTCGCCCTCGGCAATCCCTATGCCTCGGTCGACATAGCGGAACCGCAGGACGGCGAGCGCGCCGACCCGACCAGGCCCGGCTGGCTCTCCCGCCTCCTGGAGTGGCAGCAGGCCGCGCCCGACCCGGACACCTTCTGGACGACGCTCCGGGACGATCTGGCCCAGGACAGGGAGATCACGGTCTTCCGCGCCGAGGGCGGCATGCTCGGGCTGCCGGCCGGGGCGACCTGCGTGGACGCCGCGTACGCCCAGTACGGCGATGGCGCGCACAGGTGCCTCGGAGCGCGGGTCAACGACCGGCTGGCGACGCTGAGCACCGTCCTGCGCGACGGCGACACGGTCCAGTTGCTGCTGGCACAGGACGCCACATCGGGGCCTTCGCCCGAATGGCTCGCCCACGCCCGTACGGCCGCCGCCAGAATCGCGATCGCGGGCTGGCTCGCGGCGCACCCGGAGGCCGGCCCGCTCCCCGCCGTCCCGCCCCGCGCGCCCCACCCGGTCGCGGCGGACCGGCGCGGCGCCGCCCACGCCGTGGTGGATGTGCCGGGCGCGACCGTACGGCTCGCCGGCTGCTGCCGGCCCGTACCGCCGGACGCCGTCACCGGCTTCTCGGTCCGGGGCGGTGCCGTCACGGTCCACCGGGAGGAATGTCCCGCGGTGGACCGTATGCGAGCCCTCGACCGGGCCCCGGTCACGGTGAGCTGGGGAGAGACGCCCGGCTGCCGGGTGACGCTGTACGCCGAGTCATTCGGGCGCCGCCGGCTGCTCGCCGATCTCACGGAGGCCATCGCCACGGCGGGCGCGGCGATCGTGTCGGCCGTCGTGGAGCCGCCCAGCGAGCAGCGTGTGCGGCACACGTACACGCTGCAGCTCCCCGACGCCGACGGTCTGCCCGGACTCATCCGCGCCATGCGGGACGTGCCGGGTGTGTACGACGTCAGCCGCGCGCAGCATCCGGCCACCGCCTGAGGCGCGTGTGCCGTTCGTCAACCTGGTGCGGTCCCGGCGTCCGGGGGCTGCCGGACGTCCGGACCTGCGCCTTTCGAGTGGGAGCGGAGCGCGCCGTCGTCCTCGGCGGGGCAGGGGCTGGTAGCGGTGGCTCATGCTGCTCACGTCCCGCCGACCGCGCGCCGCTCTGCTGGCCGCCGCCTCGGTCACCCTTGTCGCCGCGACCCTGCCCCCGCCCGAGCCACTCGGCATCGGCGACCGGCTCTTTCCGACGCTGGGCAATCCCGGCTACGACGTCCTTACATACGACCTCGATTTCACCTATCACGGTGCCAACACCAAGCCGCTGGACGCCGTCACCAAGATCGACGCTCTGACGACCGAGCGCCTGGAGCGGATCAATCTCGACTTCACACACGGTGTGGTCCGCTCGGTCGAGGTCAACGGCGCCCCGGCGCGGTTCGCGACGGCCGGTGAGGACCTGGTGGTCACTCCGGCCGCGGTGGTCGAGACGGGAACGCGGATGCGGATCACTGTCACCCACACCAGCGACCCGACCGGACGGGGCGGCGGGTGGCTGCGGACGGCCGACGGGCTGGCGATGGCCAACCAGGCCGACGCCGCGCACCGCGTCTTCCCCGGTAACGACCATCCGGCCGACAAGGCGTTCTTCACCTTCCGCGTCACCGCGCCCGACGCGCTGACCGCGGTCGCGAACGGCACGCGGGAGGCGAAGACCAGCACCGGCGGAAAGACCACCTGGACCTACCGCAGCCGTCACCCCATGGCCACCGAACTGGCTCAGGTCTCCATCGGCCGCTCGGCCGTGGTCCATCGTGCGGGGCCGGACGGCCTGCCCGTCCGCGACGTGGTGCCTGCCGCGGACCGCGAGAAGCTGGAGCGCTGGCTCAGGAAGACACCCGCGCAGCTCCGGTGGATGGGGCAGCAGGTGGGCCCGTACCCCTTCGAGACCTACGGGGTGCTGATCGCCGGCGCCGACACGGGCTTCGAGCTGGAGACCCAGACGCTCTCGCTTTTCGAACGCTCCCTGTTCACCCGCCCCGAGTATCCCGAGTGGTACGTCGACTCCGTCATGGTCCATGAGCTGGCCCACCAGTGGTTCGGCAACAGCGTCTCGCCGCGTACCTGGTCCGATCTCTGGCTCAACGAAGGACACGCCACCTGGTACGAGGCGCAGTACGCGCAGGAGCACGCCAGGAAGCCGGTGGAGACGCGGATGCGGGAGGCATACCGCCGGTCCGACGGCTGGCGGGCCGCCGGCGGTCCACCCGCGGCCCCCGAACCGCCGACGCCCGGGCATCAGATCAGTCTCTTCCGGCCCGTGGTGTACGACGGCAGCGCCCTGGTGCTGTACGCGCTGCGGGAGGAGATGGGAGAGGCGGCCTTCCAGCGGCTGGAGCGGGACTGGGTACGGGATCACCGCGACGGAACGGCGACCACCGCGGAGTTCACCTCGCTGGCGTCGGACACCGCCGGCCGCGACCTGTCCGCTTTCTTCACCGCGTGGCTGTACGGTCGGAAAACGCCACCGATGCCGGGCCACGCGGACTGGCGGAGCGACCCGGTGGTCACGCAGCAGGGCCCGGCGCGGAAGGCCCCGCACCACCCGGCGGCCCCGGAGCCGCAGCCTGTCCCCGAGGCCGTGACACGCCCCGGGAACGGAGAGTGAAACCCGAGTGACGGCCGCACCGAACCATGTCACCATCGACAGGTCGGCAACGCGGCCGGGAATCAATTCCGGCCGTCACGCGTTGTGACGGGTGTATCGGAATTCTCTTCGACGTAAGGATCCAATGACCTCCTCTTCCTCCCCTTCCCAGGACGCGCAGCACATCGCGGAACCACGCACGGAAAGCCTTCGGGCCGATGCCCTGATGGAAGAGGACGTCGCCTGGAGCCACGAGATCGACGGAGAGCGGGACGGCGACCAGTTCGACCGCTCGGAGCGCGCGGCGCTGCGGCGTGTGGCGGGTCTGTCCACCGAGCTCGAAGACGTCACCGAAGTCGAGTACCGGCAGCTGCGCCTCGAGCGCGTCGTGCTTGTCGGTGTGTGGACCTCGGGCACCGTGCAGGACGCGGAGAACTCCCTCGCGGAGCTGGCGGCGCTCGCCGAGACGGCGGGCGCGCTGGTGCTCGACGGTGTGATCCAGCGTCGTGACAAGCCCGATCCCGCCACCTACATCGGCTCCGGCAAGGCACAGGAGCTGCGGGACATCGTGCTGGAGAGCGGCGCCGACACCGTCGTGTGCGACGGTGAACTGAGCCCCGGCCAGTTGATCCACCTCGAAGATGTCGTCAAGGTCAAGGTGGTCGACCGTACGGCCCTGATCCTGGACATCTTCGCCCAGCACGCCAAGTCCCGGGAGGGCAAGGCTCAGGTCGCGCTCGCCCAGATGCAGTACATGCTGCCGCGGCTGCGTGGCTGGGGTCAGTCGCTGTCCCGGCAGATGGGTGGCGGCGGCGGTGGCGGCATGGCCACGCGCGGTCCCGGTGAGACCAAGATCGAGACGGACCGCCGGCGGATCCGCGAGAAGATGGCGAAGATGCGCCGGGAGATCGCGGAGATGAAGACCGGCCGCGAGATCAAACGACAGGAGCGGCGGCGTCACAAGGTGCCGTCCGTCGCGATCGCCGGATACACCAACGCAGGCAAGTCGTCGCTGCTCAACAGGCTCACCGGCGCCGGTGTACTGGTGGAGAACGCGCTGTTCGCGACCCTCGACCCGACCGTCCGCCGGGCCGAGACACCGAGCGGCCGCCTCTACACGCTGGCGGATACGGTGGGCTTCGTCCGGCATCTGCCGCACCACTTGGTCGAGGCATTCCGCTCGACCATGGAAGAGGTCGGTGACTCCGATCTGATCCTGCATGTGGTGGACGGCTCGCATCCCGTGCCGGAGGAGCAGCTCGCCGCTGTGCGCGAGGTGATCCGCGACGTTGGTGCGGTGAACGTCCGCGAGATCGTCGTGATCAACAAGGCGGATGCGGCGGACCCGCTGGTGCTGCAGCGGCTGCTGCGCGCGGAGCGGTACGCCATCGCCGTCTCCGCGCGGACGGGTATGGGCATGGGCGAGCTGCTCGCGCTCATCGACGCGGAGCTGCCCCGCCCCGAGGTGGAGGTCGAGGTGCTTCTGCCCTACACGCAGGGCGGACTGGTCTCACGTGTGCATGCCGAGGGTGAGGTGCTGTCCGAGGAACACACGTCGGAGGGCACGGTGCTCAAGGCGCGCGTCCATGAGGAGCTGGCCGCGGCGCTCGCTCCCTTTGTGCCGGTGGCCCGCTGACCGGCGCTTTCGCCGACCGTACACATGACGCGACGGCCCGCCCCTCGGTGTGAGGGGCGGGCCGTCGCGCTGCGCCGCCTGTACGCCCTGTGGCGGGCCTGATGGATTCGTATGGCCTATGTCGCGGCCCGACGGACTACTGGCCCGCGAACTTCTTGCTGACGCCGTCGTAGACGTCCTTGGCCACCTCGCCGAGTCGGGGTCCGGCCAGCCAGCCGGCCGTGACCGGGCCGATGGAGGTGTTGGACACCAGAGCGGGCCTGCCGTCCTGACCGTTCGCCACCCAGCCGCCGCCGGACGCACCGCCGGTCATGGTGCAGCCGACGCGGTACATGGTCGGGTCTCCGGCGCTCAGCGACAGCCGGCCCGGCTTGTCCTGGCACTGGAAGAGCTTCTGGCCGTCGAACGGCGGCGCAGCCGGATACCCCGTCGCGGTGATGCTGTCGATCCTGGGGGTGGCCGGAGCGTTGAAGTCCACCGGCAGAGCCGAACCGACCGTCTCCTCCAGCGACTTGCCGTCGCTGCCCTTCTCCGGCGTGACGTGGATCACCGCGAAGTCGTACGGGGCGCCCTGGCCGCCGGTCGAGGCACCCTGGGAGATCCACTGCTCGGAGGTCTGTGCCCAGTCGGCCCACCACACCCCGTGCGGAGTGACCTGGTCCTTGGCCGCACCCTCCAACTCGGCCATCGACAGGCCGTTGTTGTTGTACGAGGGGACAAAGGCGAGATTGCGGAACCAGCCGCCGCTCTTGCCCGCGTGCACACAGTGCCCCGCGGTCCACACCATGTTGGACTTGCCGGGATGGGCCGGGTCCTCGACCACGGTCGCCGAGCAGACCATCGAACCCTGGGGCCCGTCGAAGAAGAGCTTGCCCGCCTCGGCCGCGTTGTCGCCGTACGGTGTGGTCACCGCCTGCGCCTCGACCGGCGACGGGGTCGGGTCGGTCACTCCCGCGTCACCCGAGATGTCCTGTTCCACCACCGGCTTGTCGGGCTCCTCGGCGCCCCGCATGCGGTCCTGGTCCCAGAGGCCCTCGATGATCGGGTTGACGAAGTCCCGCGCCTCACGCAGCCACGTGTCCCGGTCCCAGTTCTTCCACTCGCCGCCGCGCCACTTGTCCAGATCGATCCCGCGGTCCTTGAGCCGGTCCTTGAGATCGTCGGGGATGGTGATCTTGCCGTCGAACGAACCGCCCGGCGTCGCAGTCGAGCCGGCCGACACGTCGTCCTCGCCCGTCCCGCAGGCGGTCGCCGTCAGGGCGAGGGCGGCCGCGATCGAGGCGGCGGCAAGGGCGGGGGATATTCGGCGTCGGGTGTTCCTCCCACGGCGTGCGGCGAGCGTGGGACGAATGGGTCGCATGACGTGATCCCCCTGGGACATCGGGACATTTCGGAACGCAGAGCTGGTCGGCGTGCCCCGGCCGTGGTGCCCGGGGCCAGGACGCGGCCTCCACTATGCCGTTGCCGGTGAGGACGGCGCACGGCAGGGCCGCGGTTCCGGCCCTCAACGATCTTCCGGCTACCCGTGATTCGCGGCACTCCGCGTCGTTTGTACCTACGGGGGACAAGGCTGCCGCTCGGCCGTCGAACATCCGGCGGCTGAGCGCCGTACTGACATGCACTTGACCCCCTGAAAGCGGGAGGACCGACAGACGTGGCCCTGACCGAACCAGCCCCGGGCGCGCCGACCGTCGCGCATGAAGGCATTCTCCGGCGCCAGGCCCTGCGCGAATCGGCGGCCCGTACCTACGCGAGGTCGCTGCCCATCGTGCCCGTGCGCGCGCGTGGCCTGACCATCGAAGGGGCGGACGGCCGACGGTATCTGGACTGCCTCTCCGGCGCGGGGACCCTGGCCCTCGGGCACAATCACCCGGTGGTTCTGGAGGCCATCAGAAAGGTCCTCGACTCGGGAGCCCCGCTCCATGTCCTCGACCTGGCCACACCTGTCAAGGACGCCTTCACCACCGAGCTGTTCGCCACCCTGCCGCGGCAGTTCGCCGAGAACGCCCGAGTGCAGTTCTGCGGCCCCGCGGGCACCGACGCGGTGGAAGCGGCCCTCAAGCTCGTCCGCACCGCCACCGGCCGCAGCGGCCTTCTCTCCTTCACCGGGGCCTACCACGGCATGACCGCCGGTGCCCTCGCGGTCTCCGGTGGTGCCGAGGATGTTCGGGTGACCCGGCTGCCCTATCCGTACGACTACCGCTGCCCCTTCGGCATCGGCGGGGAGCGTGGCGCGGAACTCGCCGCCCGCTGGACCGAGAACCTGCTCGACGACCCCAAGGCCGGTCTGCCCGCCCCCGCCGGAATGATCCTCGAACCGGTGCAGGGCGAGGGCGGAGTGATCCCCGCCCCCGACAACTGGCTGCGCAGGATGCGCGAGATCACCGCCGACCGGTCGATCCCGCTCATCGCCGACGAGGTGCAGACAGGAGTCGGACGGACCGGTACCTTCTGGGCCGTGGAGCACAGTGGGATCACCCCCGACGTCATGGTTCTCTCCAAGGCGATCGGCGGCTCCCTTCCGCTTGCCGTGATCGTCTACCACTCGGATCTCGACTGCTGGGGTCCCGGAGCGCACGCGGGCACCTTCCGCGGCAATCAGCTCGCGATGGCAGCGGGCGCCGCCACCCTCGCGTACGTGCGGGAGAACCAGCTCGCCGACCGGGCCGCGATCCTCGGCGCGCGCATGCTGGGACAGCTCCAGGGCCTGGCGGCCAATCACGCCTGCATCGGAGACGTACGCGGCCGGGGCCTCATGATCGGCGTGGAACTCGTCGCCCCCGAAGCCGGTGACCCCGCGCCGCCTGATTCCGCTCTCGCCGTGGCCGTGCAGCAGCAGTGCCTCAGCCGCGGTCTCATCGTGGAACTCGGCGGGCGCGAGTCCGCCGTGGTGCGTCTGCTCCCTCCCCTCACCCTGACCGACGAACAGGCCACGGCGGTCCTCGACCGTTTCGCCGACGCCCTGGCGGCGGCAGAGGCCGCCAGGCACAGCCGGAACGACACCGGTCCCTCGATCTGACCCCGGACATCCCCCCAAGGAATCCTGCCGTGAACCCCACCCCCGCATCCGATGAGCCCAAGGCCGACGGCCTCTCCTCCACTCCCGTCCGAGGACACGACCAGGCACAGGACCCGGCACACGTACCCCGCTCCGCCGGGCCGGTGACGGTGCCACGGCAGCCCGCGAGCAGCTTCGACGAACAGGTCACGACCACCACGCACCCGCCTGCCGGCGTCCCGGCGGGGGACCACCTCGACCATCCGGATCCGGGCAGGGCGGCCGACGCCGCGACCGTGGAGAGCCTGCTGCGCTGCTGGGTCAGGGAGAACAACCTGCCCCGGCCCGGCGGCAGGGTACTGCGTGTTCCCCTCGACGCCAGCGGGATCGCACTCCTCGTCCCCATCAAGTACTGGTCGGCCACGGGCTGGCACCGCTTCGGCATGCCGGTCCTGGAGACCGCCCCCCAGGACGCCCCCGCGGCCGACGCCGTCACCGTCGCCGCACTCCTCGGCCGCGAGTCCGGCCGCCACCAAGGCGCCGATCTCGTCGGCAGAGTCGCCAACTCGGTCGCGCACACGGCCGACTTCCTCGCCGACCGCCGGCGCCGTCCGGGTACGGCACCGGGCGCGGACCTCTTCCTCACCGCGGAGCAGTCGCTCCTCCTCGGGCACCCGCTCCATCCCACTCCCAAGAGCCGGGAAGGACTCTCCGAGGCAGAAGCCCGTCTCTACTCACCCGAGTTGCGCGGGTCCTTCCCGCTGCACTGGATGGCCGTCGACCGGTCCGTACTGGCGACTGACTCGGCCTGGACCGAACAGGGCCGCGTCGTGCCCGCCGAACACCTCGCGGCGCGTCTCCTCGGGGATCTCACCCTTCCCGAGCACACCGTCCCGCTGCCTCTCCATCCCTGGCAGGCCCGTGAGTTGAGGCACCGCCCCGCCGTCGTCGAACTGCTCGACGCCGGCCTCCTCCACGACCTCGGACCCCACGGCGCCCCCTGGCATCCCACCTCCTCGGTCCGTACAGTGCACCGCCCCGGCGCCCCCGCCATGCTCAAGCTCTCCCTCGGCGTGCGCATCACCAACTCCCGTCGTGAGAACCTCCGCAAGGAACTCCACCGGGGCGTCGAGGTCCACCGGCTGCTGCGCAGCGGCCTCGCCAAGGAATGGCAGGCCGCACACCCGGCCTTCGACATCGTCCGCGACCCCGCCTGGCTCGCCGTGGACACCCCGGACGGTGAAGCGGTCAGCGGACTCGACGTCATGCTGCGCCACAACCCGTTCGCCCCCGGCGACGACGCCGTCTGCATCGCCGCTCTGACCGCCCCCCGTCCCTATCCGGGCCGCCCCGGTGTTTATTCGCGCCTGGCCGAGATCATTTCCCGGCTTTCGGCCCACACCGGCCGTCCCTCCGGCGCCGTGGCCGCCGAGTGGTTTCTGCGCTACCTCGACCACGTCGTACGCCCAGTACTCTGGCTCGACGGCACGGCAGGCATCGCCCTCGAGGCCCACCAGCAGAACACCCTGGTGATTCTCGACGCTCATGGCTGGCCGGTCGGCGGCCGCTACCGCGACAACCAGGGCTACTACTTCCGTGAATCACACCGTCCCTCCCTGCAACGACGTCTCCCCGGGATCGGCTCGACCAGCGACACCTTCGTCTCCGACGAGGTGACCGACGAACGCTTCGCCTACTACCTCGGCATCAACAACGTCTTCGGCCTGATCGGGGCGTTCGGCGCCCAGGACCTCGCCGACGAACGCGTCCTCATCGCCGCCCTCCGCCTGTTCCTCGCCAACGCGTCCGAACTCGGGTCCTCACTGCCCGGACACCTCCTGGAAGCCCCCACCCTGCGCTGCAAGGCCAACCTGCTCACCCGGCTGTACGGCCTCGACGAACTCGTCGGCCCCGTTGACACCCAGTCCGTCTACGTCACCATCACCAATCCCCTTCGCCGTTGAACGAACACGATCGCCAGAACTGCTGAGAGGAGAGCGCCGCATGCCTCCCGCCGAAGCGAGCACCGGCACCGGAACGAGCCACCCCCCGGGGGCCGCGGGGGGCACCGAGGACACCCTCGACCTGCGGTTGCCCGAGGAGCTCGGCGCGCTGTTCGGAGAGGGCGGCGCGGCATTCCCGCCCATGCCCCGGCACGCCCCTGCCGGTGATCTGCTCGACGCCCCCGCCGGCTGGGGGCCGGTCACCACCTCCGTGGGTGTCTTCCAGCTCGTTCCCGTACGCGTCGAGCGTGATCTGACGCTGATCAGCCGGTGGATGAACGATCCAGCGGTCGCCGCCTTCTGGGAACTCGCGGGTCCGGAAGCAGTCACCGCCGCGCATCTTCGCCCCCAGCTCGACGGCGACGGACGCAGCGTCCCCTGCCTCGGTGTACTGGGCGGGACCCCCATGAGCTACTGGGAGATCTACCGCGCCGACCTCGACCCTCTCGCGCGTCACTATCCGTCCCGTCCTCATGACACCGGAATCCACCTCCTCGTCGGCGGCGTCGCAGACCGGGGCCGCGGAGTGGGCACCACCCTGCTGAGAGCGGTGTCCGACCTCGTCCTCGACCACCGTCCCCGCTGTGGGCGCGTCATCGCCGAACCCGACCTGCGCAACACCCCCTCCGTATCCGCCTTTCTCAGCGCCGGCTTCCGGTTCTCCGCGGAAGTCGACCTGCCCGACAAGCGGGCCGCCCTCCTGGTCCGCGAACGTGCCTTTCGCGACCTGCTGTGAACGATCCGCCGCCCTGCACACACCGCTCGATCCACATCGGTTCCATCCCGAGGAGTCCTCGTGCCGAAATCCGCCGCTGTCCCTGACTCCACCGGCTCCGCCGAGCCGACAGCGCTGTTCTGCCCGCCCGAGCTGAACCCGAGAGCCTGGGACCGCGCGGCCGGTCGCCTCCTCGCCAAACTGCTCGGGGAATTCGCGTACGAGGAGGTCATCGAGCCCGTACCGAGAGCTGCCGACGGGCACTACGACCTCACGCTCGACGACGGCGAAACGCTCACCTTCCGGGCCTCGCGCGGCGCCTACGGCAGCTGGCGCGTCGACCCCGACACCATGCAGAGCCGGAGCGAACCCTTCACGGACCCCTTGCGTTTCCTGCTGATGTCCCGCCGTCTGCTCGCACTCGACGGCGAAACCCTTGGTCACTTGCTCCGTGAACTCACCATCACCCTCGCCGCCGACGCCCGGCTGGACCACACCGCGCTCACCGCCGCCCACCTGGCCGATCTCGACTACGCCTCACTCGAAGGACACCAGACAGGACATCCCTGGATCGTCCTGAACAAGGGCCGGATCGGCTTCTCCGCCACCGACGCCGCCCGCTGGGCACCCGAGGCCCGCACGCCTGCCCGGCTCCCCTGGATCGCGGTCAGCACCTCCCTCGCCACCTACCGGGGCGTCGCCACACTCGAAGCGCCCGATTCGCTCTACGCCCTGGAGCTCGACGCCCCGGTCCGTGAGGGCTTCGACGCCGTGCTCCGGGACCGGGGCCTGGACCCCGCCGCCTACCTCTACCTCCCCGTGCACCCCTGGCAGTGGGACGAGGTGCTGCTGCGGCTCTACGCACCGGCGATAGCCCAGGGAGCGATCATTCCGCTCCCCACCGACGGTGACCTCCGGCTGGCACAGCAGTCCATCCGCACGTTCCTCAACATCGAGAGACCCGACCGGCACACGGTCAAACTCCCGCTGTCCATCCTCAACACACTCGTCTGGCGCGGACTCCCCACCGAGCGCACCCTTGCCGCGCCCGCCGTCACCGCGTGGGTCCAGGGGCTGCGCGACGCGGATCCGTTTCTCCGGGACGAATGCGCGGTGATCCTGCTCGGAGAGGTCGCCTCCGTGACGGTCGAGCACCCCCTCTACGACCGTCTCCCCGAGGTCCCGTACCAGTACAAGGAGCTGCTCGGCGCGATCTGGCGCGAGCCCCTGGAGACCCGGCTGGACCCGGACGAGCGCGCCCGGACGCTCGCTTCCCTGCTCCACACCGATCCGCAGGGACGTTCCTTCACCGCGGAGCTCGTCGCCCGTTCCGGTCTCGCCCCCACGGTCTGGCTCCAGCGCCTCTTCGCGGCCCTGCTGCCCGCCCTGCTGCATTTCCTCTATCGCTACGGGACCGTCTTCTCCCCGCACGGCGAGAACGCCATTGTCGTCTTCGACGGCCAGGACGTGCCGGTCCGCCTGGCGATCAAGGATTTCGTCGACGATGTGAATGTCAGCGCCCGCCCGCTTCCCGAACACGACACGATGCCCAGAGCCGTGAAGGACATCCTGCTCACCGAGGAGCCGGCTTTCCTCACCCAGTTCATCCATTCGGGGCTCTTCGTCGGTGTCTTCCGCTTTCTCGCGCCGCTGTGCCAGGACCAGCTCGATGTGCCGGAGGAGGAGTTCTGGGCCCTCGTCCGGGCGGAGATCCTGCGATATCAGGCCCGCTTTCCCGAATCCAAGGCGCGCTTTGAGACATTCGACCTGCTCACACCGCGTATCGAGCGTCTCTGCCTGAACCGCAACCGCCTGCATCTCGACGGATACCGAGACCGTTCCGAGCGGCCGCACGCCGCCGTGCACGGTACGGTTCCCAACCCGCTGGCCCTGGTGCGGACGGCTGAGTGATCGCCGTTGTCAGTGTCGCGCCGTAGGGTGGTCGGGCTATGACGAAGCCATCACTTCCCGAGCTCCTCCATGCCGCTGTCGCCTCCGTCGGCGGTGTGGAACGGCCAGGCCAGGTCACCATGGCCGAGGCCGTGGCCGAGGCCATCGACGCCCCGTCCCATCTGCTTGCCCAGGCCGGCACCGGCACCGGTAAGTCGCTGGGCTATCTGGTCCCGGCTCTGGCCCACGGAGAGCGGGTCGTGGTGGCCACGGCCACCCTGGCGCTGCAGCGCCAGCTCGTGGAGCGTGACCTTCCGCGGACGGTCGACGCGCTGCACCCGCTGCTGCGCAGACGTCCCGAGTTCGCCATGCTCAAGGGCCGGTCCAACTACCTCTGCCTGCACCGTCTCCACGAGGGAGTGCCGCAGGACGAGGAGGACGGTCTCTTCGACCAGTTCGAGGCGGCCGTACCCACCAGCAGGCTGGGCCAGGACCTGCTCAGGATGCGGGACTGGGCCGACGACACCGAGACCGGCGACCGCGACGACCTGACGCCCGGTGTGTCCGACCGCGCCTGGTCCCAGGTCTCCGTCTCGTCCCGGGAATGTCTGGGGGCGACCAAGTGCGCGTACGGCGCCGAGTGCTTCGCGGAGCTGGCCCGTGAGCGCGCCAAGCTCGCGGAGGTCGTCGTCACCAACCACGCGCTCCTCGCGATCGACGCGATCGAAGGCGCGCCGGTGCTTCCGCAGCACGAGGTGCTCATCGTCGACGAGGCGCACGAGCTGGTCTCCCGGGTCACCGGCGTGGCCACCGGCGAGCTGACTCCGGGCCAGGTCAACCGCGCCGTCAGGCGTTCGGCGAAGCTGGTGAACGAGAAGGCGGCGGACGCGCTGCAGACGGCGGCCGAGACGTTTGAGCGGCTGATGGAGCTGGCTCTTCCCGGGCGGCTGGAAGAGATCCCGGAAGATCTCGGCTATGCCCTGATGGCGCTGCGCGATGCCGCCAGGACGGTCATCTCGGCGCTGGGCTCGACCCGTGACAAGTCCGTGCAGGACGAGGACGTGGTGCGCAAGCAGGCGCTGGCGTCTGTCGAAGCCGTCCACGGGGTGGCCGAGCGGATCGCCAACGGCTCCGAATACGACGTCGTCTGGTACGAACGGCACGACCGGTTCGGTGCGTCTCTCCGGGTCGCCCCGCTCTCCGTCTCGGGGCTGCTGCGGGAGAAGCTCTTCGCTGACCGGTCTGTCGTCCTCACCTCCGCCACGCTCAAACTCGGCGGTGACTTCAACGGTGTGGGCGCCTCGCTGGGTCTGGCGCCGGAAGGCACGGAGGGCGATGACGTTCCCCAGTGGAAGGGCATCGATGTCGGCTCGCCCTTCGAATACCGCAAACAGGGCATCCTCTATGTCGCCCGCCACCTGAACACGCCCGGCCGGGAGGGCTCGCGCGGCGACATGATGGATGAGCTGGCGGAGCTGGTGGAGGCGGCGGGTGGCCGCACGCTCGGGCTCTTCTCCTCGATGCGGGCCGCCCAGGCCGCCGCCGAGGAGCTGCGCGGCAGGCTGGACGCCCCGATCCTGTTGCAGGGTGAGGAGACACTCGGTGAGCTGATCAAGGCCTTCGCCGCCGACCCGAAGACCTGCCTGTTCGGCACGCTCTCGCTGTGGCAGGGCGTCGATGTGCCCGGTCCGAGCTCGCAGCTCGTGGTGATGGACCGGATTCCCTTCCCGCGTCCGGACGACCCGCTGATGAGCGCGCGCCAGAAGGCGGTCGAGGAAGCGGGTGGCAACGGGTTCATGGCAGTGGCCGCGACGCACGCCGCGCTGCTGATGGCACAGGGTGCCGGACGGCTGGTGCGGGCGAGCGGCGACCGGGGTGTGGTGGCGGTCCTGGATCCGAGACTGGCCAACGCGCGGTACGGCAGTTTCCTGCGTGCCTCGCTGCCCGACTTCTGGTACACGACGGACGGTGACCAGGTACGACGGTCCCTGGCGGCGATCGACGAGGTGGCCAAGGCGGACGGTCGCTAGGGCCTTTCGTTTGGAGCTGCTGGCAAGATCCAAACGAGAGGCCCTAGGCCCGGCCACTGGGTGGGATTCGCCGGGATTCGCCGGACAGGGCCCCCGTCCTGTCCGGGCCGGGCGCCGTGGTCCCCGACGGCGCGACGCGCAGCGCGGTGCCGTGTGGAGGAGCGGACCCGTGGGCACAAGAGAGCCCCGGGACCGGCGCAGTAGGTCCCGGGGCCCGGTCGGAGCCGGCGGAGTCGTCACACCCGGCGCAGGACCGCCACCACCTTGCCGAGGATCGTCGCCTCGTCGCCGGGGATCGGCTGGTACGCCGCGTTGTGCGGCAGCAGCCAGACATGGCCGTCCTCGCGCCGGAAGCGCTTGACGGTCGCCTCGCCGTCCAGCATCGCGGCGACGATGTCGCCGTTCTCCGCGACCGGCTGGCGGCGCACCGTCACCCAGTCACCGTCGCAGATCGCCGCTTCGATCATCGAGTCACCGACGACCTTGAGGACGAACAGCTCTCCGTCACCCACCAACTGGCGGGGGAGCGGGAAGACGTCCTCGACGGATTCCTCCGCGAGGATCGGTCCTCCGGCCGCGATCCTGCCGACCAGCGGTACGTAGGAGGCGGCGGGCTTGCCTGTCGTGTCCGTCTGCTGGGTGCTCGGCTGGTCCGAACCCCGCACTTCGTATGCCCTCGGCCGGTGCGGGTCACGGCGCAGGAAACCCTTGCGTTCCAGGGCCATGAGCTGATGGGCCACCGAAGAGGTGCTGGAGAGACCCACGGCCTGGCCGATCTCCCGCATGGAGGGCGGATATCCACGCCGCTGCACGGAATCGCGGATAACCTCGATCACCCGCCGCTGCCGGTCCGTGAGACCGGAGCTGTCGGCCCTGATTCCTGGAGGTCGGCCGGGCAGCGAACGGCCGGGCTTGGACCCCTCCGGGTTCGTGGCTGCGTCATTCAGATTCATTGCATGCACCGGCTCGAGTCGGCTCTGGGAGCGGTCCTGCGCAGTGATGGTGGCACTGTCTGCGGTGGTGGTCACGTCGGCCCCTCTCGAAATGTTCTCCCTGGCTGGACAACGGTAGTAGCTTTCGAAAGGTTGCGCCAAACACACGTTCGAGTGAAAAATCGAAGAGCGTCTTACGTGAGCGTCTTAGTAGGTGTATGGCCGGGCTTTATGGGCGTCGTGGCCTGCCGTCGTCACGGTACCGTTCGCCGCTGAGCCGGGGCGATCCGGGGCGGTTCCCAGTCTTCCACCGGAGGGCCCGGAATCCGGTCCGCCGCGCCCCTCCCGTGCTCTCCGGGCCGGTCCGCCGGGCCGCCGGGCACCCGCCCCCGCGCACGACACGCGCTCGGGCTTAGGATGCGGGTAAACCCCAGATCTAGTGGTTGGATTGTCGCGGCCACCCAGAAGTTGTGGTCCCCCCGTCTCTTCGGGGCAAGGCCATCGCCTATGCTGGGGCTCGCTTCGAGGGGCTCTTTCCGGGCCCTGACGGGGCTATTCAGTCGCGCTGTGAAGGAGGGTTGAGAGCCATGTACTGTCCCTTCTGCAGGCACCCCGACAGCCGTGTCGTCGACAGCCGCACCACCGACGACGGGACGTCCATCCGGCGTCGTCGCCAGTGTCCGGACTGCTCCCGCCGTTTCACGACGGTGGAGACCGCCTCGCTGATGGTGATCAAGCGCAGCGGGGTGACCGAGCCCTTCAGTCGCACCAAGGTCATCTCGGGCGTGCGCAAGGCGTGCCAGGGGCGGCCGGTCACCGAGGACGCTCTCGCCAAGCTCGGCCAGCGGGTCGAGGAAGCGGTGCGCGCCACCGGGAGTGCCGAGCTCACCACTCATGACGTGGGACTCGCGATACTGGGCCCCCTCCAGGAACTCGACCTTGTCGCGTACCTGCGCTTCGCGTCCGTGTACCGGGCGTTTGACTCACTCGAGGACTTCGAGACGGCCATCGTGGAATTGCGCGAGCGGCCGCCCTCGGAGGAATGCGGCGTCGGCCAGGGCCACGAGCCCCCCGTGCCCGCCACCGCCGCGGACTGACCGGCCGGCCCTCGCTGGGCCGCTCCGTGGCGACAAAGACCTGTCGCGGTGCTCCGAGGGGCATCCGAGGCATCAGACACACACCCCGTGCCATGGGAAGAACACGGCACTTCAGGGCGTTTTTGTACGTATATGGGAGGCGGCATGACAGAGACGACGAGCGGCCCGGCACGAGGCTCCCGAGCCAAGGGAACCAGGGTCAGCAAGGGTCTGCGTATCGAGCGAATCCACACCACGCCCGGCGTGCATCCGTACGACGAGGTGGTCTGGGAGCGCCGTGACGTCGTCATGACCAATTGGCGCGACGGCTCGGTCAATTTCGAGCAGCGTGGCGTCGAGTTCCCCGACTTCTGGTCGCTGAACGCGGTCAACATCGTTACCAGCAAGTATTTCCGCGGAGCCGTCGGCACTCCGCAGCGTGAAACCGGGCTCAAGCAGCTCATCGACCGAATCGTCAAGACGTACCGCAAGGCCGGTGAGGACTACCACTACTTCTCCTCGCCCGCCGACGCCGAGATCTTCGAGCACGAACTGGCCTACGCCCTCCTGCACCAGATCTTCAGCTTCAACTCACCGGTGTGGTTCAACGTCGGAACGCCCCAGCCGCAGCAGGTCTCGGCCTGCTTCATCCTGTCCGTGGACGACTCCATGGACTCGATCCTCGACTGGTACAAGGAAGAGGGGATGATCTTCAAGGGCGGCTCCGGCGCCGGCCTGAACCTCTCCCGGATCCGGTCTTCCAAGGAACTGCTCTCCTCCGGCGGCAATGCCTCGGGGCCGGTCTCCTTCATGCGCGGCGCCGACGCCTCCGCCGGGACGATCAAGTCCGGTGGCGCGACCCGTCGCGCGGCCAAGATGGTCATCCTCGACGTCGACCACCCCGACATCGAGGACTTCATCGAGACCAAGGTGAAGGAGGAGGAGAAGATCCGCGCCCTGCGCGACGCGGGCTTCGACATGGACCTGGGCGGGGACGACATCACCTCCGTCCAGTACCAGAACGCCAACAACTCGGTCCGGGTGAACGACGAGTTCATGAAGGCCGTCGAGGCCGGAGGCAAGTTCGGGCTGCGTGCCCGGATGACCGGTGACGTGATCGAAGAGGTCGAGGCCAAGTCCCTCTTCCGCAAGATGGCCGAGGCCGCGTGGGCCTGTGCCGACCCGGGCATCCAGTACGACGACACGATCAACCGCTGGCACACCTGCCCCGAGTCCGGCCGGATCAACGGCTCGAACCCGTGCAGTGAGTACATGCACCTGGACAACACCTCGTGCAACCTGGCCTCGCTGAACCTCATGAAGTTCCTCAAGGAGGACGGCGAGGGCAAGCAGACCTTCGAGTCCGAGCGCTTCGCCAAGGTCGTCGAGCTGGTCATCACCGCGATGGACATCTCCATCTGCTTCGCGGACTTCCCGACGCAGAAGATCGGTGAGAACACCCGGGCCTTCCGGCAGCTCGGCATCGGATACGCCAACCTCGGCGCCCTGCTGATGGCGACGGGCCACGCGTACGACTCCGACGGCGGCCGCGCTCTGGCCGGCGCCATCACCTCGCTGATGACGGGCACGTCGTACCGCCGCTCCGCCGAACTGGCCGCGGTCGTCGGTCCGTACGACGGCTACGCCCGTAACGCCGAGCCCCACAAGCGCGTCATGAGGCAGCACTCCGACGCCAACGCGGTCGCCGTCCGCGTCGACGACCTGGACAGCCCGATCTGGGCCGCCGCCACGGAGGCATGGCAGGACGTTCTCCGCCTCGGCGAGAAGAACGGCTTCCGCAACGCCCAGGCGTCGGTCATCGCGCCCACCGGCACCATCGGGCTGGCGATGTCCTGCGACACCACCGGCCTGGAGCCCGACCTCGCCCTGGTCAAGTTCAAGAAGCTGGTCGGCGGCGGCTCCATGCAGATCGTCAACGGCACTGTCCCGCAGGCGCTGCGCCGCCTCGGATACCAGCCGGAGCAGATCGAGGCGATCGTGGCCCACATCGCCGAGAACGGCAATGTGATCGACGCGCCCGGCCTGAAGACCGAGCACTACGAGGTTTTCGACTGCGCGATGGGTGAGCGCTCCATCTCCGCCATGGGCCATGTCCGGATGATGGCGGCGATCCAGCCGTGGATCTCCGGAGCGCTGTCCAAGACGGTGAACCTCCCGGAGACCGCCACCGTCGAGGACGTCGAAGAGGTCTACTTCGAGGCCTGGAAGATGGGCATCAAGGCGCTCGCGATCTACCGCGACAACTGCAAGGTAGGCCAGCCGCTCTCCGCGAAGAAGAAGGAAGAGAAGGTCGCGGAGCAGGTCACGGAGAAGGCCGAGGACACCATCCGCCAGGCGGTGGAGAAGGTCATCGAGTACCGTCCCGTCCGCAAGCGCCTCCCCAAGGGCCGTCCGGGCCTCACCACCTCCTTCACGGTGGGCGGCGCCGAGGGCTACATGACCGCCAATTCCTATCCCGACGACGGTCTCGGCGAGGTCTTCCTCAAGATGTCCAAGCAGGGTTCGACCCTCGCGGGGATGATGGACGCCTTCTCGATCGCCGTCTCGGTCGGTCTGCAGTACGGCGTACCGCTGGAGACCTATGTCTCCAAGTTCACCAACATGCGCTTCGAGCCGGCCGGGATGACGGACGACCCGGACGTACGGATGGCGCAGTCGATCGTCGACTACATCTTCCGCCGTCTCGCGCTGGACTTCCTGCCCTTCGAGACCCGCTCGGCGCTCGGGATCCACTCGGCCGAGGAGCGCCAGCGGCACCTGGACACCGGTTCCTACGAGCCGTCCACCGGTGACGACGACCTGGACACCGAGATCCTGGCGCAGTCCGCACCGCGCCAGACGGAGACACTGAAGGCTGTGTCATCGGTGGCCTCGGCGGCCCCGGTGGCCGCGGCGGCGGTCCCGGCGCCCAAGGAGGCACACACCTCGGCCGAACTGGTCGAAATGCAGCTCGGAATCAGTGCCGACGCGCCGCTCTGCTTCTCCTGCGGTACGAAGATGCAGCGGGCGGGCTCCTGCTACATCTGCGAGGGATGCGGTTCCACGAGCGGCTGCAGCTGAGCCGTTCCGCGGTAGTCCACTCCGAGGGGCGGTGAGCCGATGAGGTTCACCGCCCCTCGGGGCTGTTGCCGCATACGGGAGCCGTCGGCGCGGCGCCCCGATCTGGATCAGGCGCCGCCCATCAGAGCGCCGAACGACTGCGGGTCGGCGTCGAATCCCCGGACGGCCACCTGGAAGCGCCATGCGCCCGAGCCGGCGTCCCTGGTGAACTCCGCGACCGTCGCGGCGGTGGAGGCGGCGACTCCGGAGAAGTCGTAGGCCGCCAGCTCGGTGTAGCCCTCCAGGACGCGGAAGCTGGGATTCACTATGTCGCCGAACGTCAGCCGCCCGTCCCGCTGCTGGATGGCCACGCCCACGACGACCCGGGTGTAGGCGGGTGCGAGCCGGTCCAGCTCCAGAGTCATCTCCTCGTCGGAGCCGAAGCCCTGTCCGGTCCGGCTCTCCCGGTCCAGGGTGATCGTGCCGTCCGGCGAACGGCTGCCGAAATGGACCAGATAGGCGGGCTTGCCCGTCGGGTCGTTTGATGTAAAGGTCGCGGCGACGACATCCAGGTCGTGTGCGGACTTGCCCAGGGGACTGGGGTCCCATTTGAGCGTGACCTCGACCTTCGCCACTCCTCTGTTGAGGCTGCTCACCAGTCTTCCCCCTTCACAGGCCGGGCTCGATCTCCGAGCCTTCCTCCGTAAGGCTAGACCGGGGCACCGACAACCCAGGGCGGGAGCAGTCCAGTTGGCGCCACCTTGGCTGATATTCGCCGCACCGTCGAGCCGGCGCGCTCCCGGACCGGCGTTGCGCGACGGGCTCTCCCCGCACCGGCATCCCCGCCTTGTCCCACCGCCGGTTGGCCGGTGCGGGATACGGGGAGACGAGCGTGCGGCGCACTGCACCGGAGCACGACCCCTGCCACGCCGCACGCCGTACGATGGCGCGGTGCTGGTCAAGTGGATTCGCTGCACCGTGATCGACCGCCGAGGCTTCGAACGCGGGCAGCGGAAATGGGCGGGGTTGCTCGGTGAGCCGGGGTTCCGGGGGCAGAGCGGGGGATGGAGCAGGACACGGCCGGGGGTGGCACATGTCTTCGCCTTCTGGGAGAGCCGCGCGTTCTACGACTCGTTCATGGCGCGCTCGTACGACCGGCTGGCCGCCGCGCAGTCCGGCTCGTACAAGGACATGCAGGTCAAGCTGTTCGACTACCGCTTCGATGTGAAGACCGGTTTCGAGCCGCGATTCACCGACGCCGATGTGGTCCGTATCGCGCACAGCAAGGTGCACGAGGACCGGGTCGAGCATTTCGCCCTGATGCAGGAGAAAGTGTGGAACCCCGCGATGGCGGGATCGCCGGGGATGGTGCGCGGACTCTTCGGAGAGGCGCCGGGCCACGAGTTCATAGTCCTGTCGATGTGGCAGTCGGCGGCCGAGCACGGAAAGTACCGGGTCGAACGCGTGGAGCGGCTGACGCTGCGCGCCCAGACGGCCGCGGACGTGGCCGCGCTGGCGGGAGACGTCGTCGACCTGGAACCGTCCTGGACGGTCTGAGGTACCGGCGGCCTCCCCGGCGGCCCCGCCGCGGCGGTGACCGCCGGCTGCGCGGCGTTGTCGCAGTCAGCCACGCACGTCCCGTACGAGCCTGCTCCTCCGCCTTGCGATGCGGCGCATCCGACGCCGCTCGCTGATCCACCAGGGATTACGGGACAGCCCTTAGGGTCATGGCATGGCACGACCGAGGCGCATTGTCCTTGTCCGGCACGGCGAGTCGGAAGGCAATTCCGATGACACGGTGTACGAACGTGAGCCCGATCACGCCCTGAGACTCACCGAGACGGGGCGCCGTCAGGCCGGGGCAACCGGTGCACGGCTGCGCGAGATGTTCGGCCAGGAGCAGGTCAGCGTCTATGTGTCCCCGTACCGCCGGGCCCATGAGACCCTCCGGGCCTTCGACCTCGACCTGGAGCGGGTCCGGATCCGGGAGGAGCCCCGGCTGCGCGAGCAGGACTGGGGGAACTGGCAGGACCGGGAGGACGTACGCCTGCAGAAGGCCTACCGCGACGCGTACGGGCACTTCTTCTACCGCTTCGCCCAGGGTGAGTCCGGCGCCGATGTGTACGACCGGGTCGGAGCTTTCCTGGAGTCGCTGTACCGGAGCTTCGAGGCGCCGGACTCGCCGGAGAATGTGCTGCTGGTGACGCATGGACTCACCATGCGGCTGTTCTGCATGCGATGGTTCCACTGGTCGGTGGCGGAATTCGAATCGTTGTCGAATCCCAACAACGGAGAGATACGCGTCCTGGAACTCGGCGCGGACGGCAAATACACCCTGGACAGGCCTTTCGACCGCTGGCGCATCCCTGAGTCGTATGGAATCACCGGATAGAGTGACAGGGCGATGACCGCTGACTCCACAACCGACCGGCGCTTCGACCGCGCCCTGGCCAGCCTGCTCGGGCTGTCCGTGGGAGACGCCCTGGGCTCCCAGTTCTTCGTACCCTCCAACTATCCACTGCTGAAGCGGCGAGAACTGCCGCCGGGCCCCTGGCAGTGGACCGACGACACCGAGATGGCCGCCTCGGTCCTGGCGGTGCTGGCCGGGCACGGCCGTATCGACCAGGACGCCCTGGCGCACTCCTTCGCCCGCCGTCATGATTTCGACCGCGGTTACGGTCCCGCCGTGAACCGGATGCTCCGGCTGATCCGTGAGGGCGGCGACTGGCGTGAGCTGGCGGCCGGACTCTTCGACGGTCAGGGCTCGTGGGGCAATGGCGCCGCGATGCGGATCGCCCCGCTCGGTGCCTGGTACGCCGATGATCCGGAACAGGCCACACATCAGGCCGAGGTCTCCGCGTACACCACGCATCAGCATCGTGAGGCCGTGGTGGGCGCCATGGCGGTGGCGGCCGCGGCCGCGCTCGCCGCGGACCCGGCGGGGCCGCCCACACCGGAGGCGCTGCTCGACGGCGTCGTGGCACTGGTGCCCCGCAGCGCGGTGGGAGCGGGGCTGCGCAGGGCGCGGGACATGCTCGACTACGACGACGCCGGTACCGTCGCCGCGGTCCTGGGGCGAGGGCGGCGGACGAGCGCGCACGACACCGTGCCGTTCGCCCTCTGGTCGGCGGCGCGTGCGCTCGGTGACTACGAGCGGGCTTTCTGGACGACGGCCCAGGTGGGCGGTGACGTCGATACGAACTGTGCCATCGTCGGGGGAGTGGTCTCCGTCACGGGGGCGGGCGCACCCCCCGGGCAGTGGCTGGAACGGACGGAGGCGTTGCCGGGATGGCTGCCGGACGCCGTGACCCGTTGAAAACGCCCGCCGACCGTCACGGTCCCGGCGGGCCCACCGCCACGGTCCCTGGAGGACCGGGCCCCGGGCCGAGCCGTCCGGCCACGCCCCGCGCGAGGATGTGACCGGACAGCTCGTACGGTCCCCGAAGGTGCCGCACCGCGGTGCGCGGCATGGGCTATGCCACCGGCCCCGCCGCCTCCGCTTTGCCGCTGAGGGCCTCCAGGTCGCTCTTTCGCACCCGGATCACCAGCGCCGCGGTCAGCAGCGCGAGGGCGACCATGGCGACCGCTGCGAGGAACGAGGTCGAGATGCCCTGTGTCAGGACTTCGTGTCCCCAGCGCCCGGGCAGTTCCTGGGTCTTGGCGAGCTGTGCCCGCTGCTCGGGACTCGCCTCAGCCATGAAGGACGGCAGTTGTTTCTCCGCCTCGTCGCGGCTCGCCGTACCGAATACGGTGACCAGGATCGACAGCCCCAGCGAACCGCCCACCTGCTGGCTCGCGTTGAGCAGGCCGGAGGCCGCGCCCGCCTCGTGCTGGGCGACCCCGGAGACGGCCGTCAGGGTGAGGGTCACGAAGTTCAGCCCCATGCCGAAGCCGAAGAGGGTCAGCGGGCCGAGCACCCCGCCGAGATACGAGCTTTCGGGCCCGATGAGAGTCAGCCAGAACAGCCCCAGACCGGTGATGACCGAGCCGGTCACCATGAACGGCTTGGGGCCGAGGACCGGCAGGAACCGCTGCGAAAGACCCGCTCCCACGATGATCGCGACCGTCACGGGCATAAACGCCAGACCGGATGTGATCGGGCTGTACCCGAGGACGTTCTGCACGAACAGCACGATGAAGAAGAACATCCCGAACATCGCGGCGGAGAGGCTCAGCATGATGACGTATGTGCCCGAGCGGTTCCGGTCGGCGAACATCCTGAGCGGGGTGATGGGTTCCCTGGCCCGCGACTCGATCAGCGCGAACATGGCGAGCAGTACCACCGCGGCGACGAACGAGCCGATGGTGAGCGAGTCCCGCCAGCCCTCCTCGGAGGCGCGGATGAATCCGTACACGAGTGACGCCATACCGAGTGTGGAGGTGGCGGCGCCCGATATGTCGAAGCGTCCCGGGTGCCGCCGGGACTCGTTGATGTACATCGGCGCGAGAACCGCGATCAGGACACCGATGGGTACGTTGACGAAGAACACCCAGCGCCAGTCGAGCCATTCGGTGAGCATTCCGCCCGCCAGCAGGCCGATGGCACCGCCGCCCGCCGAGACGGCGGCGAAGACTCCGAAGGCCCTGTTCCGTTCGGGCCCCTCGGGGAACGTGGTGGTGATCAGGGCGAGCGAGGTGGGTGACGCGATCGCGCCGCCGACGCCCTGGAGCGCACGGGCGGCGAGGAGCTGCCAGGGCTCCTGGGCGAAACCGCCCAGCAGGGACGCCAGGGTGAAGAGCAGGATGCCCGCCATGAAGACCCGGCGGCGGCCCAGGATGTCGCCGGCCCGGCCGCCGAGCAGCAGCAGACCGCCGAAGGTGAGCGTGTAGGCACTCAGGACCCAGGAGAGGTCGGTCGTCGAGAAGCTGAGCGCGTTCTGGATATGCGGAAGGGCGATGTTCACAATCGTCGCGTCGAGTACGACCATGAGCTGACAGGCCGCGATAACGGCGAGGGCGATCCCCGGGCGCCCGCTCCGCCGGGCCGCGCCCGGTTGCCCGCCATGTGTGTCGAGTTGAGAGGTTGTCACTGTTGAATCCCCCACAAGTGAATTAGTGAACGCATCCGTTCACTGTCTCGTCTACGGTAGTGATTCCCCGTCAGTGAACGCAAGCGTTCACTGAGGCTGCCGCTCGGAGTTTCGCCCCCCGATGGAGAGTTACTGATGGTTTCTTCGCGCTCTGCGGCCACCGCTCGGTCGCAGCCGGTGCAGTTGCGCCGCCGCGGGCCCGTGCTGGAACGGGCGATCCTCGACGCCGCGCTGGAGCAGTTGAGTACGGTCGGCTGGAACGGCCTGACGATGGAAGGCGTCGCCGCCGCGGCCCAGACCGGCAAGGCCGCGGTCTACCGCCGCTGGCCGTCCAAGGAGGAACTCGTCGAGGACGCCCTGCGGGCCGGACTGCCGGCGCTCGGCGAGGCGCCCGATCGAGGGAGCGTCCGGGAGGACCTGCACCACCTGTGCAAGCTGATGAGGGACGCGATGTACTCGCGGCCCGGCTTCGCGCTCAGGGCGGTCCTGCATGAATGCGATTCGCTGACCGCCGAGCGGTTCCACGAACTGATCCTCAGCGGGGTCATCGAACCGTCCAGGCGGCTCTTCGGAGAGGTCGTGAGCAGAGGGGTCCGCCGTGGTGACGTACGCCCGGACGCCACCGGTGAGCTGCTCTTCGACGTGATTCCGGCCCTGATGATGTACCGCTCCAAGGTGTGCGCGAGCGACTGGAGCGACGACGAGATCGCGATGGTGATCGATCAGGTCGTGGTGCCTCTGCTGCGCCCGCGCACCGGCTGAGCCCATACGCGGAGGCCCGGCCGGACGCCGCGGTGCGGGAGGGGCGGTACCCGGTCTGTCGCGTGGCGCCCGGTCGGCGTAATCTTGCTGGCGCCATGCCGTATGAACCACCCACGCACACCGTCGAGCGCTCGCTCCGCGCGACCACCGGCGCCAGGATCATCGCTGGCGTCGACGAAGTCGGACGCGGAGCGTGGGCCGGACCGGTCACGGTATGCGCGGCCATAACCGGCCTGCGCAGACCCCCGGTCGGCCTCACCGACTCCAAACTGCTCAGCCCCAAGCGCCGTACGGAGCTGGCCGGTGAGCTGTCGGAGTGGGTCACCTCGCACGCCCTCGGGCACGCGTCCCCGGAGGAGATCGACGCCCTCGGGATGACCGCGTCGCTCAGGCTCGCCGCCGTACGCGCCCTGGAGGCGCTGCCGGTGCGGCCCGACGCCGTGATTCTCGACGGCAAGCACGATTATCTGGGAGGGCCCTGGCAGGTGCGCACGGTCATCAAGGGCGATCAGTCCTGTGTCTCGGTGGCGGCGGCCTCGGTACTCGCCAAGGTTCGCAGGGACGCGATGATGGCCGAACTGGGCGCGGCGACCGAGGTGTGCGTCCCGTTCGCCTTCGGTGCCAACGCCGGCTATCCCTCGCCGGTGCACAAGGCGGCGCTGGAGGAGTGGGGGCCGACACCGCACCACCGGCTCTCGTGGTCGTATCTCGACGCACTGCCCCGGTGGCGGCACCTCAAGAAGGTCCGAGTCTCCGCGGAGGCCGTCGCGATGGAAAACGGGGGCCAACTCGGCTTCGATTTCTGAAACTTCCGGTGAACCCTCCGGCCTGTGCGCCTCCCGGCCTCAGGGATGGGTACAAATGCACCAACCCGCCGATGTATTTCGCATCGGTGTTTGATAGACATCCAGTCATGCCTCTCATCCCCCAGGAGCCTCAGATTCACGAGAGAGCCCAGGGTCCCAGCGCTACTCCGGCCACCGGCCGTACCGCGCCGACCCCCCGTCCTGTACCCGGTCCGCGTCCCGTGCCCGGGCCGCGCTCCGCGTCCACACCGCGTCCCGGACGTCCGGGGCCCGGTCCCGCGAGGCCCGCGCCGCCGGCGCAGCGCTCGCACAGCTCGGCCGGGCAGCCGCAGAAGCCCGGGGCCACGCCGTCGGCACCCCAGATCCAGTTGGTCCCCGCCCCGGTGGACGGAGCGCTGGACGCTGCCGAGGAGACAGTCGACCTGCTGCTCGAGTCCGGCCGGGCACCGGGCGACATCCTGGTGCTCACCACCGGTGAGCAACACCCGTGGGCGACGCATGAACTGTCCTTCGGGGAAACCGCGTACTGGGCTCAGCACGACGCCCGCGAGGACGTGTTCTTCGCCGACGCCGGATCTGTCGCCCGCGCGCAGTCCCGGCCCGTTGTGGTCGTGGCTGTGAACGGCGGCGGTGCGGACGCCGCTGCCCGGGTGCTGCCCCTGGCCCGGGAACGGGCCTCCGCCCTGCTTGTTGTGTGTGGTGACGCCGAGCGGATCAACGCCGTGCTCGGCGCGGGCGTCTGAACCGTACGACGCCTGGTGCGCCGCCGCGGTCGCACGTCGTACGTCCCGGTGGTGACCCGGCTGCCCGTGCGGGGGCGGCCGGGCCGCTGTGGCGTACGTGTGCGCGGCGGCCGTTCAGCGAGCGGCGGTACGCCGCAGCGCTTCCACCGCGCCGCCGCCGCTGCGCAGCGGTGACGGTTGCGGATCGGCCGTCGTCTCCGCCAGATCGGCGGGCGGGGACTCGGAGTTGGGCCGACGGCCCCCACGGCCCTCGCCCAGCACCTGCCAGCCGCCGCGCGTCAGTGTGATGTACGCGCCGCACCGCAGCCCGTGCAGGGTGCAGGCGTCCCGGAGTCCCCACATCCAGGCCCCGTCCACCTCCGTCCAGCGCTCGTCACCCTCGCGGCAGTAGAGCAGCACGGCGGTGCGTACGGGCGTACGGCGGCGGAGATCGTGCGGGATGACCCGGCGGAGATGGGCCAGGAGGGCGTTACGGAACTCCCAGCCGTCCACCGATGCGGCGCGGGGGACGAAGGAGGCGCTGGCGGCGAGCCGTTCCTCATGGTCGAGGACGGCCACGACGGCGGTCGAGGGAGTCGGCCGGTGGCGGCTGTGCAGACCGCTGACGACTTCCCGGGGATCGCGCAGCAGCGGTATCCCCGCCGCTGCCCATTCGGCTGGTTCCAGCATCCGGGCGAGGCGGCTGACGGAATCGGCCGGTGTGGTGATCGAAGTGGCTGCGGACGGAGCGAATCCGAAGGTCACGTTCCTCCCTTCGCATACGCGCCCACAGAGCGGGCGGGGTCGGGTGGGATGCACCGCGACACAGCCCTTGCGGACCGCGATCGGGCCGTGCGGGGGGCAGTTCCAATTCTCTCTGGCGTATGGGCGTGCGGCAACGAGCAATTGGCATCGCTGACGGGAATGCGGTGGAATGACTGTCATATCCCTGCCCACTAGGACGGCACCTGATGCCTCCTGGCATGCCTGAACGGCAAGGACCAGCGGAAATGTCCTCTGTGTCGCCGCTCCGCGGACAGCCGTGTCATCACCGCGAGGGCTCCGCGCTCACCCCGGCCGCCCGGCTCGCCCTTCCTGGCGTCGCGCGCCGGCGGCCATGTTGTCCGTGAACCGCGCGCCTGTGTGGTTCACGGCGTGTATGGATACCTGACCTGCGAAAGCGGGTCGGAGACCGACCGCGGCGGAGATGTTTCGTGCCGACCGCCCCCGAGGGGGAGTGCGGGCGCGTGCGCACACCGTCACGCGGGGTGAGGTGGCCGATTGTCCTTGCCATCGGGTTGCATGGGGGCATGGACAACCTGGAGCTCCGCACTGAAGCCGATGCCATCCTCGCTGAGCTCGTCGGTGCCCCGGAGGGTTCGGCGCGGCTGCGGGAGGACCAGTGGCAGGCGGTGGCGGCCCTGGTGGAGGAGCGCCGACGCGCGCTGGTGGTGCAGCGCACCGGCTGGGGCAAGTCGGCGGTGTACTTCGTCGCCACAGCGCTGCTGCGGCGGCGTGGCTCCGGCCCCACGGTGATCGTCTCGCCGCTGCTGGCGCTGATGCGCAACCAGGTGGAATCGGCGGCGCGGGCCGGCATCCGGGCGCGCACCATCAACTCGGCCAATCCTGAGGAGTGGGACGCCATCTACGAGGAGGTCGAGCGCGGCGAGACCGATGTCCTTCTCGTAAGTCCCGAACGGCTCAATTCCGTGGATTTCCGCGATCAGGTGCTGCCCAAGCTCGCGGCCACGACCGGTCTGCTGGTGGTCGACGAGGCGCACTGTATTTCCGACTGGGGACACGACTTCCGGCCCGACTACCGCCGGTTGCGGGCGATGCTCGCCGAGCTCGCCCCCGGCGTGCCGGTGCTGGCCACCACCGCGACCGCCAATGCCCGGGTCACCGCGGATGTGGCCGAGCAACTGGGCACCGGAGCCGGCGAGGCCCTGGTGCTGCGCGGCCCGCTGGAGAGGGAGAGCCTGCGGCTGGGTGTGGTCAAACTGCCCGACGCGGCGCACCGTCTGGCCTGGCTCGCCGAGCATCTGGACGAGCTGACGGGCTCCGGGATCATTTACACCCTCACCGTCGCCGCGGCCGAGGAGGCCACCGCCTTTCTGCGGCAGCGCGGCTTCCGGGTGGCCTCCTACACGGGGCGCACGGAGAACGCCGACCGACTGCAGGCCGAGGTCGACCTGCAGGAGAACCGGGTCAAGGCGCTGGTCGCGACGTCGGCGCTGGGGATGGGCTTCGACAAGCCGGACCTGGGCTTTGTGGTCCATCTCGGCTCGCCGTCCTCGCCGATCGCCTACTACCAGCAGGTGGGCCGTGCGGGACGCGGTGTGGCCCACGCCGATGTGCTGCTGCTGCCGGGCAAGGAGGACGAGGCCATCTGGCGTTACTTCGCCGATACGGCCTTCCCGCCCGAGGCGCAGGTCCGCCAGACCCTCTCGGCGCTCGCCGACGCGGGACGGCCCCTGTCCGTCCCCGCTCTGGAGGCGGCGGTGGACCTTCGGCGCAGCCGGCTGGAGTCGATGCTGAAGGTGCTGGATGTCGACGGCGCCGTCAAGCGCGTGAAGGGCGGCTGGACGGCGACAGGCGCCGAGTGGGTGTACGAGGCTGAGCGCTATGCGTGGGTGGCCCGGCAGCGGGCGGCCGAGCAGCAGGCCATGCGTGATTACGTGAGCACCTCCCAGTGCCGGATGGAGTTCCTGCGCCGGCAGCTCGACGACGAGGGTGCGGCCCCGTGCGGCCGTTGCGACAACTGCGCGGGATCCTGGGCCGATCCCACTGTCTCGGCGGAGACGCTGACCGGCGCCACGAAGGAGCTGGACCGGCCCGGGGTGGAGGTTGAGCCGCGCCGGATGTGGCCGACGGGCATGCCCGCCCTCGGTATCGACCTCAAGGGGCGCATCCCGGCCAAGGAACAGTGTTCCACCGGGCGTGCCCTGGGACGGCTCTCGGACATCGGCTGGGGCAACCGGCTGCGCCCGCTGCTGGCTGAGAACGCGCCCGACGGGCCGGTGCCCGACGACGTCCTGCGGGCGGCGGTGGCGGTCCTCGCCGACTGGGCGCGCTCTCCGGGCGGCTGGGCGGCGCATGTCCCGGACGCCGCCGCCCGGCCGGTGGGAGTCGTCGCCGTACCGTCCCTGGCCCGGCCGCAACTGGTCGGCTCTCTCGCCGAGGGAATCGCGGCCATCGGCCGCCTCCCCTTTCTGGGCGCCCTCGCATACACCGGGCCGAGCGGCGCACACGCCGTACGCCGCAGCAACTCCGCCCAACGCGTCAGGGCGCTGTCCGGCGCCTTCGCCGTCCCCGAGGAGCTGGCCGGTGGGCTGACCAGCTCTCCTGGACCCGTCCTGCTCGTGGACGACTCCACCGACTCCGGCTGGACCCTCGCGGTCGCCGCCCGGCTGCTCCGCCGGGCGGGCGCCGAACAGGTCCTTCCCCTGGTGCTCGCCGCGGCGGGCTGAGCCACTCGCCCTCGCTCCGCCCTGCCCCGAAGCCGGCCAGACTTCGGTCCCTGTGACGCCCCCCTGGGTGCCGTTTGACAGCGGCACGGCCTCTAGGTTAACACTATTCACCAGAGGTGAATGTCGTTCACCAAGGGGCTGGTCGGCAGTCGTGGCCTGTCGCGCGTGCCCGATCAGTGGACCGGAGGAATCATGCCCACACGCACGGACAAACAGTGGACCGCCCAGCACGTCCCCGACCAGAGCGGCCGTACCGCTGTGATCACAGGTGCCAACACGGGCATCGGCTTCGAAACCGCACTCGTACTGGCGCGGCGGGGCGCACGCGTCGTACTCGCCGTGCGTGACGCGGCCAAGGGCGCACAGGCCAAGGAACGGATCGTCCAGGCTGTGCCCGGAGCCCGGATCACCGTGCAGAGCCTCGATCTTTCCTCCCTGGCGTCCATACGCGCGGCGGCGGAGGCACTTCGAGCCGCCGACTTCCGTATCGATCTGCTGATCAACAACGCCGGAATCATGTTCGCCAAACAGCTTCAGCGCACCGCCGACGGGTTCGAGGCGCAGCTCGGCACCAACCACCTCGGTCACTTCGCGCTCACCGGTCTCCTGCTGGATCGGATGATCGACGTGCCGGGATCCCGGGTTGTCACCGTGAGCAGCATGGGGCACCGCCAGGGCGGGCCCATGGACCTGAGTGACATCAACTGGACGACACGTGCCTACAGTCCCACCGCGGCCTACGGGCACTCCAAGCGAGCCAATCTGATGTTCACGTACGAGCTGCAGCGCAGGCTTGCGCAGGGCGCTCGGACAATCGCGGTGGCCGCTCACCCCGGCGGCGCGGACACCGGGGGATCCCGGCGCGGCACCGCCGAGCGCGGCCCCATTGGACGGGCCCTGTTCGCCGGTCTTGTGCGGCCCCTGCTCATTCAGGGCGCCGACCGCGGTGCGTGGCCGATTCTGCGCGCGGCGACCGATCCCGGCGTGGAGGGCGGGCAGTACTACGGGCCCAGCGGTTTTCTGGAGAGCACGGGACACCCGAAAGTAGTGCGGTCCAACGCTCAGTCCTACGACAAGGCGGCGCAGGACCGGCTGTGGAAGATCTCGGAAGAGCTGACCAAGGTGGGCTTCCCCGTCTAAAGAGGCGCGGCAGCGCCGACGAGGCATGCGCGTACGGAGTCGGCCGGGGCTGAGAGCTGTGCGATCTGTGTGGGTCATGGCCCCATGCAACCCGATGGATCGGACAGACCGCGACCGCGGTCAGCAGCCTGTGGATAACGTTATCCACAGGGGTCGCGGGATCCGGCTCGCTGCGGGACGGTCGTGCCATGACCAAGCAGCCCGAGAACAAGCACCGCGACCACACCCGTCCCGCCGACGCTCAGCAGATCACCCTGCGCAGTCCTGCGGAACTCGCCGACGCCGTCCCGTATTTGCTGGGTTTCCACCCCACTGACTCCGTCGTCATGGTGGCTCTCCACGGTGATCGCGGACGCTTCGGCGGGAGACTCAGGCTGGGCATTCCGCGCTCCCCGAAGGAATGGCCGCCGGTCGCCGAGTAACTGGCCGAATGCCTGATCGAGGGGAGTGAGCGGCGTGGCTCCCGCCCCGAAGGCATCGTCGTCTTCCTCTGCCAGGATCCGGCGGCCGGTGAGACGGGCCGTCAGGTGATGGAGCGGCTACGCCCCTTGGCGCAGCGGCTCCGCACCGCGTGCGGAGCTCTCGATGTGCCCGTGTACGAAGCGCTCTGTCTCTCCGACGGCCGCTTCTGGTCCTACTGCTGTCCCGATGTCCGCTGCTGTCCGCCCGAGGGTACGGGGCTGGCGCTGCCCGGCACCTCGGTGATGGCCGCGGCAGCCGCCTACGCCGGAGTCCGGCTGCGGGGATCGCTGAAGGAGATGGAGGCCCGCCTGGAGCCCTGGCGGACCCCGGCCGCCAAGGAGCAGGAGCGTGCGCTGGACGAAGCCGGCGCCGCCCTTGTGCCCAGAATCATTGTCGGGGGCAGCCGTGAACAGGTCGGAGAAGAGACTCTGCGACTGGCGCGCGGGCTGATGAAACGACTCGACGGGACTCCGCGTGTTGGCCGGGGCGACCCGGACACCGAGGACGACCGCCTCATCACCCACGAGGAGGCGGCCGCCGTCATCGTCGGACTGCAGGACCGGGAGACCCGGGACCGGGCCGCGGAGTGGATGGAGGGCCCCGAGGCGCTCTCCGCGTTGAGGCTCTGGCGCGCGCTGTCCCGCCGTTGTGTCGGTCCGTACGCCGAGCACGCGACCGCTCCGCTGACCCTGGCGGGCTGGGTCGCCTGGTCCACCGGTGACGAGCCCGGCGCCCGTGTCGCCCTCGGGCTCGCCCTACGGCTCGACCCTCACTATGTCTTCGCTCAACTGCTGCATCAGGCATGCAACGAAGGGCTCGACCCCGAGGCGCTGCGCCGCTGTCTGCGCGACGAGCGCGGTACGCGCACCCGTCCCGGTGCGCGGGGGACGAGGCGCCGGCCCAAGCCCCGCGCCCCGCGGCAGGCCGCCGCGCCAAAGGCCCCGGAGGCCCCGGCGTCTCGCCCCGACCCGGCGGCGGCGCGTGGCCGCGGCGACCGCCGCGGTGGGCGGCGAGGTACGAGGAGCGGGCGATGACGGCCCCGCCCCGGCAGCTCGCCCGGGGGTGGACGGGGGTGGCGCAGCCGTGCGGGCACCACTGGCCGGCGGGCTGCCCCGGTGCGCCGTGCGTTCCGGGCGCCGGTGTGCTCCCCGCGCGGTGGGAGGCCGGAGCACGGCGATCGCGGAGACGGCGCGGAAGAAGGGAGCGATGATGTTGGAAGGAGTGTTTATCGTCAGGCAGACGACTATGATCGCGGCATGTCGCCCTACGACCCGTCGGCCTACCCGCCTTTCGCTGTCACCGTCGATCTGGTCGTGCTCACCGTGCGCGGTCACGCGCTCTGCGCGCTGGTCGTACGGCGCGGGGAGCCGCCGTACCAGGGCCGGTGGGCACTGCCCGGCGGCTTTGTGCGGGGCGACGAGGATCTCGCGGTCGCGGCGGCACGTGAACTCGTCGAGGAGACCGGGCTCTGCGCGCACGATCCGGCCTCCCCCACGCCCGGGAACGCGGCCCATCTCGAACAGCTCGCGACCTATGGGGCACCCGGACGGGACCCCAGGATGCGAGTGGTCAGCGTGGCCCATCTGGCGCTCTCGCCCGATCTTCCGGCACCGCGCGCCGGCGGTGACGCCAACAGTGCGCGCTGGGCCCCGGTCGAAACCCTGCTCAACCAGGAGAGTGGTTTCGCCCGCGAGGACGAGCACCCCGCCCAGCTCGCCTTCGATCACGGGCGGATCCTGGCCGACGGCGTGGAGCGGGCCCGTTCCAAGATTGAGTACTCCTCGCTCGCCACGGCGTTCTGCCCGTCCGAGTTCACCGTGGGGGAGCTGCGCAGGGTCTACGAGGCGGTGTGGGGCGTGGCGCTCGATCCCCGCAACTTCCACCGCAAGGTGACGGGAACTCCGGGGTTCCTGGTGCCGTCAGGTGGAACGACCACCCGGCAGGGAGGCCGTCCGGCCCAGCTTTTCCGGGCCGGCGGAGCGACCGTTCTCAATCCGCCGATGCTGCGCCCCGAGGCCTGACGCCACCTCAGAGCGGAGCCTTCCACCTGGCCTGATGGGCCGTGAGATCTGATGGGGCGTAAGGCGGCGCCCGGGGAGGCGACGTCCCGGTCCGGGGCTGCCATGAGGTCCGCCGCGGAGCCCGCAGTGGCCGGTTTCCGCAGGATCCTGCTTCGACGGTGCCCGGGTTTCCCGGTGTCCCGACGTCAGACACCCAGTCAGCCACCCTGCGCCACAAGTCGGACATGTCGCGTTATCTTGCTGCGGTACCCGCCCTGCCGCCGAGCGGTCTCACCTCCCCGCGAGAGAAGCGATGCTCCAGGCCATCGGACTGACCAGCGCCCCCCGTCGAGACCTCACACCCGCCGTGGACGATCTGACCTTCGAAGCCCGGTCGGGCTCGGTCACGGCGCTGCTCGGTGCCCCCGGAGCGGGAAAGACCACCGCGCTGCGGCTGATGCTCGAACTCGAATCCGGCCGGGGGATCACATACTTCCGTGGCCGCCCGCTGCACCGCATCGCCCATCCCGCCCGCGAGATCGGCGTACTCCTCGGGGATGTGCCAGGCCACCCGGCACGCACCGCGCGGGGCCAGCTCCGGATGCTCTGCGCCGCGGCCGGCGTTCCCGCCTCGCGCGCCGACGAACTCCTCGAAGTCGTCGGTCTCGGCGGTCTGTCCGGGCAACGCCTCGGCACCCTCCCGGTCGGTATGGACCGCAGACTCGGGCTTGCCTCGGCATTGTTGGGCGATCCGCACACTCTCCTGCTCGACGCGCCGTCCGCGGGCCTTTCGCCACGTGAGAGCGACTGGCTGTTCGGCCTGCTGCGCGCCCACGCCGCCAAGGGCGGCACCGTCCTGTACACGACCGGCGACCCCAAGGAAGCCGCACGCACCGCCGATCGGGTAGTCACCATCGACGAGGGCCGCCTCGTCGCGGACCAGGACACCCTCTCCTTCGCCCGTACCCGGCTCCGTCCCCGGGTCGCCGTCAGGACACCGCACGCCGCCCGCCTTGCCGAAGCGCTCAGCCGTGAGGCCCGCGTCGACCGGCGCTCCGTCGAAGTCGTGTCCGAGGCGGGCAGCAGGCTCAGCGTCTACGGAAGCAGCTGCCCCGAGGTCGGCGAGACGGCTTTCCGGCACGGCGTCCTTGTCCACCAGCTCGCCGACGAGATCGGAGACGCGGGCCCGGTGCCGGGCCCCGTCGCCGGGCCCCGGCAGCCCGGCCCGGCGGTACACGAACCGGTGGCGCTCGACCCGGAACGGCTTCCGCCGCCGCTGCTGTCGCAGCCGGTCCGCAGCCCGCTCCGACCGGTGCGTTACGAACTCCGCCGCATGTTCGGAGTCCGCCTCACGCCCCTGATCGCGGCCGCCGTCCTCGTCGTGTCCCTGGCCCTCGCCGTGCCTCTCGCCCGTACCGGCAGGACCTCGGTTCCCGCACTGCTCGCGGGCTGGCCCGGAATCCTTCCCCTGCCGCCCACGGCCCTCGGGGCGGGGCTCATCGGAGCGTTCTCCTTCGGTGACGAGTTCCGTTATCCCGCGCTCGCCGGGGCACTGGGCACCGTTCCCCGGCGGCTCGGGCTGCTTCTGGCGAAGCTCGCCGTGACCGGGGGCGCCGGACTGCTGCTCGCGTTGCTCGTGGTGATCGCCGACTACGAGGCCCTGCGCCTCGTGTACGGCGCCGATGCCGTGCCCGTGCCGTCCAACTGGCTTGCCCTGGGAGCCGGTTGGGCCGGACTGGCGGTGGGCTGTGGCTGGGCGGGGCTGCTGGCGACCGGGGTCTTCCGGCGCACGGCCGCCGGAGTGGCCGCGGTCATCGCCGTACCAGCCCTGTTGGGCCCGCTGGCCCAGAAGGCGCTTGCCGGCCCGTCCGCACGTTCGATCGCCGGACTCCCGGACAGAATGCGTGAGCTGGCATGGGTGGCATGGCCCCGCGAGGTCGACCGCTGGGTGATGGCCACAGTTCGGCTTGTCGCACAACCGGTCGGTGCCGCGCTGACGTTGTCGCTGTCGGCCCTGCTCTGCGCGTATCTGCTCACCGGCCTTCGCCGTGGGGCCCGTTGGTGACCGGGGAACGACCGGAGCGTAGCTTCCTGCTCACAACTCCCCTGATAACGTCCGCTTCTTTCCGATAAGGCGTCAATCGAGGGGCGGGCGCCGATCACCCTTTCGTGTGCTTTTCACCAAAGACCTCAAGGGTCGTGGAATCAACGCCGACAAAGGATGCGTGAGTACCCTTGCGCACACCATGATGACCGCCGCCCGCTCCGCCGAATCCGGCCTCGCCGGTCCGGGTGAACTCGACCGCTACCCCTTCGCGGAGGCGCCAGGCGCCGCTGACCGCGCGGGCGCTCCCGTCTGGGACAGCGCCGACACCGATTTGGGCCGGGTGGGACGGCGTACGACCAGCAGCCGTGGCCGCGGACTGCACGGCCAACTCGTCCAACAACTGGGCCAGATGATCGTCTCCGGCGACCTCGGCGCCGACCGGCCCCTCGTCCCTGAGGAGATCGGCCAGCGTTTCGAGGTCTCCCGCACGGTGGTGCGGGAGTCGCTGCGCGTTCTTGAGGCCAAGGGTCTTGTGAGCGCCCGTCCCAATGTCGGAACCCGTGTCCGGCCGGTGAGCGACTGGAATCTGCTGGACCCCGACATCATCGAATGGCGGGCATTCGGACCGCAGCGTGACGATCAGCGCCGCGAGCTGAGCGAGTTGCGCTGGACGATCGAGCCGCTTGCCGCGCGCCTGGCGGCCGGCCATGGCCGGGCGGACGTCCAGCAGCGGCTTTCCGACATGATGGAGATCATGGGTCATGCCCTCACGCAGAGTGATTCGATCACCTTTGCCCGGGCTGACGCGGAATTCCACTCCCTCCTGATCCAGCTCGCGGGCAACCGCATGCTGGAGCACCTTTCGGGGATCGTCTCCGCGGCCCTTCAGGTCTCCGGGGGGCCGGTCACCGGTTGTGACCGCCCCACCGAGACCTCGCTCGCCCACCATGGGCGGATCGTCGAGGCGCTCGCCGCGGGCGACGCGGGGGCCGCGGAATCGGCCATGCGTCAACTGCTCACCGTTCACCCGGAAGTGGAGCGTGTCGTTCCAGCACCGCGCGAGCACTGAGCGCGGACCCGGGCCAGAGGTGTGCGGGGATGTGCGCATCGTGTGTCGTCGGGCCCCGGAGGTCCGACGACACGGTTGCGGGGAGCTAATCCCCCTTCTGGCCTCTATGTCGTAAATGGGGTGTGACTCGGGCCACGTGGAATGGGCGTAACACTCCTCGAGACAGTGCGATGACCTAAGAGGTGACAGTCGAAGAGGGAATACGACCGCCGCGCATGGCGCTGTATTCACCTCTGAGGTTCAAGCCCGCGTCGTCGGCAACATCCCCAGCCGGCGGTCGTCGGCTCCGGCCCGATCATGGGCGGGGCCGGAAGCCGTTTCCATCGTTCCGAGAGGTTGTTCGTGTCGGCCAGCACATCCCGTACGCTCCCGCCGGAGATCGCCGAGTCCGAGTCTGTGATGGCGCTCATCGAGCGGGGAAAGGCTGATGGGCAGATCGCCGGCGATGACGTGCGTCGGGCCTTCGAGGCTGACCAGATTCCGCCAACCCAGTGGAAGAATGTTCTGCGCAGCCTCAATCAGATCCTCGAGGAAGAGGGTGTGACGCTGATGGTCAGTGCCGCGGAGTCGCCGAAGCGCGCCCGCAAGAGCGTCGCAGTGAAGAGCCCGGTCAAGCGCACCGCCACCAAGACCGTCGCGGCCAAGACGACCACGACGAAGACCGTCGCGGCCGCGAGTGCCGCTCCGATGTCGGAGGCCGTGGACGCCGCGGCCGACGAGCCAGGCACCACCGCCAGGAAAACGGCCGCGAAGAAGACCGTGGCCAAGAAGGCAACGGTCAAGAAGACAGCGGCCAAGAAGACAACAGCCAAGAAGGCCACCGGCAAGAAGGACGCCGACGAGGCAGTCGACGGCGAAGAGCTTGTCGATGAGGTCCAGGCCGGCAAGGGCGAGGAGGAGGAGACCGAGGGCGAGAACAAGGGCTTCGTACTCTCCGACGACGACGAGGACGACGCGCCGGCCCAGCAGGTCGCCGTCGCCGGTGCCACCGCCGACCCGGTCAAGGACTATCTGAAGCAGATCGGAAAGGTTCCGCTCCTCAACGCGGAGCAGGAGGTCGAGCTCGCCAAGCGCATCGAGGCCGGTCTCTTCGCCGAGGACAAGCTGGCCAACTCCGACAAGCTCGCACCGAAGCTCAAGCGCGAACTGGAGATCATCGCCGAGGACGGCCGCCGCGCCAAGAACCACCTGCTGGAGGCCAACCTCCGGCTCGTGGTCTCGCTGGCCAAGCGCTACACCGGCCGCGGCATGCTCTTCCTGGACCTGATCCAGGAGGGCAACCTCGGCCTGATCCGCGCGGTCGAGAAGTTCGACTACACCAAGGGTTACAAGTTCTCCACGTACGCCACCTGGTGGATTCGCCAGGCGATCACCCGCGCGATGGCCGACCAGGCCCGCACCATCCGTATCCCGGTGCACATGGTCGAGGTCATCAACAAGCTCGCGCGGGTGCAGCGCCAGATGCTCCAGGACCTGGGCCGTGAGCCGACCCCGGAGGAGCTGGCCAAGGAGCTCGACATGACCCCTGAAAAGGTCATCGAGGTCCAGAAGTACGGCCGGGAGCCAATCTCGCTGCACACTCCGCTGGGTGAGGACGGTGACAGCGAGTTCGGAGACCTCATCGAGGACTCCGAGGCCGTCGTCCCGGCCGACGCCGTGAGCTTCACGCTCCTCCAGGAGCAACTGCACTCGGTGCTCGACACGCTCTCCGAGCGTGAGGCCGGCGTGGTCTCCATGCGCTTCGGCCTCACCGACGGCCAGCCCAAGACGCTGGACGAGATCGGCAAGGTGTACGGCGTGACGCGCGAGCGTATTCGTCAGATCGAGTCGAAGACGATGTCGAAGCTGCGTCATCCGTCCCGCTCGCAGGTGTTGCGCGACTACCTCGACTGACAGCCCCGGGGGCGCACGGAAGCACATCGGCGCGAGGGCCCGGATTCCTTCGGGGATCCGGGCCCTCGCGCTGTGCGCGGGGTGCGAGACTCGGCCGGTTGGATGACTCTGTGTAGAGCAGAGTCAACCGGAGAGTCAGGAGCCTGTATGCGTCGTCGTTCCCTTGCCCGAGCGCTGACGGGAGGAATGGCCGTGATGACGGCAGGGGTCGCGCCGACGCTCGCCTCGCCCGTTTCCGCCGCCGCGGACAGTGTGGTCATCGGAGGTCAGCCGGTACGGGCCGCGGACAATCCCTGGGTCGTCGCCCTGTCCAGTCGTGACCGCTTCGGCGGTGCGCGGGCGGGACAATTCTGCGGAGGCGTGGTGGTGGCGCCGACGAAAGTCCTGACGGCGGCCCACTGTGTGAGCCGGGACGTCCTCGGGGTGACTCCGGCCGAGGTGCCGGACCTGCGGGTCATCGCCGGCCGTGAGGGGCTGCTCGGCCGCGGCGGCCGGGAGGTCGCGGTGCGGACGGTCCGTGTCGACCCGGCGTACAACCCCGACACCAACGCGTCGGACCTCGCCGTGCTGACGCTGGCGAAGGCACTGCCCAAGTCGTACGCGATCCGGCCCGCGAAACCGGGTGATCGCGCCTCCGCGCCCGGCACCGCGGCGGCGGTCTTCGGCTGGGGTGACACCACCGGTGGTGGCTCCTACGCCGCCACGCTGCGCTCAGCGCCCGTGCGGGTGCTGCCGGACAACGACTGCCGACGCGCTTACCCGGGGGACTCAGGAGGCCGCTACGAGCCCTCCACGATGCTCTGTGCGGGAGATCCCCGCGGCGGCCACGACGCGTGCCAGGGCGACAGCGGGGGACCGCTGGTGGCCCAGGGGCGGCTCATCGGGCTCGTCTCCTGGGGGAGTGGCTGCGGGCGGGCGGACAGCCCCGGGGTGTACACCCGGATCACTACGGCCGTACGGTCGGTCGCCGAGGCGATGGGAGCGGGCGCCGCGCGATGAACGAGAACGGGCGGTCGACCCTGCTCAGCAGGGTCGACCGCCCGTCGACCGGTTCCCGGTCCTGTCCGACACATGGCCCCGTTCGCCCTCAAGGGCGGGCTCATGACATCCGGTGCGCGCCCCCCGTCAGGCCGGAAATTCAGCCCCGTACACGGCGTACGCGGTTGACTCCGAACAGTGCGATGAGCGCCCGTGTGGGCATCGTGAGCCGGGTGAATGTGTCGGGCAGGGCCTGGCCGGCCCTTTGCTCGTCGTGGATGTGAGGCGTCAGTGGTCCTCTTCACCGCCGGCGGCCTGCACAGCCGTCAGCCGGTCGGTCTCATCCTGTATTTCCGCGGCGATCTTCTTGAGTTCCGGCTCGAACTTACGTCCGTGGTGGGCGCAGAAGAGCAGTTCACCACCGCTGGACAGGACGACGCGCAGATATGCCTGGGCGCCGCAGCGGTCACAGCGGTCAGCCGCCGTCAGCGGGCTCGCGGGGGTCAGAACAGTAGTCACGTCGCCTCTTCTCTAGCTCGACGAGCTGTCGTACCAGGGTCAACATCCAACCAGGCCGGAAACGTTCCCGCTTACGGCAATTCCTCGAAACTTCTTTCCGTGGTCGGTCGGCTGCTGGCGGTTGGCGGCGAATGGGCCGTATTGCTTCACTTGGGCTCCGCGCTACGGGTTTCGCGTTGCTTGACAGTGCTTGTCAGGGGAGTGCGCCCTCCCGGCCGGCTTGCCGGTTGTAGATGAGGACGTGCCCGGAGCCTAAATGGTTCATGCCTGGAAGGGAACGTGATGTGTGCTTCACTCCGGCGAGGGATCGAACACCTATGCGACCTTGGACTAGCATGAGGATTCGCGTGGGTGGCGTGACAACGGCTCTACCTGGCCTCTGTACCCTCTGACCGGTGACAGACGCCGGGCCCTTACCCCACGGGGCCCCATCTCAAATTCAGCGAGGAGCGAACCGCGTGACCGCCGAGACGTCCGTGCCGTCCACTGCGCTGCTGACCGCAGACCGTGACGGCTCCAACTACACCGCGCGGCACCTGCTCGTCCTTGAGGGGCTCGAAGCGGTCCGCAAGCGCCCCGGTATGTACATCGGCTCCACCGACAGCCGCGGCTTGATGCACTGTCTCTGGGAGATCATCGACAACTCCGTCGACGAGGCCCTCGGCGGCTACTGCGACCACATCGAGGTGATCCTCCACGAGGACGGCTCGGTCGAGGTCAAGGACAACGGCCGGGGCATCCCCGTCGACGTCGAGCCCAAGACCGGCCTGTCCGGCATCGAGGTCGTGATGACCAAGCTGCACGCGGGCGGCAAGTTCGGCGGCGGCTCGTACGCGGCGTCGGGCGGTCTGCACGGCGTGGGGGCCTCCGTCGTCAACGCCCTCTCCGCCCGGCTGGACGTCGAGGTCGACCGCAACAGCTCCACCCACTCGATCAGCTTCCGGCGCGGTGTCCCCGGCATTTTCACGGAGCAGGGCCCCGACGCGCCCTTCGACCCGGCGAACGGGCTGCTCAAGGGGAAGCGGGTGCCCAAGACCCGCACCGGCACCCGCGTGCGTTACTGGGCCGACCGGCAGATCTTCCTCAAGGACGCCAAGCTCTCCCTGGAGACACTCCACCAGCGCGCCCGCCAGACCGCCTTCCTCGTGCCCGGGCTGACGATCGTCGTCAGGGACGAGCGGGGCACCGGTGAGAGCGAGGGCAACGGCACGGTCGAGGAGACCTTCCGCTTCGACGGCGGCATCAGCGAGTTCTGCGAGTACCTGGCGCAGGACAAGGCCGTCTGTGACGTGCTGCGGCTCACCGGCCAGGGCAGCTTCAAGGAGACCGTGCCCGTCCTGGACGAGCGCGGTCATATGACCCCCACCGAGGTCACCCGCGAGCTGGGCGTCGATGTCGCGATGCGCTGGGGCACCGGATACGACACGACGGTCAAGTCATTCGTGAACATCATCGCCACCCCCAAGGGCGGCACCCATGTGAGCGGATTCGAACGGTCCCTGACCAAGACGGTCAATGAGGTGCTGCGCTCGGCCAAAATGCTGCGCGTCGCCGAGGACGACATCGTCAAGGACGACGCCCTGGAGGGCCTCACGGCCGTGGTCACGGTGCGGCTCGCCGAGCCGCAGTTCGAGGGCCAGACCAAGGAGGTCCTCGGCACGTCCGCGGCCAACCGCATCGTCGCCAATGTCATCGCCAAGGAACTCAAGGAGTTCCTGACGTCGACGAAGCGCGACGCCAAGGCGCAGGCCCGAGCCGTCCTGGAGAAGGCCGTCGCGGCCGCCCGTACGCGTATCGCGGCCCGTCAGCACAAGGACGCGCAGCGCAGGAAGACGGCGCTGGAATCCTCCTCGCTGCCGGCCAAGCTCGCCGACTGCCGCAGCGACGACGTGGAGCGCAGCGAGCTGTTCATCGTGGAGGGCGACTCCGCGCTGGGTACGGCCAAGCTCGCCCGCAACAGTGAGTTCCAGGCGCTGCTGCCGATCCGCGGCAAGATCCTCAATGTCCAGAAGTCATCCGTCTCGGACATGCTGAAGAACGCCGAGTGCGGAGCGATCATCCAGGTCATAGGGGCGGGCTCGGGCCGGACCTTCGACATCGACGCCGCCCGCTACGGCAAGATCGTGCTCCTGGTCGACGCCGATGTCGACGGCGCGCACATCCGCTGTCTGCTGCTCACGCTCTTCCAGCGCTACATGCGGCCGATGGTGGAGGCGGGCCGGGTCTTCGCCGCCGTACCGCCGCTGCACCGGATCGAGCTGGTCCAGCCCAAGAAGGGCCAGGACAAATACGTCTACACGTACTCGGACGGCGAGCTGCGGCAGACATTGCTGCAGTTCCAGCGCAAGAACATCCGGATCAAGGACTCCATCCAGCGCTACAAGGGTCTCGGTGAGATGGACGCGGACCAGCTCGCGGAGACCACCATGGACCCGCGCCACCGCACTCTGCGCCGGATCAACATAGGAGACCTCGAGTCGTCCGAGCAGATCTTCGATCTGCTGATGGGCAACGAGGTCGCGCCCCGCAAGGAGTTCATCACCAGCTCGGCGGCGACGCTGGACCGCTCCCGCATCGACGCCTGAGCCCGTACGGACGAGCGTCTCCACCCCTGGGCGGAGGCCCCGGCTCCACCCGCGGTCAACCTCGGCGCCGATGCCCTGGCCAGGGGTTTCTCCCTAACGTCGAAGTCGTTGAACTTCTTCGTTCCGGAGGCCCCGCATGTCCTCGTTCATCGACGTCCTGCTGACCGCGGGTGTGGTCGCGCTGGTCGCCGTACGCCAGTTCCGGCCACAGCGGATCACCGTCGAGGGCCGGGGCCGGCTGGTGGTGCCCGCCGTGCTGGTGTTTCTCGCCCTGCGCCGGCCGGGACTCCTCGACGCGCACCGGCCCATCCTGTCCGCCCTGCTGCTCGGCGCGGAGCTGGTGGTGGGCCTGCTGCTGGGCGCGGGCTGGGCCAGGACCAGCCGTGTCTGGACGGCCGGGGACGGCTCGGCGTGGGCCAGGGGCACCAGGGCGACCGCTGTGGTCTGGATCGGGGGACTGGCCGCCCGCGCCGCGCTCATGGGGCTCGGCGCGCCGGCCGGTGTGCACCAGGGCACCGGAGTGCTGCTGCTGGCGCTCGCGGCCTCCGTCCTGGTGCGCAGAGGCATGCTGGGGTGGCGGGTCCGTGCGGACCGGCCGTCGCCCGTCGGCGACGCAGCCCCGGCCTGGAAGGACCGTGTGTGACGCCCGAGGCCTGGACGAACTGGCCCTCCCGGGAGGCACTCTCCCGCGAGGGCCGCGGCGGAGCCCGGCGCTGGCCGGCCCGGTCCATTCGCACGCTCGTCCTGGGCGCCCTGCTGTGGTCCACCTTCAGCCAGCGCCAGGTGTACGGCTGGGCGGCCGTCGCGGCCGTCGCCGGGGTGTTCGCCGTCGCCGCCTGCGTCTGGGCCTTCTACCGCACCACCCTGCGGCACCGTCTCTGGCCGTCGGTGGGGCTGCTGTTGCTGCTCATGGGCGGCGCCGTGGCGGTGCAGCAGGCGGGGTTCGGGGTCCCCGCGGTCGTGCTGTGGTGCGGCTGCGCCATCGTCGGCATGGAGCGGCTGCCGCTCGCCGCGGCCCTGCCCGCCACCCTTGTCGCCCTGGCCGGTTACACGCTGGTCGACAGCGGCACCTGGCTGACCACGGCGATCACCACCGGAGGGCTGGTCCTCGGCGGATATGTGCTGCGGCTGGACGCCGAGGCACGCGGCAACGCCCAGCGGCTGCTGGCCCAGGAGCGGGCCGCCCGGGCCGCCGAGGCCGAGTCCGCCGCTCTCGCGGAGCGCGCCAGGATCGCCCGGGACATCCATGACGTCCTGGCGCACAGCCTCTCCGCGCAGCTCGTGCATCTGGAGGCGGCGCGGCTGCGGATCGAGCGGGAACCGCAGGGCCCGTTCCGCGACCAGATCCTGGAACGCGTCGTCGCCGCGCGCTCCATGGCGAGCGAGGGACTCGCCGAGACCCGTCAGGCGCTCTCCGCGCTGCGCGGGGAGATGGCGCCTCTCGGGGAGTATCTACGCGAGCTGGCCACGGTGGACGCGGCGGAGGTGGAGATCGCCGGGGAGCCGCGGCCGCTGCCCGCGGAGGCCTCCCAGACCGTGCGCCGGGTGGTGCAGGAGGCGCTGACCAACGTACGCAAGCACGCGCCCGGCGCCCGCGTGCGGATCCGGCTCACCTACGGCACCGACGAGGTGGCTCTGGACGTGTGCGACTCCGGCGGCAGCGGGCCGGGGCCGGCCGGGCTCGGGGCGTCCGGCTCCGGGTACGGTCTGCTGGGGATGCGGGAGCGTGCCGAACTGCTGGGCGGCACCCTGGAGGCCGGCCCCGGGAGCCCCGACGAGAAGGGTTTCACTGTGCGTCTGCGAGTGCCCGCGTGACGGCCAGGGTGGTGGTGGCCGACGACCAGGCGGTGGTGCGGGAGGGCATCGTCATGCTGCTCGGGCTGCTGCCGGGCATCAAGGTCGTCGGCGCGGCCAAGGACGGCGAGGAGGCCGTTGCCCTCGTCGCCGAGTTCGCCCCCGACGTCGTCCTGATGGATCTGCGCATGCCGCGCTGCGACGGCGTCGAGGCGACCCGCCGGATCCGTACCGAACATCCGGCGACCCAGGTCGTGGTGCTCACGACGTACGCCGACGACGACTCGCTGTTCGCCGCGCTCCGGGCGGGCGCCCGGGGTTATCTCACCAAGGACGCCCGGGGCGAGGAGATCGTCCGGGCCGTCGAGGACGTGCTGGCCGGACAGGCCGGGCTGGCACCGTCGGTGCAGCGCAGGCTCCTTGAACGGGTCACGGCCCCGCCCGCCGTACCGGCGCCCGCGGAACTGCCCGACGGGCTCACGGCCCGCGAGGCCGAGGTGCTGACCCTGGTCGCCGAGGGACTCTCCAACAAGGAGATCGCGGGACGCCTCCACATCGGAGCGGCCACGGTCAAGACGCACATCAACAATCTCTTCGCCAAAACCGGTGTGCGCGACCGGGCCCAGGCGGTGCGATACGCATATCAGCGGGGACTTATCGCACCACCCGGGACAACCATCACCTGATGGGGTGAAGTCGGCGCAGAGAGGAAACGCGATCTTCCCGCTCTGCCCATCCTTGAGTCGCGGCCGAAAAGGTTCGCTGACAAGGAGAGCTGCCGGTGGAGAAGCACGAAGGGCGTGACGCCGCAGCGGTGCGGCTCGACGACCCGTGGTACGACGCGCTGGACAACGGCTGGGGCGGGCTGGACAGTACGGTCACGCCCGCGACGCCGGCCGCGCCGGACGGGACAACGGCCCCGGGACAGGGCCACAGCGCCGCCGACATCTATGTGGAGGTGCAGCGCAGCGCCGCCTTCCAGGAGGTGCGGCGCCGCTATCGGAGGTTTGTCGTCCCCGCCACGATCGCCTTCTTCGCCTGGTACCTCGCCTATGTCGTGGCGGCGACCACGGCACCGGAGCTGATGGCCCGGCCGGTGGCGGGCGCGGTCAATGTGGCGATGGCGGCCGGGCTGGGCCAGTTCCTCTCCACCTTCCTGCTGGCCTGGGCGTACGCGCGCCACGCCCGCCTGCGCCGGGACCACGCGGCCCTCGAACTGCGGTGGGACACCCAGGAGATGACGCGGGGGATCGACCGGTGAGCGGCGACCACCAGACCCTGGCGCTGCTTCTCTTCAGCGGATTCGTCCTGCTGACCCTGGTGATCACCACCTGGGCGGGCCGCAAGCGCCATGGCTCCGCGGAGGAGTTCTACGCGGGCGGCAGACTCTTCTCGCCGTTGGAGAACGGCTTCGCCATCGCCGGTGACTACATGTCCGCCGCGTCCTTCCTCGGGATCTCGGGTCTGATCGCCCTCTTCGGTTACGACGGCATGCTCTACTCGGTTGGCTTTCTGGTCGCCTGGCTCGTCGTGCTGTTCCTGGTCGCCGAACTCGTCCGTAACTGCGGCCGGTTCACCCTGGCCGACGTGGTCGCCGCCCGGATGAGGGAGCGGCCGGTCAGGATCGCGGCGGGCACCTCCTCGGTCGCCGTGTCGGTGCTCTATCTGGTGGCGCAGATGGTCGGGGCGGGCAGCCTGGTCGCGCTGCTGCTCGGCGGCACCAGCGAAGCGGCGCGCACCTGGACGGTGATCGGAGTGGGCGCGCTGATGGTCGTCTATGTCTCCCTCGGCGGGATGCGCGCCACCACCTGGATCCAGATCGTCAAGGCCGTCCTGCTGATGGCCGGTGCGATCGCGCTGACCGTCCTGGTCCTGATCCGCTTCCAGGGCGATGTCAATCATCTGCTGAACACCGCCGTCGCACAGAGCGGCCACGGAGCGGAATTCCTCTCACCCGGCCTGAAGTACGGCGGGGACTGGACCGCGCGCTTCGACTTCATCAGCCTGGGCCTGGCCCTGGTGCTGGGCACGGCCGGACTGCCGCACATCCTGTCCCGCTTCTACACCGTGCCCACCGCGCGCGCCGCCCGCCGGTCGGTCGTCTGGTCCATCGGACTCATCGGCGGGTTCTACCTGATGACGATCGTGCTCGGCTTCGGCGCGGCCGCACTGGTCGGCTCCGACGCCGTGCGGGCCTCGAACGCCGCCGGGAACACGGCGGTGCCGCTGCTCGCGCTCGATCTCGGCGGCGGAGCGGGATCAACCGGTGGCACCGTCCTCTTCGCGGTGGTCGCGGCGATCGCGTTCGCGACCATCCTGGCCGTGGTCGCGGGCATCACGCTCGCCTCCTCCGCTTCCGTCGCCCATGATCTGTACGCCTCGCTCAGGCGAAAGCACGCCAAGCAGCGGAGCGAGGTGGCCGTGGCCCGGGTGGCCGCGGCCGGCATCGGTGCCGTGGCCATCGCCCTCAGCCTGCTGGCCCAGGATCTGAACGTGGCCTTCCTGGTGGGTCTCGCCTTCGCCGTCGCGGCCTCCGCCAATCTGCCCGTGCTGCTGTACTCGCTGTTCTGGCGGAAGTTCACCACCCGGGGCGCGGTCTGGTCCGTGTACGGAGGGCTGATCCCGGCGATTGTGCTGGTGGCGCTCTCACCCGTGGTCTCCGGCAGCCCCGACGCGATCATCCCCGGGGCCGATTTCCATGTCTTCCCGCTCCAGAACCCGGGCGTGGTCTCCATCCCGCTGGGTTTCCTCGCCGGCTGGATCGGGACGGTCCTCTCCTCCGAGCCGCCGGACGCGGCCAAGCACGCGGAGACCGAGGTCCGTTCGCTGACCGGCGCGGGGGCCGTATGAGAGGTAGTTCACCGGGGGCCTGAACCCCAGGCCCTACGGGCGGGCGCCCGTCATCCAGGTGTAGCGGTGTTCCGGGCGTCCCGTCTCGCCGTACCGGAGGCTGAGCCGCACCTGGCCCGTCCGCTCCAGCAGTTTCAGGTAGCGCTGCGCGGTCTGCCGGCTCATCCCCGCGTGCTCCGCGATGTCGTGCGCCGACAGCGGTTCCTCAGCACCCAGCAGCACCTGGCGCACCAGTTCGGCGGTGGTGGGCGAGTGGCCCTTGGGCAGATGTGGCGCGGCTGAGGCGGACAGCGCCCCGAACATCCGGTCCACCTCGGACTGTTCGGTCTCCCCGCCGCTGTCGAGGGTGCGGCGCAGTGTCGCGTACGCCTCCAACTTGGCCCGCAGTCCGGCGAAGTCGAAAGGTTTGATCAGGTACTGGAACGCGCCGTGGCGCATCGCGGCCTGGATGGTGGCCACATCGCGCGCGGCGGTCACCATGATCACATCGGTCGGATGGCCGAGGCGGCGCAACTCCCGCACCACGGTGAGCCCGTCCTCGTCCGGCAGCCAGTGGTCCAGGAGGACGAGGTCGATGGAACGCTCGGAGAGCCTGGCGAGTGCCTCGGCGGCCGAGTGTGCCCGCGCGACGACCCGGAAGCCCGCCACCTTCGCCACATAGGCCGTGTTGATCTCCGCGACCCGGATGTCGTCGTCCACGACCAGTACGTCGATCACTCTGTCCCCTCCACTGTGCCGGGCCCGGCGGCAGTCGCCCGCTCCGACACCGGTCCGCCCGCTCCCGGCAGTGCCTCCGGAAGGACCACCGTGAACTCCGCGCCGCCGTCCGCCGACCGGCCGACCCGTGCGCTGCCGCCCTGCCGCTCGGCGAGTCTGCGCACCAGGGCCAGGCCGAGGCCGCGTTTGCCGTGGGCCGGCGGTTTCTTTGTCGACCAGCCCTCCGAGAAGACCAGCTCGCGCTGGTCCACCGGCACACCGGGACCGCTGTCGGATATCCGGACGACCACCGTACGGCCCTCGGTACGCAGCTCCACCTCGATCCGCGGATCCCCGGAGCCGGCCGCGGCGTCCAGCGCGTTGTCGACCAGGTTTCCCACCACCGTGACCAGGCCCTGCGGATCCACCAGCCGGTCCGGCAGCAGGGAGCCGGGCGACAGCCGCAGCGAGACACCCCGCTCGGCGGCGACCGTCGCCTTGCCGACCAGCAGCGCCGCCGTCAGCGGGTCGTGAATCCGCTCGGTGATCTGCTCGGCGGTGGCCCGGTGCACTCCGACGACCTCGGTCACGAACTCCGCCGCCTCCTCGTGCATCTCCAGTTCCAGCAGCCCGAGCAGCGTATGCATCCGGTTCGCGTGCTCGTGGTCCTGGGCGCGCAGGGCGTCGATCAGGCCCCGGGTGGCGTCCAGCTCCCTGCCCAGCCGCTCCAGCTCCGTACGGTCCCGGAGTGTGACGACGGCGCCTCCGTCGTCGGTGGGCATCCGGTTGGCGACCAGCACGCGGCTGCCCTGGACGGCGAGCAGATCCTCGCCCCGCACCCGTCCCGTCAGCACATCGGTGGTACGTCCGCCGTCGAGCAGCTCGTCCAGCGGCCGGCCGGTGGCGTCGGGCCCGAGCCCCAGCAGCCGCTGCGCCTCGTCGTTCATCAGCCGGATCCGGCCGGCCCCGTCCAGCGCGACGACTCCTTCGCGCAAGCTGTGCAGCATGGCCTCCCGCTCGGTGAGCAGTGCCGAGATGTCGGAGAAGGCCAGGTCATGGGTCTGCCGCTGAAGGCGTCTGGAGATCAGATAGGCGGCGAGCGCCCCGGCCGCCAGGGCTCCGCCCGCGTATGCCAGCAGCCCCGGGATCGCGGCGAGCAGCCGGTCCCTGACGCTGTCGTACGCGATACCGACCGAGACGGCTCCGACGATCCTTCTCGTCTCGTCGCGCAGCGGGACCTTGCCCCGGGCGGAGCGGCCCAGAGTGCCGTTGTCGATGCCCATGACGTGCTCGCCCGCGAGGGCCTCGCTGGGATCGGTCGAGACGACCCGGCCGATCTGCCGGACGTCGGTGTGGGTCCAGCGCACCCCGCGCCGGTCCATGATCACCACATACTCGGCGCCGGTGGCCTTTCTGATGCGTTCGGCCTCGGCCTGCAGTGGCCCGTCGGCCGCAGGCCGCGATGCCAGCAGTTCGCCGGCGACCCGGGGGGAGGCGGTGGTCTCGGCGATGGCGAGCGCGCGGCGCATCGCCTGGTCGTCCAGCTCGGAGCTGAAGGGCGCCAGGAACAGCCCGGTGGCCAGCACGGTGACGCCCGCGGCGATGGCGAGTTGCATCAGCAGCACCTGGGAGAAGACCCGGCGTGGCCAGCCGAATCGCCGTCGTTTTCCCGCGCTGCTCGGTCGGGCGCTCATGCGTACGAACGGTAGAGGGCCGGGCTTCCTTTCTGAAATTTCCACTCTGCCGCAACTGGCTTGCAAGTTTTGCAGGTTGCTTACGTTTGCCTGATAGGCGGCCAGAAAGGGCGTGGTGTGGACCTACGGGTGCCAACTCGTGAGGCCGGCCACGCGATTTGGTTCTGTCCGAGCTGTGGACGGACTCGCATTTCTCTGCAACTCTCTGACCGCAAAACGCAAAAGACTCCGTTCATTAGTGCAGAAACGCTTGCCGGACAGGCACGCAGCCAGAGCCGCGCCCTCGCCGCCCCCCGCGCCGAGGCCGAAGATCGGGGATCCATGAGATCGCTACGCCGGAGATGGCGGGTCCTCTCGACCGCCGTAGCCACCAGTCTTTTGATGGTCGGTTGGCCGTCACTCGCCGCTTCGGCGGCCGACGGCCCCAACATCGCCGCGGGGCGGACCGCGGCGGCGAGCGCCACCACGGGCGGCGCGACTGCCCGTAATGTCACGGACGGCAACCAGTCGACGTACTGGGAGGGCGGTGGCAAGAAGTTCCCCCAGTGGGTGCAGTCGGACCTCGGGTCCAGCAAGCGCGTCGACCAGGTGACACTGAAGCTCCCCGCGGGATGGGAGAGCCGTCGGCAGACCCTGTCGCTGCAGGGCAGCGAGGACGGCACCAGCTTCACGACGCTCAAGAGCTCGGCCACCTACACCTTCAGCAAGGGCGCGGGCAACAAGGTCACCGTCTCGTTCCCGGCCACCAGGACGCGGTTTGTACGGGCCGACATCACCGCCAACTCGGCCGGCAAGAAGGCCCAGCTCTCCGAGCTCGAGGTGCGCACCGCCGCCGCGGCGTCGGTGAATCTGGCCCTCGGCAAGACCCTCACGGCAAGCAGCTTCACCGAGGTCTACGGCCCCGGAAACGCCAACGACGGCAACAAGGCCACCTACTGGGAGAGCAGGAACAACGCCTTCCCGCAGTGGATCCAGGCCGACCTCGCCTCCTCGGTCCGCGTCAACCAGGTGGTGCTGCGGCTGCCGGACGGCTGGGGCGCCAGGGACCAGACCCTGAAGGTCCAGGGCTCCACCAACAACGTCGACTTCGCGGATCTGACGGCGTCCAAGGCGTACACGTTCAACTCAGCGGGCGCGAACACGGTGACGATCCCCTTCGACGCCACCACCCAGCGCTATGTCCGGGTGCTGATCACGGCCAACACCGGGCAGCCCGGCGGCCAGCTCTCCGAGCTGGAGGTCTACGGCCCCGAGACCGGTGACACCACGGCTCCGACCGCGCCGGCCGAGCTGACGTACACCCAGCCGGCGTCCGGCCAGATCAGGCTGTCCTGGCGGCCGTCGACGGACAACACGGGCGTGACCGGTTACGACATCTACGCCAACAACCAGCTCCGGACGAGCGTCACGGGCAATGTCACGACCTTCACGGACAACCAGCCCAACAGCGCCACTGTCTCGTACTACGTACGGGCCAGGGACGCGGCCGGCAATGTGTCGTCCAACAGCAACACCGTCACCCGTCAGGGAGACACGGGCGACACCCAGGCGCCGACCGTCCCCGCCAACCTCGCCTTCACCGAGCCGTCCTCCGGCCAGATCAGGCTGACCTGGGGCGCGTCGACGGACAACACGGGCGTGACCGGTTACGACATCTACGCCAACAACACGCTGCGGGGCAGTGTCGCGGGCAATGTCCTGACCTACACGGACACGCAGTCCGCGGGCGCCACGGTCTCGTACTACGTGCGGGCCAAGGACGCGGCGGGCAACCAGTCCGGCAACAGCAACGCGGTGACCAGGAACGGCAGCGGCGGTTCGGCGTCGAACCTCGCCGTCGGCAAGCCGATCACCGCGTCCTCCTCCGTCTTCACGTTTGTCGCGGAGAACGCCAACGACAACAGCACCAGCACCTACTGGGAGGGCGCGGGCGGCAGCTACCCCAACACCCTCACGGTGAAGCTGGGCGCCAACGCCGACACCCAGAGCGTGGTCGTCAAGCTCAACCCGGACAGCAGCTGGGGCGCGCGGACGCAGAACATCCAGGTCCTCGGCCGTGAGCAGAGCGCTTCCGGCTACACCAGCCTGGTGGCCGCCAAGGACTACGCGTTCAGTCCGGCGAGCGGCAACTCGGTGACCATCCCGGTCAGTTCCCGGGTCGCCGACGTCCAGCTCAGGTTCAACTCCAACACCGGCTCCGGCGCGGGCCAGGTGGCGGAGTTCCAGATCCTCGGGGACCCGGCGCCCAACCCGGACCTCCAGGTCACCGGCCTGACCGCGGCTCCCGCCTCGCCGGTCGAGTCCGACGCGATCACCTTGTCGGCGACCGTGCGCAACGCCGGAGCGGTCGCCGCGCCGGCCGGTTCGGTCGAATTCCGGCTCGGCGGCACCAAGGTCGGCACCGGTTCGGTGAGCGCCCTGGCGGCCGGAGCCTCGGCCACGGTCACCGCGAACATCGGTGCGCGTGACGCCGGTACGTACCAGCTCAGCGCGGTGGCGGACCCGGCCGACGCGATCATCGAGCAGAACGAGACCAACAACACCTACACCAGTGCCACCTCTCTGGTGGTGCGCCCGGTCGCGAGCTCGGACCTGGTCGCCACCTCGGTCAGCACGTCGCCGTCCGCTCCGGCGGCCGGGAACACGGTCTCCTTCTCCGTGGCCATCAAGAACCAGGGCACGGTGGCGTCCGCCGCGGGCAGCCACGGCATCACGCTGACCGTGGTGAACTCCTCGGGCGCCACGGTCAGGACACTGACCGGCACGTACAACGGCACCATCGCCGCCGGTGCCACCTCCGCGCCGGTGGGCCTCGGCACCTGGACGGCCGCCAACGGCTCGTACACGGTGAAGGTGGTCCTCGCCGACGACGCCAACGAGCTGCCGGTGAAGCGGGCCAACAACACCAGCTCGCAGCCGCTCTTCGTGGGCCGCGGCGCCAACATGCCGTACGACATGTACGAGGCGGAGGACGGTGTCGCGGGCGGTGGCGCGCAGGTCGTTGGTCCGAACCGGACCGTCGGCGACGTCGCGGGCGAGGCGTCCGGCCGTAAGGCCGTCACCCTCAACGACACCGGCAACTACGTCGAGTTCACCACCAGGGCCAGCACCAACACCCTGGTCACGCGCTTCTCCATCCCGGACGCCGCAGGCGGCGGTGGCATCAACTCCAATCTGAACATCTACGTCGACGGCACGTTCCTCAAGGCCATCGACCTCACCTCGAAGTACGCCTGGCTGTACGGGGCGGAGACCGGCCCCGGCAACTCGCCCGGTGCCGGCGGTCCCCGTCACATCTATGACGAGGCCAACGTCATGCTGGGCAGGACCGTCCCGGCGGGCAGCAAGATCAGGCTGCAGAAGGACACCGCCAACACCTCCAGGTACGCGATCGACTTCATCAACCTGGAGCAGGTCTCCCAGATCGCCAACCCGGACCCGGCCACTTACACGGCCCCGACCGGCTTCACCCACCAGGACGTGCAGAACGCCCTGGACCGGGTCCGGATGGACACCACTGGCACGCTCGTCGGTGTCTACCTGCCGCCGGGCGACTACCAGACGTCCAGCAAGTTCCAGGTGTACGGCAAGCCGGTCAAGGTCCTCGGCGCGGGCCCCTGGTACACCAGGTTCTTCGCTCCGTCCGGCCAGGAGAACACCGATGTCGGCTTCCGCGTGGAGGCCGCCGCGAAGGGCTCTTCCTTCACCGGCTTCGCGTACTTCGGCAACTACACCTCGCGCATCGACGGACCCGGCAAGGTCTTCGACCTCTCCAACGTCAGCGACATCACCATCGACAACATCTGGAACGAGCACACGGTCTGCCTCTACTGGGGCGCCAACGCGGACCGGATCACCATTAAGAACTCCCGGATCCGCAACACCTTCGCCGACGGTGTGAACATGACCAACGGCAGCACGGACAACCATGTCGTCAACAACGAGGCGCGAGCCACCGGTGACGACAGCTTCGCGCTCTTCTCGGCGATCGACGCCGGTGGCGCGGACATGTACAACAACGTCTACGAGAACCTGACCTCGCTCCTCACCTGGCGTGCGGCGGGCCTCGCCGTATACGGCGGCTACCACAACACCTTCCGCAACATCACCATCGCGGACACGCTCGTGTACTCGGGCATTACGGTCAGCTCGCTGGACTTCGGCTACGCGATGAACGGCTTCGGGACGGATCCGACAACGATCGAGAATGTGTCGGTCGTCCGGTCCGGCGGTCACTTCTGGGGCTCGCAGACCTTCCCCGGGATCTGGCTGTTCTCCGCGTCCAAGGTGTTCCAGGGGATCCGGATCAACAACGTCGACATCGTCGATCCGACCTACAGCGGGATCATGTTCCAGACGAACTACGTGGGCGGTCAGCCGCAGTTCCCGATCAAGGACACCATCCTCAGCGACATCTCGATCACCGGCGCCCGCAAGAGCGGTGACGCGTTCGACGCCAAGTCCGGCTTCGGACTGTGGGCGAACGAGATGCCCGAGGCGGGTCAGGGACCGGCGGTCGGTGAGGTGACCTTCAACCGCCTGACGCTCAACAACAACGCCGTGGACATCAAGAACACGACCCCCGGCTTCAGGATCATCATCAATCCGTAGGGAGGGCCGCGGACGGGCCCGGTGACGGGTCCACGGGGCGATGCCGGCCGGATTCTTCCGGCCGGCATCGCGCCTGTTGCCCTCTTTACGCTCCAGAGCAAGTAGCTTGCATCCCTTGCGATAGTCTTGCGTGTATGACGCGACGACTTGCTCAGGTGGCGAAGAAGGTTGGGGTCAGTGAGGCCACGGTCAGCCGGGTGCTCAACGGCAAACCCGGAGTCTCACAGGCCACACGGCAGTCGGTGCTGACCGCGCTGGACGTGCTCGGCTACGAGCGCCCGACACAGCTTCGGGGGGAGCGCGCCAGGCTCGTCGGGCTGGTCCTGCCGGAGCTGCAGAATCCCATCTTCCCCGCGTTCGCCGAGGTGATCGGCGGAGCGCTGGCCCAGCAGGGCCTCACACCCGTGCTCTGTACCCAGACCAAGGGCGGTGTCTCCGAGGCCGACTATGTGGAGCTGCTGCTCCAGCAGCAGGTGTCCGGGGTGGTCTTCGCGGGTGGCCTGTTCGCGCAGGCGGACGCGCCACACGACCATTACCGGCAGCTCGCCGAGCGCAAGATCCCGGTCGTCCTGATCAACGCGCCGATAGAGAACCTCGACTTCCCCTGCATCTCCTGCGACGACGCCGTCGCCGTCGAGCAGGCGTGGCGCCATCTCGCCTCTCTCGGCCACGAGCGCATCGGTCTGGTGCTCGGTCCCTCCGACCATGTGCCGTCCCGGCGCAAGCTGGCCGCGGCGCTCGCGGCGGCGAAGGCCGCGAAGGCGAAGCTGCCCGACGAGTACATCGAGCGCACCATGTTCTCGCTGGAGGGCGGCCAGGCGGCGGCCTCGCGGCTGCTGGACCGGGGGGTCACCGGGATCATTTGCGCCAGCGACCCGCTGGCGCTGGGCGCGGTACGGGCGGCCCGCCGGCGCGGCCTCGACGTACCGCGCGAGGTGTCCGTGGTCGGCTTCGACGACTCCGCCTTCATGAACTGCACCGAGCCCCCGCTGACCACGGTCCGCCAGCCCATCGAGGCCATGGGGCGAGCCGCCGTCGAGATGCTGAGTGCCCAGATCCAGGGCGGTGCGGTCCCGCCCGGCGAGCTGCTCTTCGAGCCGGAGCTGGTGGTACGGGGCTCCACGGCGCAGGCTCCCCGGCAGGCGGTGGGCGCCGAGGCGGCGGCGCGCGGCTGACAGCCGACCGGTTGTCAAACTTTTTCGAAACGCACGCGAAATATTACGGACATCTGCCGGGACGAAGTGCCACCGGGGCCCGCTCATGGGCCCCGGGGCCGTCTCCGGGACCCGGAAACGGTTCCCTCAGGTCCGCAGGATGCCGTCCAGCCGGCGTGAAGCCACCGCCAGGCCGAGCGCGCCGAGCGCGAGCAGATAGAGGACCGGGACGATCAGCCCGGGACCGGGGGACCCCAGGAACGGGCCGCGCAGCAGTTCGATGCTCTGGTAGAGCGGCAGGCACTCGACCGCGATGCGCAACGGCCGCGGATAGACGTCCAGCGGATAGAAGGTCGTCGCGAACAGGAACATCGGCAACATCGCGAGCTGGATGATCTGGAAGTCCTGCCAGTCGCGCAGGAACGTGACGACCGCGAGGCCGACCGAGGCGAAGGCGAAGCCGATCGGCCCGTAGTGGCCTTCGGGTCCGGTCGACTCGTACACCGGTCCCGCCGAGTCGACAAACGCGGTCTGCATGCTCGCCGCGGCCAGCAGACCCGGCGTCAGGAACGCCAGATACGGGCCGTTCTGCAGTGAGGGGTCGGCGTTGTCACTGATCGGCTTGCCCAGGCCGACGCCGATCCCGGTCAGGAACAGCAGCGGATTGGCGACGCTGATCACCACGGTGCCGCGCCAGGTGCGCCGGTACCGGTGCGGCCAGTACGAGAGCTCCCGGAGCGCCGGGTGGCGCGGGCGCGGTCCGGCGCCGGTGCCGGTGCCGGGCCGGGCGGCCGGGGGGAGCGGGTGTCGGGGATGAGGTGTCGTCCTCCCTGGCGGTTCAGTCGACCAGGCTGCGGCCGGTGAGGGTCAGAAAGACGTCCTCCAGGCTCGCCCGGCGAACGAGAGCGGTGACGGGCGTGATCCCCCGGGCGTGCGCGGCGGCCAGCGTGGCCTCCCCGTCGTCCGTGTAGAGCAGCAGCCGGTCCGAGAGCGCCTCGGTACGGCCCGCCTTGATCGCCGCCTCGGGCGTCGTGGAGGTGGCGCCGGGCGCGGGCAAGCGGCTTGCGGTATCTGCGTAAGAATTGCGCTCCCTCTTCGCGGAGTTCGCAAGAAAGCGATAACGCCGGGGTCGGCACTGCCTGGCCGAAAGTGTCTTCCCCGGCGCCGGGTGTTCCGGTGGTCCGCGGTGGAACCCCGCCCTCCGTGTCGAGCGTGCCGACCGCTCGTCCGCGCGGCGCGCGCAGGCCGGACTGGGCATCGGGAAGCGGCGGCACGCCCCGGTGCGGTTGGTCCGAAAGCATAGGGTACGGACGCCTCTTCGACCCCCGCTCATGCAGGTTGCTGTCAAGTATTTGCGAAATCGGAGCGACATATTGCGGACATCCGTAGTTAGTGGTTGAGTGAGCGCCGCCACACAGCGAGCAGCTGTGGGTTTCCCACGCTCCTGCCCAAGAGGGGTCCCACCGATGAGAAGCTCCGGGTTCCGCCGCACCTGTACCGCCGCCATAGCCTCCGCACTGGCCCTGACTGGACTGGCCGCCTGCGGCTCGGACAGCGAGGACACCGCGGGCGGCAAGACGCAGATCACCGTGAACTGCATGCCGCCCAAGAGTGCCAAGATCGACCGGAAGAGCTTCGAGGACGACATCAAGACGTTCGAGAAGGCGAACCCGGACATCGACGTGGTCGGCCGCGATGCCTTCCCCTGCCAGGACCCCAAGACCTTCGACGCCAAGCTCGCCGGCGGCCAGATGGAGAACGTCTTCTACACGTACTTCACGGACGCCAAGCACGTCGTCGACATCAACCAGGCCGCGGACATCACGTCGTACGTGAAGGACATGGCGGGCTACGCCGACATCCAGCAGTCGCTCCGCGACGTCTACACGGTGGACGGCAAGATCTACGGCGTCCCGCGCACCAACTACTCGATGGGCCTCCTCTACAACAAGAAGCTCTTCCAGCAGGCCGGCCTCGACCCCAACAAGCCGCCGGCCACCTGGGAAGAGGTACGCGCGGCCGCCAAGAAGATCGCGGGCCTCGGCAAGGGCTATGTGGGATACGCCGACTACAGCGCCCAGAACCAGGGCGGCTGGCACTTCACCGCCGAGATGTACTCGCAGGGCGGCGACGTCGTCACTCCCGACGGCAAGAAGAGCGCCGTCGACAGCCCCGAGGGCAAGGCGGTCCTGCAGACCCTGCAGGACATGCGCTGGACCGACAACTCCATGGGCACCAAGCAGCTCCTCATCCTCAACGACGTCCAGCAGATGATGGGCTCCGGCAAGCTCGGCATGTACATCTCGGCGCCGGACAATGTCCCGATCCTGGTGAAGGAGAAGGGCGGCAAGTACGAGGACCTGGCGCTCGCGCCGATGCCGGGCGGCAAGGGCACGCTCGCGGGCGGCGACGGCTACATGTTCAACAAGAAGAACACCCCGGCGCAGATCAAGGCCGGTCTGAAGTGGCTCGCGTTCCAGACGAACACCCCGGGCAGCGGCCTGAACGACTGGAAGCGCGCGGCGGACCTCAAGGCCCCGGTCGGTCTCCCCGAGCCCCGTCTGTGGACCGGCGCGACCGACGCCAAGGACCTGGCGCTGAAGAAGCAGTACGCCAACGTCCCGGTCGAGAACTACCAGCCCTTCCTTGACGGCAGCCAGCAGCTCACGCTCAAGCTGGAGCCGCCGAAGGCCCAGCAGATCTACTCGGTCCTCGACGGAGCGGTGTCCTCGGTCCTCACCAAGAAGGACGCCGACATCGACAATCTCCTGAAGGACGCGCAGTCCAAGATCGACGGAATTCTGGCTCGGGGCTGACGCACCGATGAAAACTGCCCAGGCCGTCCAGCGGTCCGCCGCCGTGCCGCCCGCCACAACGGGGCAGCGGCCGGCGGGCCGCGGGGCCCCCAGCCCCTTCCGCCGCAAGCTCTCCCATCAGGCGCGCGCCTACGCGTTCCTGATCGGCGGCTTGATCTGCTTCGCGCTGTTCTCCTGGTATCCGGCGATCCGCGCGGTGATCATCGCCTTCCAGAAGTTCACCCCCGGATCAGCTCCGGAATGGGTGGGGACCGCCAACTTCACTCAGGTCTTCGCCGACCCGGAGTTCGGAGCGGCCTGGCGCAACACGCTCACGTTCACGGTGCTCGCGCTGCTGCTCGGCTTCGCGGTGCCGTTCCTGATGGCGCTCGTGCTCAATGAACTGCGCCACGCGAAGTCGTTCTTCCGGGTGGTCGTCTACCTTCCGGTGATGATCCCGCCGGTGGTCAGCGCCCTGCTGTGGAAGTGGTTCTACGATCCGGGCGCCGGCCTCGCCAACGAGGCGCTCGGCTTCCTCCACCTGCCGACGTCGAACTGGACCAACGGCGCGGACACCGCGCTGCTCTCCCTGGTCATCGTCGCCACCTGGGCGAACATGGGCGGCACGGTCCTCATCTACCTCGCCGCCCTCCAGGGAATCCCGGGAGAGCTCTACGAGGCGGCGGAACTGGACGGCGCCAACATCTTCCAGCGCGTGCGCCATGTGACGATCCCGCAGACCCGCTTCATCATCCTGATGCTGATGCTGCTCCAGATCATCGCCACGATGCAGGTCTTCACGGAACCCTTCGTGATCACCGGCGGCGGTCCGGAGAACTCCACCGTCACGATCCTCTACCTCATCTACAAGTACGCGTTCCTCTACAACGACTTCGGCGGGGCCTGCGCCCTGAGCGTGCTGCTGCTGCTCGCGCTCAGCCTCTTCTCCGCCCTCTACCTGCGGCTCACCCGCACCGACGACTGAGAGGAGCGCAGCGCCATGACCCAGATCGCGCCGCCTCCCCGGCAGGCACCCCCCGCGCCCGGTGAGCCCACCGGCGGAAAAACGGACAGCCAGGCCGTACGCACCCTGGTCTCGCCGCTCGCGCTCGCGAGCACCCGCGGCAAGACGCTCTACTGGATCGTCTTCAGCGCCGTCGTCCTGGCTTTCGCGGTGGCCTTCCTGTTCCCCGTGTACTGGATGGCGTCCGGCGCCATGAAGTCCCCGGACGAACTGGTGCAGACCCCGCCGACCCTCATCCCCAAGACCTGGCACGTCAGCGCCTACACCGACGCGTGGGACCTGATGCAGCTTCCGCAGCATCTCTGGAACACGGTGGTGCAGGCCGCAGGTGCCTGGATCCTCCAGCTCGTCTTCTGCACGGCGGCGGCCTACGCCCTGTCCAAGCTGAAGCCGGCGTTCGGCAAGGTGATCCTGGGCGGCATCCTGGCCACACTGATGGTCCCGGCCCAGGCCCTCCTCGTACCGAAGTACCTGACCATCGCCGATCTGCCGCTGATCCACACCAGCCTGCTCAACGATCCGCTGGGCATCTGGCTGCCCGCTGTCGCCAACGCCTTCAACCTCTATCTGCTCAAGCGGTTCTTCGACCAGATCCCGCGAGACGTACTGGAGGCGGCCGAGATCGACGGCGCCGGGAAGCTCCGTACGCTCTGGTCAATCCTGCTGCCGATGTCCCGGCCGGTGCTCGGCGTTGTGTCGATCTTCGCGCTGGTCGCCGTCTGGCAGGATTTCCTCTGGCCGCTGATGGTCTTCCCGGACACCGACAAACAACCCATCAGTGTCGCGCTCGTCCAGCTTTCGCAGAACATCCCGCTCTCGGTGCTGATCGCCGCCATGGTGATCGCCAGCATCCCGATGGTCGCGATGTTCCTCGTCTTCCAGCGCCACATCATCGCCGGCATCAGCGCCGGCAGCACCAAGGGCTGACCGCTTCGGATCCCGCCCGCGACCGGCCCGCATCACCTCGACCACTCCGCACCGGACCGACCTCCCTCACCTTCAATGCCGAAGGCCCGTACGGCGAGACAGCTCTCCCCTGCCTCAGCAGCCGTCCACGCCTCTGGCGTCGACGGTGTCGCGGCACCACCACCGCAGCAGGGACCGAGCCGGCCCCAGGGCCGGCCGACCGTCCTGCGCACCGCCGTCACCCATCCCAGTCCCCGCTGTGGGGCGGCGGTGCGCAGCTTTCGAACCACCCTCGCCTCGTCACGGAAGGCACCGCCGTGAGGGCCACCGCACCAGCCCGAAAGGAACATCGCATGGAAGGCAGCCCTCTGGAGCCCGCCGACACGAATTGGTGGCGGGACGCCGCCATCTATCAGATCTACGTACGCAGCTTCGCCGACGGTGACGGCGACGGCACCGGCGATCTCGCGGGTGTCCGGGCGAGGCTGCCGTATCTCGTGGAACTGGGCGTGGAGGCCCTCTGGTTCACCCCGTGGTATCTCTCGCCGCTCGCGGACGGCGGCTACGACGTGGCGGACTACCGCACCATCGACCCGGCCTTCGGCACTCTGGCCGAGGCCGAGAAACTCATCGCCGAGGCCCGTGAGCTGGGCATCCGCACGATCATTGATGTCGTGCCCAACCATGTCTCCGACCGGCACGCCTGGTTCAGGGCCGCGCTGGCGGCCGGCCCCGGCAGCCCCGAGCGCGAGCTGTTCCACTTCAGGACCGGGCGCGGCGAGAACGGCGAGATCCCGCCTAACGACTGGATCTCCGAGTTCGGCGGCACCCCCTGGACCCGCCTCGACGACGGCGAGTGGTACCTCCATCTCTTCGCCCCGGAGCAGCCCGACCTCAACTGGGCCCACCCGGCGGTGCGCCAGGAACACGAGGACGTGCTGCGCTTCTGGTTCGAGCGCGGGGTCGCCGGCGTACGGATCGACTCCGCCGCGCTGCTGGCCAAGGATCCCGCGCTGCCGGACTTCACGCCCGGCCGCGACCCGCATCCGTATGTGGACCTCGACGAGCTGCACGACGTCTATCGCTCCTGGCGTGCCATCGCCAACGAGTACGACGCCATTTTCGTCGGTGAGGTGTGGCTGCCCGACACCGAGCGGTTCGTGCGCTATCTGCGCCCGGACGAGTTGCACACCGCGTTCAACTTCAAGTTCCTGGCCTGCCCCTGGGACACGGACCTGCTGCGGAGCGCGATCGACGAGACCCTGGCCGAGCACGCGCCGGTCGGCGCCCCGGCCACCTGGGTGCTCTGCAACCACGACGTCACGCGTACGGTCACCCGCTACGGCCGGGCGGAGACCGGCTTCGAATTCGCGGCGAAGGTCTTCGGCACACCGACCGATCTGGCGCTCGGCACCCGTCGCGCCCGCGCCGCCGCGCTGCTCTCGCTCGCGCTTCCCGGCGCCGTCTATCTCTACCAGGGCGAGGAGCTCGGCCTCCCGGAGGCCGACATTCCGCTCGACCGGATCCAGGACCCGATGCACTTCCGCTCCGGCGGTACGGACCCGGGCCGGGACGGCTGCCGGGTGCCCCTGCCCTGGACGGCGGACGCGCCGTACGCCGGGTTCGGCTCCGACACCGAGCCGTGGCTCCCGCAGCCGGAGTCCTGGTCCTCCTATGCCGCCGATCTCCAGTCCGGCGACCCGGACTCGATGCTCAGCCTCTACCGCGAGGCGCTGCGGCTGCGCCGCACCGAGCCCGGCTTCGGGGACGGGCCGATGAACTGGCTGGAGGCCGCTCCCGGCGTGCTGTCCTTCACCCGGAGCGGCGGTCTGATCTGTGTCGTCAATCTCGCCGCCGAACCGGCGGAGCTGCCCGGCCGGGGACAGGTCCTGCTCACCAGTGGTCCGCTGGACGGCGACGGACGTCTCCCGCGCGACACGGCGGCCTGGCTGCGGAGCTGACCCGGGGGCCGGCGCCACCGGCCTTCCCGCGCACGCCCCGGCTGCGCGACAGCGCTCCTGACAACGCTGTCGGGTACGCCGGGGCATCCGGACGGGGGCCGTCCGCCCCGGCGCTCCGCCCCTCGGGGCGGGGCCCCGGGCGGGCGGAGCCGGGCGCCAATATCCTGGAGCGCGGGCGGAGGACCTGGACCGTCCGCCCACGCCGCCCGGGCCATGGACGGAGTGGGCCCCGGACGGACCCGACGCGGCACGGAGGCGCACCCTTGAGCGGCAAGCAGATCCCGGTGGTTGTCCTCACGGGCTTTCTGGGATCCGGCAAGACGACCCTGCTCAACCATCTGCTCCGGCGCCGCGCGGGACGAAGGATCGCGGTCGTCGTCAATGACTTCGGCGCCATCGAGATCGACGCCATGACCGTCGCCGGCCAGGTCGGCTCCACGGTCTCGCTCGGCGACGGCTGTCTGTGCTGCGCCGTCGACGCGAGCGAACTCGACGGGTATCTGGAGCGGCTCTCCCGGCCCGCCGCCAGGATCGACGTCATCGTCATCGAGGCGAGCGGACTGGCCGAGCCCCAGGAACTGGTCCGGATGATCCTCGCCGGGGACAATCCGCGCACCGTGTACGGCGGACTCGTCGGGGTCGTCGACGCCGCCGAGTTCGACGCCACCCGGCAGCGGCACCCCGAGATCGACCGCCATCTCGCCCTCGCCGATCTCGTGGTCCTCAACAAGACCGACCGGGTCGCCGAGCCGGAGCGGCAGCGCATCCTGTCCGTCCTCGGCGGACTCGGACCCGGCACCCCGGTGGTCCCGGCCGTGTACGGACGGATCGACCCGGAGCTGCTTCTCGACCCCGCCGTCCGGCCGGCCGAGGAGACGAAGGCGCGGCAGCTCAGCTTCGAGGATCTGCGCGAGGACGAGCACACGGAGCACGACGGCCACCCGCACACGGCCTATGAGAGCGTCTCGTACACCGCGCGGACGCCGATGAACCCGCGGCGGCTCATGGACTTCCTCGACTCCAGGACCGAAGGGCTCTACCGGATCAAGGGCTTTGTGGACTTCGGAGCGGCCGACCCGGCCAACCGCTATGCCGTGCACGCGGTCGGCCGGTTTCTCCGCTTCTATCCGGAACCCTGGCCGCGCGGCGAGGAGCGTCTCACCCAGGTGGTGCTGATCGGCTCGGGCATCGACGGGGACGCGCTGCGCAAGGAACTCGAAGCGTGCCGGGAGCCCTCCGACGCGGCCGGGACCCGGGAGGACGCGTCGCGGGACCCCGCCGACGACCGGAGCATGTGGGGCGTCCTGCGCTATGTACCCGACCTGTCCGGGCCCGGGAGCCCGGACAGGTCGCCGTAGCGTCCGGTCAGAGCGCCGGGCCGGCCAGGGCCTCGATCTCCGAGGTGAAGGGCGTACCCGAACCGTCCCGGCGCGGGTCCGGTGCCGGCAGCTCCACCGGGGTGCCGTTCTGCTGCGCCGCGTGCGCCGGGCTCGCTCCCGCCCAGGCCAGGGCCAGCTTGTCCTCGCCCTTCAGGAAGCGGTGACAGCGCACTCCGCCGGTCGCCCGGCCCTTGCGCGGATACTGGTCGAACGGGGTGAGCTTCGCCGTACGCACCGAGTCGTCCAGCGTGCCGTCCGAGCCGGTGACCGTGAAGACCACCGCGTCCCCGGCCGGGTCCACCGCCGTGAAGGAGATCACCGCGGCGCCCTCGGCCAGCTTGACACCCGCCATACCGCCCGCGGGCCGGCCCTGCGGCCGTACCTGTGCGGCCTGATAGCGCAGCAGTTGGGCGTCGGAGGTGATGAAGACGAGATCCTCCTCGCCCGTCCGCAACTCCGCGCCACCGACGATCCGGTCACCCTCCTTGAGCGCGATGACCTCCAACTCGTCCTTGTTGGCCGGGTAGTCGGGCACGACCCGCTTGACGACGCCCTGAAGCGTGCCCAGCGCCAGCCCCGGTGACGATTCGTCCAGCGTGGTCAGGCAGACGACCGTCTCGTCGTCCTCCAGCGCGAGGAACTCGGAGATCGGCGCGCCGCCCGAGACACTGGGTGCCGAGGCGGTGTCCGGGAGCTGGGGCAGGTCGATCACCGCGATCCGCAGCAGACGTCCGGCGGAGGTCACCGCGCCGACATCGCCGCGGGCCGTCGCCGGGACGGCCGAGACGATCACATCGTGCTTGACCCGCCTGCCGCCGCCGCCCTCCAGCGGCTCGCCGTTGACCGTACGGGCCAGCAGGCCGGTCGAGGAGAGCAGCACCCGGCACGGATCGTCCGCCACCTCCAGCGGCACCGAGGCGACAGAGGAAGCGGCGGACTCCAGCAGCACCGTGCGCCGCGGAGTGCCGAACTTCTTGGCCACCGCCGCCAGTTCGCCCGAGACCAGCTTGCGCAGCTCGTTGTCCGAGTCGAGGATGCCGGTGAGTTCGTCGATCTCGCCGTTGAGCCGGTCGCGCTCGCTCTCCAGCTCGATCCGGTCGAACCGGGTGAGCCGGCGCAGCGGAGTGTCCAGGATGTACTGCGTCTGGATGTCGCTCAGCGAGAAGTGCTCGATGAGCCGCTCCTTCGCCTGCGCGGAGTTGTCGCTCGACCGGATCAGCCGGATGACCTCGTCGATGTCGATGAGCGCGACAAGCAGCCCCTCGACGAGATGCAGCCGGTCGCGCCGCTTGGTCCGCCGGAACTCGCTGCGCCGGCGCACCACCGTGAACCGGTGGTCCAGATAGACCTCCAGCAGCTCCTTCAGCCCCAGCGTCAGCGGCTGGCCGTCCACCAGCGCCACATTGTTGATGCCGAAGGACTCCTCCATCGGCGTCAGCTTGTAGAGCTGCTCCAGCACCGCCTCGGGCACGAAGCCGTTCTTGATCTCGATCACCAGACGCAGGCCGTGCGCGCGGTCCGTGAGGTCCTTGACGTCCGCGATGCCCTGGAGCTTCTTGGCCGAGACCAGGTCCTTGATCTTCGCGATGACCTTTTCGGGACCGACCGTGAAGGGCAGTTCCGTGATCACCAGGCCCTTGCGGCGGGCGGTGACGTCCTCGACCGTCGCGGTGGCCCGGATCTTGAAGGTGCCCCGGCCGTTCTCGTACGCGTCCTTGATCCCCGTCAGGCCGACGATCCGGCCACCGGTCGGCAGATCCGGGCCCGGCACGAAACGCATCAGCGTCTCCAGGTCCGCGCTCGGGTGCCTGATCAGATGGCGTGCCGCCGCCACGACCTCGCCCAGGTTGTGCGGCGGCATGTTCGTCGCCATCCCGACCGCGATCCCGGAGGCGCCGTTGACCAGCAGATTCGGATACGCGGCCGGAAGTGTGACCGGTTCTCGCTCCTGGCCGTCGTAATTCGGCTCGAAATCGACGGTGTCCTCGTCGATCGATTCCGTCATCAGTGACGTGGCGTCGGCCATCCGGCACTCTGTGTAGCGCATGGCGGCCGGCGGGTCGTCATTGCCGAGCGAGCCGAAGTTGCCGTGTCCGTCGACGAGCGGCAGCCGCATCGAGAACGGCTGCGCCATCCTGACGAGCGCGTCGTAGATCGACGCGTCTCCGTGCGGGTGAAGCTTTCCCATCACCTCGCCGACGACGCGGGCGCACTTCACATAGCCGCGATCCGGGCGCAGGCCCATCTCGTTCATCTGGTAGACGATGCGGCGGTGCACCGGTTTCATGCCGTCCCGGGCGTCCGGCAGGGCCCGGGAGTAGATCACCGAGTAGGCGTACTCGAGGAAGGAGCCCTGCATTTCATCGACCACGTCGATGTCGAGGATCTTCTCCTCGAAGTCCTCCGGCGGCGGGGTCTTCGTGCTGCGGCGGGCCATCGCTGCTGCGGCTCCTTCACAGGTTCTGTGCGGCAACTTCTTGAACTGACGCGGACCATTGTGGACCGCGCCTCTGACAACGCCGACCTCGACCCGTCGTTGAACGTACCGGCCACGGGAACTTCGCCAGGTGGCAGCACGCTTGCATACAGTGGCAGGACTTCTCCATATCGCGATCGAAGGGACGTACATGCCCATGGGTCACACGGCCACAGCGCAGGCCGGTTCCGGCGGCCTGACAGCGACTGAGCACCGGCTGGCCAACGGCCTGCGCGTGGTGCTCTCCGAGGACCACCTGACCCCGGTCGCCGCGGTCTGCCTCTGGTACGACGTCGGCTCACGCCACGAGGTCAAGGGTCGTACCGGACTCGCCCACCTCTTCGAGCACCTGATGTTCCAGGGCTCGGCGCAGGTGAAGGGAAACGGGCACTTCGAGCTGGTGCAGGGGGCCGGTGGTTCGCTGAACGGCACCACCAGCTTCGAGCGCACCAACTATTTCGAGACCATGCCCACCCACCAGCTCGAACTGGCGCTCTGGCTGGAAGCCGACCGGATGGGCTCCCTGCTCGCCGCGCTCGACGACGAGTCCATGGAGAACCAGCGGGACGTCGTCAAGAACGAGCGTCGCCAGCGGTACGACAATGTGCCCTACGGTACGGCCTTCGAGCGGCTGACCGCGCTCGCCTACCCCGAGGGTCATCCGTACCACCACACCCCGATCGGCTCGATGGCCGACCTGGACGCGGCGACGCTGGAGGACGCCCGCGCGTTCTTCCGGACGAACTACGCGCCGAACAACGCCGTACTCTCCGTCGTCGGTGACATCGACCCCGAGCAGACGCTCGCCTGGGTCGAGAAGTACTTCGGCTCGATCCCCTCCCACGACGGCAAGAAGCCGCCACGCGACGGCTCCCTTCCCGAGATCATCGGTGAAGAGCTGCGCGAGGAGATCCACGAGGAGGTCCCGGCGCGCGCGCTGATGGCCGCCTACCGGCTGCCGCACGACGGCACCCGCGAGTGCGACGCCGCCGATCTGGCGCTCACCGTCCTCGGCGGCGGCGAGTCCTCCCGGCTGCACAACCGGCTGGTGCGCCGGGACCGGACCGCGGTCGCCGCGGGCTTCGGCCTGCTGCGTCTGGCCGGCGCGCCCTCGCTCGGCTGGCTGGACGTGAAGGCGTCCGGCGGCGTGGAGATCCCGAGCATCGAGGCCGCCGTCGACGAGGAGCTGGCCCGGCTCGCGGACGAGGGCCCGACCGCGGAGGAGATGGAGCGGGCGCAGGCCCAGCTCGAGCGCGAATGGCTGGACAGGCTGGGCACGGTCGCGGGCCGCGCCGACGAACTGTGCAGGTTCGCCGTGCTGTTCGGTGACCCGCAGCTCGCACTGACCGCCGTGACCCGGGTGCTGGACATCACCGCGGACGAGGTGCGGACGGTCGCCGCGGCGCGGCTGCGCCCGGACAACAGGGCGGTGCTGGTGTACGAGCCGCTCACCGCCGACGACGCCGACGCCGCCGACGAGAACGAGACCGACGAGCACGAGGGGGCGGACCAGTGAGCGACGCTGCCGTGACCATGGACTTCCATCCGCAGCCGGCCCCGGGCGAGGCCAGGCCCTGGGCCTTCCCGGCCCCCGAGCGCGGCACGCTCGACAACGGTCTGACGGTGCTGCGCTGCCACCGCCCGGGTCAGCAGGTGGTGGCGGTCGAGATCAATCTGGACGCGCCGCTGGACGCCGAGCCAGAGGGGCTCGACGGCATCGCCACGATCATGGCGCGGGCGTTCTCCGAGGGCACCGACAAGCACAGCGCGGAGGAGTTCGCCGCCGAGCTGGAGCGCTGCGGCGCCACGCTCGACGCGCACGCCGACCACCCGGGCGTACGGCTCTCCCTGGAGGTCCCCGTCTCCCGGCTGCCCAAGGCGCTGAGCTTGCTGGCCGAGGCGCTGCGCGCGCCCGCCTTCGCCGACAGCGAGGTCGAGCGGCTCGTCCGCAACCGCCTGGACGAGATCCCGCACGAGACCGCCAACCCGGGCCGCCGGGCGGCCAAGCAGCTCTCCAAGGAGCTGTTCCCGGCCTCCTCGCGCATGTCCCGGCCGCGCCAGGGCACCGAGGAGACCGTGGCGGGCATCGACGCCGCGGGCGTACGGGCCTTCTACGAGGCGTATGTGCGCCCCGCCACGGCCACCGCGGTGATCGTCGGTGATCTCACCGGCGTCGATGTCGACGAGGTGCTCGCCGACACGCTGGGCTCCTGGACCGGTGACACCGCCGCTCCCCGCCCGGTGCCGCCCGTGACCGCCGACGACACGGGCCGTGTGGTGATCGTGGACCGCCCCGGCGCCGTACAGACCCAGCTCCTGATCGGCCGTATCGGCGCCGACCGGCACGACCGGGTCTGGCCGGCCCAGGTGCTGGGCACGTACTGCCTGGGCGGCACCCTCACCTCCCGGCTCGACCGGGTGCTGCGCGAGGAGAAGGGCTACACCTACGGCGTGCGGGCCTTCGGGCAGGTGCTGCGCTCCTCGGCGCCCTCCGAGCCGGGCGGGGCGACCGGCGCCGCGATGCTCGCCATCAGCGGCTCGGTGGACACCGCGTCCACGGGACCGGCGCTGGAGGACCTCTGGCAGGTGCTCCGCACCCTGGCCGCCGAAGGACTCACTGACGCGGAGCGCGATGTCGCCGTCCAGAATCTGGTGGGGGTGGCACCGCTCAAGTACGAGACGGCGGCCACGGTCGCCGGCACGCTGGCCGACCAGGTCGAGCAGCATCTCCCGGACGACTTCCAGGCGCAGCTCTACGCGCGGCTGGCGGAGACCGGCACCGTCGAGGCGACCGCCGCCGCGGTCAACGCCTTCCCGGTGGACCGGCTGGTCACCGTGCTCGTCGGTGACGCCGCCCAGATCAAGGAGCCGGTCACGGCTCTGGGAATCGGTGAGGTGACGGTGGTCACCGGCTGATCCGGCCGGTGAGAGGCACCCCGGCGACCTGGTTCGCCGGGGTTTGTCTTTATGTCCCCTTTGTTGGAGAGACCGCCTGTCTGCCCTGTGGTGTGCGCTACAAATGGGCCCTTCTGTTTGGTATTTGAAAGATGACCCGCTTAGCGTCGGTCCGGCTGTTCGCCAGTGCCCGCCGCGACCGCGGCGCCGGACAGCCATCGCCGAGTCCCCGTCAGGCGCGAGCCTGGGGAGCCGGGGACCCACACGCAGTCCCCGGGGTGAATCGGACGCCTTCGCACCAACTCGTGCGGAGGGGCCCGTAGGAGACCTTCCTGCTCCGAACCCGTCAGCTAACCCGGTAGGCGAGAAGGAAGGAAAGGACCAGCCTCTTCATGGCGTTCACCCGTGCCACCGGGAAGCATCGTGCCCGCCACCGCAGGATCCGCAGGGGCGTGGGCTTCGCCGGTGTCGCGACGCTCACCGCGGGCGGCGCCATCGGCACCCTCGCCTCCCCGGCGCTCGCCGCCGACACGGACGCTCCGTCGGCCCGGCTGACCGGCCTGGTCCAGGCGGTCGCCATCGACGATTCCCTGGCCGGCGCGATCGACGACCAGGCCGAGGCCCAGCGCGCCGCCGCCGAGCGGGCCGCGGCGATGGCCAGGGCGGAGCGCGCGGCGGAGGCCCGCGCCAAGGAGGTCCGTGCCGCCGAGGAGCGTGCCGCCCGCGCGGCCGAGCGCAAGCGGCTGAACGCCTTCCGGCTTCCCGTCGCCGGTTCGTATGTCACCACTGGCTACCGGTCCGGTGGGTCTCTGTGGTCTTCGGGAAGCCACTCGGGCGTCGACTTCCGCGCCGCGTCCGGCACGCCGGTCGTCGCCGTGGGCGCGGGCACCGTCGTCGAGGCCGGCTGGGGCGGCTCGTACGGCTACAACGTCGTCCTCCGGATGAACGACGGCTCCTACACGCAGTACGGCCATCTCTCGTCGATCGGCGTCTCGGCCGGTCAGACTGTCACAGCGGGCCTGCGGATCGGACTCTCCGGCGCGACCGGGAACGCCACCGGACCGCACCTCCATTTCGAGGCCCGGACCGGCCCGGAGTACGGATCCGACATGGACCCCGTCGCCTATCTGCGCACCCACGGTGTGACCATCTGACCGAGGGGCGTGGCCCCCGGTACGCGGCTCCGGGTGGGCTCTGCGCAGGGTGTGACCCATGCTCAGCCCCCCGCTGAGCCGCCTATTGAGTGGGGAGTGGCCCGACGACGCTCGCGATCCAGGACCGGTATGCGGCGACCCTGGTGAAGACATCGGGATACACGGAGGCGCAGCCCTGCCCGTAGGAGACGATGCCTACGAGGTTCGTCCTGTCGTTGGCCGACTTCTGTGCGAGAGGGCCACCGGTGTCGCGCTGGCAGGTCCCCTTGTCGCGCTGATCCACCGTCCGACCGGGTAGAGCGCGGCGAAGGGGGTGTCCGAGCCGGCCGCGGTGTCGCGGTCACCGCTGTCGTCACTGGAAGCTACCGCCTGCGGTGGTGGTCCCGGGGCAGGACCGCAGGATCGCCCCGGCGTCCTCGTCCGCGCGCGTCGCTGTCCATCGCGGCCCGTCCGGCGGCCGGGCCCTCGGACCGGCCACCTGTTCGAGGGGTGACTCCGTGCTCGGTCAGTACCCCGCATTTGCCCGTCGGCGCACGATCTGGCAGAGATGTTCCCCGGCCGTCGGGCCAAAAGATATCCATCGATTCCGGGCACCCATCGGAATTTCTCGTTGATTGCAATAGAGTCACGGAACAGGAGCCGATCGGCAGCGTTTCGCGCGGATTAAAACGGAGGTTCGGACATGCGCATTCCCGCGCACTCGGTATGCACAGCGATCCGCGACGACATCATCTCCGGCGTATTCGAGCGCGGCGCCAGACTGACCGAGGAGCAACTCGCGCGGCGCTACGGCGTCTCCCGTGTCCCGGTGCGCGAGGCCCTGCGCACCCTGGAGTCCGAGGGGTTCGTGACCACGCGCCGCCATGTCGGCGCGTGCGTGGCCGAGCCCACGGAGCAGGAGGCGGCGGATCTCCTGGAAGTGCGGCTCCTGCTGGAGCCGCTGGGGGCGGCGCGCGCGGCCCAGCGCCGTACCGAAGCCCATCTCAAGGTGCTGCGCGGCCTGGTCAGGCTGGGGCAGGAGCGGGCCAGGCGCGGTCAGGGAGAGGACCTGCGCTCCCTCGGCGCCTGGTTCCACGAGACGCTCGCCCAGGCCTCCGGAAGCCCCGCGCTCACCGCGCTGCTCACCCAGCTCCGGCACAAGATCGCCTGGATGTACATCGTCGAGCAGCCCGCTCATCCCGTGGAGTCCTGGGCGGAGCACGGCGCGATCGTGGACGCGGTGGCACGCGGTGACGTGGAGCGCGCACGGACCCTGACGGCGCTGCACGCGGAGCGCACGGCGGTGGTGCACCGGCTGCGGCGGCCGGATCGCGGCCGGGAAAAGGTGAGGGCTTCGCAACATGCCGTAAACATCGCGAGCGCCCGCACTTAACAATGGCACCGTATACAAAGAGAAGAAATCCGCGGGCCTTATTCATTGCTGCCCGTATTGAAACTACGGGGCCGCGCTGCGTTGAATTACGCGCACCGCGGCCCCGTCATGAAAAAGTCCCGCACGGCCCTGCCCGTGCGGGACATTTGTGTCCGACGTTCTACCGTCAAGACATTCATCGCCGGGACGCTCTGGCGTCGAGACGACTGCCGTCCGGTGTCAGACGGTCTCGGGAAGCTCGTCGAGCCCTTCGGCGACCAGCTTCGCCAGCCGGTCCAGGGCGGCCTCGGCGCCGTCCGCCTCGGAAGCCAGCACGATCTCCTCGCCGCCCTGTGCGCCCAGACCGAGCACCGCCAGCATCGAGGCCGCGTTGACGGGGTTGCCGTCCGCCTTCGCGATCGTCACGGGGACGCCGGTGGCCGTGGCGGCGCGGACGAAGATGGAGGCGGGGCGGGCGTGCAGGCCCTCGGTCCAGCCGACATTGACGCGGCGCTCAGCCATGGTGTTGCCCTTCACGTCTCATGATGTTGTCTAGACCAGTGTCTCATGTTCCGCCGAACTCCTTCCGGCGGGCCCCGGTCCGGACCGGCCGCGGGCGGGCCTCACCACTCTGCCCCAGAGTGACCGGCGCATCCACCGCCCCGGGCCGGGCGGGCCGTAGGCTCTGGGACATGGAGACGCAGCCGGACCACGCGTACCCCGGACACTGGGAAGCGGACGTGGTGCTGCGCGACGGAGCCACCGCCCGGATCCGCCCCATCACCACCGGCGACGCCGAGCGGCTGGTCAGTTTCTACGAACAGGTCTCCGACGAGTCGAAGTACTACCGCTTCTTCGCCCCCTATCCGCGCCTCTCCGACCGGGATGTGCACCGCTTCACCCACCACGACTACGTGGACCGGGTCGGGCTCGCGGTGACGGTGGGCGGGGAGTTCATCGCCACCGTCCGCTACGACCGGATCGACAGTCTGGGCCGCCCGGCGTCGGCCCCCGCCGACGAGGCGGAGGTCGCCTTTCTCGTCCAGGACGCGCACCAGGGCCGCGGTGTCGCCTCGGCCCTACTCGAACACATCGCGGCTGTCGCCCGCGAGCGGGGCATCCGGCGCTTCGCCGCCGAGGTACTGCCGGCGAACAATAAGATGATCAAGGTGTTCCGGGACGCCGGATACACCCAGCGGCGCAGCTTCGAGGACGGTTCCGTACACCTCAGCCTCGACCTGGAACCCACCGTCGAGTCCCTCGCCGTGCAGCGTGCCCGGGAGCAGCGCGCCGAGGCACGCTCCGTGCAGCGCCTCCTCACCCCGCGCTCGGTCGCCGTCGTCGGCACCGGCCGCGCGCCCGGCGGCGTCGGCCGCACCGTGCTGCGCAACCTGCTCGACGGAGGCTTCACCGGGCGCGTCTACGCGGTCAACCGCGCCTTCGCAGCGGACCTGCGAGAGACCGACGGCGTCCCCGCCCTGCGCTCCGTCGCCGAGGCCGGCGAGCCCGTCGACCTCGCGGTACTGGCCGTACCGGCCGAGCGCGTGCCGGAAGCGGTCGCGGACTGCGGTGCGCACGGCGTCCAGGGCCTGGTCGTCCTCTCCGCCGGTTACGCGGAGAGCGGGGCGGAAGGGAGGGAGCGCCAGCGCCAACTGGTGCGCCAGGCGCGTTCGTACGGGATGCGCATCATCGGCCCCAACGCCTTCGGGATCATCAACACCGCCGAGGCGGTCCGGCTGAACGCGTCCCTCGCGCCCGAGCCGCCCGACCGGGGACGGATCGGTCTCTTCACCCAGTCCGGCGCGATCGGCATCGCTCTGCTCTCCGGGCTCTACCGGCGCGGCACGGGCCTGTCCTCCTTCATCTCCGCGGGCAACCGGGCGGACGTCTCCGGCAATGACTTCCTCCAGTACTGCTACGAGGACCCGGACACCGACGTCGTCCTGCTCTATCTGGAATCGATCGGCAATCCACGCAAGTTCACCCGGCTCGCCCGGCGCACGGCGGCGGTGAAGCCGGTCGTGGTCGTCAAGGGAGCGCGCCACAGCGGCAGCGCGCCGCCGGGACACGCGGTCCCGGTGACACGTATCCCGGACGCCACTGTCTCCGCGCTGATGAGCCAGGCCGGGGTGATACGCGTCGACACGGTCACGGAACTCGTCGACGCGGGCCTTCTGCTCGCCTCCCAGCCCCTCCCGTCAGGACCCCGGGTGGCGATCCTGGGCAACTCCGAGTCCCTCGGCCTGCTCACCTATGACGCCTGCCTCACCGAAGGGCTCCGTCCGCTCCCGCCCCTCGATCTGACGACCGGGGCGGCCCCGGCGGACTTCCGGGACGCGCTGGCGACGGCGCTGGCGGACCCGGCGTGCGACGCGGTCGTGGTGACGGCGATTCCCCGGGTCGGCGAGACCGGCACGATGGACCCTTCGGACGGCGGGGCGCTGGGCACGGCCCTGCGCGCGGCGGCGGCGGGCGGCCCGGCCAAGCCGGTGGCGGTGGTCCATGTCGAGATCGTCGGCCTCGCGGAGGCGTTGTCGGCGGTCGCCGGCGGCGCGTCCGGCCCGGCCGTCGCCCGCGCCACGGAACCGGACGGCCCGGCCGAGGTCGCCACCGGTACGGCGCGGCCCGGAGCCCCCGTGACCACGACCACCGGCGGTGGCCCGGAGCCCGCCGGGCCGCGGCCCGGCACCGGGCGGATCCCCGCGTATCCGGCCGCCGAGCGGGCCGTACGCGCGCTCGCCGAGGCCGTCACCTACGCCCAGTGGCGGCGGCAGGCCGCCGAGCCGGGAAAGGTCCCCGAATACGACGACATAGACGAGGGCGGCGCCGCCGCCTCCATCGAGAGGCTCCTCGGCGGCTCGACCGACCCCCGGGGCGTGACCCTCACCGCGGCCGACACCCGGGAGCTCCTGGCCCGGTACGGCATCTCCGTGCGGCCGGCCCTGGCCGCGCCCGGTCCCGACGAGGCCGCCGGCGCGGCCGCCCGGCTGGGCTATCCCGTCGCGCTCAAGACGACCGCGCCCCGCCTGCGCCACCGCGCCGACCTCGGGGGCGTACGGCTGGACCTCACCGACGAGGCACAACTGCGCCTCGCGTACCGCGAGCTGACCGAGACGTTCGGCGGGCCCGCCGAGCTCAGGCCCGTCGTCCAGGCCATGGCGCCGCGCGGCGTCGACACCGTCGTCCGGGCCGCGATCGACGCCGGCGCCGGAGCCGTGCTCTCCTTCGGGCTCGCGGGCGCCGCCTCCGAACTGCTCGGCGACCTCGCCCACCGGCTGGTTCCGGCCACCGACCGTGACGCCGCCGAGCTGATCCGGTCCATCAGGACGGCCCCGCTGCTGTTCGGCTGGCGCGGCTCGGAACCCGTCGACACCGCCGCCCTGGAGGAGCTGCTCCTGCGGGTGTCCCGGCTGGTCCACGCCCACCCGGAGATCGTCTCCGTCACGCTGGAACCGGTGGTCGTCGCGACGCACGGACTCTCCGTCCTTGGCGCGGACGTCCGGCTCGCGCCGAGGCCCGCCCGCGACGACCTCGGTCCGCGCCGGCTGCCGAGCTACTGAGCGGCGGCGCGGGGCCGTGGCGGGCGCCTCGCGGAGCGTCTCCGGCAGCCATCCGGCCACCGTAGGATGGAGCCCATGGCGAAGACCGGTACGACGACCCAGGGGCTGCGCACGGCGATCGAGCGCAGCGGCTACTACCCGGCTCTCGTGGCCGAAGCGGTGGAGGCCGCTGTCGGTGGCGAGCAGATCGCGTCGTACCTGGTGCACCAGGAGACCACGTTCGACGCCAACGAGGTGCGACGGCATGTCACCGTCCTCGTGCTGACGGCCCACCGTTTCATCGTCAGCCACACCGATGAGCAGGCCGCCGACTCCAGCTCCCCGACCCCGTACGCCACCACCTCCACCGAGTCGGTCAAGCTCGACCGGATCTCGTCCGTCGTGGTCAGCCGGGTCGTCGCCAACCCGGAGTCCTACACCCCCGGCACCCTGCCCCGCGAAGTCGTCCTCACCATCGGCTGGGGCGCCGTCTCCCGGATCGATCTGGAGCCCGCCGCCTGCGGCGATCCCAACTGCGAGGCGGACCACGGCTACACCGGCAGCTCCACCGCCGACGACCTGAGCCTGCGGGTCAGCGAGGCCGGCGACGGTCCCGACGCGGTCCGGCAGACGCTGACGTTCGCCCAGGCCCTCTCCGAAGCGACCGCGGCGGCCGGCGCGGCGACCGGCCGCTGATGACCGCCCCGTCCCTCTGGCCGGATTCCGTCCCTCTCGACCCCGGTGCGGCGCCGCTTCCCGAGTACGGCAGCGGCTCGCTCGCCGACCTGCTGCCCACACTCGCGGCCGGGCAGGGTGTACCGGATCTGACGGCGGCCATCCCCGAGCTGACTCCCGCCGACCGGAACTGCGTCTTCCTGATCGACGGTCTCGGCTGGGAGCAGATCACGGCGCATCCGGCCGAAGCGCCCTTTCTGACCTCGCTGCTCGCCACCTCGCGCGGTTCCACCGGCCGTCCCATCACCGCCGGCTTCCCGGCCACCACCGCGACCTCGCTCGCCTCCGTCGGTACGGGTCTGCCGCCCGCCGCACACGGCCTGCCGGGCTACACCGTCCGCGATCCCGCGACGGGCGCGCTGATGAACCAGCTCCGCTGGAAGCCCTGGACGGCGCCGCACGTCTGGCAGCCGTACCCCACCGTCTTCCAGCTCGCCGACGCGGCGGGCGTCCACACCGCCCAGGTGTCCTCGCCGACGTTCGAGCACACCCCGCTCACCAAGGTCGCGCTCAGCGGCGGCACCTTCCTCGGCCGGCTCTCCGGCGAGGAACGGATGGACCTGGCCGCCGAGCAACTCGCCGCGGGAGACCGCTCGCTGGTCTACACGTACTACAGCGAGGTCGACGGCAAGGGCCATCGCTTCGGGGTGGACTCCGATGCCTGGCGTGGCCAGCTCATGTACGTCGACCGGCTGGTCCAGCGGCTCGCCGAGCAACTGCCGCCCCGCGCCGTGCTCTATGTGACCGCGGACCACGGCATGATCGACATCCCCTTCGACGAGCGGTCGCGCATCGACTTCGACGAGGACTGGGAGCTGCGCGCCGGGGTCGCCCTGCTGGGCGGCGAGGGCCGGGCCCGCCATGTGTACGCGGTGCCGGGCGCCGAGGCCGATGTGCTCACCGTCTGGCGCGAGGTGCTGGGCGAGCAGTTCTGGGTGGCGAGCCGGGACGAGGCGATCGCGGCGGGCTGGTTCGGTCCGCCGGGCGCGATGGACGAGCGGGTGTACGGACGGATCGGCGATGTGGTCGCGGCGGCCCACGACGACGTGGTCGTCACCGCCTCGGTCCGGGAGCCGCACGAGTCCGCGATGGTGGGGATGCACGGCTCGATGACCCCCGTCGAGCAGCTCGTTCCCCTCCTCGAAGTACGCTCGTAGCCGCCCGATCGACCACCGACCCCCGTTCCTCCGCGCGGGACACCCGTGCGCGCGGCGACCCGGCCGCGCAGCCGTACAACCGAAAGGCCGTCACTCCGTCATGCCAGAGCTGGTGTTTTTCTCCGGCACCATGGATTGCGGGAAGAGCACCTTGGCGCTCCAGATCGGACACAACCGTTCGGCCCGGGGGCTCCAAGGCGTCATCTTCACCCGCGACGACCGGGCGGGCGAGGGCAAGCTCTCCTCCCGTCTGGGCCTGGTCACCGAGGCGGTCGAGGCCACCGAGGGCATGGACCTGTACGCCTACCTCGTGAATCAGCTCTCCCAGGGTGGCAAGGCCGACTATGTGATCGTGGACGAGGCGCAGTTCCTCGCTCCGCAGCAGATCGACCAGCTCGCCCGGGTGGTGGACGACCTCGGGCTGGACGTCTTCGCCTTCGGGATCACCACCGACTTCCGCACCAAGCTGTTCCCCGGTTCGCAGCGGCTGATCGAGCTGGCCGACCGGATCGAGCAGCTCCAGGTCGAGGCCCTGTGCTGGTGCGGGGCCCGCGCCACCCACAACGCCCGTACGGTGGACGGCGAGATGGTCGTCGAGGGCGCTCAGGTCGTCGTCGGCGACGTCCACCGCCCGGCGGCGGAGATCGGTTACGAGGTCCTCTGCCGCCGCCATCACCGCCGGCGCGTGACCTCGGCCTCGGCCCACGCGAGCGCCCTCTCCCCGGACGTCCTCCCGGTCAACCACGCCTGACACCTCCTGTCCGGGGACGGCCGAGGGGAGCGGATACTCGTCCCGACAAACACCGGCACGGACGAGGAGCATCCTCAATGACCAGCGACAACCGCACGGGCCCGCCCAGCTTTGGCAGCGAACGCGAAATGCTGCGGGCCTTCCTCGACTACCACCGGGCGACCCTCGCCATGAAGTGCGAAGGTCTGACCGACGAGGAGTTGAGGCAGCGGTCGATGCCGCCGTCGACGCTGTCGCTGCTCGGCCTGGTGCGGCACATGGCGGAGGTGGAGCGTGCCTGGTTCCGTCGAGTGTTCGAGGACAGCGACGCGCCCATGGTCTGGTCCGACAAAATCGACTTCCAGGCCGCCTATGACGCGAGCGAGTCGACGAGGGACGAGGCGTTCACGGCCTGGGAGGCCGAGGTGCGGCACTCGCGCCGCGTCGAACAGGAGGCTCATTCCCTGGACCTGGCGGGATATCAGCCGCGATGGGGCGAGGAGGTCTCGCTGCGGATGGTGATGGTGCACGTGCTTCTGGAATACGGCCGCCACAACGGGCACGCTGATTTTCTGCGTGAGGGTATCGACGGGACCGTGGGCGCCTGAGTCCGCGCGAGGGCCCGGTCTCTGCCCGCTGATCGCTTTCGGAGAAGCACCCGCGCGTTCGGCGGAAGGCGTCCAACACCTGTATGTGAATTCGGCGTTGTACCTGTTCCCCATGCCGAAGAGAAGAGAATGCGCACACGTCCGGAGAGGGCTCGTCGGAGCAGCCGGAAGCCGCGCGACGAGGTGCCCGACCGCCGATCCGGGCGGACCCATGAACAGATGGGAGAGGTTCCGTGAAGGGATTACGGGGCGGGGGTCCGGTGGACAGTCTGTATCAACGGCCGGGCGGGGACCCGGGTCGTTCCTTTCACCGCCGACTTGCCCGGCTTTGATCGGGTCGCTGGTCATCCTTACCCGGGTAATCCAATTCGTGCCCACTCCGAGCGAGGGAATCGGGAGAAACGGCGTCATCCGGCGGGCGACGGCGATATCTCCGTCTCCCGACGGGCTCAACATCCGAAGTCCCGTTTGTGTCAGGCCCTGAACGAGACCGTGTGCCGACGCTCCAGGTGCGCCGGGAGCCGTCCGGCGGGGTCGGAGAGCCTCGCGGGCGCCCCTGAACGATCCGTCGCGAGCCGTGTGGACGGGTGGCCCCGGGCGCGCTCGCACCCGTCACGCGAAGTGGCCGGCCTGGGCGGGCGGACGGCCCGGGCGGACGCTCCGTAAGCGCGCCTTCGCCGTGCGAATCCATGCCGGGCGCCATGCGAAACGGGTGGTTCGGCCGGAAAGGGGTAAGTGTTCCGAGCGGACCCTCGGGGGCGGCTAATGGGCGCCAATGATCTTAAAACGGAAATCCCGCTGAAAATGTGTCAGATGGCAGAAAAAGCGCAGGTGGGCCGGGCTGTCGGTTCATGGCGTGGTGATAGACTTGCTAAGTAATGTCAAACTCGCTATAGCGTTGTGGATTCAACGCTTCGGCCCAGAAAGTCAGTCATCCCTGGGAGAACTGTGCCATTAGTCCGGCCTTTAATGCGGGCAGGCGTGCGCGGCCCATCCCGTATGTCCATGACCGTGTGCTCATTTCAACGCACACTCTAGGCATTCAGTGCCCGGTCGTACACTCGTCCGAAGAGAGTCTTGTGACGCAATACTTTCAGGATCCAGCGTTTTGGGGTTTGATCGCTGGTACTCCCATCGCCGCAACCGCGATTGTTCGCGGTAGAAAATCGATTGCCGCGCTGCGGAAGGAGAAGGAGGAGCTCAAGTCCCATTACGCGAGGCTTGAGGACCATTACACCGAGGCCGTGGAAGAGGCCAAGGACGCGGCCGAAGAAGCCACAAAAAACGCCCTGAAGGCCGCTATGCGTACTCTTCAGGGTCTTGCGAGTGAGCAGCAGCTCGCCATCACCAAAATCCAGGACAAGTATGGAGAGCTCCAGATTCTCCAGGACCTCCTGGACATCGACCACATGAATTCGCAGTTCGCGCGGCGCGCCCAGTCCATTGCCGTGCTCTGCGACGGCTGGCTCGGCCGCCAGCGCGCCGCCGCCTCTCTTTACGACGTGGTCCGCAGCGCCAAGGGCCGTATCCGCCACTTCACGCGTGTCGAAATCCGCGCCCAGAGCAACGTCGCGATCGTCAGCCGCGCCGTCGAACCGGTCGCGCTCACGCTTGCCGAACTGCTCGACAACGCCACCAGCTACTCGGCGCCGGAAACGATCATCGAGATCAATATCCGGCCCGTGCCCAAGGGCGTCTGCATCATCGTCGACGACGCCGGTGTCGGCATGAACGAGGAAGAGAAGAGCAGGGCGGCGAAGCTCCTTTCGAGTGAGCGCTCACCCGGTGTCTCCGGTCTCGGCAACCCGCCGCAGTTCGGCTTCACCGTGATCGGTGTGCTCGCCGCCCGCTACGGCTTCACCGTCTCGGTGGACTCCACTTCTCCCTACGGTGGCGTGCGCGCGGTCGTGCTTCTTCCCGAGGAGCTCCTCACAGCCATGCCCGAGCCGGAGCCCGAGCCCGAGGAGAGTTCCGCCGTGGCCGCGTCCTCCCCGATGCCGCCCGAAGAGAGCGCGGTAACCCCCAGAACCACGTTCGGCGGTCTGCCGAAACGCCGGCGCCGCGGTGCGATATCCATCGTGCCGGCGGCCGAGAGCGCGGACGCCCCGGCCCGGAGCAGCGAACAGGCAGCCTCCGTCATGGGCGCGTTCCAGCGGGGCACGCAGTCGGGCCGTCGTTCCACCAACACAAGCAGTGAAGGGCATGAGGCTCAGTGAATTACGATCTCTCGTGGATGCTTGACAGTGCTCTGGAAGTGCCCGAAGCACGCCACGCGATTCTCGTTTCCGCCGACGGTCTGCTGATGGCGCGATCGAAGGATGTCGGCAAGGACCACGCCGACACCGTCGCCGCCGCGATGAGCGGTATGCAGTCGCTCAGCCGTACGGTCGCCGATTTCTGCGGCGGACCCGACCAGCGGCCCCAGTGGCGGCAGACGCTGGTCGAGTTCGACCACGGCTGGGTTTTCCTCATTTCCGCGGGTGAGGGTGCCTATCTCGCCGTTTCCGCCTCGCCCGAGGTCGACATGGCGGAGATCACCTTCCGTATGCAGCAGCTTGTCGGACAGCTCGGGAAGGCGCTGACGAGCCCGCCCCGTGAGAATTCCGAGGCGAGGGCATGACCACGCCGGACGAGTCCGAGGTGGAGGCCACACCCTTAGTGCGACCGTATGTGATTACCAACGGTCGCGAACTGATCGACGACAACGATTTCTCGTTGATCACCTTGGTTACGGTCTCGGAGGACGTTCCGCGCAACGGGCTGCTGGACCCGGAGAAGCGCCGGCTGCTGGAACTGTGCTCCGGAGGGTTTCTCTCGGTCGCCGAAATAGCCGGGCACATCCAGCTTCCCGTCGGCATCGTCAAGATCCTCCTGCACGACCTCACGGCGGAGGGCTACCTCTACACCCGCGCCCCCATTCCGCCCGCAAAAAGAGTCAACAGGCAAATTCTCGAGGAGGTGCTGAATGGGCTCCAAGCTCGCTTTGGATGACAGCGTCTACCTGCGCGATTCGGTGCAGACGGCGGCCAAGATTCTCGTGGTCGGGCATTTCGCCGTCGGCAAGACGACCTTCATCGGGACCATGTCCGAGATTCCTCCGCTGCGTACCGAAGAGGTCATGACGCGGGCCGGCGAGGAAGTCGACGATCTCAAGGGCACCTCCACCAAGACCACGACGACGGTCGCCATGGACTTCGGCCGTCTCACACTCAGTGAGAAACTGGTCCTTTATCTCTTCGGAACACCTGGACAGCAGCGCTTCGTGCAGGTGTGGGAGGACATGTCACGCGGTGCGCTGGGCGCGCTCGTCCTGGTGGACCCGGAGCGGCTCGAAGAGTCTTTCCCGGTGATGGACCTGGTGGAACACTACGGAATCCCCTATGCCATAGCGGTGAACAGATTCGTCGGGAGACCGGATCACTCCGACGACGAGATCCGAGAGGCGCTCGACCTGCTCCCCGAGACCCCCCTCGTCAACTGCGACGCCCGTGACCAGCGTTCGTCCGCGAACGCCCTCATCGAGCTCGTTCGTTACCTCCAGTCACGCCTCAACTAGGAGTCCGACCCATGCCCTCTCCTGCGGATATCCCCGCCCCGCCGCCAGGCTGCCCGGCGCACAACAGCGGCAAGGGAATCCCCCTGTACACAGCTGATTTCGCCGATGACCCGCAGGCCCACTACGAGTACATGCGCGGCTTCGGGGTCGCCGCGCCCGTCGAACTCGCGCCCGGTGTGGACGCCTCGCTGGTCACGGACTACGCGGCGGCGCTCCATGTGCTGCAGAACCCGGACGTCTTCGGCCGTGACTCACGGCGCTGGCGGGCCCTCAACGAGGGCCGTATACCGGCGAACAGCCCCGTCCTGCCCATGATGGCGTTCCGGCCGGGTCCGCTCTTCACCGACGGGCCCGAGCATCTGAGGCTCCGTCAGGCCATGACGGACAGTCTGGCGAAGATCGACAGCCGTTGGGTGACCCGGCTGGGCGAGCGAATCGCCAAGTACCTGATCGAGCAGTTCAAGGGCCGTGGCACGGTCGACCTGGTCCGCGAATACGCGCAGGTCCTCCCGCTGCTCGTCTTCAACGAGCTGTTCGGCTGCCCCGCCGACGTGGGTGACCGGGTGGTGTTCGGCATCTCGGGCATCTTCGACGGGACCGACGCGGAGAGGGCCAACAAGGTGCTGGGGGAGGCACTGTTCGAGCTGGTGACGCTCAAGCGCAAGGAGCCCGGCGAGGACGTCATCTCCTGGCTGATGCAGCATCCGGCCGGCCTGACCGACGAGGAGATGATCCCGCAGATCATCCAGCTCATCGGTGGCGGGACGGAGCCGCTGGCGAACCTCATCGCGAGCGCCCTGGCGGTGCTGCTCTCCGAGGAGACGATCGCCGGGCTGCACTCCGGCGGTCTGCTGGTTGAGGACGCTGTCAACGAGGTCCTCTGGAACAGCGCCCCCATCGCCAACTACGCCACCCATTTCCCCCTGCAGGATGTCGAACTGTCCGGGTACCGGCTGGACGCCGGGGACCCGGTGCTCATCAGTTTCGCCGCGGCCAACACCGACCCCAATCTGTCCGGGGACCGGCAGACGCTCAGCAAGCGGGCGCATCTGGCCTGGGGGGCCGGGCCGCATGCCTGCCCCGCCAAGGATCCCGCGCTGCTGATCTCCGTGCAGGCCATTGAGAACCTCCTCAAGGACCTGCCGGACATCGAGCTGGCGGTGCCCTCGGAGAATCTGGCCTACCGGCCGGGCCCGTTCCACCGGGCGCTGAGTTCACTGCCCGCGCGATTCACCCCCGTCCGGACCTCGCAGCGGGAGAACGCGACCCGGACCGCGGTCCGCACCGCCGGCGGACCCCGGACCGAGGACGCGTCCGCACCCCAGAAGGGGAAGTTCTGGAGTGGCTTCCTGGCCTGGATGAAGGGCTGAGATCAGTGGGTCGCGGAACCCGAGTCTGAGGCCAGTGGCCACGTCGACCAACTGTCTCCCTCGTCACCGATCCGGCCGCCGCTGGCGATCGGCACGGTGGCGAGGAACTCGGCGGGCAGGTCGAACGCGTCCACCAGACCCAGCATATGAGGGGCCAGACCGGCGATGAGGTCATTGCGGACCCCCGGGAACGCCCGCACATGGTCGGCGGTCAGATGCCCGTCGGCGAGCAGCCGGCCCGTGTGCGGGTCGAGCTGACGGAGCAGGAACAGCCGGCACAGATCCTCCAGCAGGTTCCGTGCCGTCGGATCGGCCGCCCGGCCCGCCGCGGCGATGAACGCGTCCGCGGCCTGTCGGCAGACATGCGCCGACACCATTTCCAGTGCCGTTTCGGACGCCTCGTTCCAGCGTCCGAGCGGATCTCCCGCGGGGCCCTGGCGCAGGGCGATCCTCGCCCGGCGCTGTGCGTCGGACTCGACCTCGGCCAGGAGGTCCCGCAGAAAGCGGAGATCGGTCAACGACCTCTCGGCCAGGGGCTCGTCGAACGGCCGACGGCTTTCCATCTGATGGCCGAAGAGCATCTCGGACGCCGCCTTGTTCCAGATGACAAGGTTGTCGCCCTCCGCGGTGATGCCGCCCTCTATGTTCAACGGCAGGTCGGAGATGCCGTTGACCGGGAAGAGTCCCTGAGCCCCGCACCGCTCCCGGGACTCGATCGCGATCGCGCGGGCCTGCCAGGTGATCCACCCCTTGGTGATCGCGACCAGGCGCTCGGTGTCGGCGCGGTTCTCCGGTGTGTGCCCGACCCACTGGGAAACCACATCCCGGTGGAGGAGCGTCATGGCGTACGCCGTCGCGATCGAGTCGAGCAGGCGGCTGTGATGGCTGCGATGCGCCACCACGGGGATCTGCTCACCGCGCTTCATCCCGCTGATGTGGCGGGAGTGTGCGTGCCGTACGGCGATGGTCAGCGCCGCCCTCGACATGCCCAGGGTGCCCGCGCTCATGCAGAGCTTGCCGGTGGTGACACGGCCGATCGAGTGCAGGAACCGCTTGCGCGCGCTGCCCAGCGTGCTGTCGAGCCGGCCTTCCCCGTCCAATCGGCCGTGCTCCGCTTCGAGCAGCGCCTCACGCGGCAGCCGCACCATGTCGAAGCGGGTCAGACAGTGGTCGACAGGGGTGCCGGTACGGTCAGGGAGTTGCCTGACGTGGACCCCGGGCAGATGGCCGTTCTCGTCGCTCAGCGGGGTGAGGAAGAGGAAGGCGCCCTGGTCCGCTCCGTCGACCAGCAGCCGCGCCGCCACAACGGCCGACTTCGGGCCGCCCGCCAGGCTGGTGTTGGGCATGAACTTCTGCGCGCGGTCATTGGGCGTGTGAAGGATGAACCCGCCGGTCTCCCGGTCGTATGCAGCGGTTGTCTCAAGAGCCGCCACGTCATTGCCATGACCGAGCTCGGTGCAGAGGAACGTGCCCGTACGCCGCATCTCGGTGAAGGCGGACAGATCGCGCCCGCCGTTGTCGGTGTCCTGTTCCAGCAGACTGCCCAGAAACAGGTTGTAGTGGATGCTCGCCAGGGTGCAGAGACCGCCGTCCACGACCCCGGTCCACTCGTGGAGTGCCGAGAGCCGCTGCGGGTCCAGGGCCAGGTCCGTGGGAGAACCGGCCACGTCGTTGACCAACCGCAGACGCGAGTAAGAGAGTTCCACGCGTTCCGCGGGGGACAGACCGGGACGGTGCCGAAAATCCGCCGCGGAGAGGAGGTTGCGCCATGCTCCATGAACCCGTGCCTGGTCGTCACCGTCGAAGAGCAGGTGCCTGAGTTCAGAACGGGCCCTGTCCTGTCCCTGCGTCGGCAGGGACGGCAGCACCGGGGCGGTGCCCTGGGGAAGATCCTTGTCACGAAATGTCAGCATGGTCATGAATAACTCCGCATGAATGCCCTACGCCAACGAACAGAACTTGAGACAATTTAATACGGGCAAGACTATTGCCTCCAGCGTTTTCAAGATCTTTTTTTGAGTGGAAAATCACTCGGGGGGACACTTGAGGATGCCGTCGAGCTCCATTACCCTCGGCGCACTTGAATTGCCAGGCCCTGGCCCCGTGTGTTTAGGAGTAAGGCCAAGATTAAACGGCTGCGCCTCGGGGAAGTGTTGAAAGTTTTAGTCAAATCTCTGGAGTCGTTACGCTACGGGTCGTGACGACGGAGGCGAAGAGTCACCACCCGGCGACCCTCCGCCTGACACCCGGACGCGTTGCACAGTGGACTTGAGGTGGGAATTCCCTCGATGTCCCATGTTTCCGACATATGCCCGGACCGTGATGCCGACTGCCTGCTGTTGGGGGGTGCCGCCCTCTCGGTGATCGCTTCCGGCATTTTTGTTTCCCGTTGTCTTGATTTCGATGGCCTATTCTGAGCGGGATGGATTAACTTTGTCAATTCCCGGCCCGGGATATCTTCATTCATGCGCCGCCGTAAATGGCGGAGAATGCTGACGGGTGGCTTCAATGAAATGCCTCATCGGTATTCCGTCGAAATGGCGGGGGTCGGCCATTCGGGTCATTCGTGCGAAGCGGGTGCATAACCATGCGCCAGGGCATGGCGGAGCCGGGTGACTGGCGGCGACGGTCCGCGGTGTCCACGCGCCGGGGTTCACCCGTCCGGCGGGCCGGCGCGCACGTCCGGACGGTGGCGGTGAACGACCGGCCGGACCCCGCTGAAACGGCGGGTCAGATTGTCAACTGCCGCAACCCGCCCGGAGGGTGGGCGAGGCTGACGCGGGTGTAGTACTCGGTGCCGAGGATGCGGTTCCGGGTCTCCTCCGGGAGGCGGGACAGGATCCCGGGCAGCGGACGCTCCCCCTTCACCTGGCCGCGGTGCGCCAGGATCGCGCGCCACTTCCGGTCCAGCCACGGCCGGACGTCCACCGTCGCGGTGACATGGTCGTCCGGCACGCTCAGCACCGACTTGCCGACCCGGCTCAGGAGTTCGCCGAGATCGCCGACGTCCGAGTGGGGATGGGTCGCGAGGTAGACGGCGCGAGGCTGCCACGGCTCGCCTGCTTCGGGGTAAAGCTGCCCCAGCCCGGCGGAGGTCACGGCGAGCATGGTCATCCGGTGGGTGTGGCGGTGATCGCGATGTCCTGTCAGCTGACCGTAGGCATCGTGGGTGATGACGATCTCGGGCCGGACCTCCCTGATGTGGGCGACGAGACACCCGACCGCTTCGTCGACGGGCACATCGCACCATCGCGGTCGCCCGGGAGCGGATTCGGGAACGCGGTGGTCCGCGTAGCCGGGCATGCGCGGTGGCTCGCGGATCCCCAGGGCCGCCAGCGCGTCGGTGAGTTCGGGAGCGCGCGAGCTGTCGGATGCCCAGGTGGCGGTGACAACGGCCGTACGGGCACCCGCTTCGGCGTGCTGAGCAAGGACGCCGCCGGAAGCGATCGCCTCATCGTCCGGATGTGCGAAGACGGCCAGAACGCTGGGCAACACGGGTCTCTCCTCGTCCGGTCCGGTCACTTGCCGTCGGTCGGGTGGCAGAGCGGATCGCGTGCGCTGTCAGCTGCGTCTTTCCCTCGGACCGCGGGCTCTCCTGACGTTCACGCCGACATGGCCCGGCCGCCGTCGTCGGCGTCCTCCGCACAGGCTGCGGCCAGGTCGTCCAGCGACAGGTCCAGCGCGTGGGCCAGGGCCGCCACGGTGAAGAAGGCCGGGGTCGGGGCCCGGCCGGTCTCGATCTTACGGAGTGTCTCCGCGGACACCCCGGCCGCCGCCGCCACGTCCACCATGCTGCGGTCACCGCGGACCTCGCGGAGCAGGGCCCCGAAGCGTTCTCCGCGTCGCCGCTCTTCCGGGCTCAAAGGAACTCTCACCATGCCTGTGATACTAATACCGGTATAAGTATTGGGTAGCTCGACAGCGCAGGGAGTCACGACACATGGTGGAGATCAAGACCGACACGGCACTGGAGGCGATGCGGGAAGCCGGACGCGTCGTGGCCGAAGCCCTTGCCGCCGCCCGCCGATCGGCAGCCGTGGGGGTCAGCCTGCGCGAACTCGACGAAGCCGCCCGCACCGTCCTGACCAAGGCCGGGGCGCGCTCGCCGTTCCTGGGCTACCAGCCCTCCTTCGCCCCCACCCCCTTCCCGGCGGTCATCTGCGCGTCCGTCAACGACGCCCTCGTGCACGGCATCCCCGGCGACTACCGCCTGCGCGACGGTGACCTGGTCAGCGTCGACTGCGGAGCCGAACTCGACGGCTGGACCGGCGACGCCGCGATCAGCTTCACCGTCGGCACCCCCCGCCCCGCCGACCTGGAACTCATCGCCGCCACCCAGCGGGCGCTGGACGCCGGCATCGCCGCCGCCACCGTCGGCCACCGCATCGGAGACATCTCCCATGCCATCAACACCGTCGTCCGCGCCGCCGACTGCGGCATGCCGACCGACTTCGGCGGCCATGGCATCGGCCGCCGGATGCACGAGGACCCCCACGTCCCCAACCAAGGACGACCCGGCCGCGGCTTCCCCCTGCGCCACGGACTCACCCTCGCCATCGAGCCGATGCTCATGGCCGGAGGGCACAACGACTACCGCACTGACCCAGACGGGTGGACCCTGCGCACGATCGACGGCAGCCGCGCCGCCCACATCGAACACACCATCGCCATCACCGAGGACGGCCCCCGCATCCTCACCCAGCTCTGATCTCGAACGCGCTCACGCGCGGGGCAGAAGACGCCGGCCCCGACCGCGGACGCCACCCCAGGGCACGCGAGTCCGGCAGGATCCGGACGAGAGGCCCTAGCCGGCGGACGACCGCACGATCGTGAAGATCGCGCCCTCCGGGTCCGCGACCGTCGCGCTCCGCCCGTTGACGGTCTCCCGAGGCGGCTGGAGCACTTGTCCGCCCAGCTCGGTCACCAGGCGCGCGGTGGCGTCGGTGTTGCCCACCTCGAAATGGGTCATCCAGTGCGCGCCCCGGTCACGGGCCAGCGCCCGTCCCACCCCGTGCAGTGAGGCGACCGGTCGTCCCTCCAGAAGGAGTGTCAGAAAGTCGAAGTCGGCGGAGACGACCGCGTCGACCTCGTAGTCGAAGAGTGCCTCGTAGAACTTGCCGACCACGGAGGTGTCGCGCGTGATCAGCTCGTTCCAGACCGGGGTGCCATGGGCCCCGGCCACCGCCGTCCCGGTGTGCGCCATGGCCTGCCAGATGCCGAAGACCGCGCCCGCCGGGTCCGAGGCTATGGCCATCCGGCCGGCCTCGGCCGCGTCCAGCGGTCCCACACCGACCGTGCCGCCGTGGCTCCTGATCGTCTCGGCGGTCTTGTCGGCGTCGTCCGTCGCCAGATACGTCGTCCAGGCGATCGGCAGATGGCGGTCGGGCGGCAGTTGACCGATTCCCGCGATCTCCTTGCCGTCGAGCAGCCCGTGGACGTACGGTCCGAGCTGTCGCGGCCCGGGTCTGAACTCCCAGCCGAACAGCGCTTCGTAGAAATCCTGAGTCGTGGCAAGGCCGTGCACCATCAGACTCACCCAGCATGGTGTGCCGGGTGTGCGCCGGGTCGCTGCCTCGGTCATCGTCACTCTCCTCGGACCATCGTGGTGGCTGTGTGGAGACCGGGCACGCCGCCCTGAGCCGAAGCGGTGGCCGTACCCGAGCAGATGCTCGCACCCACCGGCACACGGCGCTCCGGGCCGCGCCGCTTTTGGCGGGATCTCGATTCGGTGTTTACCGCCTTTTTCTCAGTGGTTGGGGACGGGGCGGACCGTGCGCGAGGATGGATTCCATGACAGCCATCATCAGCGCGGCCCAACTCGTCGGCGAGTCGGCCGGGACGCGTCCGCCGGTACTGCTCGATGTCCGCTACGCGCTGGGCGGGCCCCCCGGCCGACCGGAATACGAGGCCGGACATCTGCCGGGCGCCGTGTATGTCGACCTCGACGCGGAACTCGCAGGTCCGCCGGGTGCGGGCGGCCGGCATCCGCTGCCCGACGTGGCGGCCTTCGGCGCGGTGATGCGCCGCGCCGGGGTCTCGGCGGACTCGCCCGCAGTGGTGTACGACGGGGGCCAGGGCTGGGCCGCCGCCCGTGCCTGGTGGCTCTTGCGCTGGACGGGTCATCGCGATGTCAGGGTGCTGGACGGCGGCCTCGCGGCCTGGACCGGCCCGCTGTCCACCGAGATCCCGACCCCGGAACCGGGTGATTTCAGCCCCGTCGCCGGTTCGCTTCCGGTGCTGGACGCGGACGGAGCGGCGGCCCTGGCCCGCGAGGGTCTGCTGCTGGACGCCCGGGCGGCCGAGCGCTATCGGGGTGAGGTCGAGCCGATCGACCGGGTCGCCGGCCACATCCCCGGCGCGGTGTCGGCTCCCACGACGGAGAACGTGGACGAGGACGGCCGGTTCCTTTCCGCCGAACGGCTGGCCGCCCGTTTCGCCGGACTCGGCGCGGCGGACGCCAAGGAGATCGGGGTCTACTGCGGTTCGGGGGTCTCCGCGGCCCATGAGCTGCTCGCCCTGGAGATCGCCGGATTCCGGGCCGCCCTGTACGCGGGTTCCTGGTCCGAGTGGTCCGCGGCCGGTGACCGCCCGGTGGCCACGGGACCCGACCCCCGGTAACCGCGAACGCGAGGGCCCCGTACGCGCATGGCGTACGGGGCCCTCGCTCTACTACGCGTCACGAATGTCCGCTTCCCCCCGCGACGGTGGGCCGAACGGGCTACTCCTGCTTCTTGCGGCGTGTACCGAACACAATCTCGTCCCAGCTCGGCACCGCCGCCCGCCGGCCCGGTCGGACACCGTCCGCCTCGGCCTGGCGGTCCGTCGTACCCGTGAGCCGGTCCCGGTGTCCGGTCACCGAACGGGGCATCAGCACATCCGCGTACGCCGATCCCGCCCCGGCCGACGCGGCGGGCGCCACCGGCTCCTCCGTCTCCGGATCGTGTCCCGGATCCAGGTCCGGCGGCTCCGGCGGCGCGGGCCGCTCGGGCACCACCATGTCGCCGCGGAAGCTGGGGACCGCCTCCAGCAGGCTGGTCAGGGAGTCGCGCTCGCTGTTCTCGTCGGACTCGGGCAGCGCGGGCCGCTCCAGCGCGCGGTCCAGGGACCGGTCCAGCGGCCGGTCGCGCGGCAGCCGCGCGATCCGTGGGACGAACGGGAAGCTCGGCTCCTGCGTGACCGTGTCGTCGGTGTCGCCGATGAGCGCGCGCGCCTCGTCGTCGACGGCCTGGACGAGCCGCCGCGGCGGGTCGTACGTCCAGCTCGCCGAGTGCGGTTCGCCCGCGACCCGGTAGACGAGCAGGACCTCCCAGGTGCCGTCGTCACGGCGCCACGAGTCCCACTGCACGGTGTCCTTCTCGGCGCCGCGCAGCGTCAGCCGCTCCTGCACCGCCTCACCGAGCTGGGGTCCCGTGTTCTCGCCGGGGCGCCGCACGGCGGTCTTCCTGGCGCGCTCGGCCATGAAGGCGCGCTCGGCGAGCACCGGTCCCTCGAACCGGCGGACCCGGTCGACGGGGATGCCGGCGAACTGGGCGACCTCCTCGGCGGAGGCACCGGCCCGTATACGCGCCTGGATGTCACGCGGTCTGAGGTGGCTCTCCACCTCGATCTCGATCTGGCCGAGGCGGGCGCGGTCATTGCGCACGGCGGCCCGCAGGCGCTCATCAATCGGAAGCGTGTATTCCGTGCTGTCGGCAGCCTTGAGCACCAGTCGTGTGCCGTCGTTTGAGACGGCCACGACACGCAGTTCGGGCATGGGAACCTCCCGGGTGGTGCCTGCCGACGTCACGTGCGTCGCTGCTTCCGCTAGTCGAGTGTGGCCTGCCCGGGTGCAGCCTGCCACAACCTTGCCGTGCTGCCCGGCGTGTCGGGCCTGGGCCCTGGACCGCCGTTATGGCACGGTTACCTCTTTGCGACGCAGAGTGACATACCCGGTCACTCCGTGCAGCAGGCGCCCGTGCGGAGCCGCGGCGCCGCCGGATCGAGTGCCACCTTCGGCCCCCTTCCCGCAGGTCCCGGACACCCAAGAGAGAGTCCGGCCCCAGGGCTCGCCACAGTACTCCATTCGGGCCATGGGGGTGGACCGGCGCGCCGCCCAAGTTCTCCGTAGGCGCGGGAGTTGAGGCGCCGGGGCACCCGCGAGGGGTGTCATGTTTCACAGAACCTACAAAAACGGAACTATTCGCTTCGCTCAGTTGTCCCTCACTGGTGCGGGGTAGAACGGCTGGGCGAGCAGAGGGCGGAGATGGATCAGAAGCTGGGCGGCGGCACGGAACGGCGGGACGGCGAGGTCCGGCAGCGGGAACGGCGGCTCGACCTGACCGTGCCGCAGGTCGCGGGCAGCGCGCTCGCGGCGATCGCCGCGGCGGTGCTCGCCTCGCAGCTCGGCGTCTACGGCACGGTCATCGGCGCGGGTGTGGTCAGCGTGGTCGCCACCGCCGGCGGTTCGGTCTTCCAGCAGCTCTTCCGGCGTACCGGCGAGCAGATACGCGTGGTCACCGTCCAGGCGAGGCCGGGCGGCCGGCGCGGTCGGGGGCGAGACGGTCAGGACGATCCGCGCGACCCGGGTGAGGTGGCCTGGGCGCTGCCCCGGCCGGAGGGCCACACCGGGCGGTTCGGCGCGGCCACGACGCACGGCAGCCGGATACGGGGCTGGAAGCGGCCCGCTCTCGGCGCCGTCGCCGTCTTCCTGGTGGCGATGATCGGGATCACCGGATACGAGCTGATCTCCGGTCAGGACCTGAGCGGGGGCAAGGGAACGACCGTCGGTTCCGTCGTACGCGGCGGCGACCGGTCCGTGCCCGCGAAGCCTCCCGCCGACTCCCCGGACCCGGACCCGACCCCGGGCGACCGGGCCCCGGGTGACGCGGTCACTCCTGGCGGACCGTCCGGCGACGGCCCGAGCACCGGGCCGGAACAGGACGGCACGGGCGTCACACCGCGGTCTCCGACGCCCACTCCCTCGCGTTCGGGCGGCGACCCCGCCTCGCAGCCGCCCGGTCCGACGCCGACCCCCTCCGGTACGTCCGGAGACACCGCGGGGGCCGGTGGCACCGACGGCGGCGCGACGGGACAGCACACCGGTCCCGGGGCGGCGGACCGGCAGACGGAGACGGATCGCTGAGACGGTCACCGGGGTTCAGGCTCCCAGGACTCGTCGCAGATAGTCGTTGCCGAACAGCCGGTCCGGGTCCAGCCGGTCGCGCAGGGCCGTGAACTCGGCGAAGCGCGGATACACCCCGGAGAGGTACTCCGCGTCCCGGGTGTGGATCTTGCCCCAGTGCGGCCGTCCGGCGTGCGCGGTCATGATCCGTTCCACCGCGGTGAAGTACGAGCGGTACGGCGTGCCCCGGTAGAGATGGACCGCGATGTACGCGCTCTCACGTCCCGAGGCCGTCGAGAGCGGGATGTCGTCCGAGGGCGCGGTCCGTATCTCCACCGGGAAACTCACCTTCAGGGGTGAGCGCTCGATCATCGCCTTGACCTCGCGCAGCGCGCCGACCGCGGCCTCCCGGGGCAGTGCGTACTCCATCTCCACAAAACGCACCCGGCGCGGGGACGTGAAGACCTTGTACGGGATGTCCGTGTACGTACGGGCGGACAGCGCGCGGCTGGAGATCCTGGCGATGGCCGGGATGACCGCGGGAACGGCCCGGCCGAGTGAACAGGCCACCTGGAACGCGCCGTTGGAGAGGAATTCGTCGTCCACCCAGCCGCCGACCCTGCCGGGCGGGGCCAAGAGGCCCGAACTGCGGTTGTTGCGCTTGGTGTTGCAGTTGCCGGTGTGCGGAAACCAGTAGAACTCGAAGTGCTCGTTCTCGGCGACGTGCTGATCGAATTCCGCCGTGACCCGGTCGAAGGCCATCGGCTCTTCGCGGGCCGTCAGCAGGAAGACCGGTTCGACGGCGAAGGTGATGGCGGAGACCACACCCAGGGCGCCCAGTCCGATCCGGGCGGCGGCGAAGACGTCCGGGTTCTCCTCGGCGGAGCAGCGCAGCAGTGTGCCGTCCGCCGTGACGATCTCCAGGGCCCGGATCTGAGCGGCTATGGAGGCCGAGTCACGGCCGGTGCCATGGGTCCCGGTGGAGGTCGCGCCGGCGACGGTCTGCTCCATGATGTCGCCCATGTTGGTGAGCGACAGGCCCTCTCCGGCCAGCGCCGCGTTCAGGCGCCTGAGCGGAGTGCCCGCCTCCACCGTGACCGTGCCCGCGGCCCGGTCGATCTCCCGGATGCCGGTCAGCAGATCGGGGCGTATCAGCACCCCGTCGGTGGCGGCGGTGGCGGTGAAGGAGTGGCCCGTGCCGGCCGCCTTGACCCGGAGGCCGTCCCGCGCCGCCTCGCGTAACACCTCGGTGAGTTCTCCGGTGGAGGCCGGGAACACCACCCGGGCCGGCCGGGCGGTGACGTTCCCCGCCCAGTTACGCCACCCGCTCCTGGTCGTCGTGCGTGTGTGGGTCCTGGTCATCCGCCCCGCGCCCTCCCAGAATCGGCACCGGCACGCGCAGCCGGCGATACCCCAGGAACGCCACCACGGCCGCGGCCGCGCCCGCCACGACGGGCACCCCGTACCCCGCCTCGGCACCGGCGGCGTCGACCACCCAGCCGGCGGCCGATGAGCCCAGCGCCACGCCGACCGCGAGCCCGGTACTGGTCCAGGTCATGCCCTCGGTCAGCTTGGTGCGCGGTACGTGCGCCTCGACAAGGGCCATCGTGGTCACCATCGTCGGTGCGACGGAGAGGCCCGCGACAAAGAGCGCCACGGCCAGAAACGGCAAATTCCCGGCCAGTTGGAGGGGGATCATACTCACGGCCATCGCGCAGACACCCACCAGCCACCTCCGCGGGGCGGGCCCCTTGAGATGCAGCAGCCCGAACACCACGCCCGCGGTGCAGGATCCCAGCGCGTAGACCGCGAGCACCAGGCTCGCTGCCGTCTTGTGGCCCTGCTCCTCGGCGAAGGCGACCGTCACCACGTCCACCGCGCCGAAGATCGTTCCGGTCGCCACAAAGGTCGCCACCAGCACCCGCAGGCCGGGGGAGCGCAGCGCCGAACCCGCGGTGTGGTGCTCGGACGGCCCCGGCACGGGCTCGGTCGCACGCTGCGCGGTCAGCCAGAGGACGCCGACGACCAGGAAAGCCGCCGCGAGCAGCGGGCCGGCCTCCGGGAACCACACCGTCGAGAGGCCGATGGAGATGATCGGGCCGAAGATGAAGCACACCTCGTCGACGATCGACTCCCACGAGTACGCGGTGTGCAGTTCACGCGGCCGGCCGCGGTGGATCGCCGCCCAGCGGGCCCGCACCATCGCGCCCACACTCGGCATACAGCCCGTGCCCACGGCGAAGACGAACAGTGTCCAGTCGGGGGCGCCCTGCTGGGCGCAGAGCAGCAGCCCGGCGATGCTCACCACGGTGATCAGCGTCGTCGGACGCAGGACCCGTCGCTGGCCGTGCCGGTCGACGAGCCGGGAGATCTGCGGGCCCAGCGCCGCTGCCGACATCGCCATCGTCGCGGAGACCGCTCCCGCCAGTCCATAACGCCCGGTGAGCTGCGAAATCATCGTCACGACACCGATGCTGGTCATGGCCAGCGGCAGCCTGCCGATCAGACCGGCCGCACTGAATTCCCAGGTGCCGGAAGGGGCGAATATCGCACGGTAGGAACTGGGCAACGGACGCTCCGGTAAGTGATGAATCAGGCCGCTACAGCTTACGGGCGTACCCACGCCCTCCGCGCCGCGGTTTCCCGGCGGACCGGGGCGGATGGCAGGATCGAAACATGTCCGAACAGCCTGCGACTTCCCCCTACGACGCCCTGCTCCTGCTCTCCTTCGGCGGCCCCGAGGGCCCGGACGACGTGGTCCCGTTCCTGGAGAACGTGACCCGGGGGCGCGGTATCCCCAAGGAGCGGCTCAAGGAAGTGGGCAAGCACTACTTCCTCTTCGGGGGAGTCAGCCCGATCAACGAACAGAACCGCGCCCTGCTGGACGCGCTGCGCAAGGACTTCGCCGAGCACGGGGTGAACCTGCCGGTCTACTGGGGCAACCGCAACTGGGCCCCCTATCTGACCGACACCCTGCGCGAGATGACCAACGACGGCCGGCGCCGGATCGCCGTCCTCGCCACCAGCGCGTACGCCTCGTACTCGGGCTGTCGCCAGTACCGCGAGAACCTCGCCGACGCGCTCGCCACCCTGACTGCGGAGGGACTCGAACTGCCGCGGGTGGACAAACTGCGCCACTACTTCAACCATCCGGGCTTTGTCCGGCCCATGACAGAGAGCGTGCTCGCCTCGCTCGCGGACCTGCCCGAGGACGTCCGCGCCGGGGCGCACCTCGCCTTCACCACCCACTCCATCCCCGAGACGGCGGCCGACACCTCGGGGCCCGTCGAGGCGCACGGTGAGGGCGGTGCCTATGTCGCGGAGCATCTCGACGTCGCCCGGGTGATCGCCGAGGCGGTGCGCGAGGAGACCGGCGTGGCCTACCCCTGGCGGCTCGTCTACCAGTCCCGCAGCGGCGCTCCGCACATCCCGTGGCTGGAACCTGACATCTGCGACCACCTGGAGACGCTGCACGGCGAGGGCGTCCCGGCCGTCGTGATGGTCCCCATCGGCTTTGTCTCGGACCATATGGAAGTCCTGTACGACCTCGACACGGAGGCCACCGCCAAGGCCGCGGACCTCGGCCTGCCCGTCCGCCGTTCGGCGACGGTGGGAGCGGACCCGCGCTTCGCCGCCGCCGTACGCGATCTCGTCCTGGAGCGGGCCGCGACCGAGCGGGGGCGTGCGGTGGAACGCTGCGCCCTGGGGGCGCTCGGCCCGAGCCATGATCTCTGCCCGGCCGGGTGCTGCCCGGCCCGTGCCCCCAGGCCCGCCGCGGCGGGCGCCGACAGCCCGTACGCCTGAAGGAGCCAAGCAGTGACCGACGCCCGGCCCGAGGCCGCCCTCACCGACGAACTGCTCGCACTCGCCCTGGAGGCGGCGCGCCGGGCCGGCGCGCTGCTGCGCGACGGCCGTCCCGACGATCTCGCCGTCGCCGCCACGAAGTCCAGCCCCGTCGACGTCGTCACCGAGATGGACATCGCCGCCGAGAAGCTGATCACGGCCTATCTGGCGGAGCACCGCCCCGACGACGGCTTCCTCGGCGAGGAGGGCGCCAGCTCGCCCGGCGGCAGTGGCATCCGCTGGGTCATCGACCCGCTGGACGGCACGGTGAACTATCTCTACGGGCTGCCGACCTGGTCCGTCTCCATCGCCGCCGAGCGGGACGGCGAGAGACTCGTCGGGGTCGTCGAGATCCCGATGCGCCGGGAGACCTTCCGGGCCGTGCTGGGCGGCGGCGCCTTCGTCAACGACCGGCCGGTCCGCTGCCGCCCCGCCCCGCCGCTGGAGCGCGCCCTGGTGTCGACCGGTTTCAACTACGTCACCGCCGTCCGCACCCACCAGGCGGAGATCGCCGCCCGGCTCGTCCCGCTGCTGCGCGACATCCGGCGCGGCGGGTCGGCGGCCGTCGACCTGTGCGATGTGGCGGCCGGCCGTCTTGACGGCTACTACGAGCGCGGACTGCACCCCTGGGACCTCGCCGCCGGCGATCTCATCGCGCGCGAGGCCGGCGCGCTCACCAGCGGCCGTCCCGGCACCCCGCCCGGCTGGGACCTCACGGTGGCCGCGACGCCCGGGGTCTTCGAGCCGCTGCTGGCGCTGCTGGAGGAGTACGGCGCCTGGCACGACTGAGCCGGCCCACCGTGCCCGCCGCTCGGCGGGCACGGAGAAGGGCCCCGGCGCCGTCCCCTCGGCACCGGGGCCCTTCTCGTTGGTTCTGTACGGCTCTTGTCTTGACGGCTCTGTACGGCTCTGTAAGTGGTAGGGCTGTCCAGGAACGTACATCCGTGGTGCGTGGGTCAGAAGCTGGCGGCGCCTACCTCCACACCGTGTTCGGCGGCGAGCCGGCGAAGATCGTCCAGCTCTTCCTGTTCGACGTCCGCGAGGAAGTCGTCGCCCATTTCGCGGGCTCGGGTGAGATCAGTTTCCGTGGCCTTTATACGCTGCAGCAGCCCGGCGGTGAACGCGTCCATTGCGCCCCCTCGTCGTGGGTCAGTGGCACGGGGGTGTGCCGACGTCTTGGTCAGTGGCACGGGATGTGCCGACGGCGGATGGATCACGCACCCACTGTCTCTGGATGACAGATAAGGGTGTGGCATGCCACAAACAGGGCGTGATCTAGGGTGTGCAGTCGTCTTCCCCAGGCTCCGTCATCGAGAAACCTCAACCCGACAAAGAATCCATTCCATTCCCGTCGTGCCAGGTCGTCCGCATCGTCTTACCGCCGGTTTATGGGCGTAACGGGCAGGATGTAGCAGCACAACCAGTGCTACGACCTGCCCTGATCACGGCTGACGGGGCTCAGAGGAAGGAACAGCGACGTGCGAGTACTCGTCGTCGAGGACGAGCAACTGCTCGCCGATGCGGTGGCCACCGGACTGCGCCGGGAGGCCATGGCCGTCGACGTCGTGTACGACGGCGCCGCCGCTCTGGAGCGTGTCGGAGTCAATGACTACGACGTGGTGGTGCTGGACCGCGATCTTCCGCTGGTCCACGGCGACGACGTGTGCCGCAAGATCGTGGAACTCGGGATGCCCACCAGGGTCCTGATGCTCACGGCCTCCGGCGATGTCAGCGACCGGGTCGAGGGCCTTGAGCTGGGCGCCGACGACTATCTCCCCAAGCCCTTCGCGTTCAGCGAGCTGACCGCCCGGGTGCGGGCGCTGGGCCGCCGTACGAGTGTGCCGCTGCCGCCGGTCCTGGAGCGCTCGGGGATCAAGCTCGACCCCAACCGCCGCGAGGTCGTCCGCGACGGCAAGGACATCCAGCTCGCGCCCAAGGAGTTCGCCGTGCTGGAGGTCCTGATGCGCAGCGAGGGCGCGGTCGTCTCGGCGGAGCAGTTGCTGGAGAAGGCGTGGGACGAGAACACCGACCCCTTCACCAATGTCGTCCGGGTGACCGTCATGACGCTGCGCCGCAAGCTGGGGGAGCCACCCGTGATCGTCACGGTGCCCGGCTCCGGTTACCGGATCTGATGCCCGTGGCAACGACCCCGCCGGCGCCTCCCGCCGCGCCTCCGAAGCCGACCTGGGACCCGCGGCGGCCCGATCAGGCCCTCCCCTGGGTGCGCCCGACGATCCGGATACGTCTGACGCTGCTGTACGGCGGGATGTTCCTGATCGCCGGCATCCTGCTGCTCTCGATCATCTATCTGCTGGCCGCGCAGGCCCTGCATGTGGGCAGCGAACTGCCTTTCAAGATCGTGACGGGCAATGTGAGCAGCGATGTCTGCAACTTCCCGGCCAAGGCGCCGCCGGAGCAGTTCAACGCGGCGATGAACAGTTGCGTCAACCACCAGCGGAAGCAGGCGCTCGACGATCTGCTGACCCGCTCGCTGTTCGCCCTGGTGGGCCTCAGCATCATCGCGTTCGCCTTCGGTTACGCGATGGCCGGCCGGGTCCTGTCGCCGCTGGGCCGGATCACCCGCACCGCCCGGCGCGTGGTCGGCTCCGACCTGTCGCGCCGGATCGAGCTGGACGGCCCGGACGACGAGCTCAAGGAGCTGGCCGACACCTTCGACGAGATGCTGGAGCGGCTGGAGAGGGCCTTCACGGCGCAGCAGCGCTTTGTCGCCAACGCCTCGCACGAGCTCCGCACCCCGCTCGCCATCAACCGCACCCTGCTGGAGGTCCATCTCTCCGATCCGGGGGCGCCGATGGAGCTCCAGCAGCTCGGCAAGACCCTGCTGGCCACCAATGAGCGCAGTGAACAGCTCGTGGAGGGCCTGCTGCTGCTCGCGCGCAGCGACAACCAGATCGTGGAGCGAAAACCGGTCGATCTCGCCGAGGTCGCCACCCGCGCGGTGGACCAGGCCCTCGCGGAGGCGGAGGCGAAGGGGGTGGAGGTCCGCGGCGAGCGGGCGCCCGTCGTCGTGCAGGGAAACGGTGTCCTGCTGGAGCGGATCGCCCTGAATCTGGTGCAGAACGCCGTCCGGTACAACATTCAGCACGAAGGCTGGGTGGAGGTCACCACCGAGACCCAGGGGGGCCAGGCCGTCCTGACGGTGTCGAACACCGGTCCGATCGTTCCCGCATACGAGATCGACAATCTTTTCGAGCCGTTCCGGCGGCTGCGGACGGAGCGCACCGGCAGTGACAAGGGAGTGGGCCTTGGCCTGTCGATTGCCCGTTCCGTGGCCCGCGCTCACGGCGGCCGTATCTTCGCGGAGCCGCGAGAGGGCGGTGGTCTCGTGATGCGTGTCACTCTTCCGATCTGAGATGCTGCGCGCAGCGTTCGGCGACGAGATTGCTTTGTTCGCTTTGCGCGGAATTCTCAGGCCCCAATCCAGGCGGGACCGTGTGTGATCGATCACAGGGTCGAATTCCCGCCTCTCCACTCTCCGTCATCGGGCCGTCCTCGGAAAGCCGGTAAAGTCCGGGTTTCCGGGGGCCCGGATCACGGGAAGTACACGGGGTGGCGCCCGTGGAGTGCGACCTCAGGACCGTGTACGGTCCCCTTCGCCACCCGAAGCCGATCACTCGTCAGGAGTGCGGTTGGGTGTCGATTGAGTAACAGACCTTGATGTGAGGCAAAATCTCCGCCTCAGGTCGGGCACAAGTCCGGCCTCTCACGCGTTACGTGCGCTGAAGACACCACAGACACCCAGAGGGGGAGAGCGACATGGCAACGGATTACGACACCCCACGCAAGACCGATGACGACGTCGATCAGGACAGCCTTGAAGAGCTGAAGGCCCGGCGGAACGACAAGTCGACGTCCGCGGTGGACGTCGACGAGTTCGAGCAGGCGGAAGGCCTTGAGCTGCCCGGCGCGGACCTCTCCAACGAGGAGCTGTCCGTCCGGGTGCTGCCCCGGCAGGCCGACGAGTTCACCTGCATGAGCTGCTTCCTGGTGCACCACCGCAGCCAGTTGGCCAGGGAGAAGAACGGCCAGCCCATCTGCCGCGACTGCGACTGAGGTCAGGTCGGCCGTGGCAGGCGACACACCGTCTAGGAAACGGCGCTTCCGGCGCAAGGCTTCGCCGGAGGCGTATCAGGGCGGCACAGGCCCGGCAGATGGCACTCAGCCGCCTGCCGAGCACTCCGCCCTCCTGCCCCATCCCGACGCGCGTGACGACGAGCGGGGCCTTGCGGCCTCGCTCGAAGCGGCACGGGGAGACCACGACGGCCCCGCGACCGGGGGCCGCCGCCTGGACGCCGTGAAGCGGGGTGTCCGCAAGGGCGGCGAAAGCGCCAAGGCGGCGCTGGTCCACCTCGCGGACCGGATCATCGACAACGCGCCTCGGGTCCCGGTCCGGGATCTCGCGACTCTGCGCAAGCAGTTTCCGGGTCTCGGCCCGGAGGAACTGGCCGACAAGCTGGTCGCGGGCGCCGCGAACAGCAGCTCCACGGTCGGCGCGGGCATTGGCGCGATCGCGATGATGCCCGTACCGCCCGCGATGCCGACCGAGCTGGCGGCCGAGATCACGGCCGTCGCCGCGATCGAGATGAAGCTCATCGCCGAGCTGTACGAGGTCTACGGACAGCGGCCGCCCGGCGGTCTCAAGGAGCGCAGCACCGTCTATCTGATGTCCTGGACGGAGGAGCGCGGGGTCGATCTCAGCAAGCCCGGGACCGTCAACGCCGCGCTGAGCGTCGGGATGAAGCGCGAGCTGCGCCAGCAGATCATGAAGCGCACGGTCCGCAGTCTGCCGAATCTGGTTCCGTTCATGATCGGCGCGGCCGTCGGCGCGATGATGAACCGGCGCGACACCCAGAAGGTCGCCGAACGCGTTCGCAGGGACCTGCGGAGCAGACAGATCCCCTGGGACGCGCTGCCGGCACTCCCGCCGCTGGAGCGGCCCGAGGAGCTGCCGCCCGAGCTGCCCAAGGGACTCGGGGACTAGCGTCTCGCGGCCTGCCGGCCTTTTTTCACGGCGTGTACGAAGCCCCGCACCGAGTCGGCCCGTGGCTGTCGCGGCCGGTCTCAGGCCGCACGTACCGCCTCCAGCGCCGCCGCGAGCGCGGCCGGGTGCCGGGTCGACAGATAGAGGTACGGAGTCGGGTCCTCCGGGTCCGTGACCTCCACGCGCAACGCCGTCGGCACATAGCTGCGCAGCAGCATGAACGCACGCGGATCGGCCTTGTGCAGCCGCCAGGCCCGTGCCTCCTCGCTGTCCAGCAGATGGGCCTCGCCAAGGGCCGAGACCGGGATCCGGGCGTCACCGGCGACCAGCGAGTCCGCCACCACCCGGATCCGCGCGGATCCGTAGGAGCTCACCCCGGCCGCCGCCAGCGCGCCCGCGCCGATCAGCCCGCCGAGCAGCGGCACAGGCCCCAGGGGCAGCAGGATCAGACCGCCCGCGAGTGCGATGAGGGCGGCGATCCCCCACCAGGAACGGGGTGCGGTGAGGCGTTCGTCGTAGCGCGCGGGGGAGGGCTCCATGGAGCCAAGCTTGACATGGTGAGGTCGGCGGACGACCGCGCGGGTAAGGTCTGCGCCTGTGAGCAATGTGCCATCCCCGGGGACGCCCCCCGGATCCTCCGCCGGGCCGGGGACCCTGACACCGCCGTCCGGTGCCGCACCGCCGGTACGGCATCCCGACGCACCGCCCCCCGGCGAGCTGCTGGGCTCCCACTACGAGCACTGTTTTGGCTGCGGCGGCGCGCAGCCGCACGGGCTGGCACTGGAGGCGCGCGCCGGTGAAGGCGTGAGCATCACCGCCGAGTTCACCGTGAAACCGGCCCACCAGGGTGCTCCGGGACTCGCCCACGGCGGCGTCCTGGCGACGGCGCTCGACGAGACGCTCGGCTCGCTGAACTGGCTGCTGCGTGTGATCGCGGTGACCGGCCGGCTGGGGACCGAGTTCGTCCTGCCCGTGCCGGTGGGCACGCTGCTGTATCTGGAGGCCGAGGTCACCGCCGTCCACGGACGGAAGATCTACTGCACGGCCACCGGCCGGCTCGGCGGCCCCGGGGGCCCCGTCGCCGTGCGCGCCGAAGCCCTCTTCATCGAGGTCAAGGTCGAACATTTCACGGACAACGGCCGCCAGGAGGAGATCCGGGCGGCCATGGCCGATCCCGACCAGGTCACACGCGTTCGCGCGTTCGAGGTGAACCCATGAGCCGCTCTCCTGTCGATGTGCTGATCCGCCGCGTGGACCCGGAGGTGCCGCTTCCGTCGTACGGGCATCCGGGCGACGCCGGAGCGGATCTGGTCACCACGGAGGCCGCCGAACTCGCCCCGGGGGAGCGGGCCGTGCTGCCGACGGGGGTGTCCATCGCGCTGCCCGACGGGTACGCGGCCTTTGTGCACCCGCGCTCCGGGCTGGCCGCCCGCTGCGGTGTCGCTCTGGTGAATGCCCCCGGGACGGTGGATGCCGGGTACCGTGGGGAGATCAAAGTGATCGTGGTCAATCTGGACCCCCGCGAGAGCGTGCGGTTCGAGCGGTTCGACCGGATTGCCCAGCTGGTCGTCCAGCAGGTCGAGAAGGTGCGCTTCCACGAGGTGGCGGAGCTTCCCGGATCCGCGCGGGCCGAGGGGGGCTTCGGGTCCACCGGCGGCCATGCCGCCGTGGGCGGCGTACAGGGTGGGAATCGATACGCTTCGGCCGTATCCGACCGGGAAGGACAGTGACGTGTTCGGACGTCGCAAGAAGAGTGGTTCCGCAGAGGACGCGGCGGACGCAGCGGGCGAGACCGAGCAGGTCGTCGACGGCGTGAACGCCGATGACAACGAGGTGGTGGCCGCGACCCGCCGGGCCAATCTCCCGCCGGCGCCCAGGCCCGACGGTCCCTGGGACATCTCCGAGGTCTCCAGGCCCGACGAGGGCCGGGTCGACCTGGGCGGCATCTATGTCCCCGGGGTGGACGGTATGGAGCTGCGCGTCGAGGTCGCCGGTGACGCGATCGTCGCCGCCACGGTCGTGGTGCGCGACAGCGCCGTCCAGCTCCAGGCGTTCGCGGCGCCCAAGAAGGAAGGCATCTGGGGCGAGGTCCGCGAGGAGATCGCCTCCGGGATCACCCAGCAGGGCGGCATCATCGACGAGGTCGAGGGTCCGCTGGGCTGGGAGCTCCGGGCCCAGGTCCCCGTACAGCTTCCGGACGGCACCGGAGGCGTGCAGCTCGTGCGCTTCATCGGCGTCGACGGGCCGCGCTGGTTCCTGCGCGGTGTGATCTCCGGGCAGGGCGCGGTGCAGCCCGAGGCCGCCGGTCTGCTGGAGCAGATCTTCCGGGACACCGTCGTCGTACGCGGTGACGGACCGATGGCGCCTCGCGACCCGATCGTCCTCAAGCTGCCGAACGACGCGCAGATGGTGCCCGAGGGCGTACAGCAGGACGACCAGGAGGGCTCACGCTTCTCCGGTGGCATGGGGCAGCTCCAGCGCGGTCCCGAGATCACCGAGGTGCGCTGAGCAGCCCGGCCCGAAACACCCGTGGCCGGTGGGCCGCACCCCTTCATGGACGTTCATGGGGTGCGGCCCACCGGCGTTTTCGCTGGTCACGACCGTCGCCATATGGAGTGCGTCAAGCCGGCCACCCCGGCCGTATGGGACCCGTCAACAACCGGCCCGCCCCCTGAATCAGAGGGTTTCCTCAGTGAGTCAGAATTCCCGGACTCATCTAGGAGCTCACGATGGCCGACCTGGCCTTCGTCGTCACCACGATCGCGGTCTTCGCGCTGGTGGCCCTCATCGCCAAGGGGGTGGCGAAGCTGTGACTGCCGAGAACATCGTCGGCCTCGTCGTGGCCGTCGCCCTGCTGGGCTATCTCGTCCTCGCCCTTGTGTTCCCGGAGAGGTTCTGAGTATGAGCCCCGTCCTCGCCGGTGTGCTCCAGATGCTCGCGCTGATCGCGGCGCTCGGTCTGGCGTACCGCCCGCTCGGCGACTACATGGCCCGTGTCTACAGCTCGCCCGGGCACCTCAGGGCCGAGAAGTGGATCTACCGGGCCATCGGCGCCGATCCCACCACCGAGATGCGCTGGCCCGCCTATCTGCGCGGCGTCCTCGCCTTCTCCGCGGTGGGCGTCCTCTTCCTGTACCTGCTGCAACGGGTCCAGGGCGGCCTGCCCGGGTCGCTCGGTTTCTCCTCGATCGACCCGGACCAGGCGTTCAACACCGCCGTGTCCTTCGTCGCCAACACCAACTGGCAGTCGTACTACGGCGAACAGGCCATGGGCCATGTCGTCCAGACCGGCGGACTCGCCGTCCAGAACTTCGTCTCCGCCGCGGTCGGCATGGCCGTCGCGGTCGCCCTTGTACGGGGCTTCGCCCGGTCCCGCACCGGTGAGCTGGGCAACTTCTGGTCGGACCTGGTGCGCGGCACCGTCCGCATCCTGCTGCCGCTCTCGGTGATCGGCGCCATCGTCCTGGTCGCCTGCGGCGCCATCCAGAACTTCGCCGGAATCCACGAGGTCGGCCAGTTCATGGGCGGCTCCCAGCAGTGGAACGGCGGCGCCGTCGCCTCGCAGGAGGCCATCAAGGAACTGGGCACCAACGGTGGCGGTTACTTCAACGCCAACTCCGCCCACCCCTTCGAGAACCCCAACGGAATCTCGAACCTCTTCGAGATCTTCCTGATCCTGGTCATCCCCTTCGCGCTGACCCGCACCTTCGGCACGATGGTCGGCAGCGTCAGGCAGGGTTACGCGATCCTCGCCACGATGGCGGCGATCTGGATCGGTTTCACCGCGCTGATGATGTGGACCGAGTTCGCGCACCACGGTCCGGCCTTCGACATCGCCGGCGGCGCCATGGAGGGCAAGGAGACCCGCTTCGGCGTCGGCGGTTCGTCGATCTTCGCCGTGGCCACCACGCTCACCTCGACCGGCGCGGTCAACTCCTTCCACTCCTCGTTCAGCGGCTTCGGCGGCGGCATCACGATGCTGGGCATGCAGCTCGGCGAGATCGCGCCCGGCGGTGTCGGCTCGGGGCTCTACGGCATGCTGATCATGGCGATCATCGCGGTGTTCATCGCCGGCCTGATGGTCGGCCGTACGCCCGAGTACCTGGGCAAGAAGATCGGCACCCGCGAGATCAAGTTCGCCGCGGTCTACATCCTGATCACCCCGGCGCTGGTGCTCTGCTTCACCGCCGCGGCCATGGCACTGCCCACACCGGGCAACTCCATGACCAACTCCGGTGCCCACGGCTTCTCCGAGATCCTCTACGCGTACACCTCGGGCGCCAACAACAACGGCTCGGCCTTCGCCGGGCTCAACGCCGACACCCAGTGGTTCAACACCACCATCGGCCTGGCCATGCTGCTCGGCCGCTTCCTGCCCATGGTGTTCGTCCTCGCACTGGCGGGCTCGCTCGCCGAACAGAGACCCGTCCCGGAGACGGCGGGCACCCTCCGTACCCAGAAGCCGCTCTTCACCGGGCTGCTCGTCGGCACGATCTTGATCGTGACCGGTCTGACCTACTTCCCGGCGCTGGCGCTGGGACCGCTGGCGGAGGGGCTGGCGTCATGACCACTCGCCCGAAGCAAGGGGACCAGGAGAAATCCATGTCCACAGTCACACCGACCCGTGCGCCGCATCAGGACGTGCACACCGGTCACAGCACCGGGGGCGGACGCGTCGGCGGGGGTCTCTTCGACCCCGGACAGCTCCTCACGTCCTTTCCCGAGGCGATCAGGAAGCTCGACCCGCGGATCATGGTCAAGTCGCCCGTGATGTTCGTGGTCCTCATCGGATCCGTCCTGAGCACGGTCTTCGCGGTGAAGGACCCGGGCGACTGGTTCGGCTGGGCCGTGGCGGCCTGGCTGTGGCTGACCACCATTTTCGCCAATCTCGCGGAGGCGGTCGCCGAAGGCCGCGGCAAGGCGCAGGCGGACACGCTGCGCAAGGCCAAGACCGACACGGTGGCGCGCCGGCTGCACGGCACCGGCGAGGAACGGGTGCCGGGCACGGAGCTGCGCGTCGGGGACCTGGTCGTCTGCGAGGCGGGCGACATCATCCCCGGCGACGGTGATGTGATCGAAGGGGTCGCCTCCGTCGACGAGTCGGCGATCACGGGCGAGTCGGCGCCGGTGATCCGGGAGTCGGGCGGCGACCGTTCGGCCGTCACCGGCGGTACGAAGGTCCTCTCCGACCGTGTCGTCGTCAAGATCACCACAGAGCCCGGCGAGACCTTCATCGACCGGATGATCAAGCTGGTCGAGGGCGCGGCCCGGCAGAAGACACCCAATGAGATCGCGCTGAACATCCTGCTCGCGTCTCTGACCATCGTCTTCCTGCTCGCGGTCGTCACACTCCAGCCGTTCGCCGTTTACGCGGGTCAGCGGCAGTCCATGATCGTCCTGATCGCGCTGCTGGTCTGTCTGATCCCGACCACCATCGGGGCCCTGCTGTCCGCGATCGGTATCGCGGGCATGGACCGGCTCGTCCAGCGCAATGTGCTGGCCATGTCGGGACGCGCGGTCGAGGCCGCCGGAGACGTGTCGACGCTGCTGCTCGACAAGACCGGCACCATCACCCTGGGCAACCGCCAGGCAGCCGGGTTCGTCCCGGTCAGAGGCGTGACGGAGGCCGAACTGGCCGATGCCGCCCAGCTCTCCTCGCTGGCCGACGAGACCCCCGAGGGCCGTTCCGTCGTCGTCCTCGCCAAGGAGAAGTACGGACTGCGCGAGCGTCACCAGGGCGAGCTGACCGGCGCCGAGTGGGTGCCCTTCACCGCCCAGACCCGGATGTCCGGTGTGGACATCGAGCGCCGCAAGGTGCGCAAGGGAGCGTCCGGCTCGGTCCTCGGCTGGGTCCAGGAGCGCGGGGGAGCGGTCCCGGACGAGGCGCGGACACTCACGGACAGGATCTCCATGGCCGGCGGAACGCCACTGCTGGTCGCCGCGGAGGACGAGAACGGCGCCCGTGTCCTCGGTGTCATCCACCTCAAGGATGTCGTCAAGGAGGGGATGCGGGAGCGGTTCGACGAGTTGCGCCGGATGGGCATCAGGACGGTCATGATCACGGGTGACAACCCGCTGACCGCCCGGGCGATCGCGGAGGAGGCGGGGGTGGACGACTTCCTCGCCGAGGCCACCCCCGAGGACAAGATGGCCCTCATCAAGCGGGAGCAGGCGGGCGGCAAGCTCGTCGCCATGACCGGCGACGGGACGAATGACGCCCCGGCGCTGGCGCAGGCGGATGTCGGTGTGGCCATGAACACCGGTACCTCGGCCGCCAAGGAGGCCGGGAACATGGTGGATCTGGACTCGAATCCGACGAAGCTCATCGAGATCGTGGAGATCGGCAAGCAGTTGCTGATCACTCGTGGTGCGCTGACGACGTTCTCCATCGCCAACGATGTCGCGAAGTACTTCGCGATCATCCCCGCGATGTTCGCGGTGGTCTATCCCGGCCTGGACAAGCTCAACATCATGGACCTGTCCTCGCCCGAGTCCGCGATCCTCTCCGCGGTCGTCTTCAACGCGCTGATCATTGTCGCGCTGGTGCCGCTGGCCCTCAGGGGCGTGCGGTACCGGCCGACGAGCGCGGACCGGATGCTCCGCAGAAACCTCGGGATCTACGGGCTGGGCGGACTGGTCGCCCCGTTCATCGGCATCAAGATCATCGACCTGGTCATCTCCCTCATCCCCGGCATCGGGTGAACGGCATGTCTCCTATGAACAACTCGGCGGGAAGCACCGCACGGATACTCGGGGCCGGGCTGCGCGCCCTCCTCGTCCTGACCCTCGTCTGCGGGGTGATCTACCCGCTGGCCGTCACCGGCATCGCCCAGGGACTCTTCAGTCACCGGGCGAACGGATCCGAGGTCAAGGAGGCCGGCAGGGTCGTCGGCTCCTCACTCATCGGCCAGCGCTACGATCTCCCGCTCAAGGCGGGCCAGGAGACCCCGGCGCCGGACCTCAGATGGTTCCAGCCGCGTCCGTCCAACGGCCTCGGCAGTAACAGCGTCAACACCCAGTACAAGCTGATCCTCTCCGGAGCGACCAACCGCTCGGGCGACAACAAAGAGCTGATCCAGTGGGTCAAGGACGCCAAGGCCGCCGTCGTCAGGGACAACTCCACGGCTGGTTACCGGGTCGATCCCGCGGCGGTGCCCGCGGACGCGGTGACCTCCTCGGGCTCGGGTCTGGACCCGGACATCTCGCCGGAGTACGCGCGGCTCCAGGTGCACCGGGTGGCCGAGCGGAACCACCTCTCCGTGGCGCGGGTGGAGAAGCTGGTCGGGGAGCACACCGAAGGTCGGGTGCTCGGCTTTGTGGGAGAGCCCCGGGTGAATGTCCTCGCCCTCAACATCGCACTCAGGGAGCTGGCCGGCTGACCCGGCCCGCCCGTCCCGCGGCCCGCGGTGGTCTGTCACACAGACCACCGCGGGCCGCTGGGCTTTTCCGGGCGCTGTCGGGACAGCCGCTGATCAGAGGCCCGTCCGCCCATCAGAATCGCGTCAAGACCCACCCTTGACTCTGGCTTATGTCCGGAATGTCCCTGTCGCTGGGCGTAACTTCTGGAGAGCCGGCGCCTCGGACGCGCGGGCTCTTCTGGAAGACAATGGGGCCATGGGACGCGGCAAGCTTCGGATCTATCTGGGTGCGGCACCGGGGGTCGGCAAGACATACGCGATGCTCTCGGAAGCACACCGGCGGGTGGAGCGCGGCACGGACTGCGTGGTGGCCTTTGTGGAGCACCACGACCGGCCGCGTACGGAGGTGATGCTGCACGGTCTGGAGGAGGTGGGCCGGCGGGAGCTGGAGTACCGGGGCACGGTCTTCACGGAGATGGACGTGGACGCGGTGCTGGCGCGTCACCCCGCCGTGGCGCTGGTCGACGAGCTGGCGCACACCAATGTCCCCGGCTCCCGCAACGCGAAGCGGTACCAGGACGTCGAGGAACTGCTGCGGGCGGGGATCGATGTCGTCTCGACGGTCAACATCCAGCATCTGGAGTCGCTGGGTGACGTCGTCGAGTCGATAACGGGGGTGCGGCAACGCGAGACGGTGCCGGACGAGATGGTCCGGCGGGCGGACCAGATCGAGCTGGTCGACATGTCGCCACAGGCGCTGCGGCGGCGGATGGCGCACGGGAACGTCTACAAGCCCGACAAGGTCGACGCGGCGCTGTCCCACTACTTCCGTCCGGGCAATCTGACGGCGCTGCGGGAGCTGGCGCTGCTGTGGGTCGCGGACCGGGTGGACGAATACCTCCAGCAGTATCGCGGCGAGCACAACATCCGCAGCACCTGGCAGGCCCGCGAACGCATCGTGGTCGGTCTCACCGGCGGCCCCGAAGGACGTACGCTCATCCGCCGCGCCGCCCGGATGGCCGCCAAGGGCTCCGGCAGTGAGATCCTCGCCGTCTACATAGCACGCAGCGACGGTCTCACCGCGGCCTCGCCCAAGGAACTCGCGGTCCAGCGCACCCTGGTCGAGGACCTCGGCGGCACCTTCCACCATGTCATCGGCGACGACATCCCCTCGGCGCTGCTGGAATTCGCGCGCGGGGTGAACGCCACCCAGATCGTGCTCGGCTCCAGCCGCCGCAAGAGCTGGCAGTACATCTTCGGTCCCGGTGTCGGCGCCACCGTCGCACGGGAGTCCGGGCCGGATCTGGACGCGCACATCGTCACCCACGAGGAGGCCGCCAAGGGCCGGGGGCTGCCGGTGGCGCGCGGGGCCCGTCTGGGCCGCACCCGGATCATCTCGGGCTGGCTGGCCGGAGTCGTCGCGCCCGTGCTGCTGTCTCTGCTGCTGACCGCGCTGAGCGACACCCTCGGGCTCGCCAATGACGTGCTGCTGTTCCTCTTCCTGACCGTGCTGGCGGCGCTGCTCGGCGGACTGCGGCCCGCGCTCGCCTCCGCGGCGGTCGGCTCGCTGCTGCTGAACTTCTACTTCACCCCGCCCAGGCACACACTGACCGTGCAGGATCCCAGGAACCTGGTCGCCATCGTGATCTTCTTCGCGGTGGCCGTGTCGGTGGCGTCCGTGGTGGACCTGGCGGCCCGCCGTACCCATCAGGCCGCCCGGCTGCGGGCCGAATCCGAGATCCTCTCCTTCCTGGCGGGCAGCGTGCTGCGCGGTGAGACCACGCTGGACGCGCTGCTGGAGCGGGTCCGGGAGACCTTCTCCATGGAGTCCGTGGCCCTGCTCGAACGCACGAGCGATGTCGACCCCTGGACCTGCGCCGGCCGTGTCGGACCGGCCGACCGGGTGGAACGTCCCGAGGACGCCGATGTGGACATGCCGGTCGGTGACCATATGGCGCTGGCGCTCTCCGGCCGGGTGCTGCCCGCCGAGGACCGCCGGGTGCTCGCCGCGTTCGCCGCCCAGGCCGCCGTCGTACTCGACCGGCAGCGTTTGGTCGGCGAGGCCGAGCAGGCCCGGGAACTGGCCGAGGGCAACCGGATCCGTACGGCTCTCCTCGCCGCCGTCAGCCATGACCTGCGGACACCGCTGGCCGGGATCAAGGCCGCGGTGACCTCGCTCCGCTCCGACGACGTCGAATGGTCGGAGGAGGACCAGGCCGAACTCCTCGAAGGCATCGAGCACGGCGCCGACCGCCTGGACCACCTCGTGGGCAACCTCCTCGACATGTCGCGGCTGCAGACCGGCACCGTCACCCCGCTGATCCGCGAGATCGATCTCGATGAGGTGGTCCCGGTGGCACTCGGCGGCGTACCGGAGGACAGCGTGGACCTGGACATCCCCGAATCGCTGCCCATGGTGGCCGTCGATCCGGGCCTGCTGGAGCGCGCGGTCGCCAATATCGTCGAGAACGCCGTCAAGTACAGCCCCGCCGGCCGGCGCGTCCACGTCGCCGCCAGCGCGCTCGGCGACCGGGTCGAGGTACGGGTCGTGGACCGCGGCCCCGGTGTCCCCGACGACGCCAAGGACCGCATCTTCGAGCCTTTCCAGCGGTACGGCGACGCCCCGCGCGGCGCCGGTGTCGGACTCGGACTCGCCGTCGCCCGCGGCTTCGTGGAGGCGATGGGCGGCACCCTCGCCGCCGAGGACACCCCGGGCGGCGGCCTGACCATGGTCCTCACCCTCGGAGCGGCGCCCGGATTCGTCCCGGTGCGCCCGGAACTCCCGGCCCGGGTCACCTCGTGACCGGGACAGCAGAAAGGCAGACCTCTATGACCCGGGTGCTCGTGGTCGACGACGAGCCGCAGATCGTACGTGCCCTCGTGATCAACCTGAGAGCGCGCAAGTACGAGGTGGAGGCGGCCGCCGACGGCGCCGGCGCGCTGGAACTCGCGGCCGCCCGCCATCCCGATGTCGTCGTGCTCGACCTCGGACTGCCGGACATGGACGGCGTCGAGGTCATCAAGGGCCTGCGCGGCTGGACCCGCGTCCCCATCCTGGTGCTCTCCGCCCGCCACACCTCCGACGAGAAGGTCGAGGCGCTGGACGCCGGCGCCGACGACTATGTCACCAAGCCCTTCGGCATGGACGAGCTGCTGGCCCGGCTGCGCGCCGCGGTGCGCAGGGCCGAGCCCGTCGGCGGGGACGGTGACGACGGAACGGCGGTCGTGGAGACCGAGGGGTTCACCGTCGATCTGGCCGCCAAGAAGGTCCAGCGTGAGGGCAGGGACGTGCGCCTCACCCCCACCGAGTGGCATCTGCTGGAGGTGCTCGTACGCAATACGGGCCGGCTCGTCAGCCAGAAACAGCTCCTCCAGGAGGTCTGGGGGCCCTCGTACGGCACGGAGACCAACTACCTGCGGGTCTACATGGCACAGCTCCGCCGCAAGCTGGAGGCGGATCCCTCGCATCCCCGGCACTTCGTCACCGAACCGGGCATGGGCTACCGCTTCGAACGATGACCTGGGCGCGCCCGTACCCCGGTACGCTCTAGACATGAGTGCTGAGAAGCCGACCGGCCGCTTCCGCCGGATGTTCGACCGGCTGTCCAGCTCCCAGGAGGATCTGGAGTCGGAGGAACTGCGGGAAGACACGCAGGCGTCGGGATGCACGCTGATCTCCGACTGCAACGACCGCCAGATAGTCCGGGTGACTGGTACGTTGCGGACGGTCACGTTGCGTCCGCGAGCCGGTGTGCCCGCCCTGGAGGCGGAGCTGTTCGACGGCACCGCGCCGCTGGACGTGGTGTGGCTGGGCCGGCGCTCCATCGTGGGCATAGAACCGGGCCGCAAGCTGATCGCCTCCGGCCGGATCTCTCTGAGCCACGGCCGGCGGGTGCTGTTCAATCCCAAATACGAGCTCCGACCGCTCGGACAGGAGTAGCCGGTGACGTCACTCGACAAGCCCCCCGCCTCGCCCGCTTCCGGCGCCTCACCGACCTCGCAGGACGAAGAGGCGAAAGCCGTCACCGAGGCGGCGCTTTTCGAGGCGTTCGGCGGCCTGCGCGGCATGGTGGAGACAGTCCTCCCCGGTCTGCTCTTCGTCACGATCTTCACGATCAACAAGGACCTGCACAGCTCGGCGATCGCGGCCGTGGCCGTGTCGCTGCTGCTGGTCGTGGTCCGGCTGGTCCGCCGGGACACCCTCAAGCACGCCTTCAGCGGGGTCTTCGGCGTCGCCTTCGGTGTCGTCTTCGCGATGATGACCGGCGACGCCAAGGACTTCTACCTGCCGGGCATGATCTACACGCTGGGGCTCGCGGTCGCCTACATCGTGACGACCCTGGCCGGTGTGCCGCTGATCGGGCTCATCCTCGGCCCGGTCTTCAAGGAGAACCTCTCCTGGCGCACCCGGAACCCGGGCCGCAGGAAGGCGTACGCCAAGGCGAGCTGGGCCTGGGGCCTGATCCTGCTCGCCAAGTGCGCGATCCTCTTCCCGCTCTACTGGTGGGCCGACACCACCCAGCTCGGCTGGGTGCTGATCGCGCTCAAGATCCCGCCCTTCCTGCTGGCGGTCTATCTGACCTGGGTCTTCCTGGCGAAGGCGCCGCCGCCGATCGATGTGTTCGCCGAGATGGAGGCGGAGGAGCAGGCCGAGAAGGAGCGCAAGGCCGCGGCCGCCGCCACCAGTGAAGGACCGGTCCGGCACCGCCGGGACACCTAGCGTCCGCCCCACGCGTGCGGAAGGGCCGGCCCCCGGGGGTGCCGGCCCTTCCGCACGCCCACCGCCGGATCAGCCGGCCGCGTCCTCGCGGCGCACCGACAGAAGGTCCTCAAGCTGTTCCTCGCGCGCCTGGGCCGCCACGAACAGCAGCTCGTCGCCCGCCTCCAGCGTCTCCTCCGGGTTGGGAGTGAGCACCCGCGTACCGCGGATGATCGTGACCAGGGACGTGTCCTCGGGCCAGGTCACATCGCCGACCTGGGTGCCGGTCACGGCCGACTCCGGGGGCAGCGTCAACTCGACGAGATTGGCGTCACCGTGGCTGAAGCGCAGCAGCCGTACAAGATCGCCGACGCTCACCGCCTCCTCGACCAGCGCCGACATCAGACGCGGCGTGGAGACCGCGACATCGACGCCCCAGGCCTCGTTGAACAGCCACTCGTTCTTCGGGTTGTTGACCCGCGCCACCACCCGCGGCACGCCGTACTCGGTCTTCGCGAGCAGTGAGACGACCAGATTGACCTTGTCGTCGCCGGTCGCGGCGATCACGACATTGCAGCGCTGCAGCGCGGCCTCGTCCAGTGACGTGATCTCACAGGCGTCGGCCAGCAGCCACTCGGCCAGCGGGACCCGCTCCACCGAGATCGCCGTCGGCGCCTTGTCGATCAGCAGGACCTCGTGTCCGTTCTCCAGCAGCTCGCCCGCGATGGAACGGCCCACCGCACCTGCCCCGGCAATCGCGACGCGCATCAGTTCCCGCCTCCGTCCGGACCTTCGGCGAATGCCGCCTCGACCTTCTCGATGTCGTCCGTACGCATCATCACGTGGACGAGATCGCCCTCCTGCAGCACCGTCTGGGACGTCGGCAGCATCGCCTCGCCCAGCCGGGTGAGGAACGCGACGCGGACGCCCGTCTCCTCCTGCAGCGTGCTGATCTTGTGCCCGATCCAGCTCTCCGACGTGTGCACCTCCGCGAGCTGCACACCACCGCTCGGATCGCGCCACAGGGGCTCCGCGCCCGACGGCAGCAGCCGCCGCATCATCTGGTCGGCGGTCCACCGGACCGTGGCCACGGTCGGGATGCCCAGCCGCTGATAGACCTCGGCGCGCCTCGGGTCGTAGATGCGGGCCGCGACGTTCTCGATGCCGAACATCTCGCGGGCCACCCGGGCAGCGATGATGTTGGAGTTGTCGCCACTGCTCACCGCCGCGAACGCGCCGGCTTCCTCGATCCCCGCCTCACGCAGGGTGTCCTGGTCGAATCCGACCCCGCCGACGCGACGGCCGCCGAAACCGGAGCCGAGCCGGCGGAACGCCGTGGGGTCCTGATCGATGACGGCGACGGTGTGCCCCTGCCGCTCCAGATTCTGCGCGAGTGCGGCTCCCACTCGGCCGCAGCCCATGATCACGATGTGCACGTCGCCTTACCCCGCAGTCCTGAACTCGCTGACCTGCGAAAACACCCTGTTCACTCTTCTTTCTCGACGTGCCGGGCACTAAATGGGACACCGTATACGGTGTCCCCCTGGGTCGAGCTTAAGCGGCGGCGGCGTGAAGCCGTCATCTCCATAAGGCCAAGACTCCGGGACAGTGAGGGGTACTGGCTGCGCGGCATGCTGTTCGAACGCATACGATCCTCTGCGTGTCCAAACTGACCGACGTGCCCAAACGAATCCTGATCGGGCGGGCGCTGCGTAGCGACAGGCTGGGGGAGACCCTCCTCCCCAAGCGCATCGCGCTGCCCGTCTTCGCCTCCGACCCGCTGTCCTCGGTGGCGTACGCGCCGGGAGAGGTCCTCCTGGTCCTGTCCATCGCGGGAGTCTCGGCCTACCACTTCAGCCCGTGGATCGCGGTCGCCGTCGTGGTCCTGATGTTCACGGTCGTCGCCTCGTACCGGCAGAATGTGCACGCCTATCCCAGCGGCGGCGGCGACTACGAGGTGGCCAACACCAACCTCGGCCCCAAGGCCGGTCTGACCGTCGCCAGCGCGCTGCTGGTCGACTACGTGCTGACCGTCGCCGTGTCGATCTCCTCGGGTGTGGAGAACCTCGGCTCCGCGATCCCCTTCGTGGTGGAACACAAAGTCCTCTGCGCCATCGCGATAATCGTGCTGCTGACCCTGATGAATCTGCGCGGCGTACGAGAATCGGGGAAGCTCTTCGCCATTCCGACCTATGTCTTCGTCGGCGGCGTCTTCATCATGATCATGTGGGGCGCGTTCCGCGGGCTTGTGCTCGGCGAGACCATGAGCGCTCCGACCGCCGGCTTCCAGATCAAACCCGAGCACCAGGGCCTGGCCGGCTTCGCACTCGTCTTCCTCCTGCTGCGGGCGTTCTCCTCCGGCTGCGCCGCGCTCACCGGCGTCGAGGCGATCAGCAACGGCGTCCCGGCCTTCCGCAAACCGAAGAGCAAGAACGCGGCGACGACGCTCGCCCTGATGGGCGGCCTCGCCGTCACCATGTTCTGCGGCATCATCGTGCTGGCCATGGTCACCAAGGTGAGGATGGCCGAGTACCCGGCCACCGATCTGTTCCGCGACGGCGTTCCGGTCGGCCCCGGCTATGTCCAGAACCCGGTGATCTCACAGGTCGCCGCGGCCGTCTTCGGGCCCGAGACCTTCTTCTTCGTCCTTCTCGCCGCGGCCACCGCGCTCGTACTGTTCCTGGCCGCCAACACCGCGTACAACGGTTTCCCGCTGCTCGGCTCGATCCTCGCCCAGGACCGCTATCTGCCGCGCCAGCTCCACACCCGAGGGGACCGGCTGGCCTTCTCGAACGGCATCGTGCTGCTGGCCGGCGCCGCCGCGCTGCTGGTGGGTGTGTACGGCGCGGACTCCACCCGGCTGATCCAGCTCTACATCGTCGGCGTCTTCGTCTCCTTCACGCTCAGCCAGACCGGCATGGTGCGGCACTGGAACCGCCATCTGAAGACCGAGCGCAATGTGGCCAAGCGCCGTCACATGGTCCGCTCCCGGGCCATCAACGCCTTCGGCGCCTTCTTCACCGGCCTGGTCCTGGTCGTCGTCCTGGCGACCAAGTTCACCCACGGTGCCTGGGTCGCGCTGCTCGGCATGGTGATCTTCTACGGGACGATGACCGCGATCCGGAAGCACTACGACCGGGTCGCCGAGGAGATCGCCGCCGCGGAGGGTCCCTCCGACGACAGTGTCCGGCCGTCCCGGGTGCACTCCATTGTGCTGGTGTCCAAGGTCCACAAGCCCACGCTGCGGGCGCTCGGATACGCCAAGCTGATGCGCTCGGACAGCCTGGAGGCGCTCAGTATCAGCGTCGACCCGGCGGAGACGAAGGTGCTCAAGGAGGAATGGGAGCGGCGCGGTATCAACGTACCGCTGAAGATCCTCGACTCGCCCTACCGCGAGATCACCCGGCCGATCATCGAGTACGTACGGGGTCTGCGCAGCGAGAACCCGCGTGACGCGATCAGCATCTACATCCCCGAGTACGTGGTCGGCCGCTGGTACGAGCATCTCCTGCACAACCAGAGCGCCCTGCGGCTCAAGGGGCGGCTGCTCTTCACCCCCGGGGTGATGGTGACCTCGGTGCCGTACCAGCTCGAATCCTCCGAGCTGGCCAAACAGCGGGCGAAGCGGCGGCCCGCGTACCAGGCGCCGGGCTCGGTCCGGCGCGGTCCTGTCGACTCGCACCCGAAGGATTCCGGCTCCAGGGACTGACCGGCGGCGGAAAGCGCCCGCGATCCGCAGTGGCGAGGGGGCCGGCCGCGCGCACGTAGACTGGTGGGCTGTTGTCCCGCTCTCCCCTTTGATCTTTGGAGCCACCCCCTCATGCAAACTGAACCGCAGGCTTCACTGATCGGGGAGGAGTACGAGGTCGAGGTCGGTCCCGTCGCGCATGGCGGCCACTGCATCGCCCGTACCGACGAGGGCCGCGTGCTGTTCGTACGGCACGCGCTGCCCGGCGAGAGGATCGTCGCGCGGATCACGGAGGGCGAGGAGGACTCCCGCTACCTCCGGGCCGACGCGGTGAAGATCATCGACGCGTCCAAGGACCGCGTCGAGGCGCCCTGCCCGTACGCCGGTCCCGGCCGGTGCGGCGGCTGCGACTGGCAGCACGCCAAGCCGGGCGCGCAGCGGCGCTTCAAGGGCGAGGTCATCGCCGAACAGCTCCAGCGGCTCGCGGGCCTCACCCCCGAGCAGGCCGGCTGGGACGGGACCGTCATGCCCGCGCCGGGGGACAAGCTGCCGCCGGGCGAGGTGCCCGCCTGGCGCTCGCGGGTGCAGTACGCCGTGGACGAGGACGGCCGCGCGGGACTGCGCAAACACCGGTCGCACGACATCGAGCCGGTCGACCGCTGCCTGATCGCCACGGAGGGCGTGAGCGAACTCGGTGTCGAGCGGCGCGAGTGGCCGCAGATGGCCACGGTCGAGGCGATCGCGGCGTCGGGCTCCGGCGACCGCCAGGTGGTCCTCGCTCCCCGGCCGGGCGGCCGGCTGCCGCTGGTGGAGCTGGACAAGCCGGTGTCCGTGCTGCGGGTGGAGGAGCACGACGGCGGGGTGCACCGGGTGCACGGCCGCGCCTTCGTCCGCGAGCGTGCCGACGGCCGTACGTACCGCGTCGGCATGGGCGGCTTCTGGCAGGTCCACCCGCAGGCTCCGCAGGTGCTGGTCGAGGCCGTGATGCAGGGGCTGATGCCGCGCAAGGGCGAGACCGCGCTCGACCTGTACTGCGGGGTCGGCCTCTTCGCCGGGGCGATCGCGGAGCGCGTGGGGGAGGCCGGGGCGGTGCTGGGCATCGAGTCCGGCAAGCGCGCCGTCGAGGACGCGCGCCACAACCTCCGGGACCTGCCCAGGGTCCGCGTCGAGCAGGGCAAGGTCGACCAGGTGCTGCCGCGCACGCACATCACCTCGACGGATCTGATCGTGCTCGACCCGCCGCGCGCCGGCGCCGGCAAGCAGGTCGTCAAGCACATCTCGGGCCTGGGCGCCCGCCGCATCGCGTACGTCGCCTGCGACCCGGCGGCCCTCGCCCGCGACGTGGCGTACTTCCGGGAGGGCGGCTACAAGCCGCGTACGCTGCGCGCCTTCGACCTGTTTCCGATGACGCATCATGTCGAATGCGTCGCGATCCTTGAGCCTGCCGCAAAGGGTGTCTGACCTGCTGTTTCGTCGAGTGTGCACTATGAGCGTTGTGTGTGTTACGGGCGATATCTTGACGCATATTCGACGCACGTGAGGCCCTTCTGACGCACGCTTGACGCATGCGCTGACGGGGCGTCAGGTCGTCGATGGTGCTCATGATGGCGCGTCAGGTCCGGCTGCGGGCGCTGGGTCTTGCTGTGCCTTGGCGGCGGAGCCGGTGCCGCATGTTGCCCCTAGGGCGTGTTTTAGAAGTCGGTGACTTGTCTGGTTGGCTGTCCGGGAAAGTCGCGGGCGGCCATCCAGATGGTGAGGTCGTGTGCGATGCCGT
>NZ_JBEYIF010000015.1:0-157975 GCF_040635655.1 Streptomyces sp. NPDC006923
CGGCCTGGCTGACGTTGCTGATCCGGCCGACCATCCAGGGGGAGATCATGTCGAAGGAGTGGTAGACGTCGGAGAAGCCGGGGCGTGAGTCGTTGGTGCCGTTGCGCCAGTGGGTGGGCACGCCGCCGATGACGTAGCAGCCCTGGGCCTTGAACCAGTCGACGACGTCTTTGCAGGGGGCGGGCTGGAAGGGGCGGCCGGGGTCGTTGAAGCCGAAGCCCCAGATGCACACGACGGGTTTGCCGTTCTGGCGGGCGTAGGCGCTGGAGGCGGTGTGGGCCTTCATTGTGGAGGTCCAGTCCTGTTTGATCTGGGCCTGCATGTCCGTCCAGCTCGTGACGTCGTACATGATGTAGAACTTGCGGCCGTGGGCCTCGGCGGACTGGCGTACTTTCTGTGCCATTCCGTCGCGGGTGGGGCCCTCGGGGCTGAAGGGGTTGAACCGCTGGAGGGCGGCGGTGTCGCAGTTGTTCTCCCGCATCCAGCGGAAGTGGGTGTCGACCGTCTGCTGGTCCCAGGAGGAGAACAGGGTCGCCGTGCCGCCGTTGCCCAGGTTCGGATAGGCCGTGGGATAGGTACGGGTGTACTCCCGCATGTCCGGCCAGGACACCAGCGTCGTATTCGAGGGCGACGGCGGCTGGCCCGCGTTCTGGCTGTAGTGCCACCAGCTGTTGATCGGCGCACCGTCACCGATACACGCGAACCAGCCCTGATAACCCACAGTGATCTTACCGACCACATCACCCGGCGGGGACGCGAAGGTTCCCGGATTCACTCGGCGTCTCGGCGCGGACGCGGCTGTGGCCTGCTGGGCAGCACCGACGCCACCGATCGCGGCCGATGCGGCCAGCGCGGAAGCGATGACGGACCGTCGTGACACACTCATGGAGGATTTCCTCCCACTAGATATCTGCCAGAAATGCGCAATTCCCCGGGAGTGGGGGGATTTACAGGCGGCGGCAGCCCGCCCGGCTCCCCGGGACACGCCTGTGCAAAGTAGTCGGACCGGACGGGCCCGCACAAGGCCACGGGCACCAGGAATTCGCCCCAGAATTACCCGGACTGTCAGTCGATTTTCTTTACACTTACCGTTTCCAGCGAAATACGAATTAGTGCGGGGCGCCCGGGGAAGCGGCGTTTTCACCCCGGTGTGCTCCCCTTGTGTCCCTCTGCGCTCGTATGCGCCCGGGGTGTGGCGGGCATCACCTCCCTGACACCGTTGAGCGGGGGAGGTGCGCGGTGCACGGACCGGCGACGGCCGGCTGGCTGCTCGTCGCGCTCTGCGCGGCGGCCGGGGGCTACTGTCTGCTCCGGTTGCGCAGCAGCGTGGACGAACAGCGCAGTTCGGCGGGGGGCGAGGCGCTGATGGCCTTCGGGATGGCGGCCATGGCCGTGCCCACCGCCGTGGTGACACCACCTCGGTGGGTCTGGCCGGTGTATGTGGTGGTGTTCGGCGGCGCGGCGCTGTACGCGATGGCGTCGGCCCGGGGCACGCCGCACCATCTGCACCATCTTCTGGGGACGCTCGCCATGGTCTACATGGCCTGGGCCATGGCCCGGGCGCCCGCCGGGGAGCACGGCGCGCATCTGGCGGGCGGCACCCCGCTGATCACCGGGCTGCTGCTGATCTACTACGCGGGATATGTGCTGTGGACGGGAGGACGCCTGCTGCCGCTGCCTTCGGCGGCCGAGGGCGGTGTCTCGGCCGGAGCCGGCATCGGCCTCGCGGCCGGTGCCCCTGCCCCGGCCGGCACGGGCGGGGGCATCGCCGCCGGGGTCGGCTGGGGCGACCGCCCCGAGCTGGCGCTGGCCTGCCGACTCTCCATGGGGCTCGCCATGCTGGCGATGCTGCTCACGCTCTGAGCCCCACGCCCGGTATCCGACAGGGACCGGGCGGACCGGACCGGCCGAAACGTGTCGTGGGTCACTTGCCCGGCGAGCCCATACCCCTGGTGACCCGGCCCTCCTAGTCTGGTAACCATGATGGTCTCCCTGGCGCTGCTGCTGCTCGGCGCACTGGCCGCCGTCGCCGCCCCGCGGCTCCTGTCGCGAGCCGAGTGGCCGGAGCGCGAGCCCGTGGTGGCGCTGTGGGTGTGGCAGTGCGTCGTGGCGGCCGTCCTGCTGAGTTTCGCGCTCTCGATGACCTTCAGCGCGGCCGCCGCCTGGCAGGCGGTACGCGGACATGTCTTCGCCCCGGCTCCGCACGGTGTGATGGAGGCGTACTCCCTCGGCGCGAACCGGCCGTGGTCGGCCGTACTCGCGGTGGTCCTGGCGAGCGGCGGACTGTGGACGGCGGCGATGCTCACCCGCGAGATCCACCGGGCCCGGCGCCGTCGCCGCACCCGCCGCGCGGCACTGCTCGTACGCTCCCCCGCGCTGCCCGGCGAGAAGGCCGGCTGCGATCCGCTCGTCGTCCTGGAGAGCGAGCGCTCCGACGCCTGGTGGCTGTCCGGCGCAGCACCCCAACTCGTCGTCACCACCGCCGCGTTGCGCCGTCTGAAGGGCCGCCAGCTCGATGCCGTCCTCGCCCATGAGCAGGGGCACGCGCGCGCCAGGCACGACTGGCTGCTGCACTGCTCAGGAGCGCTCGCGAACGGCTTCCCCCAGGTGCCGGTGTTCGCGGCGTTCCGCGACGAGATGCACCGGCTGGTCGAACTGGCCGCTGACGACGCCGCCTCACGGCGCTTCGGCCGGCGGACGATCGCGCTGGCCCTGGTCGAACTCAACGAGGACCGGGGGGTGTTCGGTCCGGGTACCGCACCGGACGCCCAGCTCCCGCGGCGGGTGAGCCGGCTGCTGTCTCCGGTGGAGCGGCTGACGGCGGGACGCCGGCTGCGGCTGACCGCTGCCGCCACGCTGGTGCCCGTGGTACCGCTGCTGATCGCCTTCGTACCGGCGCTGCGCGCGCTGGGATAGCTTGACCGGCGGCTCATCGGCAAGGATCACTTCATGCGTTCGCCGTCGATTCCCTCACCCGCGCCCACTCCCCCGCCGCGTCCCGTGCGTGTCACACCCGCCCGTACGGCCGCTCTGCTGGCCTCCTTCTCGGGCGTCCTGGTGACGCTCGTGGTGGCGGGATGGGATCCGCTGTTGCTCTTCGACCGTACGCTCGCCGAGAGACTGCACGACCGGGCGGTGGCGCAGCCGGGGGCGACCTGGGCGAACCGGGTGCTGACCGACTGGGTCTGGGACCCGTGGACGATGCGTCTGCTGACGGCCGCCGCCGTGATCGCCGTGTGGCTGCGCGGGGACCGGCTGCTCGCCCTGTGGGTCGCGGCGACGAGCGCGGTCGGCGCGGCCCTCTCCACGGCGCTGAAGTCCGCGGTGGGCCGGGAGCGCCCGCACTGGCCCGACCCGGTCGACTCCGCCGACTTCGCGGCCTTCCCGTCCGGGCACGCCATGACGGCCACGGTCACCTGCGGGCTGCTGCTGTGGCTGCTGCGGGGCCATGGGACGGGCCCTCGGACGTGGCGTACGGCGCTGGCTCTCGCGGCCGTCTCGGTGGCCGGGGCCGGCCTGACCCGGCTGTGGCTGGGGGTGCACTGGGGCTCGGACGTGCTGGGCGGCTGGCTGCTCGGCGGCTGCGTCGTCGCCCTCTCGCTGGCCGCGTACGGCCGCCTGGCCCGGTCCGGGGAGCGATGACGTCCGAGAACGCCGGGGGCGCCCTTCCGGGACGCCGTCGGGCCCGGCAGGAGCCTCCCGGGCGCGACGGCGGCCGTATACGGCGCACGCCTTGTTTGGGAAGCGCTGCCACCGGAAGGATCGAGCACATGACCTACAAGGGTGTGCTCTTCGATTTCTCCGGAACCCTTTTCCGTATCGAATCCGCCGGCTCCTGACTGCGTGCGGTGCTCGACGAGGCCGGTCTGGCCATGCCGCCTCATGAGCTGCGGCGGTACGCGATGCGCCTGGCCGTGGCCGGGGCGCTGCCCGGCGGTTCTTCCCCGCAGCAGATGCCGCCGGAGCTGGCGCGGCTGTGGCCGACCCGTGACGAGAGCGCCGAGCGGCACCGGGCCGTGTACACCGGACTCGCCCAACAGGTGCCGCTGCCCGATCCGGCCCTGTACGACGCGCTCTACGACCGCCATATGACGCCCGACGCCTGGCGCCCGTACGCCGACGCGGCCGAGGTGCTCGGCGCCCTGCGGCGCGGCGGTGTCGGCGTCGCGGTGGTGAGCAATATCGGCTGGGACCTGCGGCCCGTTTTCCGCGCCCACGGGCTGGACGCGTTCATTGACACCTATGTGCTCTCGTACGAGCACGGCGTGCAGAAGCCGGATGTGCGGCTCTTCCGGGCGGCCTGCGAGGAGCTGGGCCAGGATCCGCACGATGTGCTGATGGTCGGCGACGACCGGCAAGCGGACGGCGGAGCGGCCGACTTGGGCTGCTCGGTGCATTTCGTGGACCACCTGCCGGTGGAGGAGCGGCCGGCGGGACTGCGGCCCGTCGTCGCCCTCGCGGGCCAGGGGCCGCTGCCCGAGCCCCGGGCCACACCACTGCCGTAGCCCCAAAAACGGGCGCTCCGGGCCGCCGAAACGGGCGGCCCCGAGCGCCGGGGCATGCCGAAGCCGCCTGACTTGGACGATCCCCCGCGTCGCCCAAGGCAGGCGGCAGCCCCGCTGACCAGGCCCGGAAGGGCCTGCGGCGGGACGCACTGAGTATATTGGCTGAGAGCCAGTCAACGCAGGAGTCAAGCATGTCCCCGCGGAGCGCATCGGTCAATGAAGAGCTCCGTCGGCGTTCCCGGGAGCGGCTGTTGCAGGCGACGGTGGAGCTGGTGGCCGAGCGTGGTTACGAGGCCACGACACTCGCCGACATCGCCGACCGGGCCGGTTCGGCACGCGGTCTCGTGTCGTACTACTTCCCGGGAAAACGGCACCTGTTGCAGTCCGCCGTACACCGTCTGATGCACCGTACGCTGGAGGCGGCCCTGCGGCGTGAGCCGGCGACGGACGACGGCCGGGAGCTGATGGCGCGGGCGATCGACGCCATTCTCGGGCTCGCCGCCGGCAGTCCCGTCCTGATGCGGACGCACATGGCCGGCATCCTGGCGGCCGAGGGTTTTGTGCAGTGCCCCGAACAGCAGCGGCTCGCACGGCTGTTGCGGGAGACGGTCGTGGCATACGGGTCACCGGATCCGGACAGCGACTATCCGATGCTGCGCGCCTTGTTGATGGGCGCGGTCTTCGCGGTGCTGATGCCGGGTGCGCCGATGCCGCCTGAGCGGCTCCGCGCCGAGCTGTTCACACGCTACGGGCTGGACTGGGAGCTGGGTGTTCCGCCGGGCGGCGAACCGCCCGGCGGAACAGGTCAGAGCATCGTCCCTCAGTGACCGGAGCCGCGGAAGTACTCGGGCTGCGTCTGGACGTTGAGCTCGTCCAGCCGAACCCGCTTCGCGGCGTCCGTCCTGCGGTCGTCGAGCTTCAGCACGTCGAAGCCCTTGGCGATGTCGTTCGAGTAGATGTAGCCGTTGTAGTAGTACGCCGACCAGGAACCGCCGGTCGTCATGGTCGTGGTCGAGATCGGACCGCGCTCGAAGTAGGCGATCTCCTTCGGCTTCGAGGAGTTCGTGAAGTCCCACACCGAGACGCCACCCTGGTACCAGGCCTGGACCATGATGTCGTGGCCCTTGACCGGGATCAGCGAGCCGTTGTGGGCGACGCAGTTCTCGGTGTCCGCCTGGTGACGGGGGATCTTGTAGTAGCTGCGGAAGACCAGCTTGCGGTGGTCACCGCGGCCGACGATGTCGTAGATGCCGTCGGCACCGCGGTCCGGGCCGACCTCGGCGTTGCAGGTCGCGGCGCCACCGCCGCCCAGCTCGTCGGTGAAGACGACCTTGTCGGCGTCCTGGTTGAAGGTCGCCGAGTGCCAGAACGCGAAGTTGGTGTTGTCCTGGACCCGGTCGATGACCTTGGGCCGCTCCGGGTTCTTGATGTTGAAGAGGATGCCGTCACCCATGCAGGCACCGGCTGCCAGGTCCTTGGAGGGCAGCACGGTGATGTCGTGGCAGCCAGTGGTCGCGGAGACACCCGGGTTGGTCGGCGCGCCCGGGTTTCCGCCGTCCGGGAAGAGCACCGGGAAGTCCACGACGGCGGCCCGCTGCGGGGCCTTGCGCGGCACCTTGATGATGGAGATGCCGTCGTGCGGCGGCTGGCAGTCCGGGAAGGACGTGCTGGGCGAGTACGAGGAGACGTAGACGTAGACGTCCTTGCGCTCCGGCACCAGCGTGTGCGTGTGCGAGCCGCAGGCGGTCTCGACAGCGGCCACGTACTTCGGGTTCCGCTTGTCGCGGATGTCGAAGATCTTGATGCCCTCCCACGAGGACTTCTCCGACGCCGGCTGCGTGGCGCTGGTGCAGGAGTTGTCGCTGCGCGAGGAGTCGGTGGAGAGGAAGAGCAGATCGCCGGAGACGGAGATGTCGTTCTGCGATCCGGGACACAGGACCTGGGCGACCGTCTTCGGGGACTTCGGGTTGCTGAGGTCGAAGATCCGGAAGCCGTCGTAATTACCGGAGAAGGCGTACTTGCCCTGGAAGGTCAGGTCCGAGTTCGTTCCGGCCAGCGCGTCCTTCGGGGTGTTGTTCAGGTGCGTGATGTTGCGACTGTGGACGACTTCGTCCACGCCGGGTATCTCGCCGTTCTGGACGGCTGCCTTCACCTCGGCGGCCTGGCCGGCGGAGATCTTTCCCTTGGCCGGGCCGGTGCCGGGGTCGGGTGTGGCAGCCGCGGGTCCGGCTGTCAGCAGAGTGGCGAAGAGCCCGGCCGCGGCTGCCGCCACGCCCAGACGTCTGCGCCGCACGCGGGTGGTGTGCAACGAGATCACTACGTCCTCCCTAGAAACCGTTCCGAGTTGAACGAGTCTCGGACCTCGGCAGTATGGTCCTTCTCATGTACATCTCAACAGACGGCAACACAGACGTAATGAAAGTTTTTGATCAACCACATGCGGAAGCGTGTTAGTACGGTGTTCCACCACACCATGTGCCGCTGGAGGTCGCTGTGTTGATCCACCGCAGAAGCCCGCGTGTCCGCCGGTCCGCCGTCGCGGCAGCGGTCGCTGCCGCCCTGCTCGCCCTGGGAGCCTGCGAGTCGGGGGGCGACAAGAAGGCGGAGGCCGGGGGGAGCAAGGGTCCCGGCGTGGTGGCTCCCGGTAAGCCGGGGCAGCCCGCGCGGACGCTCTCCCCCGAGGAGGCGGCCAAGGAGGCGCCGGACGACAGCCCCAACTCCGCTGATTTCGCCTATGCGCAGATGATGATCGTGCATCACGGGCAGGCGCTGGAAATGGCCGGACTCGCCGGTGAACGGGCGGGATCGACACCGGTGAAGCGGCTCGCCGAGCGGATCGAGGCCGCGCAGAAGCCGGAGATCGGTGCGATGAACGGCTGGCTGAAAACCAATGGCGGGGCAAAGCGGCAGCAAGGACATGACCACGGCACGATGCCGGGAATGGCCACCGAGGCCCAACTGACGCAGTTGCGCGCGGCCCGGGGCGCGGCCTTCGACGAACTCTTCCTCAAGCTGATGATCACTCACCACCAGGGGGCGATCACCATGGCCACCGACGCGCTCTCGCAGGGCAACAACATCCTGATCGAGGAGATGGCGGCCGACGTCATAGCCCAGCAGACCTCAGAGATGAACCGGATGCGCTCCATGTGAGGCCGACACCGCCCGCCCGCAGCCGATATGACGGCCCGTCAGCGACGGTGGTGACGAGGCGTCAGATGTCCCGCGTCGCGGGCCCCGGCGATCAGCCTGAGCGACTTGCGGCGGCTGAATCCGGTCGCTGACATCACCGCGAGCACCGGGTCCCGGCCCTCCCGCTGGGCCGCGCGGTAGATCTCGGCGACGCTCCGCCGGGCGGCGCTGCCACGCGGCGCGGCCGGCCGGCCCCGGTGTCGGCCGGACGGTTCCTGGTCCTCGCCGTAGCCCGGTGACGAGTCGGCCGGATCATGGTCGGCCGGATCGCCCGCGGCCGGTTCCACGGCGGCCGTGACGGCTTCCTGCCCGGCGCCGGGCTCGGCGCCGGCGGACTCGGTGGCCGCCGGCTCCCGGGCGGCGGACTCGTGGACGGCCGGTTCATGGCCGGACGGCGCGCCGTCCGCGACACCGCCGGCCGTCTCGCCCCCGGGGACTCCCGCCTCGGGCGCCTCGATGTCCACGGTCCCGGCGCCGAAGGGTCCGATCGTGGGCTCGGCCGGTTCACCGGAGACGGGCTCGCCGAGGAACCCCTCCGGCGCGGGTCGGCGGAGCTGGCCGATGACCATCCGGCAGGCGTTCTGCAGCGGTGTCTCGATCGCCTCGGCGAGTGCGGCGAAGCCGTCCAGGGCCAGCGGGGGGTCGGCCTGCGCGCCCTCGATGGCGATGCGGCCGTCCCGTACCACCGCGAGCACATCGAGCCGGGCGCCGTCGGCGAAGGTCAGCCGGACATCGACCCAGGGCGGGAGGATCTCGCGCCGCGCGGCGCCGTCGCGGGGATCACCGGCACCGGTCACGGTGCCGTGTCCCTGCACCTCCCACATGGGCCACTCGTACCCGTCACTCTCATCGGGGTCCTGGGCGGAAATCAATTCGTGTTCCGACACATTCACAACTTAATAAGGCAATCCGCCCTTATAGCCATGGCGCGCACGCGCCCGCCCCGTACGGCACCCTGTCGGCTCATCGCACCGGATTCGCGCGCCGGTGCGATGCTGGAGTCCCGGCGGGAAGGAGTGCGCCGTGCTGCGCGTCGCCGTTGTCGGATCGGGTCCCAGTGGCGTCTACACCGCCCAGGCCCTGGTCGAGCAGACCCGGGTGCCGGATGTCCAGGTGGAGATCCTGGACCGGCTCCCCTGCCCGTACGGGCTGGTGCGCTACGGTGTCGCACCCGACCACGAGAAGATCAAATCGCTTCAGGGCAGTCTGCGCACGGTGCTGGAGCATGAGCGGGTCGGCTTTCTCGGCAATGTGGAGGTGGGGGCGCGGGGCCTCACGCCCGAGCGGCTGCGGGAGCTGTACCACGCGGTCGTCTACTGCGTCGGAGCGGCCAGGGACCGGTCGCTCGACGTGCCGGGCGAGGCACTGCCCGGCAGCTTCTCGGCCACCGACTTCGTCTCCTGGTACAGCGCCCACCCCGACGCCGCGAGCAGGGATTTCGCGCTGCACGGACGGTCGGCCGTGGTGATCGGCGCGGGCAATGTCGCCGTCGACGTGGCCCGCGTCCTGGCGCGCGGCGCCGAGGAGCTCAGGGCGACCGATGTGCCCGATGCCGCCCTGGGCGCGCTGGCCGCCAGCGGTGTACGCGACACACACCTGGTGGGCAGGCGCGGTCCCGCACAGGCGAAGTTCACCACCAAGGAGCTGCGGGAGCTGGGGTCGCTCCCGGCGGCGGAGATCCGGGTGGACCGGGCGGACCTGGCACTGGACCCCGCGCACGCGGGAGACATCACGCTGCCGGCGGTGAACCGGCGCAATCTGGAGGTCGTCCGCGGCTGGGCCGCACTGCCGCCCGGGAACAAGCCGCGCCGGATCCACCTGCGGTTCTTCCTGCGCCCCGTGGAGATTCTCGAGGCGCGCGGCCGGGCCGCCGGGGTGCGGTTCGAACGTACGGCGCCGGACGGGACCGGGGGCGTACGCGGCACCGGCGCGTACGAGGACATCGAGGCACAGCTTGTGCTGAGGGCGGTCGGCTACCGGGGCGTACCACTCGCGGGGCTGCCGTTCGACGAGAGCACGGGGACGGTGCCGCACACGGCGGGGCGGGTACTGAGGGACGGCGCGCCCTCCCCCGGCGAGTATGTCGCGGGCTGGATCAAGCGCGGCCCGGTCGGAGTGATCGGGACCAATCGGTCCGATGCCAAGGAGACGGTCGCCTCACTGCTCGCCGACGCGCCCGCGCTGGTCACGCGCCGGGTGGCGGCGGATCCGGTCGCCGTGCTGCGCGAATGGGGCCAGGCGCCGGTGGAGTGGCCGGGCTGGCTGGCGATCGAGAAGGCCGAAGCGGCGCTCGGGCGGTCACTGGGACGGCGGTCGGTGAAGATCGCCGACTGGCAGGGCCTGCTGGAGGCCGCGCTGCGGGCCCAGCGGGTGGGGCGCTGAAGCCGGAAGCCTCCGGCGGGACGCGGCCTCCGGTCAGGCGCCGCCGAGGCGCTCCGTCTGGCTCCTGGCCGCCGCCAGAACGCTGTCGAGCAGTCCGGGGAAGAGGCCGTCAAGATCGTCACCGCGCAGGCCGTTCAGCTTCGTCGTGCCCCGGTAGGTCTGCCGGATCAGACCGCTCTCGCGCAGCACCCTGAAGTGGTGTGTGGTGGTGGACTTGGTGACCGGCAGATCGAAGTGCGAACAGGACAGCTCCCGGCCGGCCGCGGCCAGTTCGCGGACGACGCGCAGGCGCAGCGGGTCGGAGAGGGCGTGGAGCACTCCCTCCAGGAGGATCGCCTCCCGCGGGGGATGAGCGAGTTCGCGGGTACGGGTCGGGGTGGTCACAGCGGCTCCACTTCCTTGGGTGGGAGCCTTATCGTACGAGATCCGTCGTAGTTCGCCCTAGGGTGCGGGGCGCCGTACGCGGCGGCGGAGCCTGCCGTGCCGCCGGGGCCTCCCGCGTGCGGGGGGCTGCCCTCCTTCGCGGACCAGACGCTGGCCCAGATCGACGGGGCCTCCCGCGTGCGGGGGCTGCCGGTGGCGGCGCGGCGCCATGTCTTCGGGTCAGTCGGTGACCGGGATGCGGCCGGGCTCCTGCTTGCCCCGTGTCGGCAGGTGCCGGCCGACAAGCAGCCGGTAGAGCGCCGCGCCGAGCGGGCCGCCCACGAGGGGGCCGACGATGGGCACCCAGAAGTAGAAGCCGCCGTACTGGTCCCGCCACGCGCCTCCGTATCCCGTGATGAAGCTGGCGAGCCGGGGGCCGAAGTCGCGTGCCGGGTTGATGGCGTAGCCGGCGTCCGCGCCCCAGGCCATACCGATCGCCACGACGACGAGACCGACGATCAGCGCGCCGAGGTTGGCCCCCGGAGGCTGGTTGAGCAGGTCGGTGACGGCGAAGATGACCAGCACCAGGAGGGCGGTCCCGATGATCTGGTCGCGCAGGGCTCCCCACTGGCTCACCGGCAGTGTGCCGTTGCCGGGAAGGGTGGAGAAGACGATCTGTGTCTTGTCGGTGTGCCCGGGATCGGCCTTGGCCAGGACCTCTGTGTAGTTCCAGCGCACAAGCAGCGCGGCGACGAACGCGCCGGCGGTCTGCGCGACCACATAGGGGGCGACCTTGTGCCACGAGAAGCCCTTGAAGAGCGCGAGGGACAGCGTGACGGCCGGGTTGATGTGGGCGCCGCTGACCCGGGCGGCGACATAGATACCGAACGTGACGCCCAGCCCCCAGGCCCACGCGATGCTGTCGTGGTCGCCGACGCCGGCGGCCACCACCTGCGCCACCACACCGCAGCCGAAGAGAATGAGGATCATGGTGCCCGCGAATTCCGCGGACAGCTCACCGAGAAGACCTCGCTTTTCCGCGCTTTCCGCCATGGGATCCCGCCTTCTGCCGATCCGCGGACCGATAGTGCTGCGTCTCATCGGCATTCTGTGCCGGGCAGAGGAGTTCCGCGACGCGCGACCGCGCGGCAGAGCCGTCGGCGGAGAGCGGCGTGAACGGCGGCGCCGCAGGTCAATCGTTGGCCGTCGATCCGTCGCGGGCCGCGCTCCCCCGGCCGGACGGCCGCCGGGCCGTGGGGCCATTGGGGTGTGCCCCGGGCCGTGCGGGGCCGTCAGCCGGTGAACGGCCTGCCCGGTCAGAGCCCGGGGCCGCCATGGAGCATGTAGCGGTCGAGCAGGTGCGCACGGGCCACCTCAAGCCGTCCGGCGAGAATCGCGGCGATGGAGCGGGTCAGGATGAAGCCCAGAGCCGGGTCGTCCTCGCACAGGGTCCGTACCGCGATTCCGTCGAATTCATGGGCCCGCACCGGGCTGAACGCCTCGGCCCCGAAATGCCACTCGTGCGGGGGAAAGAGCCAGGACCAGCCGAGCAGTTCCCCCATGCCGAGCGTATCGACCATCACCCGCCGCCGGCCGGGGACATACAGATCGAGTGCGACGGTGCCCGTGTGGATGATCCAAAATCTGTCCGCCGGGCTTCCCTCCTCGAAGATCCTGGTGTCCTGGGGAAAGAAGACGTCGCGGGCCATTCCCATCAGGAGTTCGCGATGACCGACGGGCAGCACGGTCATCAGACGCGTTGGGGAAGCCATGGTCGCGAACCTCCTCGCCAAGCGGCCCGCAGGACGCCACGGCCGGGGCACCCCGGTCTTCTCGACGGCATCTGCGGCTGTTCACCCGCGGCGCCCCGGGCCGGCCGCGGCCGACGCGCGCGCGAGGCGGAGAGCCGTTTCGAACGGACCCGTTCTGAACGGCATCGTGACCCGCCGTTCCGGCAGGTCTTCGTCCCAGCCAGGCATTGGGCGAGACGGCTCTCCCTACGAGCGTATCCCCGCCGCGCGGTCCTCTTCGAGTGCCGGGAGCGGACCGTTGAAGATTCTTTGGACGGCCGGACGGGGCTCGGGCCCCGTCCGGCACCCGGCACCACCGGCCCGGGGGCCGGACGGGAGGTGCCGGACGGGGCCCCGCCGGTCAGAGTGCCCGGTGGTACGGGTCAGGACCGGAGATCGCGACGCCCAGCTCCCGCGCGGCGTGCCGGGCGAAGGAGGGATCGCGCAGCAGCTCACGGCCGAGGAGCACGGCGTCCGCCTGCCCATTGGCGATGATCTCCTCGGCCTGCCGCGCCTCGGTGATCAGGCCGACCGCGGCGACGGCCAGCTCCGTCTCCTTCTTGACGCGTTCGGCGAACGGCACCTGGTAGCCGGGGACCGCGTCGATCTTGGCGTTGGGGGCATTGCCGCCCGTGGAGGTGTCCAGCAGATCCACGCCGTGGGCGGAGAGGTCGCCGGCGAACCGGATGGTGTCCTCGGCCGTCCAGCCCTCGCGCTCGTCGTCCGGGTTCTCGGTGAGCCAGTCGGTGGCGGAGATACGGAAGAAGACCGGCAACTCCTGCGGCCACACGGCGCGTACGGCGTCCACGACCTCCAGGGCGAAGCGGACGCGGTTCTCGTAGGAGCCGCCGTACTCGTCCGTCCGGCGATTGGTGTACGGCGAGAGGAACTGGTTGATCAGGTAGCCGTGGGCGCCATGGATCTCGGCCACCTCGAAGCCCGCCGCGAGGGCCCGGCGGGCGGTCGCGGCGAACTGCTCCACGATCTCCTCGATCCGCTCGGTGGACAGCTCTTCCGGGACGGTGGAGGTCTCGCCGAACGGGAGCGGGCTCGGGCCCACCGGGGTCCATCCGTACCCGTCTCCGGGCGGGATCGGCGCGCCGCGGTCCACCCAGGTCCGCTCGGTGGACGCCTTGCGCCCGGCGTGGGCGATCTGGACGCCCGGAACGGTCCCCTGGCTCTTGAGGAAGGAGGTGATCCGGCGGAACGAGTCGGTCTGGGCGCTGTTCCACAGCCCCAGGTCGTACGGGCTGATGCGGCCCTCGGGGCTCACGGCGGTGGCCTCGGTGAGGATCAGGCCCGTGCCGCCGACGGCCCGCGCGGCCAGGTGCTGGAAGTGCCAGTCGGTGGGTACACCCTGTTCGGGGCCGTCCGGCGCGGCGGAGTACTGGCACATGGGCGCCATCCACACCCGGTTGGGGATCGTCAGTGACCGCAGGGTGTACGGCTCAAAAAGGGCAGCGCTCATTCCGGGCTCCGTTTTCGACTCGCGCGACTGAACTCTTTGTACGGTACACGTCGTACTACGACGTCCACCAAATAACGAGAAGCCACGCGCGGGGCGAACCATTCCGGTTCCGCCGTCCGAATTCGGGATCGCACACGCGGCCACCACCGGCCGGCACCGATCGCCACGGGCCGGCACCGACCGGCACCGACCGGAGCCGGCCCGACACGGTATGTCGCCGCAGCAACGACATACCGTCCGGCCTGCGCGGACGCCCGCTCCCGAGGGCACTGTCAGTGGCCGGGTACAGACTGTCCTCCGTCCGAGACAACGTCGTCCTGGAGGTGGTCGGTCATGACCGACGTACTGCTCACCGTAGGTACCCGCAAAGGGCTCTTCATCGGCCGCAGGCACAGCGGCCGATGGCGGTTCGACGGACCGCACTTCAACGCGCAGGCGGTCTATTCGATCGCGATCGACACGCGCCGGTCCGTGCCGCGGCTGCTGGTCGGCGGGGACAGCGCGCACTGGGGTCCTTCCGTGTTCCACTCCGACGACCTCGGGACGAGCTGGACGGAGCCGGCCGAACCGGCGGTCAGGTTCCCCCAGGACACGGGCGCGTCGCTGGAGCGGGTGTGGCAGCTCCATCCGGCCGGGCCCTCGGAGCCGGACGTGGTGTACGCGGGCACCGAGCCCGCCGCGCTGTTCCGCTCCGACGACGGAGGCGAGACCTTCGAGCTGGTCCGGCCGCTCTGGGAGCATCCGACGCGTTCACGCTGGGAGCCGGGCGGCGGAGGGGAAGCGGTGCACACGGTGGTGACCGACCGCCGCGATCCGGACGCGCTGACCGTCGCGGTGTCCGCGGCCGGGGTCTTCCGCTCCCGGGACGGCGGCCGGAGCTGGGCCCCGTCCAACAAGGGCGTGTCGGCGTCCTTCCTGCCCGATCCGCATCCGGAGTTCGGCCAGTGCGTGCACAAGATCGCGCAGGACGCGGGCGATCTGGACCGGCTGTATCTGCAGAACCACTGGGGGGTCTTCCGCAGCGACGACGCGGGAGCACGCTGGAGCGACATCGGCGCCGGCCTGCCGTCCGACTTCGGCTTCACGGTCGCGGCACACCCGCACCGCGCCGATGTGGCCTATGTCTTCCCGATCAACGCCGACGCCGACCGGGTCCCGGCCGGGCGGCGCTGCCGGGTCTACCGCACAGAGGACGCGGGCCAGAGCTGGGAGCCGCTGTCGGCGGGGCTGCCCGAGGGAGACCACTTCGGCACGGTGCTGCGCGACGCGATGTGCACGGACGACGCGGATCCCGCGGGCGTGTATTTCGGCAATCGCAATGGCGAGGTCTACGCGAGCGCGGACGACGGAGACCGCTGGCAGCGGCTCGCCTCGCATCTGCCGGATGTCCTCTGCGTCCGGGCGGCGGCCATCGGGGATTAGGGTCCTTCGGGTGTGTCGCCCGCGTACCGCACATACCCGGGCGGCTCCGCGTGCGGGGTCCGGTCGCGCGCATCGGGCTGATCGGTTCCCCGTACGGACGCCCCTGAGCGAGCCGGGGGCCGGGCCCCGGCACAATGCCTCTCGTGCTGCATGTCCGAGTGATCAGTCCCACCGCCCGCACCGAAGAGGTGCTGCGGATCGCCGACACCCATCCCGCGATCGTCAATGTGATCAGGATCGTCGGTGCCGCCTACGCGCCCGCCGGTGACTTCGTGGAGTTCGACGTGGCGAGAGAGGCCGCGAACGGCGTACTGGAGCAGTTGAGTGCTCTCGGGCTCAAGGACACCGGTGCCATCACGGTCGAACAACTGGCGCTGTCCCTCTCCACGGCGGCCGAAGAGGCCGAGAAAGTGGCTCCCGGAGACCCGGACGACGCCGTCGTCTGGCATGAACTGGCCGCCCGGACCGCGACCGATACGCGCATCACCTGGGGGTTCCTGGCGTTTCTCGCGCTCGCGACGCAGCTCGCCGCGATCGGCACGCTGCTGGACCAGCCGATCCTCATCGTCGGCGCCATGGTGCTCGGCCCGGAGTTCGGTCCGGTGGCGGCCATCTGCTTCGGGCTCATGCGCCGGGACTGGCGCCTGATCGGCGCGGCCGTGCGCGCGCTCGCGGTCGGTTTCACGGTGGCGATCGCGATCACGCTGGCATGCGCCGCCGTCAGCCGCCTGCTGGGCTGGATCACTCCGGACATGCTCGACAACAGACCACTGTCCGACTTCATCATCCACCCGGACAAGTGGTCCTTCATCGTGGCGGTCCTGGCGGGGGTGGCAGGGATCCTGTCCCTGACAGCCGGCAAGTCGTCCGCGCTGATCGGCGTCTTCATCTCCGTCACCACGGTCCCCGCGGCGGGGAACATCGCCGTGGCGATCGCGCTCGCGCACTGGCACGAGGTGGGCGCCTCCTTCGTACAGCTCGGCGTCAACCTCGCCGGAATGTTCCTCGCCGGCACCCTCACCCTGCTTCTGCAGCGGGCCCTGTGGGCCCGGTACGGCATGCGCGTGGCCCCCATTCCCCCCGACGGCCCGCTGGAAGCCGGCCCGACCGCGTGACATCCCCGCGGGCGCGTCCCGGTACGGGAAACCGCCGCACGGACAGCACCGCCGGCCGGAGGGAATCAGCGGGTGACAACGACCTTGCCGGTGGAGCGACCGGCCTCGACCAGGCGGTGTGCCTCGCGCAGACCGGCGGCGGAGAAGTCGTCGATGGACGTATTGAGGGTCGTGCGGATCCGCTTGTCGTCGACCAGTGCGCTCACCGCCTCCAGCAGCCTCTTCTGCTCGATCATGTCCTCGGTCTGGTAGATGGACCGGGTGAACATCAGCTCCCAGTGCCAGGCGATGCTCTTGGCCTTCAACGGCAGCAGGTCCAGTCCCTCCGGCTCGTCGATGGCGGTGATGTGCCCGAAGGGCCGGACGATCTCGGCGAACGCCTCGACATTGCCGCGCGAGTGCGGGCTGAACAGGTAGTCCACGCCATCGGGAGCCACCTCACGCGTGGAGGCGGCGAGTTGATGGTGGTTGACGACATCGTCGGCGCCGAACTGCCTCACCCACTCCCGGGACTCGGGGCGGCCGGCCGACGCCAGTACCCGCAGGCCGGTGAGCTCCTTGACGAGCTGGATCATGATCGATCCCACCCCGCCGGCCCCGCCCAGCGCGAGCAGTGTGCCGGTGGAGTCCGCCGTCAGCCCGAAGCGGTCGAAGAGCGTCTCCCACGCCGTGATCGTCGTCAGCGGCATCGCGGCGGCCTCGGCGAAGCCGAGGGAGGCGGGCTTGAGAGCGACGATCCGCTCGTCCACCGCGTGCAGATCGCAGTTGGCTCCGGGGCGGGTGACATCACCCGCGTACCAGACCTCGTCTCCCACCGAGAGCGTGCTCACCTCCGGCCCGGCGGCCTCCACCACCCCCGCCGCGTCGAACCCCAGGATCCGCGGTTCCTCGCCCTCCGGGAGTCCGGCCCGCGATTTCACGTCCGCCGGATTCACCGACACGGCCCGGACCCGCACCAGGACATCGCGGGGCCGCAGTGCCGGGACGGGCACTTCGACATCCTGAAGACTCTCCGGGTCATCGATCGGCAGTCCCTTGTAGCTGGCGATCGCGTGCATCATCTGCCTGGCCATGGTGGGCTCCTTCGGACGGTCCGGGCGGACCGGACGTCCGCCCGCCACCCCTTCCAGGGTCCGCCTCGGAGACCGTAAGCGCACAACGGAGAAAGGCGGCAGCGGCTCCACGGGGCTGTCCCGGGCAGGGCGCACCCTCTGCGCACGGGTAAAGTGGCGCGTCGTGGCGGGACTACCTTTGAGTGAAGTTGTTGAGCCCGGCTGGGCAGAGGCGCTGGCCCCCGTGGCCGGACGTGTCGCGGCGATGGGGGACTTTCTGCGGGCCGAGGTCGCGGCCGGCCGCACCTACCTACCCGCCGGGGCGAACGTGCTCCGCGCTTTCCAGCAACCCTTTGACGACGTACGGGTCCTGATCATGGGTCAGGACCCCTACCCCACCCCGGGAATGGCCGTCGGGCTCAGTTTCTCGGTCGCTCCCGACGTGCGGAACCTGCCCGGCAGCCTGGAGAACATCTTCCGGGAGCTGCACACGGATCTGGGCCTGCCCCGTCCCTCCAACGGTGATCTGACTCCCTGGACGCGGCAGGGGGTGCTGCTGCTGAACAGGGCCCTCACCACGGCGCCCCGCAAGCCGGGCGCGCACCGGGGCAAGGGCTGGGAAGAGGTGACCGAGCAGGCCATTCGCGCCCTGGTCGCCCGCGGCAAGCCGCTGGTGTCCGTGCTGTGGGGACGTGACGCCCGCAATCTGCGGCCGCTCCTCGGGGATCTCCCGGCGGTCGAGTCGGCCCATCCTTCCCCCATGTCGGCGGACCGCGGCTTCTTCGGCTCGCGTCCGTTCAGTCGTGCCAATGACCTCCTGCTCCGGCAGGGAGCACAGCCGGTGGACTGGCAACTGCCGTGAGCTGGGTGCTCGGTGTGGACTCCGGCGGTTCGGGTGTGCGCGTCGCACTCGGCCGCACGGCCCCCACCGGGACGGCCGGCTCCCCGTCTGCCGCCGTTGCCACGGTGGGCACCACCGTCTCCACCGTGCCGGTGCGCACCGGCCCCGCCGGCATTGACGCCGGTCACCTGCTCGGTCAGCTCCTGCCCTCGGTGGAGGCGCTGCTGGCCGAGTCCGGAGCGGACACCCTGTCCGCCGTCGCGATCGGCGCGGCCGGGATGGCGACGCTCGGCGACGGACTCCGCGCCGAGCTGCCGACGGCGCTGGAGCGGGCCCTGGGCGTACGCCGGCTGGCACTCGCCGCCGACGCGGTCACGGCATACGCCGGGGCGCTCGGACAGCGTCCCGGAGCGGTTGTCGCCGCAGGTACGGGCATGATCGCGCTGGGTACCGATCTGAGGCGCTGGCGCCGAGCTGACGGCTGGGGTCATCTGCTCGGTGACTGCGGCAGCGGAGCCTGGATCGGCCGGGCCGGACTGGAGGCGGCGATGCGCGCCCACGACGGCCGGCGCGGCGGATCGCCAGCGCTGCTCTCCAGAATGGAGCTGGCGTTCGGGCCCGCCATCGAAATGCCGGGGCTGCTCTATCCGCGTACGGACCGGCCCGCCGTGCTCGCCTCGTTCGCACCCGAAGTGGCCCGGTGCGCCGCCGGCGACCCGGTCGCGGAGGGCATTCTCGCGACAGCGGCGCGGCATATCGCGGAGGCCGCGGCGGCTGTCTGCCCGCCGTCCGGTGCATGCGAAGTCGCGCTCACGGGCGGGCTGTTCAAGCTGGGCGATCCGTTGCTCGTGCCGCTGCGGGCGGAACTGGCCGGTCAGCTCCCGCACGCCACGACGGTCGCCGCGGCTCATGATCCGCTCGCCGGGGCACTGCTGATCGCGGCGGCGCTCGCCACGGACTCCCTACGGCTGCCGGGGGATCCCCGCATGCTGAACGTCCCGACACAACACGATAGATGAGCAGAAAAATACCTAACGGATAAATAAGGACAGAAGGTTCACGACCGCCCCCTCCCCGAACAGTCGCTCCCACAAAACCAGTAACATTCGGCGCCATGAGCACCCCCACTGGGCCCGCATCCGGCCTGCCCGTACGAATGCCGCGACCCCGCCAGTCGGGGCGCCACCGCCGTCCCGAACCCGTGGCGGCGCCCGAAGGTGCGCCCGCGCTGATCCTCGCCGTTCCCGGCACGCCCTCGCCCGCCGTCCGGGGCCTGGCCGAGGAGGTCGTCAGCATCGCCCGCTCGGAGCTGCCCGGCCTGGACGCCGCCATCGGCTTCCTGGACGGCGACGACTCCGAGTACCCCACGCTGGGGAGCGTCCTGACCCGGACGGCGACGCAGCGTACGGAACGCTATGAGCTGGCGAAGGCCGCGGGCCGTGAGGTCGCCGAACCCGAGGGCCCCGCCGCCGTCGTCGTGCCGCTGCTCGCCGGTCCCGACAGCGACCTGGCCGGGCGGATACAGCAGGCGGTCGCGGACAGTTCCGCCGCCGCGGAGCTGACCGATGTCCTCGGGCCGCACCCGCTGCTCGCGGAGGGTCTGCATGTGCGCCTCTCGGAGGCGGGTCTGGCCCGTGCCGACCGCGCGCGGCTGTTCACCGTCGCCACGGCGGCCGACGGGATCATCCTGGTCACGGTGGGTGGCGAGGAGGCGGTCAAGACCGCGGGGATCACCGGGATGCTGCTCGCCGCGCGCCTCGCCGTGCCGGTGATGGCCGCCGCGCTCGATGTCGAGGGCTCGGTCACCGCGGTCGCCGAACAGCTCCGGGACGCCGGTGCGACCCAGCTCGCGCTCGCTCCCTACCTGGTCGGCCCCGAGCTGCCCGAGGGGCTGCTCGACGTGGCTCTCAAGGAGGCGGACTGCGCCGCGGCCGAGCCGCTCGGCGCCTACCCCGCGATCGGCAAGCTGGTGCTGTCGAAGTACACGACCGCGCTGGGCATCGCGCCGCAGCCGCAGGGCACGTCGGCGAACTGACATGTCCCCGCACGGGGACCCGGGGAGACACCCCTGCCTGCGGGGAGGCGACTCACCCGTACGCGCATGGAAAGGGCCCGCACCGGATCGCTCCGGCGCGGGCCCTTCCGCGAGCCGGCCGCCGCGCGCCCTCCCCGGCGCGTGTACGGCTCCCCGCGTCCGCGCCGTACGGAGCGGGGTACCTCGGGGCCTTTCGGTCAGCCGAAGATCACACAGGAGGCCGCGGGGGCCTCTATGGAGCCCGCGCGGACCGGGACACCGGTGTGCGGGTCGATGTCGAACCAGGTCACATCCCCGGAGTGCTCGTTCGCGGCGTAGAGACGGCGGCCTGCCGGGTCCAGTGCGAGGTCGCGCGGCCAGCGGCCGCCGCACGGCACGGTGGTGACCAGTTCCGCCTTCTCGTACGTCTCGTCGAGCGCGAGGACGGCGATGCTGTCGTGTCCCCGGTTGGCCACCCAGACGAACCTGCCGTCCCGCGCCACGACCACCGCGGAGGCGAAGCTCTCGACGGCGGCACTGTCGGGCAGGACGGACGTCTCACCCACCGGTTCGAGCACCCCTGTCGCGGCGTCCCAGCGGCAGACGGTGAGCGTCGGTTCCAGCTCGCACAGCACATAGGCGTGGCCGCCTGCCGGGTGGAAGGCGAGATGGCGCGGACCGGCGCCGGGGCGCAGTGTTGTCTCGCCGTGCGTGGTCAGCTCGCCCGAGGCCGCGTCCAGAGCGCAGATCCGGACGGAGTCGGTGCCGAGATCGGTGCTCAGCACCCAGCGCCCGCTCGGATCGGCGGTCACCTGATGCGCGTGCGGGCCGCGCTGCCGGTCCGGGTGCGGTCCGCCGCCCTCGTGCTGGAGCACACCGCTCACGGCGCGCAGCGCGCCGTCGCCGCCGACAGGAAGCACCGAGACACTGCCCGAACCGTAGTTGGCGGTCAGCAGATGGCCGGCGGTGAGCGTGAGATGTGTGGGGCCCGCGCCGCACACCGGTACGGGCTCCCCGATCAGCCGGGGTGTCGCGTCCACGGCGTCGGCGGCCGGAGCCAGAAAGGCCGCCGCCGCGCCCTCCTCCTGCTCACTGACCGCGTAGAGCACGGATCCGCCGGGCGCGAGCGCGAGAAAGGACGGGTCCGCGACGGCGTCGGTCGCTCCCCGCTCCGTCAGGGCCCCGGTCTCCGCGTCCACGGCCGCGACGATGATCCCCCGTCCTCCCGGCGAGGTGAACGATCCGATGAAGGCCCGCCCGTCGTTCCTGCCACTCACAGTGTGTGTCCCCTCTTCGGCTGATCCTCAACGGTCCGGCGCCGCTGCCCGGCCGACGGTAGCAGGCGGTCTGGACCAATTCCCCGCCTCGTCCGGCATCGTCCGGCGTCGTCCGGGGAGAACCGACTTGGCATGCTGAGACGCATGAGCACTTCGCGTACCCCGGCGGTCATCTTCGATCTCGATGGAACGCTCGTTGACAGCGAGCCAAACTATTACGAAGCCGGTCGCCGGCTCCTCGCCCACTACGGCGTACACGACTTCGGCTGGGAGCAGCACAGCCGTTTCCTTGGCATCAGCACCCGGGAGACGCTGGAGACGCTGCGCGAGGAGTACGGGATCGCCACGCCCGTCGATGAGTTGCACCCTCAGCAGGACCGCCTCTATCTGGAGCTGGTACGCACCTCGACGGAGGTGTTCCCGGAGATGCGCGAGCTCGTGGAGTTGCTGCACGCGGGCGGCGTGCCCCTGGCCGTGGCGTCCGGCTCGTCGCGCGCCGCCATCGATGCCGCGCTGTCGGTCACCGGCCTGGACGCGTACATGGCCGCGACCGTCTCGGCCGACGAGGTCCCTCACGGCAAGCCGGAGCCCGATGTCTTCCTGGACGCCGCGCGCCGGCTGGGAGCCCGGCCGGCGGACTGTGTGGTGGTGGAGGATGCCGCGCCGGGGGTGCTGGCGGCGCATGCCGCCGGGATGCGCTGCGTCGCGATCCCGTATCTGCCGGACACCGCCTCGGACCCGGCATACCGCACGGCCGGGCTGGTCTTTCCGGGCGGCCGGCGCGAGTTCACGGCGCGGGCCGCGTACGAATGGATCTTCCCGGCGGACGGCGGCGGCGCGTAGGGCCCTTCGTCCGGACCACGCCCCCGGCACCCGCCCGTGAACCGCCCCGAGTGCTACCGGATCATGGGCCCTGACGTGCGAAGACGGCGATCCGGCGGTGGGGCCGGACGGCCGGCGCACATCGGCTGCTCCGCCCGTCCCGGGCGGGCGAGGGAGGGGAATCATGCGGGCCGGACGACGGCTGGGCATCGCGGCTCTGCCGGCGACGGGGCTCGGGGTGGTGGCGATCGCGGGAGCCTCGGCGTGTCATGGACGACGCACAGCACGGCCCGGGTGCCGGGCGATCTCCGACGGGCCGCGGCAGGAGGCCGGCCACCTCCGTGTCGCGGTCATCTCCCCCGGAATGACGGAGTCGGAGCCGGCGGACAGCATCTCCGCCCCGGCTGCCCGTGAACGCGACCGCGCCCCGGCCGGACGGGGAAGTCCGGCCGGGGCGCGGTCACCGCACGGTGCCGTCGCTGCGGCTCCCGCTCAGCCCAGGGTCGCGATGGCCCGGTTGAACGTCGCCGACGGACGCATGACCGCCGACGCCTTGGCCGCGTCGGGGCGGTAGTAGCCGCCGATGTCGGCCGGCGAGCCCTGGACGGCGATCAGCTCGTCGACGATCGTCTGCTCCTGGTCGGCCAGTGTCTTGGCGAGCCCGGCGAACGCCTCCGCGAGCTGGGCGTCGTCGTCCTGCTTCGCCAGCTCCTGCGCCCAGTAGAGCGCCAGGTAGAAGTGGCTTCCCCGGTTGTCGATGCCACCCACCCGGCGGCTGGGCGACTTGTCCTCGTTGAGGAAGGTGCCGGTGGCACGGTCGAGCGTGTCGGCGAGCACCTGGGCGCGCGCGTTGCCGGTCTTCTGCGCGAGGTGCTCGAAGCTGACGGCGAGCGCCAGGAACTCGCCCAGGCTGTCCCAGCGCAGGTAGTTCTGCTTGACGAGCTGCTGGACGTGCTTTGGCGCGGAGCCGCCGGCACCCGTCTCGAACAGTCCGCCGCCGTTGATCAGCGGAACGACCGAGAGCATCTTGGCGCTCGTGCCGAGCTCCAGGATCGGGAACAGGTCGGTCAGGTAGTCGCGCAGCACATTGCCGGTGACCGAGATCGTGTTCTCGCCCCGGCGGATACGGTCGAGGGAGAAGGCGATCGCGTCGACCGGGGCCATGATCTCGATGCGCAGCCCCTCGGTGTCGTGCTCGGGCAGGTACTCCTTGACCTTCGCGATGAGGTTCGCGTCGTGCGCGCGCCCCTCGTCGAGCCAGAACACCGCCGGGTCGCCGGTCGCGCGGGCGCGGGTGACGGCGAGCTTGACCCAGTCCCGGACCGGTACGTCCTTGGTCTGGCACATGCGCCAGATGTCGCCGGCGCTCACCGCGTGTTCGAGCACGACGTCGCCGCGGTCGTCGAGGACCCGCACCGTGCCCGTGACCGGGATCTCGAAGGTCTTGTCGTGGCTGCCGTACTCCTCGGCCGCCTGCGCCATCAGGCCGACGTTGGCCACCGAGCCCATCGTCGCCGGGTCGAAGGCGCCGTTCGCACGGCAGTTGTCGATGACGACCTGGTAGATGCCGGCGTAGCTGCTGTCCGGGATGGTGGCGAGGGTGTCCGCCTCCTGGCCGTCCGGGCCCCACATGTGACCGGAGGTGCGGATCATCGCCGGCATGGAGGCGTCGACGATGACATCGCTCGGTACGTGCAGGTTGGTGATGCCCCGGTCGGAGTCGACCATCGCCAGGGCGGGACCGTCGGCGAGCTCGGCGTCGAAGGACGCCTTGATCTTCGCGCCCTCGGGCAGCGACTCCAGGCCGTTGAGGATGCCGCCGAGCCCGTCGTTCGGGCTCAGGCCGGCCGCGGCGAGCGTCTCGCCGTACTCGGCGAAGGTCTTCGGGAAGAAGGCCCGCACCGCGTGGCCGAAGATGATCGGGTCGGAGACCTTCATCATCGTGGCCTTCAGGTGCACCGAGAAGAGCACACCCTCGGCCTTGGCCCGGGCGATCTGCGCCGTGAGGAACTCGCGCAGCGCCGGTACCCGCATCACGGAGGCGTCCACGATCTCGCCCGCCAGCACGGGCACCGACTCACGCAGCGTGGTGGTGCTGCCGTCGTCGCCGGCCAGTTCGATACGCAGCGAGCCGGCCTCGGCGATGACCGAGGACTTCTCGGTGGAGCGGAAGTCGTCCGCGTCCATGTGCGCGACGTTCGTCTTGGAGTTGGCTTCCCAGACGCCCATCGAGTGCGGGTGCGCCTTGGCGTAGTTCTTCACCGAGGCGGGCGCGCGGCGGTCGGAGTTGCCCTCGCGCAGCACCGGGTTGACGGCGCTGCCCTTGACCTTGTCGTAGCGGGCGCGGACCTCGCGGTCCTCGTCGGACTTCGGGTCGTCCGGGTAGTCGGGCAGCGCGTAGCCCTGCTGCTGAAGCTCGGCGATCGCGGCCTTGAGCTGCGGGATCGAAGCCGAGATGTTCGGCAGCTTGATGATGTTCGCGCCGGGAGTCCTGGCCAGCTCACCCAGCTCCGCGAGTGCGTCGTCGATCCGCTGACTCTCCTCAAGGCGCTCGGGGAAGCCGGCGATGATCCGCCCCGCGAGAGAGATGTCACGGTTCTCCACAGTGACCCCGGCTGTCGAGGCATACGCTTCGATCACAGGCAAGAACGAATACGTTGCCAGGGCCGGGGCCTCGTCGGTGTGTGTATAGATGATGGTCGAGTCAGTCACCCGGGTGCTCCGCTCCACGTCCGCAACATTGCTTGACATCAAGATATCTCTTGTTCGAGCCCCTTTCGACAGGGCCCTGCTTCACCGTGGGCGGAAACGTGTCACCCCGTCCGCGCGGCGGTCGGCAGGGTCCGGGGGCGTGCGCCGGTGCGCCCCCCCCTGACCTGCGGCGCTCGCCGGGCCGGGGCGGCGGGCGGCCTTCCCGCCCGGGCGGTGGAGAGGTGCGGAGCCGCTCCGTGCCCGGCCGGACACGGACCGCCACAGCGCGCGGATCCGGGGCCGGTGCGCGGGCCCGGAACGGGACGGGGGCTATGCCGCCGGGGGCCTGGGCGTCCGGGGCGCCGCGCGGTGGTGGCCGGTGGTGTCCACGCCGGGGAGCGGACCGGGGCTCCGCCGGGTACCGCCGTCCGCCGTGTCGTGCCGGCGCCGCCCCGGACCGCCTGCGTCGCCTCGCGGGCCGTACGATTCCTCGCCGCCGCCGAGCAACTGCCGCAGCAGTGCCTTCTCCACCTCGCTGAGGGGCACTTCGGGGCAGAGCCGCTCGGGATGGCCCGGAGCGGGACCGGCGGGCGCCGGCGAGGCCGTGGGAGCCGTCGGCGGGATGTAGACCCAGATCTGGCCGAACGCGATCAGCCAGTTCACCACGGATCGCCGGCACCGGACGAGAAGAGTGCGCATGTCCGGAGGATGCCCGAGTCTCCAGGACCACGCCAGGGTGGCCGCAGCAATAACTTTGGCCAATCCTCTTGCGCCGGGCGGGGGTTGCCGGACGGCCCTCGGCCGAGGCACCGTCACATCCGTGTGCGCAGGTCGTCGACCACGTCGGCGATGCCCCGCACGGTCGGTTCCTCGAAGTACGCGTACAACGGGACGTCGACGCCGAGCCGGTCGAGTATCCGGGTCGAGATCTGGGTCATGGTGATCGAGTGGCCGCCGAGGTCGAAGATGTCCTCGGTGTCGCCCACGCCGGGCAGCCCGAGCACCTCGCACCAGATCACCCGCACCGTCTCCCGTACGGTCCCTGAGCCGGCCGCGGGCGCGGGCACCGGCTCGGGCGGCGGCGGAAGCGCGGATCTGTCGAGCTTGCCGTTGGGTGTGGCCGGCAGCGCGTCAAGAGCGACAAAGACCTCGGGCACCATGTAGGCGGGCAGCGCCGCCGCCAGTTCTCTCCGCAGTGCGCCCGCGTCCGCGCCGCCGGTGTGATAGCCGACCAGCCTGCCGTCGTGTACCGCCGCGGCGGCCCGGTGCACACCGTCCACGGCGAGCAGCCGCGACTCGATCTCGCCGAGCTCGATCCGGTGGCCCCGGAGCTTGATCTGGTCGTCGGCTCTGCCGAGAAACTCCAGCCGTCCGTCCACGCGGCGGCGCACCCGGTCGCCGGTCCGGTACATCCGCTCGCCGGGCGGTCCGTACGGATCGGGCAGGAACCGTTCGCTGTCCAGTTCCGGCCTGCCGAGGTAGCCCCTGGCGACCCCGGCTCCGGCGATGAAGAGATCACCGGGGACGCCGGCCGGGACCGGCGCGAGGTGCTCGTCGAGCACCCGGATCCTGGTGTTCGCGAGGGGACGGCCGATCGTCACCCGGTCCGGGTCGGGCCCGACCTCGTCCACCGTCGACCAGATCGTCGTCTCCGTGGGGCCGTAGACATTGAGAAGCCTTCCCGTCCTCGGGCGCAGCCGCCGGGCGAGCGTCAGCGGGAGCGCCTCGCCGCCGGTGAGCGCGGTGACGCCGGGCGCGTCGAAACCGGCGTCCAGGAGCATCGCCCAGCCGGTCGGCGTCGCCTGGATGTGGCTGACGCCGTGCCGGGCGGCCAGCTCGCGGAGCGCCGCGCCGTCACGCGTCTGGCCCTCGGCCGCCACGACCACCGTGGCGCCCGTGATCAGCGGGAGGAAGATCTCCAGGGCGGAGATGTCGAACGACACGGAGGTCAGCGCCAGCCACCGGTCGGCCGGTCCGGCGTCGAGCAGGTCCCGGAAGGACAGCAGCAGGTTGGTCAGCGAGTGGTGTTCGATCCGCACGCCCTTGGGGCGGCCGGTCGAACCGGACGTGTAGATGACATAGGCCAGATCGCCGGGGCCCGGCGCGCGGGATTCAGCGGATCCAGCGGATCCGTCACGGCACAGGGGGTCGATCGTCAGGTCGGCGTCGCCCAGGTCGAGGACGGCCTTCGAGTCCGCCGCGATGAATGCGAGCCGTGCCGCCGGATAGTCGGGGTCGAGCGGGATGTAGGCGGCGCCGGCCTTGAGGACTCCGAGCAGGCCCACCACAAGGCGCTCCGAGCGCTTCGCGCGTACCGCGACCAGCGCGCCGGGGCCGATGCCCTTGCCGCGCAGCCGCTCCGCGAGCCGGTCCGCGGCGGTGTTCAGCTCGGCGTAGGTGAGGCGCCGGTCCGCGTGGATGACGGCCGTGGCGTCCGGTGCCCGCGCGGCCTGTTCCGCGATCAGCTCCGGGACGGTCCGCCCGGGATACGCCACCGCCGTGTCGTCCCCGTCGGCGAGCGTCCTGGCCCGCTCGTCGGGGTCCAGCAGCGGCAGCTCGGCCAGCGTGGTCCCGGGCGCGGCCGTGACCCGGCCGAGAGCGGTGAGCCAGTGCCGGCCGATGCTCTCCGCCTCCGCGCGCGCGATGGACCGCGGCGGATACTGCATCAGTACGCTCAACTCATCCGTTCCGTCGACCAGTTCGAGGCGCAGCGCGTTGCGGGCGGTGTGGTTGGACGGTCCCCAGTCCACCGACGCGGTGACCCCGGGAAACTCCGGTGGGGGTGCCGGACGGCGGTACGACAGCGAGACCGGGGCGAGGGCGACGCCCGGCCTCACTCCCGCGCCGACCCGTCCGAGCGGCACGTCGCGTATCCGGTACAGCTCCCGGAGCGCGGTCCTGACCTCGCGGGCGAAGTCCGCGAACGGCGTCCCGGCCTCCGGCGCGGAGGAGAAGGGCAGTTCATTGACGTACACCCCGACGCGGTCCCGCTGATCCGGTGTCCGGGTGCCGAGGTCGAGCGCCGTGACCGGGGCGGTGTTGCCGTAACGGAACAGCAGCGCGTGCACGGACGCGACGAGCAGCTCGAACCGCGTGACCCCGATCCGTTCCGCCGTCGGGCCGAGCCGGGCCCGCAGTTCCTCGGGGAAGCGGAACTCCACCGACTCGCCCGCGCCGACTCCCCGGGCGGGCCGGTCCAGGCCGGGAAGCACCACCTCGTCGGCGCCGGGCGGATGCTCCGCCCAGTACCGGCGCGCCGCGGGCAGCCTGGCGGCGATCCGTTCCTCCTCGGCGCCCACCGGTTCGTCCGGTGGGAGTTCCGGTGGTCCGGCCGGCCCCTGCCCGCCTCCGCCGAGTTCCGCTGCGTAGTACGTGGCGAGGTCGGCCACCAGCAACTCCATCGACCTGCCGTCGAAGACCAGATGATGGGCGACCACGAGCAGCCGGTGTGCGCGCGGGCCCGCGATCTGCAGGATGAGGCGGCACAGCGGCCCCCGGGCGAGGTCGAACGGCGCCAGGATGTGCTGCCGGGTGGCCAGGACGCTGTCCTGGCCGGTCCTTCGCTCGACCACCAGCTCGGGCCGCGCGGCGCCCGGGATCAGGAACGGTGCGCCGGACCGGTCCTCGACGACGCTGGTGAGGCCCGGATGCCTGCGCAGCACGGCGGCGCACGCGCGGCGGAACGCCTCGATGTCGAGATCGCCCTCGAAGCTCACGACGAACGGGACGTGGTGCACCGCTCCGCAGTCGTCGAGCAGTTCGTTGAACCAGATGCCGCTCTGCGCGGCGGAGGCCGGACGCGCCTCCGGCCGGTGCTGGATCGCGGGGGAAGGGCCGGCAGGAGCATCGGACATCGAACACGTCCTGTCACCGTCGTGGGGATGGTGGTCCGGACGGGGGGAGCTGTCCCGGGTAGTGCGGCCGGGAGCTTCCTCCGTGCCGATCTGCTGACTCAATCTGCCTGAGCCTGATCGAAATATGCAATGACGCGATGGATCTTGACTAGCTTTTTTCATTTCCCAGAAAGCTCGTCCCAAACGATTCCGGATCCGGGTTCTCCGGCCCGGGGCCTCGCCGGTCGACGTCCTTCCGTACGGCGAACTCGACATACCGGTGGTCCAGTTCGCAGCGGTACCGGAACAACTGGCCATTGACAGGTTCCGAAGCCCTGATCAATCATCTCGGTGCACTCCAGGTGGTCGGCAGGAGCACCTGGAGGGACCACCGGTTCACCCATCTGTCAGTCCGGCGGACAAGGAAGTTGGTGCGCGTCATGACCGTATGGGGTGGTGGGCGCGGCGGCACCGGCCGACGCCGCCGGCCGCGTTCTCCGACCGTGCACGACCTTCCGCTTCCGCCACCGACCGCGTGACCGAGCACCGCGCGCCGCCCAGGGGCGGGTGTCGTCGGTCTCCCTCTCCCCCAAAAAAACGGCCCGGCGCGCCGGGCCGAGCGCGGACGGCACCAGGGCCCCGCCCCCCTATCCCGGTATATCCCGGTAGCTCCCGCATCCTCCATATCTCCCGTGCCTCCCGTATCTCCCGTGCCTCCATGGCCGGACCGCGTCCCCGGCCGGTGTCCCGTGCAGGATCACTCCTGACCACCGTGATCAGCGTCCTGACCACCTCGACCAGCGTTCGGCGCCCTCGACCGGCGCCATGAACCTCCGGGACGGACCTCACCCCGCCCCTGGCCCCGTACGCGCTCCCGCGGTGGCACCGGCGAGCGGCGCGATGGCGCGCACCCGATGACCGGGCCTTCCCTGCCTCCCACACGTCCCGGCCCCCGTTCCACGGTGCCCCGCCCGGCATCCCCCGCACTCGTCCAGACGACACCAGACTCCCCCGGCCGGACCGGAGCTGTCCCGGCCGCCTGCGCCGCTGACCTTCAGTCACCCCTGTGAACAAGCCTCCTCCAGAGGGGAAGACCCCGCTTTGCCGGCGAATCAGACGTTTCGAAATTCGGTCTCCGAGCAGTCACCCGCGATACGGAAGCAGACCGCCGTCGAGCCTCTGGCGGACCGTGACGCGCCGCTGGCGCTGTCCTTCGCCCAGCAGCGGCTGTGGTTCCTGGCCCAGATGCGGGGCGCGAGCGAGGCGTACCACATGCCGCTGGCCCTCCGTCTGCGCGGTCCGCTGGACCGGGAGGCGCTGGCCCGGGCGCTCGACGCGCTGGTCGCCCGCCATGAGGTGCTCCGTACCCGTCTGGTCACCACGGAGGGCGAGGCGTTCCAGCGGATCGACCCCGCGGAGGTGGGCTTCGCCTGCCGGATCGACGATCTGACCGGCCGGCCCGACGCCGAGGCGTGTCTGGCCGTCGTACGGCGGGAGGAGGCCACCGCGCCCTTCGACCTCGCGCGGGGGCCCCTGGCGCGGGGCCGGCTGGCCGTACTGGCGGCGGACCACCATGTCCTGATGCTGACGATGCATCACATCGTGTCGGACGGCTGGTCGATGGGCGTGCTGACCCGGGAACTCAGCGCGCTGTACACCGCTTTCCACCGTGGTGAGGCCAACCCGCTGCCGCCGCTGCCGGTGCAGTACGCCGACTATGCCGCGTGGCAGCGGAAGTGGCTGGCCGACGGCGGACCGGCCGGACAGAGCGACTACTGGAAGGAGGCCCTGGCGGGCGCCCCGGCACTGCTCGAACTGCCCGCCGACCGGCCGCGCCCCGCCGAGCAGGACTATCGCGGCGGACAGCTACGGCTCGTGTTCGACCGGGATCTGACCACGGCCCTCACGTCCCTGAGCCGGCGGCACGGCAGCACCCTGTTCATGACCCTGCTGGCCGGCTGGGCGCTGGTGCTCTCGCGGCTGTCGGGGCAGAGCGAGGTGGTGATCGGCACCCCCACCGCCAACCGCCGCCGCGCCGAACTCGAAGGGCTGATCGGTTTCTTCGTCAACACGCTGGCCCTGCGGATCGACCTGTCCGCCACCCCGACCGTGGCCGAACTGCTGAAGCGGACGCGCCGTACGGCACTGACGGCGCTGGCACACCAGGACCTGCCGTTCGAGCAGGTGGTCGAGCTGGTCAATCCGGACCGCAGCATGGCCCACACGCCGCTGTTCCAGACGATGTTCGCCTGGCAGAACAACGAGGAAGGCGCCCTGGCCCTGCCGGGTGTCGAGGTCACTTCGCTCGATTCGCCCTACACCGTAGCCAAGTTCGATCTGACACTGTCGCTGGCGGAGGAGGACGGACGCCTCGTCGGATCCCTGGACTACGCCGCCGCCCTGTTCGACGCCGGGACGGTCGCGCGCTACGGCCGCTGTCTGCGGCGGGTGCTGGAGGAGATGGCCGCCGGTCCCGACCGGCCGGCGGACGCGCTGGAGATGCTGTCCGAGGCGGAGCGGGCGCGGCTGCTGGAGGGATGGAACGACACCGCGCGGGAGGTGCCCGCAGCCTGTTTCCCGGAGCTGTTCGAGGAGCGGGTACGCAGCTCGCCCGAGGCGGTCGCGGTGTGCTTCGGTTCGCTGTCGCTGTCCTACGGGGAGGTGAACGCGCGGGCGAACCGGCTGGCGAGGCATCTGACGGGCCTGGGAACGGGACCCGAGCGGATCGTGGCGGTGGCGCTGCCGCGCTCGGTGGAGTGGCTGGTGGCGGTGGTGGCGGTGATGAAGGCCGGCGGGGCGTATCTGCCGGTGGATCCGGAGTACCCGGCCGGGCGGATCGCGTACATGCTGGACGACGCGCGGCCCGTCTGCGTGGTCACCGACCCGGCCACCGCGCCCGCGCTGCCGGGCACGGCAGGCCCGCTGGTGATGGTGGACAGCCCGCGGACGGAGACGGCCGACCCCTCCGATCTCACCGACGCCGACCGGAGCGCACCGCTGCTGCCGGGGTCTCCGGCGTATGTCATCTACACCTCGGGGTCGACCGGCCGGCCCAAGGGGGTCGTCGTCACCCACGGGGGCATCGCGAGCCTCGCGGCGGCCCAGGCCGAGCGCCTCGGTGTCACCTCCGCCGGCCGGGTGCTGCAGTTCGCCTCGCCGAGCTTCGACGCCGCCGCCTGGGAGGTGTGCATGGCGCTGCTGTCCGGGGCCCGGCTGGTGATGGCGCCGTCGGAGGAACTGCTGCCCGGTGAGGACCTGGCGGCCGTGGTGCGCCGCCACGGAGTCACCCATGCGACGCTGCCGCCCGCGGCCCTGACGGTGCTGCCCGAGGACGCCCTGCCCGACGGGACGACGCTGATCGTGGCGGGTGAGGCGTGCCCGCCGGCGACGGCCGGCCGGTGGTCGGCGGGGCGCCGCATGATCAACGCGTACGGTCCGACCGAGACGACCGTCTGCGCCACCATGAGCGGCCCCCTGTCCGGCGCCCTGACCCCGCCCATCGGCACCCCGGTGGTCAACACCCGGGTGTATGTCCTCGACGGGCGTCTTCAGCCCGTCCCCGTCGGGGTGACGGGCGAGCTGTATGTCGCCGGATCGGGCCTGGCACGTGGCTACCTCGGCCGTGCCGGGCTGACCGCGGAGCGGTTCGTGGCCGATCCGTACGGTCCCCCGGGCACCCGGATGTACCGCACCGGCGATCTGGTGCGACGGCGGGCCGACGGGCAGCTCGACTTCCTGGGCCGCGCCGACCACCAGGTGAAGCTGCGCGGCTTCCGGATCGAGCCCGGCGAGATCGAGGCCGCGCTGCTCGACCGGCCCGATGTGTCGGAGGCGGTGGTGCTCGCCGACCACGACGCCGCCGGGGAACCCCGGCTGGTCGCCTGCGTGGGCGGCGGTGGGACGGCGCCCCGGCCGGCCGCTGAATGGCGGACCGCGCTGTCGGGGCGGCTGCCCGCCCATATGATCCCGGCGCTCTTCGTCGAGCTGCCGCGACTGCCCCGGACCGCCAACGGCAAGCTGGACCGCGCGGCGCTGCTCCGGCGGGCGCGCGACAGCGGGCCCGTCCAGGTCAACCAGGCGAGCCCCCGCGACCATATCGAGATGACGCTCTATCAGATCTGGAGGCGTCTGCTGCTCCAGCCGGACATCGGCATCGGTGACAGCTTCTTCGACATCGGCGGCACCTCGATCTCGGCCATCAAGATGGCCCACGCCGTGCGTGCGGAATTCGGGGTGACCCTGCCGGTGCGCGACATCATCCTCAATCCGACCATCGAGGCGCTGGGCGGGCGGCTGCGGCAGGGAGCCTCCGGGCAGCCGCCGAGCAATCTGATCGAGTTCCGTGCGGGCGACGGCCATCGGCGGGTCGTCTGTGTGCACCCGGCCGGCGGCACCGCCTTCTGCTATCTGTCGCTGGCCAAGGCGCTGCCGGAGACCTGCGGTGTCTATGGCATCCAGTCGCCGGGAGTGAATCCGGGCGAAGAGTTCCTGCCCACGGTCGAGGCCATGGCCGAGGCGTATGTGCGGCTCGTCGAACCGCTGCTGGACGGCCCGCTGGTGCTGACCGGGCTCTCCTACGGCGGCCTGGTCGCCCACGAGATGGGACGGCTGCTGGCGCGGGCCGGCCACACCGAACTGAGCGTGGTCCTCCTCGACACACAGGGCACGGACGACGCGGAACAGCGTGCCCTGACCGCGCCGGTGGACAGGGCCGAATTCCGGGAGAAGCTGGTCAAGTTCAACGGCATGTACCCCGGTATCGACGACCAGCAGGTGGAGCAGTACTTCCACCTCTACAACCACAACCGGATGACGGCGCGCGACTACCCGGCACCGCCGTCGCCGGCCCGGACGGTCCTGGTGCAGGCCACCGCGGACGGGCATGACACCCCCGGCCTGGCCGCGGTGCGGGACTTCTGGCGCCGCCGCGCGGAGGCCGGCTTCCTGGTCGAGCCGGTGCGCTGCGACCACTGGGAAATCCTGGAAACCGCCGAGGTGCTGAATGTGGCCGCGCTGCTCGGGGCCGAGCTGGCGCGCTTCCCGGCGTCCCGTCCGCTGCCGTCCGCCGGACGGCAGGCCGAGTCCGCCCTGGCGCAGGAGGCATGATGGAGCCCGGATCGAACCCGCCGGCCGGATCTCCGGCCGCCGGACTGGCCGGAAGCGTGCTCGCTCAGGCCCGCCGCACCCCCGCGGCCGTCGCGCTGACCGACGGCGGGCGCGCTCTCGACTACGCGGAGCTGGACATCGCGAGCGCGTCCGTCGCCGGTGCGCTGCGCGGCCACGGTGTGCGGCCCGGCCAGGCGGTGGCGGTCTGTCTGCCACGCTCCTGGCAGCTTGTCTGCGCCATGCTGGGCATCCTGCGGCTGGGCGCGGTGGTCGTACCCCTCGACGCGCAGAGCCCGGCGGAGCGCCGGGGCCATGTCCTGACCGACTCGGCGAGTGTGGCGCTGATCCATGGGGACGCGGTGCCCGACGGCCTGCCCGACGGCGTACGGCCGCTGGCGGTCGACGCGCTGCTCGCCCCGGCTCCCGGCACCCCCGCACCGGACTTCGCCGCCGCACCGGTCTCGTTCCTCTTCTACACCTCGGGGACCACCGGCCGGCCCAAGGGTGTCGAGGTACGGGACGCCGGTGTCCTGCGGCTGGCCAGGCCCGGCTACATCCGGCTGGGCGAGGCCGCCCGCTACGCCTGTCTGTCCAATCCGGCCTTCGACGCGCTGAGCTTCGAGGTCTGGGTGCCGCTGCTGACCGGCGGCTGCTGTGTGATCCTCGGCGACGCCGATGTCCAGTCGCCGCACGCCCTGTCGGCGGCGCTGTCGCGTGAGCGCATCGACACGATGTTCATCACCGTGGCGCTGTTCAACGCGGTGGTCGACAAGGTGCCCGACTGCTTCGCCGGAGTCGGCCAGGTGCTGGTGGGCGGCGAACAGCTCAACGCCCCGCTGATCCGCCGCTGGTACCGGGACAACGCCACGAGCACCACTCAGCTCTACAACGTCTACGGGCCCACGGAGGCCACCACCTTCGCCTTCTGCCACCCCGTTCCGCGCGACTTCGACGGCGAGGTGGTGCCGATCGGGCGGCCGTTGCCGGGCACCGAGGCCCTGCTGGTGGCCGAGGGCGCGCGGCAGGCCGACCCCGGCGAGGTGGCCGAACTCCACCTCGCGGGCGAGGCGCTGGCGGCCGGCTACCGCGATCTGCCCGAGGAGACGGCGCGCGGCTTCGTACGGCTGCCCTGGCTCGACGGCGGCCGGCGCCGCTACTACCGCACCGGCGATCTGGTGCGCCGCGATGCCACGGGCCGGGTCGCCTACGTCGGACGCGCCGACCGCCAGGTCAAGGTCCGCGGCTTCCGTATCGAGCCGGGCGAGGTGGAGCGGCAGATCCTGACCCATCCGGCGGTGCGGCAGGCGTATGTGTGCACCCGGCGCGACGAGGCGCTGGGGGTGAACGAGCTGCTGGCCCACCTGGTGCTGGGGGCCGATCTGTCGTTCGACGAGTTCGACCGCCATCTCGCCACGGCCCTGCCGTCGTACATGCGCCCGCACCGGATCCATCTCGTCGAAGCGCTGCCGCTCAACGCCAACGGCAAGGTCGACCGGGCGGCGCTGCTGGACCGCGACGACCCGCCCTGGCGCAGCACCCGCCCTGCCGACACCGCCACCACCTCCCACCAGCGTGCACTGCTCGAACTGGCGGGCGGGATCCTCGGAGTGCCGGAACTGCGGCTGGGCGACCGCTGGATCGCCAACGGCGGCGACTCCCTCAAGGCCCTGCGGCTGCGCTTCGAGGTCCGCCGGCGCTGGGGCCGCGAACTGCCCCAGGCGCTGGTACTGCGGGCGGATTTCGCGGAGCTGGCCGCCGCGATCGAGGCGGCACCGGCGGCCGGCGGCTCGTCCTACCCGGCGCCGCCGGTCCCGACGGGGGCACGCTCGGCGCCCGCCACCTCCGAGCAGCAGCGGCTGTGGCTCCTGCAACAACGGGATCCGCTCTCCTGCGCCTACAACGTCGGGCTGGCCTTCCGGCTGCGCGGCACGGTCGACATCACCGCGCTGCGGTGGGCCCTCCGGCGGCTGGTGGTACGCCATCCGGCGCTGCGCACCTCCTTCGACGCCACGGCCGAGGGGCTCCGCCAGACGGTGGCCGAGCCCTACGACCCCTGGACGGAGGCCGGCCCGGACTGGGGCCGGGGCTCGGGCGAGGGCTCCGGCCAGGGCCCCGGCGCGGACGAGACACGCTGGCGTGCGTTCGCCGGCCGGCTCCTCGCCACCCCTTTCGACCTGGCGGACCCACGCATGTTCCAGGCGTACTGGCTGCCGGGCGACGACGGCGGGATCCTGGTGCTGCGTCTGCACCACATCGCGGTCGACGGCTGGTCGCTCAATGTGCTCTTCCGCGCGATCTCGGCCGACTACACGGCCGCGCGGGCCGGGCACGCGCCGGAGGAGGGCCAGGAGGAGGCGGCCGCCGGCGTGCCGACACCGCTGGACTACGCCGCCTGGCAGGCCGAGTGGTTCGGCCGCCCGGACTATCTCGCGCAGCGCGCCGCCCTGCGGGCCCACTACGCCGGCCTGGAGGAGGTGGCCGCGCCGCTGGAGCCGGTGCGCTCCGGAGGCCGCGCCGAGGGCCGGCTGCTCCACACCTCGCTGGACCTGGTCCGCCGGGCCGCCCTCGACCGGCTGAGCACCGAGCTGGGACTCACCCGTTTCCAGGTGCTGCTGGGCGTCTTCGCCTGGAGCCTCTACGGCGTGACCGGCCGCACCCATCCGCGTATCGCCGGTCCCGTGGCCAACCGGCCGGTGCAGGATTTCGACGACGGCGTCGGCATGTTCGCCAACACCGTGCTGCTGCCGGTGGAGCTGGCGCCGCACGAGGAGCTGCGCACCCGTCTGCGGAAGCAGGGCGCCGGTGTGCGGGCGGTGCTGGACCGGCAGGACGTGGCGCTGGCCGATGTACTCGCCGACCAGGAATTCCGTGTCGAGGGCCCGCCGTTCGACTTCATGTTCGTCCTGGAGAACACCGATTTCGGCGCGCTGGCGCTGCCGGGCTGCGAGACCCGGCCCGCATGGCTGGTGCCGGCCGAGGCGAAGTGCCCGCTGACCCTGTCGGTGGTCGAGCACGAGGACGGCTTCGACTGCCTGTGGGAGTACGCCGACGACCATTTCGACGCCGACGAGGTGGCGGCGATGGCCGACCTGTTCCGGCAGGGACTCGACCGGCTGGCCGAGGGCGCGCCGACCACCCTTGCCGAGCTGGTGGCGCCGCACCGGCGCGGTCTGGCCGAGCCCGGCCGGGGCGCGTCGGTGCCGCCCGACTTCACCACGGTCGCCGAGGGCTTCGCCCGCCAGGTGGGGCTGACGCCCGACGCGACGGCGCTGGTGACCGGTGACCGCGAGCTGACGTACGCGGAACTCGACGCGTACGCCGCCGCGCTCGCCGCCGAACTGCGGGAGCGCCATCCACTGCCGCCGGGGGACGACCGTCCGCGCTGTGTCGCGCTCCACTTCGACCCCTCGGTGGAGCATGTGGTGGCGCTGTTGGCGCTGGCCCGGCTCAATCTCACCATCGTGCCGCTCGATCCGGCCTATCCCCCGGCGCTGCTGCGGCAGATCCTGGACCAGGTGGAGCCGCTCTGCGTCCTGCTGGCACCGGGCGGTGAGGCGGCGCTCGACGCCGTCACGCCGGGCGGCCCGCCGCGCCATCCGGTCGTCCTGTCGGCCGCCGCCGCACCGGAGCCGCCCGCGCACCACGGGCGACCGCTCTACACGCTGTTCACCTCGGGCTCCACCGGTACCCCCAAGGGCGTGCAGGTGCCCGACAGCACCGTGTGCAATCTCCTGCGGTGGCAGCGCGAGTCGGGCGGTCTGGCGGGCCCCGCCGTCACCCAGCAGTTCTCGATGCTGTCCTTCGACGTCTCCTTCCAGGAGATCTTCGGCACCCTCTGCGGCGGCGGCCGGCTGCACCTGGTGCGGCCCGGCTGGCGACAGGACGGGCCGGCGCTGCTGGCTCAGCTCGAAGAGGCCGGTGTCGAGCGCGTGTTCATGCCGTATGTCGCGCTGCAACTCCTGGCAGAACACGCCGTCCACCTGGGCCGCTATCCGTCACGGCTGCGGGAGGTGGTCACCGCGGGCGAGCAGTTGGTGTGCACCGACGCCATCCGCCGCTGGTTCGCCGGGCTGCCGGGGGCGCGTCTGTTCAACCACTACGGCCCGACCGAGACCCATGTGGTCAGCAGCCACCTCCTGGAGGGCGACCCGGCGAGCTGGCCCGAGCGTCCTGCCATCGGCCGGCCCGTGGCCAATGCCTGGCTCCGGGTGGTCGACGATGCCGATGAGGCCGTCCCGCCCGGCTGCCCCGGCCGGCTGCTGATCGGCGGCCCGATGGCCGTGCCCTGCTACCTGGACGACGAGGAGCTCAACCGGGACCGCTTCGCCGAGCTGCCCGGCCTCGGGCGTTTCTACCGCAGCGGTGACCGGGCCCGCTTCGACCGGCAGGGCCTGCTGCACTATCTCGGACGCGACGACCAGCAGATCAAACTGAGCGGCCACCGGCTGGAGCTGGGCCAGGTCGAGGCGGCCCTGCTGCGCCATCCCGGGATCATCAACGCCGTCGTGGTGCGCGACGGCGAGCACCTGGTGGCCTGTCTGCAGTGCCGTGGCGAGAGCCCGGCACCGGAGGAGCTGGCGAGCCATCTCGCGCCGCTGCTGCCCGCGTATGTACGGATCGGCCGCTTCCGCCGGCTGGCGGCGCTGCCCCGTACCCCCAGCGGCAAGCTGGACCGCCGACGGGCCCTGACAGCACCGGGTGAGGAACTGCGCCCGCGCGGCGCCGCCGCGCCGGTCCTCTCCGCGCGCGAGGCCCAGCTCACCGAGGTGTTCGAAGCGGTGATCGGCAAACCCATCGGGCCCGAGCAGCGGTTCTTCGACGCCGGTGCCTCCAGCCTCGGGCTGATGCGCTTCCACCTGCGCTGCACCGCCGAGCTGGGGATGCGGTTCACGATCCCCGATCTGTTCGAGCATGTCACCATCGGGCGGCTGGCCCGCTTCCTCGAAGGACGGCCGGCCAGCACGAGCCGGGACGTGTCCGCGAAGCCGGACGCGTCCGAGCCGGTCCCGGCCGACGAGCCGGTCGCCGTCATCGGCATGTCCGTGCGGCTGCCCGGCGCCGACAGCCTGGCCGCCTTCTGGGAGATGGTCAGGACCGGCGGCCGTGGTATCGAGCACTTCGACGCCGCCGACGGTCTGGTCGGCGCCCGCAGTCAGATGGCCGGGCTGCTGGCCTTCGACCCGGAGCGTTTCGGCATCAGCCGCCAGGAGGCGCGGCTGATGGATCCGCAGCAGCGCCATCTGCTGATGAGCTGTGTGGAGGCGCTGGCGCACGCCGGCATCGCCGACCCGGCGCGGGAGCGCGTCGGACTGGTCGCCGGCTGCGGTGAGAACACCTACTTCCAGGCCATGCTGCGCGAGGCCGATCCAACACAACTGCCCGACGGCTTCCAGCTTGCCCTCCACCACGACAAGGACTTCCTCGCCACCAAGGCCGCCTACCACCTCGGGCTGCGGGGCCCCGCCTTCACCGTGCAGGCGGCCTGCGCCAGCTCGCTGGTGGCCGTCCATGTCGCGGCAGGTCTGCTGCGGCAGGGCGACGCCGGACTGATGCTCGTCGGTGGTGTGCTGGTCGACACCCAGCTCGGTGACGGCTACGAGTACCGGCCGCAGCACATCTTCTCCAAGGACGGACACTGCCGTCCCTTCAGCGAGGACTCCAGTGGCACCGTCGGCGGCAGCGGTGTCGGCGTGGTCGTCCTCAAACCGCTCAGCGCGGCGCGGCGCGACGGCGACACGGTGTACGCGGTGATCACAGGCTCCGCCATCAACAACGACGGCGCCGACAAGCTCAGTTACAGCGCCCCCTCGCTGGCCGGCCAGCGCGAGGTGATCAGGACCGCGCTGCGCCGCAGTGGCCGGACCGCCGCCGACCTGGGCTATGTCGAGGCGCACGGCACCGGGACCCAGCTCGGTGACCCGGTCGAAGTCGGCGCGCTGCGGCAGGCGTTCGACCTCGCCGAGCCGGACCGCTGCGCACTGGCGTCGGTGAAGAGCCAGATCGGTCACCTGGGCGCCGCCGCCGGTGTGGTCGGACTGGTCAGGGCCGCGCTCGCGGTCCACCACGGTCTGATCCCGCCCAATGTCGACTTCCGCGGTCTCAATCCGCGGATCGGCCCCGACCCGACGCCGTTCTACATACCGACGGAGGCCCGGCCCTGGCCCGCCGGGCGGAAGCGGGTGGCGGCGGTGAGCAGCTTCGGCATCGGCGGCACCAACGCCCATGTGGTGATCGAAGCGGGCGAGCCGGCCGCGCGGCCCACCGCCGTACCGTGTCTGATGCTCTCCAGCGGCAGCGCGGCGGCGCTGCGCTCCGACGCCGCCCGCGTCGCCGACTATCTGGAGGCCAGGCCCGAGGCGTACGGCCAGGTGCTGCGCCACCTTCAGGCGGGTCGTCCGCCGGGCCGCTGGCGGCTGGCGGCGGCCTGCGCCGACGCGGCGGACGCGGTGCGCCTGCTGCGTACGGAGGCCGGCGTCGCGGTCCGGCCGAGCGGGGTGACCTGCTCCGCCGAAGGCCGTACGGCCGACGCGCTGGCGGCCGCCTGGCTGGCCGGTCAGGAGATCCGCTGGCCGGCAGGACCGGCACAGGCGCCGTGGGACTTCCCGCCGCCCTCCTTCGAACTGGCCGACTACGACTTCGAGCGCGCCGCGCCGCCGGCCGCGCCGGCCCCCGAGGACACCCACGACGAGGGTCCCCGGCGGCTGCCCGAGGCCGGCTGGCTGCACCAGCCGCACTGGGTGCGGCTGCGCCGGGCCGTCACCGGCACCGGCGCCAGGACGGACCGGGTACTGGTCGCGATGACGGCGCAGCCGCCGGCACCGGAGGCGTTGCGGCCGTTCGAGGCGGGCTGGGCCCGGGTCGTCCGGGTCAGCGCGGCCGACGCCTTCGCCCGGCTGGCGGACGATGTCTACGAGGTCGATCCGGCCGATCCCGGCTCGTTGCGGCTCCTGCTCGACGCGCTGGGCGACGCGGCTGAGACCGGCGTCGACTGGCTGCACGCGCTGCCGCTGACGGTCGACGGGGCAGTCGGCGAGGACGCGCTGGCCCGCGCCCGCTGGGCCTGTCTCGACTCGCCCGCCGCGCTGCTCCAGGCGATGGCCGGCCTGGAACGGGCCCCGCGCGTCCGGGCCTGGTGGCTGTCGCACCGGGCCCAGCCGGTGGACGGCGCCGTACAGCGGCCCGAACTCGCCCTGCTGGCGGGTGTGTCTGAGGTGGCACCGCAGGAACGCGGCCTCGAAGGCCACTGGCTGGATCTTCCGGACGGCGAACTCGCCGACTGGGCACCACTGTTGTCCGCGCTCCTGGCCGAGGCCGAGGTCCCGGCGGAACTGCCGGGGCGGCTGGCGCTGCGGCAGGGGTACTGGTGGCAGCCGACGGTACTGCCGGTGACCGCGCCCACCCCGGCGGCTCCCTCGGTGCTCCCCGCCGGACCGAGCGTCCATCTCGTCCTCGGGGGCACCGGCGGCATCGGCTGCGCCCTCGCGGCCTGGCTGCTGCGGGAACAGAGCGACAGCCGGGTGATCCTGCTGGCGCGGCGCGCGCAGTTGCCGCCCGAGCTGGCGCCCTGGGCGGCCCGGGTCGAGCTGATCGAGGCCGATCTGGCCGAGACCCCGGTCGAGTCGGTCCTGGCCAGAATCGGCCGGCTCACCCAACGGCTGGACGGGGTGATCCACGCCGCGGGAGTGGCGGCCGGCGGCCTCATCGTGCGGCGCGACGCGGCGGCGATGCGTCAGGCGACGGCGGCGAAGCTGCGCGGCGCCCTGCTCACCGAGCGGCTGATCGAACGCCACCGGCCGGCCTACGCCGCCTACTGCTCCTCGATGTCGGCGCTGTTCGGCGGTGTCGGCCAGCTCGACTACGCCGCCGCCAACGGTCTCCTGGACGGCTTCGCCCGGCACCGGGCCGACGACGCGGAGACCACACTGCGCCTCGGCATCGACTGGGACATCTGGAGCGAGGCCGGCATGGCACGGGACGCGCTGCCTGCGGACACCCGCCACCAGGCCCATCTCGCGGTGGGACTCACGGTCGAGGAGGGACAGCGGCTGTTCGCTCGGGCGCTGCGGCTGCAACTCCCCCAACTGCTGGTTTCCACCACCGACATCGAGCGGACCCGCGACTTCTACACGGCGCCGGCCGAGGCGGCGGCGGTCATGGCGGAGCCAGCCCCTGCCACCGCCTCGGCCACCGAGCAGCTCGCCGACTGGCTGCGTCACTGGCTGGGGCTGGAACTCCTCGACCCGGACGCCTCGCTCTACGAGCTGGGCGCCGACTCACTGACCCTGCTGGACCTGATCGGCGAGGTGAAGCGCCGCTTCGGCGTCGACCTCGAACTCTCCCAGCTGAGCCACCGGGTCAGCCTGTCCGAGGTACTGGCGCTGCTGGCCGAGCAGGGGTCACCGGATCCGGCCGGCGCGGAGCCGGTGACGCTGGAGGTCTGGCAGGCGGGCACGGGGCACGACCTGCTCTGCCTGATCCATCCCGTCGGCGGTGACATCCAGGCGTACCGCGCTCTGGTGTCGGCGCTCGATCCCGGGCTCACCGTCTGCCTGATCGCCGACCCGGCGCTGCGCCGGCCGGAGCTGCCGGCCTGGTCGCTGACCGAACGGGCCGTGCGCTACCGCGCCGCGCTCCAGGCCCGGTTCCCGCACGGCGCGTGGCGCTGGCGGCTGGCCGGCTGGTCCTTCGGCGCCTGGGTGGCGACCGCGATGGCCGCGGAAGCGGAGGCGGCGGGCCGGCCGGTCGACGAGCTCTATCTGCTCGACCCGCCGCCACCGGGGTCCGGGCCGCGTTTCCAGAGCTACGACGAGGCCCAGCTCGAAGCGGTCTTCGCCCATGAGCTGGGCCAGGGCCCGGAGGGAGCGGCGACCGGCCAGGAGGGCAGGGCCTACGCCGAGCGGCTGGCACACTGCTGCCGGGCCAATCTGGCCGGCATGGCCCAGTACGAGCTGCCCCGGCTGACCGCCACCTCCGGCCATCTGTGGCTGGCGAGCCGGCCGGTGGCCGGTCTGCCGGCGCCGGGAACACCGGAAGCACAACACCGGCTGTGGCAGGCGCGCCTGCCCGGACTGGCGAGCTGGCACTGCCTGGACACCACGCACTACGACATCGTCCGGCCGCCGCAGATCCAGGCGGTGGCCGAGGTCATCAACGCGGCATCACCGCCCGCCCCCGAAGCCCACTGATGCGTCCCCGCGCAACTCCACCAGGAAGAGACCGCTTTGGACACGCCCCATCCGATGGTCCGGCCCGGCCCCGGTGGTCCCCGGCGCCCGCGACCGGTCCACCGCCTTGTCCGCACACCGTCCGGACCACCACCGACAGCGGGCCGCGCCGCCACGCGGCCACTCGACTGACGAGCCGAGGCCCTTTCCCATGAACCCCTACCAGTCGCTGCCGCCCCGCTCGTTCTGGCGCTCCGCCGTCGCCGAGCCCGACACGCTCGGCATCGGTGACCTGTGGACACCCAAATTCGCCATCGGCCAGGACGACCCCGTCCTGACCGCCGGCTCCTGCTTCGCCCGCCATATCGGCCGCGCCCTGCTCGAACAGGGCATGAACTGGCATGACGCCGAACCGGCCCCACCGGGACTCACCGAGGACGAGCGCCGGGCCCGGCACTACGGTGTGTTCTCCTTCCGCACCGGCAACATCTACACCGCCGCCACCCTGCTCCAGTGGCTGACCTGGGCCCATGACACCGCCACACCGCCCGACGGGGTCTGGAGCGAGAACGGACGCCACTACGACGCGTACCGCCCGGCCGTCGAGCCCGACGGATACGAGTCGGCCGAGGCGCTGTCCGCCGCCCGGCAGGCGACGTTGGCGGCGATTCGCCGCGCCGTGGCCGAGGCGAGCTGCCTGATCTTCACCCTGGGGCTGACCGAAGCCTGGCAGGACCGCGCCGACGGCACCGTCCACCCGGTCTGCCCCGGCACCGTGCGCGGCACCTTCGACGCCGAGCGGCATGTCTTCCACAACTACACCTTCGACGAGGTCCACCGCGATCTCTCGGCCGCCGTCGCGCTGGCCCGCACCGCCAACCCCGGGCTGCGCGTCCTGCTCACGGTGTCGCCCGTACCGCTCACCGCGACCGCCACCGGTGGTCACGCGCTGACCGCCACCACCTACTCCAAGTCCGTCCTGCGGGCCGTGGCCGGTCAACTGGCCCAGGAACACGACCATGTCGACTACTTCCCCTCGTACGAGCTCATCACCGGCTTCCCCTTCAAGGGGGTGTTCTTCGAGCCCAATCTGCGCACCGTCACACCGGAGGGCGTCGCCTTCGTCATGCGCCAGTTCTTCGGCGCGCTCGACCGGCGCCCGGCCGGACCCCGGCCGTCCCGCCGCGCCGGGCATGTCAGCGGAGAGGACTTCTGGTGTGAAGACGCCGTACTCGACTACTACAACCACGGCTAGGTTTCTGCTGCTGGGCGACTCGCACGCCGGTCCGGTGGGCCGGGCGGCGCGGGCGGCCGGCATCCCCTTCAGCGGCGGCCCGATCGGCGCCGGGCGCGAATTCACGGCCGGCTTCTTCGACACGGCCGGGGACGATCTCGCCTTCCGCAAGCCCGAGGCGGACACGCTCTACCGGCGTTTCCTGGGCGAGTTGGGTGTGCCCGGCCTCGGCCGGATCGGCGTTCCGCTGGTGTCGACCTTCGGCTTCAGCGCCCACTTCGTCGCCACGACGGAGAACTGGCAGGTCTACCGGGCGCGCGGCGGCGGGTTCGCGCCGGGGTTCCTGACGAGCCGGCTGTTCGACGACATCGTCCGGGCCATGGTCCGCGACGCGCTGGCCTTCTACCGCCACGCGCGCGGCCTGGGCCTGCGGGTGCTCGCGGTGATGCCACCGCAGCGAGTGCCCGCACAGTCCGATCCGGTGGTCTTCATGGCGGCGCAGGACTCCGTCCGCGGCGCGCTCGTCCCCCTCGGTGTGGAGATCGTCGATCTGCGCGCCCGGGTCACCGACGGGACGGGCTTCCAGCGTCCCGAGCTGTGCGAGGCGGACGACTCGATCCACGGCAACTTGGCGTTCGGCCGGCTGATCCTGGCCGACCTGCTGGCACGCGGGCTGTGAACGAACCCGCGACACCACCGGCCGGCGCCCTGTCACCGGCCGCGTACGACCGAGGTCACCCAACCGCAGGAGGACGCAATGGAACAGTACGCACTGGACGCGGTCGAACGCGTCACCACGAGGCAGCCGGAGGTGTACGACACCATCGCGGTCGATCCGCTGACACCGCTGCTCGGCGCCGAGGTGTCCGGCCTCGACCTGGCCAAGGAACTGACGGACGATCAGGTGGACGAGGTGAAACGGGCCTTTCTGGCCCATCATGTACTGGTGTTCCGCGACCAGACGCTGTCGGGCGAGGACCACAAGCGCCTCGCCTCACACTTCGGTGAACTGCATCCCGTCGCGCTCTCCCCCGACGGCTCCGACGAGTTCATCCTCGAAATCAGCGCCACCCGGGAATCGCGCGCGGTGGCCGGAGCGGGCTGGCACGCCGACGGCACGGCCGACGCCGAACCCTCACTCGGCTCGATGCTCTACATCACCCGTACGCCGGAGATCGGCAGCGGCGGCGACACCCTGTTCGCCAATATGCATCTCGCCTACGAGCTGCTGTCGCCGGCCATGAAGACCTTCCTCGACGGCCTGACCGCGGTCCACGACGGCCTGCTCGCCTGGCAGGGCCAGACCCCGCCGCCCGAGTATGTCGTCCCCAAGACCGAACACCCCGTGGTGGCGCGCCACCCCGAGACCGGCCGCAAGCTGCTGTTCGTCAACGGCGCCTACACCTCGCACATCGTGCAGCTCGCGCGTGACGAGAGCAGGGCCGTGCTCGACATGCTGTTCGCCCATATCGCCCGGGTGCCCATGCTCCACTGCCGGGTCCGCTGGGCGCCCAACACACTGGTGTTCTGGGACAACCGCTGTGTCCAGCACCACGCGACCTGGGACTACTACCCGCACTCGCGCTACGGCCAGCGGGTCGCCATCAACGGCCTGCGGCCGCAGCCCGGAGGCACCGCGGCGCCATAAGGGGATGCGTGGTGTGGTGTGCAAGTGCCACCTGGCTCCCGAGGCCCTCCGGGCGGACTGCGCCAGTTTCACAGCACACCATGACACCGGCGCCGGGAGCGGGCGGGGTGGCTCAGGCCGCGGCGCGGGCCAGGGCCTCGGCCAGCCCGTCCGCGAGCCGCCCATGGGCCGCCCGGAGCCGCTCGGGCCGGCCCTCGGCCTGCCGTCGGCCGGCATGGGCGTGGGCACACACCCGCGCCTGAGCGAAGGGGTACGCCTCGGCGTAGGCGCGGGCGTCTCCCGTCGCGTAGGCGAGCGCCAGGACCGGCGTGTTGGCCAGGGCATTGGCGTCGGCGTAGGACTCGGCGTTGGCGCCGGTGTTCATCGTGGCGTAGGTGCCGGCGTACTCGGCCGCCGCGCTCTCCTCGAAACCGTTGGCCCTCGCATAGCCATGGGCACCGGCGTACGCCGTGGCGAAGGCGTCCTCGTAGGCGTAGGCACGGCGATGGGCCTCCCGTACCACCGGGCCGAGCGCCGCGCTCCACTCCGCTTCCCCGATCCGCTCACCCGCCAGCGCCCTGGTGTGCAGATGCAGCAGGGCCCGCTGGGGGGCCGTGTCCCCGCCGTCCCGGGCGCTCGCCTCCGCCAGCATCGGTACGACCACACGGGCGTGCCAGTCGTGCACCACGGTGAAGGGCACCTGGCCGCCGAGTCGTACGAGCTCGCTGTGGACGCGTCGCGCCCAGTCCTTCGACACGGCGGGATCCTGCCCCTCGAACAGCGCGGCGACCACCTGAGCCGGCCAGGGCGGTGTTTCCGCGGGACCCTTGTCGCCGGGGGGCTCGGGGACGGCTTCGAGCCGGGCGAGGAAGTGCGGGAACGGCTCGACGGCGGCCGGGGGACGGCTCATGTGCGCTCTCCTGTCAGGGCTTCTTGTGCTCCTGCGGGCACAATCTGCCCCGCCGCGGCGCCCCGCACGCCCGCCCGCCGGTCCTCTCGTACCCGCGACATGTGCGCGGGGGACGACCGGGCCACACGGGCGGGAAAGGGCCCTGGCGCGAAGATGGGTCCATGAGTGACACCTTCAGTACGCGAACCATCCATGTGAGCACGGGTTCCGCCGAGACCGTTCATGATCTGACCGAGGCATGTTCGTCGTTCCTGCGGGAAGTGGCCCGGGGCCGCGACGGCCTCCTCAATGTCTTCACCCCGCACGCCACGGCGGGACTGGCCCTGATCGAGACGGGTGCGGGCAGTGACGACGACCTTCTGACGGCCCTTCAGTCACTTCTCCCCGGTGACGACCGCTGGCAGCACAGGCACGGCTCGCGCGGCCATGGCCGGGACCATGTCCTGCCGGCCCTCGTACCGCCGCACGCCACCCTGCCGGTGCTCGGCGGCCGGCTGGAGCTGGGCACCTGGCAGTCGGTCTGCCTGGTCGACACCAACACCGACAACCCTGACCGTCAGGTCCGCCTGAGCTTCTTGACGTCTGCCCCGTAATCCCCGCCGGGCTCGCGACGACGGCCGCGGTACAGCCCTCGCACATCTGGAACGTGGGACGAGCCCCGCGCGTGGCAGGCGGAAACCCGCCACGCCCGGGGCTCGTGCGACGTGGTGACCGGTGTCAGGCCCCCACGCCCTTCACGGCCTGGCGGATCAGATCCACCACAGCCTCGGGGTGGGCCAACATCACCAGGTGCGACGAGTCGACCTCGACCGTGGTCATCTGTCCTCGCTGGTAACCGAAGCGCTCGACATCGGGGTTGATCGTGTGGTCGGAGGAGGCCACCAGGCCCCAGGACGGCTTGGTCTTCCATGCCGCGACCGGTGCCTTCTCGGCGAAGGCGAGAGCGGCCAGCGGGCGCTGCGTGACGGCGAGGACCGCCGCCAGGGCCGGGTCGACGTCGGCGGCGAAGACGGACGGGAACGCGTCCGGACGTACCGACACGTCCGTGCCCGGCTCGCTGGAGCCCGGCACGGGGAAGGGCGCGTACTCCAGCGCCGCGGCGAGGTCCGAGTCCGGGAAACGGCCCTGGAGTTCGCCGAGGCTCTCCCCCTCTTCCAGGGCGTAACCGGCCAGGTAGACGAGGGCCTTGACGTTCTCCTCCGCGCCGGCGACGGTGATGACGGCGCCGCCGTACGAGTGCCCCACCAGGACGACAGGACCGGGTATGCGGCGGATCACGGAGGCGACGTACTCGGCGTCGCCGATCAGACTCCTGTTGGGAACGGCGGGCGCCACCACGCCGTAGCCCTCCGCGAGCAGCGCGGGGACGACGTTCGCGAAACTGGACGCGTCGGCGAACGCGCCGTGGACAAGGACGACAGTGGGCCGGGAGGCATCGGACATGGGGTGGTTCCTTTTCATGGAAAGTCCGTTCGGCGGGCTGCCGAACGGGACGCGGGAAGGGGAAAGTCAGCGCGCGTCGCGCGCCGTCCCCGCAGTCCCGCCCTCCGAACGAACGGCGCTTCTCGCACGGGGCGACTGATCCCGGCGGTTCCACGAAGGACAGCCTCCGCCTGGGCTGTTCGGGGTGACGCGCCGGCCGGACATTGTGAAGGACGCGCTGCGATTACTGTTCGTTGGCGAATTCGGAGAGGAGAATGCATCGGAAGACTGGAGAATTCCGCATTCCCCGGATTTACGTTAGCCACCCGATTGTTCCGCCGGCGTACTGGGCTTTGCCCGTCCGCGCACATTCCTGGCGGGGCCGTCACGGCGGGACAACACCGGGGACGCCACCGAGCCGTGTCATGAGCGCTACGGCGCCGACGCCGCCCCCTACGACCAGCCCTTCCTTCCTGCCTGAGGGCTGTCCGACCCGGTGACCCGAACGGACGCGGCCCGGCGCCGGTCTCTCACCGTCACCGGGCGGAAGCCGACGACGGGCCCGGTGCGCCGAGCAGGCCGGCGAGCAGTCGCAGGCGCTCGTCATCGGGCCCGCCCTCCTCGGCGGTGTAGACGATGAGCACCGGACCGGGGGCGCCCGGCATCGGGTAGGCGTCCCAGTCCAGGGCCAGCTCTCCGACCAGCGGGTGGTTGACACGCATCCGGCCGCATGTTGTCTCCGCCACGTCGTGGCGGGCCCATGTCACGGCGAACTCGTCGCTGCGGACCGAGAGTTCACCGACCAGTCGCACGGCTCGCGGGTGCCCCGGATCCGCCGCGACCTGTGCGCGCAGCATCGCGGTCAGCTCGGCGACGGTGGCCGCCCGGTCCGGACACGCCCGGTCGGCCTCCGGGTGCAGCAGCAGTGACAGCAGGTTCCGCTCAGTCGGCGGCCGCTGGGTGAACTCGCCCAGCAGGACGCCGGCCAGCGGGTTCCAGGCCAGCACGTCCAGGAAGCGGCCGACGACCAGGGCGGGCGAGGTCATCGTACGGAGCAGCCGCTGTGTGGTGGGCGGCACCTCCTCCGTCACATGGTGGCGCGGGCGGCGGGCCGGGGTGCGCGCGGCAGCGGCGAGGCTGTGCAGGTGCCGGGTCTCCTCGGTGGAGAAGTTGAGAGCGCGCGCGAGGGCGTCCAGCACCTGCTCGGAGGGCCGTACGTCACGTCCCTGCTCCATGCGCTGGTAGTAGTCCGAGCTCACCCCGGCGAGCAGGGCGAGTTCCTCCCGCCGCAGCCCGGCGACGCGCCGCCTCGGGCCGGGTTCCAGACCGACGTCCTCCGGCCGCAGCCGGGTTCGGCGGGTCCGCAGAAACTCGGCGAGTTCGCGTCGGGGGTCGTCGGTCACGGTGAGGGGGGTGTCGGTCACGGCAGCAGTATGCACCCGGCGCGGCTGGTGAGGGTGGGTCCGGCAGACCCAGGAAAGAGCGAACGACCGTGATGTCGCGAGCAGGGTCCAGGATCGCTTCCACAACAGCCGTCCACGGAAGGAACAGCGACATGAAGGCCGCTCAGATCACGAGTTACGGCGCATCGGACGTCCTGCGGGTCCTTGAGGTCGACCGCCCCGTCCCCGGTCCGGGTGAGGTCCTGGTGTCGGTCGGGGCGTCCAGTGTGAACGGGCACGATGTGATCGTCCGTGCCGGGGAGTTGAAGTTCGTGTCGGGACGCCGGTTCCCGATCGGGGTGGGGCTGGACTTCGCGGGCACCGTCGTCGAGACCGGTGCCGGTGCGGAGGGATTCACGGCCGGAGAGCGGGTGTGGGGCACGGTGCATCCCCGGCAGCGGCACCTCACCGGTGGGGCGGCCGAGTACGTGGTGGTCCCCGTGGACCGCCTCGCGCCCGCTCCGGCGAGCCTCTCCCCGGTTGACGCGGCCTCCCTGGTGGTCGCGGGCGCGACGGCGCTGATCGCGCTGCGCGACAGCGTGCACCTCACCAGCGGGGAACGCGTCCTGGTGCGCGGGGCGGCGGGCGGGGTCGGCACGGCCGCCGTCCAACTGGCACACGCGCTGGGCTGCCATGTGACCGCGCTGGCCCGCGACCGGCACGCCCAGACCCTCGCCGGTCTCGGTGCCGACGAGGTCCTCGACTACGGCTCCACCACCTCGGACCGGATCGGACCGTTCGACGTCATCGTCGACACGGTCGGGTCGGAACTGCACTGCTACCGAGGACGGCTGACCAAGGGCGGCCGGATGGTCACCGTCGGCCTGTCGGCCGCCGCTCTGGCCGCGATCGCGGCGTCGAGTGTGTACGGTGCCCGCCGCATCCGCACCTTCAGCGCCAATCCCGACACCGCCGTGCTGAGGGAGCTGGCCGGCCATGTCACCTCGGGCGCACTGCGCCCGGTGGTCAACAGTGTGTTCCCGCTCGCGGACATCGCCGCCGCCCACCGGGCTTTCGAACGTGGCGGCGTCGTGGGCAAGCACGTGGTCGCGGTGACGGCGGGATCCTGACGTTGACACCACGTGACCGGCCGCGTCCTGGCCCGCGCGGTAACGCGTCGCCCATCCCGTCCCGCCACCGAGACAGCGCGTCCGCGTACCGAGACGCCATTGACCCGATCCGGAAACGCTCGCTACGTTCGGCGCCATGTTGCGTTCAGCTCTGCTCACCACGCGCGGTCACATCGACCTGCTGCGGGTGGCTTCCGCCGCGTGTTGTCGCGGTCGCTGACCTTTTCCCGCAGCCGCGCCGTTCTCTCCTCCGGGCCGCGCCCCGCCGGTTCCCCGGCTTCCCGCTGACCGAGCGCCACACCCGCCGTCCCGGCACCGCCGTGCGCGGACGGCCGGTCGGCTCTCTTCCGGCGCGCCCCGGCACTGCCTCTCCGGTCTGCCCTCTCTCCCGCTCCCCGCCCCCGCCCCTCCGCTGCCTGTGGAGCCGCCATGACCGTCGACCATGCCCCGCCGGACATACCCGCCCGGTCAACGAATCGACCACCCGAGCTGGAACCGGTCGTCCCCGCCTCGGCGCCGGGCTCCCGGCGCCGCTCCGTCCCCCGCTGGCTGCGCCGCACCGTGGGCCCGCTGATCCTCCTCATCGCCTGGCAGGTGCTGAGCGCGACCGGCGTACTGCATCCCGACATCCTCGCCTCGCCCGGCACCATCGCCAGGGCCGCGGGTGATCTGATCGCGGACGGGACCCTGCCGTCCGCCATGGCCATCTCGCTCCAGCGTGTCGCCGTGGGCCTGCTGCTCGGCGGAGTGACGGGAATCGCGCTGGCGCTGGTCTCCGGGCTCTCCCGGCTCGGCGAGGACCTTGTCGACGCGACCGTACAGATGCTGCGCACCGTGCCCTGGGTCGGTCTGATTCCGCTGTTCATCATCTGGCTGGGCATCGGCGAGGCCCCCAAGATCGCGCTCATCGCGCTCGGTGTCGCCTTCCACCTGTATCTCAACGTGTACGCGGGGATTCGCGGCGTCGACGAGCAGCTCATCGAGGCGGGGCAGTCGCTGGGGCTCGGCCGCTGGGGGCTGATCCGGCATGTGGTGCTGCCCGGCGCCCTGCCCGGCGCGATGACCGGCCTGCGGTACTCGCTCGCCACCGCCTGGCTGGCCCTGGTCTTCGGCGAGTCCATCAACGCCGACGCCGGCATCGGCTTCCTGATGAACCAGGCCAGGGAGTTCTTCCGCACCGATGTGATCGTCGTCTGCCTGGTCGTCTACGCCTTTCTCGGCCTCCTCGCCGACGCCGTCGTCCGCACTCTCGAAAGGCTGCTGCTGCAATGGCGACCGACCTTCACGGGCCAGTGAGTCCGGTGTCCTCCGGTGCGGCGGTACGAGTCGAGGGGCTCAGCCGCGCCTTCGACGGCCGTCCGGTGATCGACAGACTCGATCTGACCCTGCGGCCGGGCGAGTTCACAGCACTGCTCGGCCGCAGCGGCTGCGGCAAGTCGACTCTGCTGCGCGTGCTCGCCGGCCTCGACCGCGACATCGAGGGCACGGTGCTCGTACCGAAACGGCGCGCGGTCGCCTTCCAGGCCCCGCGGCTGATGCCCTGGAAACGGGTCTGGCGCAATGTGCTGCTCGGACTGGACGGTAACCCGGAACGGGCCGTGGCCGAGAGCGCGTTGGCGGAGGTCGGCCTCAGCCACCGGTCGGGCGCCTGGCCCAAGACACTCTCCGGCGGCGAGGCGCAGCGCGCCTCGCTCGCCAGGGCCCTGGTCAGGGAGCCCGACCTTCTGCTGCTCGACGAGCCCTTCGGCGCGCTGGACGCGCTGACCCGGATCAAGGCCCAGCGGCTGGTGGCCGAGTTGTGGCAACGGCGCGGCTGCGCGGTACTGCTGGTCACCCATGACGTGGAGGAGGCGCTGCTGCTCGCGGACCGCGCACTGGTGATGCGGGACGGCGTCATCGCCTACGAGACCCAGGTCCCGCTGGACCGTCCGCGCTCCGTCGGCGATCCCGGTTTCGCCGCGTTGCGCTCCCGGCTGCTCACCGAACTGGGCGTGGACGAACCGGCCGCGCCCGGCACCGCCGCCTAGAAACGAGAGGCCCCAGGTCCCGTCCCACACTCATCCCCCTGCGGAGTCCCCGTCCCCCGCCCCCGTCAGAAAGCCGGCCTCCCATGAAACGCGTTCTGCCCGCCGTCCTGCTGCCACTCGCCCTGCTCCTCGCCGCCTGCTCGGGTGCCTCGTCCGGTGATGTCTCGGGCGGTTCGGGCGGCTCGGGCGGCAATACCGACGGCAAGGGCTCCCTGACCCTCAACGTCGGTGACCAGAAGGGCGGTTCGGAAGCCGTGCTGCGCGCGGCGGGCGAGCTGGACGATCTCCCGTACCAGGTCTCGTGGTCGACGTTCACCTCCGGGCCGCCCATGCTCGAAGCCGTCAACGCCGGCGCCGTCGACATCGGTTCCGTCGGCAACACCCCGCCGGTCTTCGCCGCCGGGGCCGACTCGAAGATCACGGTGGTGGCCGCGACACACGGCGACTCCCGGGGCGAGGCCATCCTCGTGCGGAAGGACTCACCGCTGAAGCGGACCACCGATCTCAGGGGCAGGTCGGTCGCGGTCGCCCAGGGCAGTTCGGCGCACTACCAGCTCATCGCCTCCCTCAAGAAGGCCGGTCTCACCCTCGACGACATCAAGGTCACCCTGTTGCAGCCGGCCGACGCCCTGGCCGCGTTCACCAGCGGCAAGGTGGACGCCTGGGCGGTGTGGGACCCGTACACCTCGCAGGTGCTGCACGGCGGCAGGGGCCGGGTGCTGACCGACGGCCGGGGGGTCGTCAACGGTCTGAACCTCCAGGTGGCCGCGCCGGCCGCGCTCAAGGACAAGGAGAAGGCCGCCGCGATCGGCGACTACGTCGAGCGGCTGCGCCGGGCACAGGACTGGGTCTTCGAGCATCCGGAGGAGTGGGCGAAGGTCTGGGCGAAGGACACCGGCCTGCCGTACGAAGTCGCCCTGGACGCGGTGAAGCTGAGCTACGGCACCCGGGTGCCGGTCGCACTGGACCAGGCCGCGATCGATTCCGAGCAGGACATCGCGGACACCTTCGCCGAGCTCAAGCTCATCCCCCGCCGCTTCGACTTCGCCACGTACGTGGACGACCGGTTCAACAAGGATCTGCCGCCGTCGACCTCACCGGCGCGCAGCTATGGAAAGGTCTCTTCCCGATGAGCGTTCATCTGCACTGGTTCCTGCCGACCGGGGGCGACGGGCGTACGCTCGTGGACCGCCACGCGTACACCGACGGGGGCATCGGGCGCTCCGGGATCACACCCGTGAGCGGGGTCCGGGCTCCGGACATCGAGTATCTGGCGCAGATCGCCAAGGCGGCCGAGCGGCTGGGCTTCGAGGCGGTGCTCACCCCGACCGGCACCTGGTGCGAGGACGCCTGGCTGACGGCCGTGGCGCTGGCGCAGCAGACCGAGCGGCTGAAGTTCCTGGTGGCTTTCCGGCCCGGGCTGATCTCGCCGGTGCTGGCGGCGCAGATGGCGGCGACGTATCAGCGCATCACCCGTGGCCGGCTGCTGCTCAATGTGGTGACCGGCGGTGACTCGACCGAACAGCGGCGCTTCGGTGACCATCTCGACCACGACCGGCGCTATGCCAGGACCGCGGAGTTCCTCTCGGTGATCCGGGGGGCCTGGGGCGGGCGTCCCTATGACTTCGACGGCGAGCACTACCAGGTGGAGGGCGGCCTGACGGCGCTGCCGCCGGACCCGCTGCCGGAGATCTTCTTCGGCGGCTCGTCGGCGGCGGCCGGGCCGGTGGCCGCGGAGCACGCGGATGTCTATCTGACCTGGGGCGAGCCGCCCGCCCAGGTCAAGGAGAAGATCGACTGGATCCGTGGGCTGGCCGAGGAGCGGGGCCGCACGGTCCGCTTCGGGATCCGGCTGCACACCCTCTCGCGGGACTCGGCGCAGGACGCCTGGGCCACGGCGCGGCGGCTGCTGGACGATCTCGATCCGGAGACGGTCGCCGCCGCCCAGCAGGCGCTGGGCAGGAGCGAGTCGGTGGGCCAGCAGCGGATGCTCGCGCTGCACGGCGGTTCACGCGACCGGCTGGAGATCTCGCCCAATCTGTGGGCCGGTGTGGGGCTGGTACGGGGCGGTGCGGGCACCGCGCTGGTGGGCAGCCACGCCGATGTGGCGGACCGGATCGAGGAGTACCACGAGCTGGGCATCGAGCACTTCGTGCTCTCCGGTTATCCGCATCTTGAGGAGGCGTACTGGTTCGGTGAGGGCGTGACTCCGGAGCTGGCGGCGCGCGGTCTGCTCGCGCAGGCGCCCTCAGCGGCGGCGAACGGGCGGCCGGCGCCCGGCGGCGCCCCGCTGCTGTTCGCCGGAGGCCGCTGACCGGCCTGCCGCGACCCGCCGGGTGGGGGACCGGCCCCGGGCCGCCCGGCGGGAAGATCCCCGGTCACCGGGCTGTTGGCAGAATCGTGAGCGGACTCGGGGTGCGGGACATCGATGTGGTGGTCGTCGGCGCCGGACAGGCGGGCTTGTCCGGCGCCTACCATCTCCGGCGGGCGGGCCTCGAACCCGACCGGGACTTCGTGGTACTGGACCACGCCCCGCGGCCCGGCGGCGCCTGGCAGTTCCGCTGGCCCTCGCTGACCTACGGCAAGGTGCACGGCATGCACTCGCTGCCCGGGATGGAGCTGAGCACCGCGGAGGCCGATGACGGCCGGCCCTCCTCCGAGGTGATCGGCGCGTACTTCACCGCGTACGAGGAGCGCTTCGAGCTGCGCGTCCACCGGCCGGTGGATGTCTCCGCGGTGCGCGAGGGGCCCCGCGGCCGGCTGCTGGTGGAGACGTCCGAGGGGATCTGGTCGGCGCGGGCGCTGATCAACGCCACGGGGACCTGGGACCGTCCGTTCTGGCCGCGCTATCCCGGTCAGGAGACGTTCCGGGGTCTCCAGCTCCACACGGCGGACTACCCGGGCCCCGAGCGGTTCGCCGGGCTGCGGGTGATCGTGGTGGGCGGCGGGGCCTCCGGTACGCAGCATCTGATGGAGATCGCGAAGGTGGCGGCGGACACGACCTGGGTGACACGCCGGCCGCCCGTCTTCCGCGAGGGGCCCTTCGGCGAGGAGCAGGGGCGGGCCGCTGTCGCCCTGGTCGACCAGCGGGTACGCCAGGGTCTGCCGCCGGAGAGCGTGGTGTCGGTGACCGGTCTGCCGGTGAACGAGGCCATCGCACGGGCCCGCGAGGAAGGGGTGCTCGACCGGCTGCCGATGTTCGCCAGGATCACACCGGACGGAGCGGTCTGGGCCGACGGACGCACGGTGCGGGCCGATGCGATCCTCTGGGCCACCGGGTTCCGCGCGGCCGTCGACCATCTCGCACCCCTGGGACTGCGTGAGCGCGGCGGCGGCATCAAGGTCGAGGAGACCCGGGCCGTGCGGGACGAACGTGTCCATCTCGTCGGGTACGGGCCTTCGGCCTCCACGATCGGCGCCAACCGGGCCGGACGGACGGCGGTACGGGACATCACGCGGCTGCTGGAGCGCGAACCGGCTGCGGCCTGAGACCGCGTGCCGCCCGCGGATCACGTCCGCGGATCAGCCGGGAGCGGGCGAGCTCCTGCGGATCTCGTTGAATTCCTCGACGTTCTTCTGATGCTCCTCATAGCTGTTCGTGAAGCGTGTGTCGCCGGGCGCCACGGTCACGAAGTACAGCCAGTCCCCCTGCGCGGGAGCGATCGCCGCGTTCATCGCCTCCTCCCCCGGGTTCCCGATCGGCGTGGGCGGCAGGCCCTTGCGGACATAGGTGTTGTACGGACTGTTGATCTTTGTGTCCTGCTGGGTGGTGTCCAGGGTGGAGCGGTTGAGCGCGTAATTGAGTGTCGAGTCCATCTGGAGCGGCATCCCCTGCGCGAGCCGGTTGTGCACGACCCTGGCGACCTTGCCCATGTCGGCCGCCGTCTCGGCCTCGGCCTGCACGATGCTGGCGATGGTGACCGTCTGATAGACGGTCACACCGTTGCGCTGGGCGCCTGCTCTGATGCGCTCGGCCCCGAACCGCTGGTTCGCGGTGTTGACCATATAGCTCAGCAGGCTGCGCGGGGTTGTTGAGGAGTTGATCGGATAGGTCGCCGGGAACAGATAGCCCTCGGGATTGTCCCGGGCGGCAGGCGGCAGTTTGAGCCGCGCGCCGACCGCCGCCTTCTGGGTGGCGCCCGGGGGCGCGCCCAGGGCCTTGTCGACGGCGGCGTACACCTGAATGGCGCGCCGGCCCTCCGGGACGACCAGCGCTGTCCGTTCCACTGTGGGCGGGTCGCCGTCCACCAGAAGCACCGGGACCAGCACCGCGGCCCCGGCGACCAGGGCGGTGCTCATCAGCAGGACGAGTCGGCCACGGCGGGTCAGACGGGGTCTGCGCCTGGGCCTGGCTCGCGGAGGCTCGTTCATCATGCGCGCACGCTAACCCGGGGTGATCACCGATCCCGGCACCTGAGGTCCCGGCGACACGGAAGGCATACGGACGGACGGCAACCCCGGACACGGAGAGCGAGCACCCCTCGACGCGCTCGCACGCACGATCGAATACGGCGCCCTCGTTGTCCTGGTCGGCCGTCCGGCCTCCTCCAGCCTGTCGGGGTTTCAGGGCGCGGCCGGCGCCAGGTCCTGAGCCGGTGTCACGTCGTCGCCGGGCGTCGATTCGCCCTCGCCTGCCCCGTCGCCGGGAGCCCCCGGAGCGTCCGCGCCCGCCGCCCGGCCGTCCCTGCGGACCAGTGCGGCATAACGGCCGTCCTGCCGGAGCAGCTCGTCATGGGTGCCCCGCTCGGCGATCCGCCCACCGTCCAGGACCACGATCTGGTCCGCGTCCCTGACGGTGGAGAGCCGGTGCGCGATGGTGATCGTGGTGCGCCCCCGGGAGAGCGCCTCGATGGCCTGCTGCACGGCATGCTCGGTACGGGTGTCCAGCGCACTGGTCGCCTCGTCGAGGATCAGGACGGGCGGGTCACGCAGGATGGTCCTGGCGATCGCCAGCCGCTGCTTCTCGCCGCCGGAGAACCGGTATCCGCGCTCACCGACCAGCGTGTCGTAGCCATCGGGAAGTGAGGCTATGTGGTCGTGGATCTGAGCGGCGCGGGCGGCCGTCCGGATCTCCTCGTCGGTGGCCTCCGGTTTGGCGAAGCGCAGATTCTCCGCCACGGACGCGTGGAAGAGATAGGTCTCCTGCGACACGACACCGACGGCGCGGGCGAGGGTGTCGAACTCCAGCTCCCGTACGTCGACGCCGTCGAGCAGGACCCGGCCGCCGGTCACGTCGTAGAGCCGGGGCACGAGATAGCTGAGGGTCGACTTGCCGGAGCCCGTGGGCCCCACGACGGCGAGGCTGCCACCCGCCGGGACGGTGAGGTCGATGCCCTTGAGCGTCCGCGCGTCCTTGTCGTCGTAGCTGAAGTCGACGGACTCGAACCGCACTTCGCCGCGGACCTTGCCGAGCTTGACCGGCCGGGGGGACTCGGTGATCGTGACGGGAAGATCGAGGTATTCGAAGATGCGCTGGAAGAGCGCGAGCGAGGTCTGCATCTGCACCCCGGTGGAGAGCAGGCTCACGGCGGGCCGGAAGAGGCCCTGCTGGAGCGAGACGAACGCGACGAGCGTACCGATGGAGACGGCATTGCCCCTGGCGTGCAGCACAAGGCCCGCGGCCCAGTAGATGACGGCGGGCATGGCGGCCATGACGATCCCGATCACCGACATCCGCCACCGCCCCGCCATGTTGGAGCGGACCTCCAGGTCGACGAGCCGCTCGGACTCGTCCGAGAAGGACCTGGTGAGGGAGTCGGCGCGGCCCATCGTGCGGCCGAGAAGGATGCCGCTCACCGAGAGCGATTCGGTGACGGTGGCGGCCATCGTGGCCATCTGCCGCTGCCGGTCCGTGGTGATCTTCTTACGCTCCCGGCCGACCCTGCGGCTGATCCAGACGAACAGCGGAAGCAGGACCATCGAGACGGCGGTGAGCCGCCAGTCCAGCGCGAGCATCGCGACCACCGAGGCGATGACGGCCGTGAAGTTGGAGACCAGGGAGGTCGCCGTGGAGGTCACGGTCGCCTGCATGCCGCCGATGTCGTTGGCTATGCGGGACTGGACCTCTCCCGTCCTGGTACGGGTGAAGAACGCGAGCGGCATGCGCTGGAGCCGGCTGTACACGCCGGTGCGCAGATCGTGCATGACCCGCTGGCCGACCGTCGTCGAGATCAGTGTCTGCAGCACGCCGAAGACACCGTTGACGACCGCGGTGAGGATCATGCCGAGGGCGAGCAGACTGAGCAGTCCGGTACGGCCCTGCGGTATCGCGGTGTCGAGGACCTCGCGCAGCATGAACGGCGAGGCGACCGAGACCAGCGACGAGGCGCCCACCAGCAGTCCGACAATGGCGAGCCGGCCGCGATAGGGGCGGAAGAGACCGAAGATGCGCCGCAACTGGGCGGGCGGCTCCGGCTGCCCCGGGCCGTCCGGCCGGGGCGACGGTGTCCATGTGGAGGGTTCGGGTTTCATGAGCTCCTTCGAGAGGTGCGACGGATTCGGCGGATTCGGCACCGTCAACGCGCTCCGCGGAAGCGAGGGCTTCGGCGGACGGGTGCCTCGGGCTGAGGTACGGAAGGGGCCGGCTCAGGAGGTCTCAGAGAGCCTAGCTCATTGTTACCTATGTTCACAATGACCCTTGTCCTGATATTATTCCGGCATGGACAACCCCGACGCCGACGGTCTGCTGGCCGAGCAACTGCTCAGGCTGACCCGCCGGCTCCACCGCATCCAGAAGCGGCAGATGGAGCCGATCGGCATCACCCCGGCGCAGGCGCGACTGCTGCGCACCGTCGCCTTCTACGACCGTCCGCCGCGCATGGCCGACCTGGCGGAGCGGCTCGAAGTGGTGCCCCGCGCCGTGACCAGCCTGGTCGACGGGCTGGAGGGCAGCGGCGCGGTGCGGCGCGTCCCCGATCCCACCAACCGCCGGGTCGTGCGGATCGAGCTCACCGACACGGGCCGGGCGACCCTGCGAGCGCTGCGCGGTGCGCGCAGGTCAGCCGCCGAGGACATCCTGGCCCCCTTGACCACCGAACAGCGCGCGGTGCTGGGCGGTCTCCTTTCGACTCTGGTCGACAGAGGTCATGAACGCCACTGCGCCCCCGGCGGGCGGCAGGACGAGCGAGAAGGCCAGGAGGAGCCGGAGAGCCGGGCCGACCGGGCGCGCGCCGACGGCGAGAGCGCTGCCGGGGAAGGCGCCGCGCCCCTGCCGGAGCCGGAGCGCGCGGCCCTTCCCGGCGACTGACCAGCCACCGGGACGGTCCCGTGCCCGTCCGCCTCCGGCCCCGCGGCCGGCGACGTGGGGCCGGAGGCGAGGTAGCACGCGCGGAGGGCCATACGCGGGGGCGCACGCGCCGCGCACGGGATGCGTCACGTCTGCCGTCCGGCTCATTCCGGCTGGCTCGATCTGGATGCCCGCGGAGAAAATCGATTGCCCCTGACGGTCCGTGAAGGTGAACCTTGCACGGTTTGGGCCACTCCACGAGTCATGGGACATCATGCAGATTAGCGACCTTCCCTATCCCGATCCAGGGATCCCCGATGCTCGGTCGGGCCCACGGTTCCTGCTGTGGCTCGGACGCAACCAACTCGGCGGCCAGCTCAAGGCACTCGCCTGGGGCCTGCTGCACTTCACCGGTATCGCGGGCCTCTCGGTGGGCGCCGGGCTCGCCGTCCAGGCGGTCATCGACCGCTCCGGCGGCCGGCTCGCGCTCTCCGGCGGCCTTATCGCGCTGTTCGGCGCCGCCATCTCCGTCGGCGACACCATGCTGCACCGCTCGGCCGTCACCAACTGGATCACGGCCGCCGCACGTGTCCAGCAACTGCTGGCCCGTAAGACCGCGGAGCTGGGCTCGGCGCTGACCCAGCGGGTGGCCGCCGGCGAGGTGGTCGCCGTCTCCACCGGCGATGTCGAGAAGATCGGCTGGTTCGTGGAGGCGCTCTCGCGTTTCCTCGCCGCCGCCATCGCCATCGTGATGATCTGCGTCGGCCTGGTCGTCTATCTGCCCGAGCTGGGCTGGCTGGTCGCTCTCGGTGTGCCGGTGCTCGCGCTTGCCGTACTGCCGCTGCTCCCGCGCGCCACCCAGCGGGCCGACATCCAGCGCGAGAAGGCCGGCAAGGCCACCGAACTGGCCTCGGACACCGTCGCCGGGCTGCGGGTGCTGCGTGGCATCGGTGGCGAGGAGCTGTTCCTCGACCGCTACCGCGCCGCCTCGCAGGACGTGCGGGAGGCCGCCGTCCGCAGCGCCCGGATGTGGTCACTGATCTCCGCGGTCCAGGTCCTGCTGCCGGGCGTCCTGCTGATCGCGGTCGTCTGGTACGGGGCCGCTCTCGCCCTGGACGGACGTATCGAGGTCGGCGGCCTGGTGACCGTGTACAGCGCGGTGACCCTGATGCTCTTCCCCCTGCGGCACTTCGAGGAGATCGCCATGGCGTACTCCTTCTCTCGGCCCTCGGCCAAGCGCGCGGCCCGGGTGCTGTCGCTCCAGCGGACCTCGTACGAGAGCGAGCGCGGCGGGCTCGACGACGCCCGACCGACCGGCGACCTGTACGACCCCGCCACCGGCCTGCTCGCCCCGTCCGGGCTGCTGACCGCCGTGGTGTGCGGCGATCCGGACGCGGCGGGGCGCCTCGCCGAGCGTCTGGGCGGTCATGCGGCCGAGGAGGAGAAATCCCCGTCCGTGCTGCTCGGCGGGGTCGCGCTGGACGATCTGCCGCTGGACGCGGCCCGGGCGAGCGTGCTCGTCCAGGACAAGGACCCGGTACTGCTGTCGGGCACCCTGGCCGAGCTGCTGGATGTGCCGGCCTCCGGCGCTGTCGACGCGTCGAAGGCGCTGGCCGCAGCCCAGTGCGGGGATGTCCTCGACGCGCTCGTCCAGGCGTCGGTGGACGGCAGCGGCGACCCGATGCGGTCCCGGATCACGGAGCGCGGCCGCTCGCTGTCCGGCGGCCAGCGGCAGCGGCTGGCGCTGGCGCGTTCCCTGGTCACCGACCCGGAGGTGCTGGTCCTCGACGAGCCGACGTCCGCCGTCGACTCGCACACCGAGGCCCGGATCGCGGAGAGCGTCAAGGAGTTGCGGAGCGGCCGTACGACGGTGGTGTTCGCCTCCTCGCCACTGCTGCTGGACCGCGCCGACCGCGTGGTGTTCGTGCACGAGGGCCAGGTCTCCGCGGTCGGTTCGCACCGTGAGCTGCTGCGCGGGGACGCCGGCTACCGGGCGGTCGTGACACGTGAGACCGAGCCGGAACAGGCCCTGAGAGAAGACGAATTGATGGCGCCGGCCGCAGTGCGGGCACGGGAAGAGATCGAGGAATCAGCATGATCGGCGTCGCGCCACCGGCCTACGACCCGGCGGCTCCGGTGTCGGCCACGACCCTGCCCGTCGGCAGCCCCGCGACCGTGCGGGCCTATGTGGCCGGGCTGCTGCGGCGGCACCGCAAGGCGTTCGTCCTGCTCGTCACCGTCAACGCCGTGTCGGTCGTCGCCTCGATGACCGGCCCGTACCTGCTCGGCGGCATCGTCGAGGATCTCTCGGACGGGGCGCGCGAGCTGCGTCTGGAACGCACCGCCGCGGTGTTCGCGGTCGCGCTGGTGATCCAGACGGTGTTCACGCGGCTGGTGCGGCTGCGGGGCGCGATGCTCGGCGAGGAGATGCTCGCGGATCTGCGCGAGGACTTCCTCGTCAGGGCCGTCGGGCTGCCGCCCGGCGTGCTGGAGCGGGCCGGCACCGGCGATCTGCTGTCCCGCATCACCACCGACATCGACCGGCTGGCGAACGCCATGCGCGAGGCGGTGCCGCAGCTCGCGATCGGTCTCGTCTGGGTGCTGCTGCTGCTCGGCGCGCTGACCGTCACCGCGCCGCCGCTGGCGCTCGCGGTACTGCTGGCACTGCCGGTGCTGGTGATCGGATGCCGCTGGTACTTCAAGCGGGCGGCGTCCGCGTACCGCTCGGAGGCCGCCGGATACGCGGCGGTCGCGGCCATGCTCGCCGAGACCGTCGACGCCGGACGGACCGTGGAGGCGCACCGTCTGGGCGAGCGCCGGGTCGCGCTGTCGGAGCAGCGTGTCAAGGAATGGACGGCCTGGGAGCGGTACACACTCTGGCTCCGTTCGGTGTTGTTCCCGACCGTCAACCTCACCCATACGACGATCTTCCTGGCCGTCCTGGTGCTGGGCGGCTCCTTCGCCCTCCAGGGCTGGATCACCGTCGGGCAGCTCACCACGGGCGCGCTGTTCGCCCAGATGCTGGTGGAACCGGTCGGTCTCATCCTGCGCTGGTACGACGAGCTCCAGGTGGCCCAGGTGTCCATCGCGCGGCTGGTCGGGGTGCGGGACATCGAGCCCGCCGCGGGCGACGAGTCGGTCGTCCCCGACGGCCGGGACGTCAGCGCGGACCAGGTGCGTTTCGGCTACCGCGAGGGCGTCGACGTGCTGCACCGGGTGACGCTGGACGTGAGCCCCGGTACCCGGCTCGCGCTGGTGGGCCCCTCCGGTGCCGGAAAGTCGACGCTGGGCCGGCTGCTCGCGGGCATCTACGGGCCGCGACAGGGCCATGTCACTCTCGGCGGCGCGGAGTTGTCCCGGATGCCTGCGGAGCGGGTGCGGGAGCATGTCGCCCTGGTCAATCAGGAGCACCATGTGTTCGTGGGTTCGCTGCGCGACAATCTGCGGCTGGCCCGCGCGGGCGCGGCGGACGCCGAGCTGTGGGCCGCGCTCGGCGCCGTCGACGCGGACGGCTGGGCGCGGGCCCTGGCCAAGGGGCTGGACACCGGGGTCGGCTCCGGTGGTGCGGCGCTGACCCCGGCCCAGGCCCAGCAGATCGCCCTGGCCCGGCTGGTTCTCGCGGATCCGCACACCCTGGTGCTGGACGAGGCGACCTCGTTGCTGGACCCGCGCGCGGCCCGGCATCTGGAGCGCTCGCTGGCCCGGGTGCTGGACGGCCGTACGGTGGTGGCGATCGCGCACCGGCTGCACACCGCGCATGACGCGGATGTGATCGCGGTGGTCGAGGACGGCAGGATCAGCGAGCTGGGCAGCCATGACGAACTGGTGGCGGCGGACGGCGCGTATGCCGCGCTGTGGCGGTCCTGGCACGGCTGAGCCCGGCGGGTGCGACGGAGCCCGGACGGGTACGGGGGCCTCGTCCGGGTTCAGCCGGCCGGTGACGCGGAAACCGCCACCGGCCCGAGTCCCTGGCGCGCCGGGCGCGGCGCTCAGATGAAGCCGAGAGCGGCCGCCCCGCCCACTCCGCCGAGCAGCATGAACGCCGGCATCAGTACCTTCAGCTCCACCCAGGCACCGGCCCTGAAGCGCATGAACTTCGGCGGGCCGAGCGGGTACCAGCGCTTGCGGCCCAGCGGTATGGGCCACAGGATCGGGCAGCCGGAGACGGTCAGCGCGTCGCCGATGTCATGGACCAGAGCGCCCAGGACTATCGGCAGGCCCAGCCAGAGGTACTCCTGGCCGGGGCCGGTGAACAGCCAGTTCGAGCCGTTGCCCGGCTGGTCCAGCACGCCGGCCAGATTCCAGGCGCTGGTCGCTCCGAGCAGCCAGACGAGCACATCGCTGGAGACCCGCGCGGCCCGCCACAGCAGGCCCTCCACGGCGAGCACAAGATGCACGAAGAGGATGCCGAGCACCGCCCAGCGCCCGCCGGTGATCGCCAGCAGCGACGCGCCGCCGCCGACCGCGACCGCCCAGAGCCAGGTGTGGGTCAGTGTGCGGTGGCCGCCGCTGCGGCGTGGGTCGCCCGGCTTCTTGGTCGCCTTGTAGACGGCGTACGACAGCTTGTCGACGATCTCGCACATGCGCTTCGAGACCGGGCCGAACGCCCGGGAGATCGTCGCCGCCTTGTGATCGAGGTCGGGAGCGAGGGCGGCACCCGCACAGATCAGGGCCCCGACGACCAGGACCGGCCAGGGCATGGCGTGGCCGGCGGCAGCCGCCGCGGCGCCCACCCCCAGCCAGGCCGCTGCCCCAGACAGAGAGTGTGCCGGTCCCATCATGGTCGTACCCGCCCCATTGCAGTTGTGGTGAAGCTCAGTTGACGAGGCAGCGTACCGTTCGTGATCTTCGGTCGGTCGTCCGGTTCCCGGATCCGTGCGGAAGACAGGCAAGATGGGGGCGTGACCCTTATCGATCAGCTGCCGCCGGACGCCGACCCCGATGCCCTCTTCGAGGCCTTCTCCTCCTGGACCGAGGGCCAGGGCATCACGCTCTATCCGGCTCAGGAGGAGGCGCTGATCGAGGTGGTCTCCGGGGCCAATGTGATCCTGTCCACCCCCACCGGCTCGGGAAAGAGCCTGGTCGCGGCGGGTGCGCACTTCACGGCGCTGGCGCAGGACAAGGTCACCTTCTACACCGCGCCGATCAAGGCGCTGGTCTCGGAGAAGTTCTTCGACCTGTGCAAGCTGTTCGGCACGGAGAACGTCGGCATGCTGACCGGCGACGCCTCCGTCAACGCCGACGCACCGGTCATCTGCTGTACCGCGGAGGTGCTGGCGTCCATCGCGCTGCGTGACGGCAAGTACGCCGATATCGGCCAGGTCGTGATGGACGAGTTCCATTTCTACGCGGAGCCGGACCGGGGCTGGGCCTGGCAGATCCCGATCCTGGAGCTGCCGCAGGCCCAGTTCGTGCTGATGTCGGCGACGCTCGGTGATGTCTCCCGCTTCGAGGAGGACCTCACCCGCCGCACGGGCCGGCCGACGTCCGTCGTACGGTCCGCGACGCGCCCCGTCCCGCTGTCGTACGAGTACCGTCTCACCCCGATCACCGAGACACTGACCGAACTGCTGGAGACCAGGCAGGCGCCGGTCTACATCGTGCACTTCACCCAGGCCGCGGCCGTCGAACGGGCGCAGTCCCTGATGAGCATCAACATGTGCACGCGCGAGGAGAAGGACCGGATCGCCGATCTGATCGGCAACTTCCGTTTCACCACCAAGTTCGGCCGCAATCTGTCCCGTTATGTACGGCACGGTATCGGGGTGCATCACGCGGGCATGCTGCCCAAGTACCGCCGGCTGGTGGAGAAGCTCGCCCAGGCCGGTCTGCTGAAGGTCATCTGCGGCACGGACACCCTCGGCGTCGGTGTCAACGTACCCATCCGCACCGTGCTGTTCACCGCGCTCACCAAGTACGACGGCAACCGGGTGCGCACCCTGCGCGCGCGGGAGTTCCACCAGATCGCGGGCCGCGCGGGACGTGCGGGATTCGACACGGCCGGCCTGGTCGTCGCGCAGGCGCCGGAGCATGTCGTGGAGAACGAGAAGGCGCTCGCGAAGGCCGGCGACGACCCCAAGAAGCGCCGCAAGGTGGTGCGCAAGAAGGCCCCCGAAGGGTTTGTCGCCTGGTCGGACACCACCTTCGAGAAGCTCATCGCCTCCGATCCCGAGCCGCTGACGTCCCGCTTCCGGGTCACCCACACCATGCTGCTGTCGGTGATCGCGCGGCCGGGCAACGCCTTCGAGGCGATGCGCCATCTGCTGGAGGACAATCACGAGCCGCGCAAGCAGCAGCTACGGCACATCCGGCGGGCCATCGCAATCTACCGCTCGCTGCTGGACGGCGGAGTGGTGGAGCGCCTGGAGACCCCGGACGCGGAGGGCCGTATCGTCCGGCTCACCGTCGATCTCCAGCAGGACTTCGCGCTCAACCAGCCGCTGTCCACCTTCGCCCTGGCCTCCTTCGAGCTGCTGGACCCCGAATCACCGTCGTACGCGCTGGACATGGTCTCCGTGGTGGAGTCCACGCTGGACGATCCCCGGCAGATCCTCGCCGCGCAGCAGAACAAGGCGCGCGGCGAGGCGGTCGCGGCGATGAAGGCGGACGGTGTCGAGTACGAGGAGCGGATGGAGCGGCTCCAGGACGTCTCATATCCGAAGCCCCTCGAAGAGCTGCTGGTGCACGCCTACAACACGTACCGCACCAGCCATCCCTGGGTCGGTGACCACCCGGTCTCCCCCAAGTCGGTGATCCGTGACATGTACGAACGGGCGCTGTCCTTCACCGAGTTCACGTCCTTCTACGAGCTGGCCCGCACCGAGGGCATTGTGCTGCGCTATCTGGCAGGCGCGTACAAGGCGCTGGAACACACCATTCCGGACGACCTCAAGTCGGAGGATCTGGAGGATCTCACCGCGTGGCTCGGTGAGATGGTCCGTCAGGTCGACTCCAGTCTGCTCGACGAGTGGGAGCAGCTCGCCAACCCCGAGGTGGAGACCGCCGAGCAGGCCCAGGAGAAGGCCGACCAGGTCAGGCCGGTCACGGCCAATGCCCGCGCCTTCCGGGTGCTTGTCCGCAACGCGATGTTCCGCCGGGTCGAGCTGGCCGCCCTGGACAAGGTCGGCGAACTCGGCGAGATGGACGCCGAGTCGGGCTGGGACGCGGACGCCTGGGGTGAGGCGATGGACGCGTACTGGGACGAGTACGAGGACCTGGGCACCGGTCCCGATGCCCGTGGCCCGAAGCTGCTCGCCATCGAGGAGGACCCGGAACACGGCCTGTGGCGGGTCCGGCAGACCTTCGCCGACCCGAAGGGCGACCACGACTGGGGCATCAGCGCGGAGGTCGATCTCGCGGCCTCCGACGAGGAGGGCCGCGCCGTCGTCCGGGTCACGGACGTCGGCCAGCTCTGACATCCGCCGGGACGCGCTGAGACAGGAGGACACCGCGCCATGACCAATCCCGCAGAGCGGCTGGTCGATCTCCTCGACCTGGAGCGGATCGAGGTCGACATCTTCCGCGGCCGCAGTCCCGAGGAGTCCCTGCAACGGGTCTTCGGCGGTCAGGTGGCGGGCCAGGCCCTGGTCGCGGCCGGCCGCACCACCGACGGGGACCGCCCGGTCCATTCGCTGCACGCGTACTTCCTGCGGCCGGGACGGCCGGGTGTCCCGATCGTCTATCAGGTGGAGCGGGTCAGGGACGGACGGTCGTTCACCACCCGCCGGGTCGGCGCCGTCCAGCAGGGCCGCACGATCTTCAATCTGACGGCCTCCTTCCACCGTCCTGAGGGAGGGGGCCTGGAGCACCAGCTCCCGCCCCGGCTCGACTTCCCCGACCCCGAGACGCTGCCCACGGTCGCCGACGAGGTGCGCGAGCACCTCGGTCTGCTGCCGCAGTCCCTGGAGCGGATGGCCAGGCGCCAGCCCTTCGACATCCGCTACGTGGACCGGCTGCGCTGGACCCAGGAGGAGATCAAGGACGCCGACCCGCGCAGCGCGGTGTGGATGCGCGCGGTGGGCCCGCTGGGCGACGACCCGCTGGTGCACACCTGCGCGCTGACGTACGCGAGCGACATGACGCTGCTGGACGCGGTCCGTATCCCGGTGGAACCGCTGTGGGGGCCTCGGGGCTTCGACATGGCGTCGCTCGACCACGCCATGTGGTTCCACCGCCCGTTCCGTACGGACGAGTGGTTCCTGTACGACCAGGAGTCGCCGATCGCGACGGGCGGGCGGGGTCTGGCGCGCGGCCGGATCTACGACCGGGAGGGCCGGCTGCTGGTCTCGGTGGTGCAGGAGGGACTGTTCCGGCGGCACGGCGACGGCGCGTAGGCCCTCCGGACACCTTTCGGCCGGCCGGGTCCACGGGTCCACAATGGGCCCGAGAGCGTCGTCACCGAGGAGACCTTGATGAGCCTGTACGACATTCCGCTGCGCACCCTCACCGGTGAGCCCGCCTCCCTGGCCGCGTACCGGGGCAAGGCCGTGCTGCTGGTCAATGTCGCGTCCAAGTGCGGCCTCACTCCGCAGTACGCCGGTCTGGAGCGGCTCCAGCAGCGGTACGCCGGCCGGGGCTTCACCGTTCTCGGCGTGCCCTGCAATCAGTTCGCGGGGCAGGAGCCCGGCAGCGCCGAAGAGATCCAGACATTCTGCTCGGCGACCTACGGCGTCAGTTTCCCGCTGCTGGAGAAGACGGAGGTGAACGGGGAGAGCCGGCACCCCCTGTACGCGGAGCTGGTCAAGACCGCCGACGCCGAGGGCACGGCCGGGGACGTGGCGTGGAACTTCGAGAAGTTCCTGCTCTCCCCGGAGGGTGAGGTGGTCGCCCGGATCCGCCCGCGTACCGAGCCGGAGGACCCCGGGGTCGTCGCGGCGATCGAGGCACAGCTTCCCGGCTGACCGGAGACCGCCGGACCGGCCGGAGCGCGCCCGCCCTCCCCGGGGGCGGGCGCGTCGTCCTCGGTCGGGTGCCGGGAGAGGGCGGGGCCCGGGTCACCCGTCGAACGTCTGAGTCTCTGTCAGCGCCGCGCCGCCGGGCGCCGCTATCGAATGGGCATGCCCGACAGGGTGCGTGCGATCACCAGCCGCTGGATCTCGCTGGTGCCCTCGAAGATCGTGTAGATCGCCGCGTCCCTGTGCATGCGTTCGACGGGGTATTCACGGGTGAAGCCGTTGCCGCCGAGTATCTGCACCGCCTGGGCGGTGACCTTCTTCGCGGTCTCGCCGGCGTAGAGCTTGGACATGGAGCCCTCCGCCGAGGTGAAGGGCTTGCCCGTCGCGGCCATCCAGGAGGCCCGCCACACCAGCAGCCGGGCCGCGTCGATCCGCGTCCGCATGTCGGCGAGCTCGAACGCGATGCCCTGGTTGTCGATGATCGGGCGGCCGAACTGGCTGCGGGTCCTGGCGTAGTCGAGCGCGACCTCGTACGCCGCGCGGGCGGTGCCGACCGCCATCGCGCCGACCGCCGGGCGGGACGCCTCGAAGGTGGCCATGGCCGCGTTCTTCACCCGCTCACCGCCGGGGGCCGCCGCCCGCTCGCGGGCGCGGGCGAGGCGTTCGTCGAGCTTCTCCCTGCCGCCGAGCAGGCAGTGGCCGGGGACCCGGACGTCCTCCAGGACGACCTCGGCCGTGTGGGAGGCGCGGATGCCGTGCTTCTTGAACTTCTGGCCCTGCGAGAGGCCGGGCGTGGCGGGCGGGACGATGAAGGAGGCATGGCCCTTCGAGCCCAGCCGGGCGTCGACGACGGCGACCACGACATGGACATGGGCGATACCGCCGTTGGTCGCCCAGGTCTTGGTGCCGTTGAGCACCCACTCGTCCTTCGCCTCGTCGTACACCGCGCGGGTCCGCATGGCCGCCACGTCGGAGCCCGCGTCGGGTTCGGAGGAGCAGAAGGCCGCCACCTTCACATCACCTGCGTCGCCGTACATCTGCGGTATCCAGGTGCCGATCTGCTCGTCGGTGCCGTTGGCGAGGACGCCGACGGCCGCGAGGCCGGTACCGACGATCGACAGGGCGATGCCCGCGTCGCCCCAGAACAGTTCCTCCATCACCATCGGGATTCCGAGGCCCGTCGGATCGAAGAACTGCTGGGCGTAGAAGTCGAGGGAGTAGATGCCGACTTTCGCGGCCTCCTGGATGACCGGCCACGGTGTCTCCTCGCGCTCGTCCCATTCGGCGGCGGCCGGGCGGATGACGTCGGCGGCAAAACCGTGGAGCCAGTCCCGGATCTGCTTCTGGTCGTCGTTGAGATCGAGCGTGAACCCGGTCATGTTGCCCTCCAGCACTACGTCACCTACATGTGTTACTTACGGTAACGGCAGTCTGTTACTCGCAAGTAGGAGATGTCAACCGGCCACGGGATGATCAGCATTGGCAGCGGGCAGGGTGTTACGTTGCCCAGGCGTCACGCAATCGCACGGGCGGGGAGACACTCCATGGAGACGACACAACAGGCCGAGCAGCAGAGATCGGCGCGGCAGCGGCGGCGCCAGCTCCTGGAAGCCGCGGACCGGGTGGTCCTGCGGGACGGCCCGCACGCCTCCATGAACGCCATCGCCGCCGAGGCGGGCATCACCAAGCCGATTCTCTACCGTCACTTCGGTGACAAGGGCGGGCTGTACCGGGCGCTCGCCAAACGCCACACGGACGCGCTGCTCACCGCGCTGCGGGCGGCGCTCGACGCACCGGCCGAGCGGCGCGAGCGGGTCGAGGCGACCCTCGACACCTATCTCGCCGCGATCGAGGCGAGCCCCCAGGTCTACCGCTTCCTGATGCATCCGGCCGAAGACACCCAACTGCCGGAACAGGGCTTCGATGTGGGCCGCCACTCGGCCCCGCTGCTGCGCCGCCTGGGGGAGGAACTCGCCAAAGTCATCGAGGAGCGGGTCGACCTCGGACCGGGCAGCGAGCAGCTCGCCCGGGTCTGGGGCCATGGCATCGTCGGCATGATGCACGCGGCCGGTGACTGGTGGCTGGGTGAACGTCCCTGCTCACGTGAGCAGTTGGTGCGCAGCCTGGCGGATCTGCTGTGGGGCCGGCTGGCCGGGGTCAGCGACCGGGCCGGCGGGCCGGGGTTCTGAGCGGTCCCCGCGCGGCGTGCACCGGGGGCGGTCTACGGAGCGGCGGTGGTCCAGGGCGCCCGGCGCGCGGCCCGCAGCGCCCTGGACCTGCGCCATCCGGTCAGCCGGTCGGGATAGACCAGGCCCTCCAGGTGGTCGCATTCGTGCTGGAGGCAGCGCGCGAAGAAGCCCGAGCCGTCGACCCGTACCGGCTCTCCGTCCACCGTGAAGCCGTCCACGGCGGCATGGTCGAACCGCTCCGTCCCCGCCTCGATGCCCGGCAGCGAGAGACAGCCCTCGGGGCCCCGCAGGGAGATGCCGTCCGCCTCGGTCAGCCGCGCGTTGACGAGGTGTCCGAGATGACGGACGTCCTCGTCGTCGGGACAGTCGTATACGAACACCCTCAGAGGCACACCGATCTGGTTCGCGGCGAGCCCCACACCCCGGTTGGCGTACATGGTCGCGAACAGATCTTCGACCAGTGCGGCCAGGTCGGGACCGAAGTCCGTGACGGGCTCGGCGGGGGCGTGGAGCACCGGATCACCAAGCATTCTCATGGCTCGTACTCGCCCGGTACTGCCGGGGATCGGACGGTTTCGCATGACGGTCAGGGTACGGTCCGGGGTGACCTCCGCCTTCTGCCCGGTGCCGCGGTGCGGGCCGCTGGCCGGATCTCGATAGGCTGACCCCGGACCGATGCGAGGAGGACCAAGGACGATGTCAGGCAACACGGAGCCGCTGTCGCCGCGAGCGAAGCTGGCCGTGACGGCGGGCAAGGCCGCGGCGGCGGTGTCCCGCGCCGCCGGGCGCGGCAGCGGATCGGTGATCGGCGGCAAGGTGGCGCTCAGACTCGACCCCGATCTGCTGGGGCGGCTGGCGCAGCATCTCGACGTCATCCTGGTCTCCGCCACCAACGGCAAAACCACCACGACGCGGCTGATCGCCGAGGCCCTGCGGGCGGCCGGCCCCGTGGTGTCCAACGCTCTCGGCGCCAATATGCCGGCCGGTATCACCTCGGCCCTCGCGGGCGGTTCCGACGCCAAGTACGGCGTCATCGAGGTGGACGAGAAGTACCTCGCCGGGGTGGCACGCGACACCACGCCCAAGGCGATCGCGCTGCTCAATCTCTCCCGCGACCAGCTCGACCGCGCCGCGGAGACCCGCATGCTCGCGGAGAAGTGGCGCGAGGGGCTGGCCGGTACGAAGGCCGTCGTCATCGCCAACGCGGACGACCCGCTGATCGTCTGGGCCGCCTCCTCCTCGCCCAATGTGGTCTGGGTGGCGGCGGGCCAGGAGTGGAAGGACGACGCCTGGTCCTGCCCCTCCTGCGGCGGTGTGATGCAGCGCCCCGGCGACGACTGGTTCTGCGGCGAGTGCGGTTTCCGCAGACCCGCGCCGAGCTGGGCCCTCCACGGCGACCATGTCCTCGACCCGCACGGCTCGGCCTGGCCGATCCATCTCCAGCTTCCCGGCCGCGCCAACAAGGCGAACGCGGCCACCTCGGCCGCCGTCGCGGCGACCTTCGGGGTGCCCCCGCAGGTGGCGCTGGAGCGGATGTACCAGGTGCAGGCCGTGGCCGGCCGGTACGACGTGGTGTCCTTCCTCGGCCGTGACCTGCGGCTGCTGCTCGCCAAGAACCCGGCGGGCTGGCTGGAGACGTTCTCGCTCATCGATCCGCCGCCGACCCCGGTCATCCTCGCCGTCAACGCCCGCGGCGCGGACGGCACGGACACCTCGTGGCTGTGGGACGTCGACTACACCCGGCTGGCCGGCCATCCGATCTTCGTCATCGGCGACCGCAAGCTGGACCTCGCCGTGCGCCTCGAAGTCGCCGGCCTGGACTTCCGCGTCTGCGAGACCCCCGACGAAGCGGTGCAGATGGCGCCGCCCGGACGGATCGAGGCGATCGCCAACTACACCTCGTTCCAGGATCTGCGCCGGCGCGTGGGCAACTAGAGAGCACACGGACCCATGACGAATTCCTCTGAAAGACGAGCGAACATGAGTGACAACGGTCTGCGGCTGGTGTGGATCTACCCGGACCTGCTGAGCACTTACGGGGACCAGGGCAACGCCCTGGTGGTGGAGCGCCGGGCCCGGCAGCGCGGCCTGAACGTCACCCGGGTGGATGTGCGCAGCGACCAGCCGGTGCCGACGTCCGGCGACATCTACCTGATCGGCGGCGGTGAGGACCGGCCGCAGCGGCTGGCCGCGGAGCGGCTGCGCCGTGACGGCGGGCTCAGCCGGGCCGTCTCCAACGGCGCGATCGTGTTCTCGGTCTGCGCCGGATACCAGATCCTCGGCCACGAGTTCATCAATGACCTGGGCGAGCGCGAGGCGGGCCTCGGGCTGCTCGACGTGGTCTCCACCCGCGGCGAGGGTGAGCGGTGCGTCGGTGACGTACTGGCCGACATCGATCCGCGGCTGAACCTGCCGCAGCTCACCGGCTTCGAGAACCACCAGGGCATCACGCATCTCGGCCCGACGGCGCGGCCGTTCGCCAAGGTCAAGCTGGGCCGCGGCAACGGCACGGGGGACGGCACCGAGGGCGCGTACAACGACACCGTCTTCGGTACGTACATGCACGGTCCGGTCATGGCGCGCAATCCGCAGATCGCGGACCTGCTGCTGAAGCTGGCCCTCGATGTGAACGCGCTGCCGCCGACGGACGACCGCTGGTACGAGGCGCTGCGCGCCGAGCGGGTCGCCGCGGCGGTCCAGCCCGCCTGACGCCCTCCGGGGCATGTCCAGCAGTCGGACGCCGGGTTCGGTCCCGCCGCCACACGCCGGTAGGGTGGCGGCGATCTGGCCGGACGACGGTGTCCGGCCGTCGGCCCACTTTGCAAAGGTATTCCGGGCAATGCGAATTGGTGTGCTCACCTCAGGCGGCGACTGCCCCGGCCTCAACGCCGTGATCAGGTCCGTCGTGCACCGCGCCGTCGTCGACCACGGCGACGAGGTGATCGGCTTCCACGACGGCTGGAAGGGCCTCCTGGAGTGCGACTACCGCAAGCTCGACCTGGACGCGGTCGCCGGCATCCTCGCCCGCGGCGGCACCATTCTCGGCTCGTCCCGGGTGCAGCCCGCGCATCTGCGGGACGGCGTGGAGCGGGCCAGGGGTCATGTGGCCGATCTGGGTCTTGACGCGATCATCCCGATCGGTGGCGAGGGCACACTCAAGGCCGCGCACCTGCTCTCCGAGGCCGGGCTGCCGATCGTCGGCGTGCCGAAGACCATCGACAACGACATCCCCTCGACCGATGTGACCTTCGGATTCGACACGGCCGTCGGGGTCGCGACGGACGCGCTCGACCGGCTGAAGACCACCGCCGAGTCCCACCAGCGGGTGCTGATCGTCGAGGTCATGGGCCGGCACACCGGCTGGATCGCCCTGCACTCCGGCATGGCCGCCGGCGCCCACGCGATCGTCGTGCCGGAGCGGCCCTTCGACATCGGTGAGCTGGCGACGCTGGTCGGCAAGCGGTTCTCGGCCGGCAAGCGGTTCGCGATCGTGGTGGTGGCGGAGGGCGCCAAGCCGCGCGAGGGGTCGATGGAGTTCGACGAGGGCGGCAAGGACATGTACGGCCACGAGCGCTTCGCGGGCGTGGCCCGGCAGCTCTCGGTCGAGCTGGAGGAGCGGCTCGGCAAGGAGGCCAGGCCGGTGATACTCGGCCATGTCCAGCGCGGTGGCACCCCGACCGCGTACGACAGGGTCCTCGCCACCCGCTTCGGCTGGCACGCGGTCGAGGCGGCGCACCGCGGCGAGTTCGGCATGCTGACGGCGCTGCGCGGCACGGACATCGTGATGGTTCCGCTCGCCGAGGCCGTGGAGACGCTCAAGACGGTGCCCGCCGAGCGTTACGCCGAGGCGGAGTGCGTCCTCTGACCCTCACCGGTCTCCGGTCCCGCGACCGGCGAACCGCCCCCGGTCGCTCCGGCGTCCGGGGGCGGTTCTAGTCTGGTGCGGACAACACGGCAGGAATCAGGCCGGTACACCTCAGGACGTCCCCGGGAGCGCACGGATGGATCACAGCGGGCACGGCATGACGATGGATCTGCCGCCGTTCACGCTGGGACGGGCGCTGGAATACTCTCCGGACCTCTTCTTCCTGTTCGGCTGTCTGCTGGCGCTGGCCCTCTACGGCTGGGGCGTGGTGCGGCTGCGCAGGCGCGGCGACGGCTGGCCGGCCGGCCGTACCGTCGCGTTCACCCTCGGTGTGCTGACCGTGGCGCTGGTGATGTGCACCGGGCTGAACGACTACGGCATGGTCATGTTCAGCGTGCACATGGTCCAGCACATGGTGATCAGCATGGTCTCCCCCATCCTGCTGCTGCTCGGCGCCCCGGTGACGCTGGCGCTGCGGGCGCTGCCGGTCGCCGGCCGTGGCCGCAAGGGCCCGCGTGAGCTGCTGCTCGTGCTGCTGCACAGCCGGTACGTACGGATCATCACGCATCCGGCCTTCACCATTCCGCTCTTCATCGCGAGTCTGTACGCGCTGTACTTCTCGCCGCTGTTCGACTTCCTCATGGGTTCGAAGACCGGGCATGTCGCGATGATGGTGCACTTCCTCGCGGTCGGCCTGATCTTCTTCTGGCCGATCATGGGCGTGGACCCGGGACCGCACCGGCCCGGCCATCTGATGCGGATGCTGGAGCTCTTCGCCGGCATGCCGTTCCACGCCTTCTTCGGCATCGCGCTGATGATGGCGAGCGAGCCGATGGTCGACGCGTACCGGAATCCTCCGGCCTCGCTCGCCATCGACGCCCTGACGGACCAGAACGCGGCAGGCGGCATCGCCTGGGCGTTCAGTGAGATCCCCTCCGTGCTGGTCCTGATCGCCCTGGTCCATCAGTGGTACCGCTCGGAGCAGCGGCAGGCGAAGCGCTCGGACCGGGCGGCCGACCGGGACGGCGACAAGGAGCTGACGGCGTACAACGACTATCTCGCCTCGCTCCAGGCCCGGAGCCGGTAGCGCGAACCGGCCGTCACGGGTGAGTATGGCCTTCACGGGCGACGACGGCCTTCACCGCCCCGGCCGGGAGGAGGACAGACATGTCCGGATCCACGAAGACCATGGGTGTGGTGACCGTCGGTGCGCTGGTGGTGGTGACGGCCTACACGGCGGCGCTCGGCAGCAACGGCTGGCTCTGGTTCGGATGGGTGGTGCTGGGCCTGATCACCATCGGGATGGTCGCCTCGCGGGGCAACTGACAACTGACCGAGCGCCGTCGGCGTGCCGTCACAAGGACTGTCACGAGGACTCCGTGACGCGGAGGGCCGCCTTTCCGTTCACACTCGACGGCGTACCGGGCGTGCCCGTCCCGTGTTTGAGCGAGTCGAGGATGGCCATCCCCTGGCCCACCAGACCGGCCGCCACGTCGTTCACGCCGTCGGTGCCGTTGAGGACCGTCAGATGCGCACCGGACATGCCCCGGGCCGCCGCCTCGGCCAGCGCCGGCAGATTCTCCACGATGCGGTTGGCCGCGATGAGTTCCTGGTTGCCGTCCTTCAGGGACGCGGCGCGGGCGGTGTTCGCGTCGGCCTGCGCCTGGGCGATGGTCCGTTCCTTGTACGCGCCGCCGTCCGCCTCGAACTTGGCCCGGTCACGGGCCGCTTCCGCCAGCGTGCGCTGCCGGTACGCCTCGGCGTCCGCCGGACGCCTGACCTCGGCCTCCAGCCGCTGCGCGGCGAGCAGCGCCTGGCGCCGGGCCAGTGCCGTCCGCTCCTCGATCGTCTCCTGGGAGGCCCTGGCCTCGGCCAGCGGTCCCGCCTGCGCGGCGCGCGCGTTGACCTGCTCCGTCTCGGCGTGGAAGCCGGCCCGCTTGATCGAGGTGTCCCGCTCGTACTCGGCCTTGAGCGCGGCTGCCTGCTGCTCGCGTTCGGCGGCCTCCTGGTCCGCCTTGGCCTGCGCGATACGCGCCTGGCTGGCGACCGCGGCCGCGTGCGGCGCGGCCAGATTGTCGATGTAGCCGGTCGTGTCGTCGATCTCCTGGATCTGCAGCGCGTCCACGACGATGCCGAGTTTCTCCATCTCGCTGTGGCTGCCCTGTTTCACTTCCTGGGCGACCCGGTCGCGCTCGCGGATGATCTGTTCGACGGTCAGACCGCCGATGATGGAACGGAGGTGACCGGCGAAGATCCGGCCCACCAGCTCTTCCATACGTTCCTGCTCCGCGAGAAACCGCCGGGCGGCATTGGCGATCGACACGGCGTCGTCGCCGACCTTGAACACGGACACCGCGCGGACCCGGAGCCGGATTCCCTGCTGGGTGACGCAGTCCTCGACGATCTCCGCCTCGCGCAGAGCCAGGGACAGCATGCGGGCCTTCTGCTTCACGGGGAGGACAAAGCTTCCGTGTCCGGTGACGATCCGGAACTGGGTGTCCTGGGCCTGGCGTTTGGAGCCGGATATGAGCATTGCCTCGTTGGGCGCGGGAACATGCCAGAACAGCATGACGGACTCCTGTCGTACTACGTCGTTCTCGTGGTTCAGGCGGGGAACGGCTCCACGATCACCGATCGCGCCGAAATGGACTCGACGACGATCACGCGGAGATTCCTGCCGATCGGACGGTCCGCCCAGGCCGCGTAGGCCTCGGACCCGCCCCTTACGGACACCAGGACCTCACCGGGCCCGTCGGCCGGGATCGGAACGGTGACTCTGCCGATTGCTCCGACCGGGGTCTGTGAGGACTCGTCTGCCGCGGACATACGTCGTTGCTCCACCCGTTTCCCTCGTGACGACGCTCCCGGCCCGGGGCCGGCGCTCCGCGGACTCACCGGCGCGAGCCCGGGACAGTGGTTCCGGGGCCGCGCGTACACCTGCGGACCCCTGTGTCCGTACAGCCGGTTCATCGGCCGCGATCATGTGTGATCACGCCTCCCAGATGGCCGCGTCGACGACCTGTCGGCCGTCGAGGTGACCCCCGGGCAGAACAGCCGACGGCGGCATGCCCGCACTACCTTCACACTACTCCGCGAGGCATCGGGAGAGCGGGAGCGCCGGACCGCCGCACTCACTCACCGGAGTGGCGCGATCACACGGCGCGCCTACAATTTTCTCTACCGGGACTTTTCCCCGGCGTTCGGGCGCCGCTCCGGCGGCCGGCCCACGGCACACGCGTACAGACAGGTCACCGGGCTCCTTCCGAGAGGGAAACCATGACTGAGGAACGACGCCTGGCCCAGGACGAGGAGTGGAGCGGCGGGTGTCCGACGGCGTCCCTGGGCCGTCGGTCCTTTCTGCACGGCACGGCGGCCGGAGTCGCCGGGGCGGTCGGCGGCGGCCTCCTGGGCAGCGAAGCGACCGCGGACGCGCGCAGGGCGGGCGCCGACACCGTCCCGTTCTTCGGCCGGCACCAGGCCGGTATCGCCACGCCTCCCCAGCAGGACGCCATCTTCCTGGCCTGTGATGTGACCGTCCCGAACCGGGCCGAACTCACCAGGCTCTTCGTCACCCTGACCGAGCGGGCCCGCTTCCTCACCTCGGGCGGGAGACCTCCGGCGGTGTCAGCGAATTCGGCGCCTTCCGACAGCGGGATCCTCGGGCCGAGGATCCCGGCCAACAATCTGACCGTGACGGTCGGAGCCGGGGCCTCGCTCTTCGACGGGCGCTACGGCCTGAGCGGGCGCAAGCCGGTCCAGCTCATCACCATGCGGCCGTTCCGTCACGATGATCTCGACCCCGCTCTGAGCAACGGCGATCTGCTCATCCAGTTGTGCGCCGACCACCGTGACAACACCGTGCACGCGCTGATCGACCTCCTGACCCACACCACGGGTGCGATGAAGCTGCGCTGGCGTATCGACGGCCAGCGCAATCCGCCGCGCCCGGAAGGTGTCCGGCGCGACTGGTTCGGCTTCAAGGACGGCATCGCCAACCCGGACCTCCATGACCCCGCCCAGGTGAACCAAGTGGTCTGGACACAGCCGCACACCGATGAACCGGCCTGGGCGGCCGGCGGCACCTATCACGTGGTCCGTATCGTCCATTTCCAGGTCGAGGCCTGGCAGAAGGTGCCTGTCGCGCAGCAGGAACGGATCTTCGGCCGCCGCAAGGCGAGCGGCGCCCCGATGTACGCGGTGTCCGAGAACGCCTCGGATCTCCTCGACCCCGTCTACACCAATGACCCTCAGGGGCTGATCACCCCGCTGGACTCCCATATCCGGCTGGCCAATCCCCAGACCCCGGAGACCGCGTCGACCAGCAGCATCCTGCGTCGCAGCTACGACTACGACCGCAGTCCCAATGTGCCGGAGCTGGACATGGGACACGCGTTCGTCTGCTTCCAGCGCGAACTCAACACCTACATCGCCATGCAGACACGGCTGGAGGAGGAGGCCCTGGTGCCGTACATCAGCCCCCGGGGCGGTGGTTACTTCTTCGCCCTGCCCGGCGTCCGGGACAAGAACGACTACTACGCACGCGGCCTCCTCGCCTGAGCATCCGTGGCCGGACCGGCCACGGGCCGCCCGCCCCGCACAGCGACCGAACCCCCGCGACGCACGCAGGAGGCGAGATGTCTCACCCTCTGGAAGGCCGTTCCCGTACCGGCCGAAGGCGACGGGCCGGGCGGCTGCGGCCGGTATTCGCGGTCGGCGCGGCGGTCCTGCTCGCGTCGTGTACGAAGCCGGCCCCGGCGCCTTCGGCGGCCGCCGGTCCCGCCGACACCGGCCGTGTGTATGTCACCAACCAGCTCGACAACACGCTCTCGGTCATCAACGCCCGCAGCAACAAGGTCATCGCCACCGTGCCCGCCGGCACCGCGCCCGAGGGCGTCGCCGTGGCCCGCGACGGCAAGCATGTGTACATCGCCAACAACGGCTCCGCCCGCGTCTCGGTGCTCGGCACCCGGACCAACAAGATCGTCAAAGCGGTGCCGGTCGGCAAGAAGCCCACCGGTGTCGCCCTGAGCCCCGACGGCAGACGTCTCTATGTCACCAACGGCGGTTCCAACAGCGTGTCAGTGATCGACACCGCGACCAACCGCGTGGCCGCGACGGTGAAGGTCGGCGTCTCCCCGGTCAGCGTGGCGGTCAGCCCGGACGGTGCCACGGCGTATGTGGCGAACACCGGGTCGGGCAGGCTGTCCGTCATCGACACCCGCGCGAACCGGGTCACCCGCGAGCTCGCCGCCGGCCGTACCCCGGTGAGTGTCGCCATCAGCCCGGACGGCAGGTCGGCGTATGTCGCCAATGAGGCGGCGGCGAGTGTCTCCGTCATCGGGACCCGCGACGGCACGGTACGGACCGTCCGGGTCGGCGAGGGCCCCTTCGACGTGGCGGTCGGCCCGCACGACGGGACCGCCTACGTCGCCGTTCTCGGCCCGGGGACCCTGTCCGTGATCGACAGCGGAGCCTCCCGGGTCTCGGCGAACCTCTCCGTCGGCTCCACGGGCACCGACCCGTTCAATGTCGAGGTCACCGAGCACGCGCTGTATGTGACGGACCAGGGCGTGGACGCCCTCACGGTCATCGATCCCAGGACCCGCAGGACCGTCGCGACCATCACCGTCGGCGACAGCCCCTACGGCATCGCGGTGAGCCCCTGACCCCCGGCACAGCCGGACCGGACGTCCCCCGGGCGCGTTGTCTCCGGCTGCGGCGGCCGGGCCTCGGTGGGAAACTTGCAGGTGAGGGCAGCCCGAACCGACGCTCAGCCATGGCGGAGAAGAGGATGAGGAAATGCTCATGTCAGACGTCCGGTCGGACCTGGTTCTTTCCCAGTCCGCCTACGCCCATGTGATCAACGCGCCCGTGGGCAAGGTGGACATCGAGCGGTGGCTGTTCAGCCTTCCGGAGGCCGAATACCAGCGCTGCGCGCCGCCCGACCACATCGCCGCCGGCGCCACCTCGACCGACGACGGCCGTCCGATGTCGATCAATGTCGAGATGATCGGCACCGCTCTGATGATCCAGCACTACGTGGGTGAGATCACCGGGCGCGACCACTGCCGGATGGTGTCCCTGTCCGATGTCTTCTCCCCGGCGGGGCGTACCAAGGTGCAGGTGATCTGGGACCTGAGCGTGCGGCCCGTGGACGACGGCCGCTGTATGTACCTCAACTCGGTGACCGCGCATCCCACGGAGGAGTTCCTCGCCTTCATCAAGGAGCACGGCATCCCGTTCGAGCAGGCCGCGCACGACCGGCAGACGGCGTCGAGCGATCACAACAGCCGTGAGACCCCGCTCTACGCGGCGAGCATCGAGCGCGCGGCGCTGGCGAGCGGCTGAGCACACCGGACCTCAGTCCTCGGTGCCCGGGTCCTCGGCCGGAGGAGTGGCCACTTCGAGCCAGACGGTCTTGCCGCGGCCATTGGGGAAGGTGCCGAACGCGGCGGCGAGCGCGTCGACGATGACGAGGCCACGGCCGTGCTCGGCGTGCTGGCTCTCCTCTTCGGAGGTGACCACGAACGAGGGGACAGGCGGCGCCGTGTCGTAATCCTTGACCTCCAGCCTGATGCGGTCCGCGAATTCCCGCAGCCGCAGTTCGACATCGCTGTCGGCGTGGATCAGGGCATTGGTGGCCAGCTCGGACACGATGAGTTCGAGGTCCTCCGCCGCTTCTTCCTGGTCCCAGCTCCTGAGCTGCGACCGTACGAATCTGCGGGCGGCCGCCACCCCGCGCAGGTCCCGCTGCTGGATCCCCAGGCGGCTGATCCGCCGCTGTCTGCCGAGCCGGGCGCCTTCGTAACACGCGAGAAGCACCACGGCGTCGTCGTGCCGCGCGTCGGCCCCGGGCCCGGTGGTGAGGATCCGGTCCGCCTTCTCCTCCAGGTTCTGGTCGAAGTTGCCCCCCAGGAAGGAGAGTTGCTGCCGCGCGTAGGTGACAGGATCGGCAGGCTGCCCGCTGGCGACTCCGTCCGTGTAGAGGAGGAGCAGGGAACCGGGCTCGATCACGGTCTCATAGCTCTGGTAAGGGGGCACCGGGTGCATTCCCAGCGGGAAGCCGGGGATCGCGTCCAGCGCGTGGATGTGCCCGTCCGGTCCGCGTGACACGGGCGGCGGATGTCCGGCCAGACAGCAGGTCGCGGCGCCGGTCGTGGCGTCCAGGAGTACGACACAGCAGGTCGCGAGGAGTTCGGTGTCCAGTTCATTGAGGAGTTTGCTGGTCCGCTCCAAGATCGCCGAGGGGTCGTGGCCCTCACACGCGTAGGCGAGGACCGCGGTGCGCACCTGGCCCATGACCACCGCGCTCTCGATGCTGTGGCCCTCCACGTCGCCCACGATGAACGCGATCCGGTCGTCGGCCAGTTTGATGACGTCGTACCAGTCGCCTCCCGCCCTGCTGGAGGAATCCGCGGGCAAGTACCGGGCGGCCACGGTGACTTCCGGCAGTTCCGACACCGTGCGCGGAAGCAGCCGTTTCTGCAGGCTCTGCGCGAGCGCGTGTTCGCTCTCGTTCATGCGGACACGTTCGAGGGCCGACCCGAGCAGGTCGGCCATCATCACCATCACAAAGGTCTCGTCGTCCGTGAGACGGCGCGTTTCGCCGAAGCCCAGGCCGCAGACACCGATGGGCCGTTTGCTCCCGCCGAGAGGGAGATACGCCCAGGACGACCAGCCGTCATCAGGGACATCGGGGTAGCGGGCGCGTCTGTCGGTGCTGTCCTGAAGGAACACGGGCCGCGCGCGGAGGCTGTCCGCCGTCGGGCTGTTCTCGTTCACGCTGGAGCCGTGCAGGCGCCGCACGGACTCGGACAGCCTGCCCCCGTGGCCGACGACCCAGAGACGGCCGTCGTTCACGACGCTGAGTGTCATCTCCTCGGCCTCGAAGGTCCCCATGATGTGCGTGATGGCGGCGCTGGTGATGTCTTCGGTGGTCAGTGCCCGGTTCAGCGCCGCGGCGAGCTTGCGTAGCTGGTACATGAGGGTCAGGACGGCCGACCCCGGAGCGTCCGTCAGACCGCGCACCGTGTTTCGCGACACGGAGGTCGGCGGATTCTTTCCGTACATCGGTACGAGCACGGGCCGGGGGCCTGCGACAAGGGGGACACCGCGTTCGGCGAACGGCACCAGGTCGCGTGCGAGCCTGTCGGCGCGTTCCCTCAGCCAGGCCCGCTCGGCGGCCCTGGGGAGCATGCCTTCGTTGGACGGCCGGCTGAGGACGGTCAGCACACCGAACCGGTCCCCGTTGTGCGTGACCGGCATGGCCGCCACGAGGTAGGAGAAGAGCCCGACAGCGTGTTCGTCGGCCAGACTGAACCGCGGTTCGTCGTTCACCGTCAGGTGCTGGGTCCGGAACGCGCGGGACGTGGCATGGGAGGAGTCGGCCGGTATCCGTTCGGGCAACGAGAAGATGGCCGGCGGAGTACCGACGATCATCCGGGCGACAAGCGTCTGGAGGCCCTCTTCGGGGAAGTAGACGATGCCCATCACCGCGTCCAGGTGGGCCACCGTCTCACGCAGAGTGCGGTGCGACAGCCGCTGGAGCGCCGCCTCACCGCCCGGCCCGGCGGTGCCGGACCGGTCACCCGGCGAGCCGTGCTCATCGGCGTTGCTCATCGCGTCGCGACCTCACCTCGAATGTTGCGCGGCGCAGTCCGGCCTTCCGCTGGATGGATCGGGTAACGGGTCGGTAGCGCGGATTTTCGGTTTCCACGGTACGCCGTTCATCTTCCCGACGCGTAACGAGCGGAGACTGCGGGGGCCCCGGGGGGGGAGGGCCGCGGTGATCGATGCTGACGATCACGAAGCGGCGGATCGTCCTTGTACGAGCCACTCGTCACACCCGGATTCCTGGTGACAGGCATCACCGGCACGGCTTGAAGTGGCCGGACTGTCCATGACGTGAGAAGCGTTCCGCAGGCTCTGGAGAGACTCCTTGAACACCCCGTCCCACGGTCAGTTGCTGGAGGCTCCGCCGCTCACCGGTGTGCGCGTTCCGCCCCGCGGCGGCAGCGTCGCACAGCACCCGGTGCGACTCGACATCCAGGGGCTCCGCGCCCTGGCGGTCTCCCTGGTCGTCCTCTCCCACGCCGGGGTCGGCCGGTTCAGCGGTGGTTATGTCGGTGTCGACGTCTTCTTCGTGATCTCGGGTTTTCTCATCACCTCGCTGCTGACGCGCGAGCTCTCCACCACCGGTGGCATCTCGATCCGGAGGTTCTACGCCCGCCGGGCGCTGCGCCTGCTGCCCGCCTCGACACTCGTCGTCCTGACCACACTCGGCGGCGCCTGGCTCTTCCTGTCGAAGGTCCGGTTCACCGAGTACGTGGGCGACGCCATCAGCAGTTCTCTCTACGCGGTGAACCTCAGGCTGGCGATCAGTGGCACGGACTACCTGGCGCAGGGGAGTCCGCCGTCGCCGTTCCAGCACTTCTGGTCGCTGGCCGTCGAGGAACAGTTCTATCTGCTGTGGCCGCTCCTCCTTCTTCTGAGCTGGAGGCCGGGCCGGCGACGCCGGCTGGTGGCGGTGCCGCTTGTCGTGCTCTGCCTTGTCTCGTTCGGGCTGAGTGTCTTCACGACGGAGAGTTCCGCCTCGTGGGCGTACTTCGGATCGCACACCCGTGTCTGGGAACTGGGCGTCGGAGCGCTGCTGGCGCTGTCCGTCGGACGGCTGGAGCGGCTTTCCACCAGGGTCGCGGCTCCGGCCACCTGGATCGGCCTGGCCTGTGTGCTGCTCTCGGCGGTCTGGTTCGACGGCGACACGCCGTTTCCGGGGTACTACGCGCTCCTGCCCGTGCTCGGAGCCGCGCTGGTCCTGGCCGGCGGCTGCTCCCCTTCCCGGTCCGGTGCCCAGTGGCTGCTCGCGAGACGGCCGCCGGCATGGCTCGGCGGATTGTCCTACGGCTGGTACCTGTGGCACTGGCCGCTCCTGGTCATCGGCCCGATGGCGCTGGGCAGACCCACCACCGTGCCGCTCGCCCTCGCGCTCTGCGCCATCGCCCTGGTGCCGGCCTGGGCGACCCTCCGTCTCGTCGAGAATCCGGTGCGGTTTCACAGGGCGTTCCGCGGCAGGCCCAACCGGGCCCTGGGACTCGGCCTCGGCCTGTCGGTGGGCGCCGCCGCGGCGGCCCTGGTCGCGGCGGCCTTCCCGCCGCCGATCAGCTCCGGTGTGCCCGCGCCCTCGCTGAAGGAGACGCTCACGGCGGCGCCGGATCCGGAGGCACGTCTGGCGCGGCTCCTGGAATCGCCCGGTACGAGCCTGCCGAGCAACCTCACTCCGGCACTGGCCAACACGAAGGACACCGAGTCCGCCGTCTACCGGGACGGATGTCATGTGAATTACGCGAGCACGGAGACCCCTCCGTGTGTGTACGGAGACCGGTCCTCGGACAGAGTCGTGGTGCTTTTCGGAGATTCCCACGCGGCCCAGTGGTTTCCGGCGCTCGACCGGCTCGCGCGGGAAAACCGGTGGAAACTGATTTCACTGACGAAGGCGTCGTGCAAAACAGCGGCGGTGACCATCATCAGCGGCGGCAAGCCCTACCAGACCTGTGACACCTGGCGAAACAAGGCGGTCGCCAGGATCAACGCGCTCCACCCCTCTCTGGTAATCGTCTCCTCCTCGGAGGCGGGCACCCCGGTGCACGCCATGAAGGATCCCCGCCGGGGGTGGGCCGACGGTTACCGGGAGACATTCCAGGACCTCGCGAAAAGCGGCGCCCGGGTGGCCACCATCCTGGACACTCCCTGGCCGAAGGTCGACGCCGTCGACTGCGCGGCCTCACATCCCCTGCGACTGGAGCGCTGCGCGAATCACGTGGCCGACGCGATTCAGGACCGGACCCGGAGAGACGCGGTCAGGGACGCGGCGACGTCGGCGGGCACCTCGGTGATCGACCCCGAACCCTGGCTGTGCACCCCTGCCGGAGATTGTCCCGTGGTGGTGGGAAATACCATTGCCTATCGCGATGACAGCCATATGACGGAATCCTATTCCGAGGCCGTCGCTCCCGTTCTCGGCAATCGGCTGACCGCGCTCTTCGGCAGGGACCTCAAGCGAGGAACCGACCTCGGGACAGAATAAGAAAACTTCTGGCCAAGAAACTGTCCCGTAGACTCGACCTCGGTGTCCGATTGGGAGCTGGTGACTGACCCGGCGCGGCTGGCGGCTGTGAACCGGGTCCTTCCGATGGCCCCCTCCGTACGGGAGTCCCTGGACCGGCTGGCGGAGCTGGCGGCGACCGTGATGGATTCCGCGGCGGGCGCCGTGATCATGGTCGGCGACAGACGTGAACATGTGGTCGGCCGCTTCGGTGCGGTGGAATGGCTCGCCTCGGAACGGGCGCAGTCGTTCGAGGCCGGCTTCTTTCTGGAGTCATTCACGGCCGGGGTGCCCCTCTACATCGACGACGCGGCGAGCGATCCCGCCTTCGCGGCGCGTTTCGCCTACCGCTCGTACGCCGAGTGCCCGCTGCGCGATCCCGAGGGGCAACTGCTCGGAACCCTGAGTGTGGCCGACACCCGGCCGCACCAGTGGCGGCCGATGGACCGGCGGGCCCTCGAAGCCCTCGCGGAGTCCGTGATCAGCGAGATCGCCCTGTATCTGGACATCGACCGGCGCCAGCAGTTGCTCACCGCTCTGGACGCCGCACCCGCGGCTGTCGCACTGGCCCGCGGCCCGAAACACATCATCGAGTACGTCAACTCCGGCTTCCGGAACGTCTTCGGTGACCTTCCGCTGGGGGTGCCCTGGGCCGAGGCACTGGCCGACCTGCCGGCGGATGTGCACGCCCGGCTGGACACGGTGCTGATGACCGGTGAGGTGATCCAAAAATACGATGACCCAATGACCCTGCGGTGGCCGGGTGAGCTACGCCCCCGGAAGCGGTACTTCGACTTCTCCTACGCCCCCATCCACCGCGACCTGGGGAACTGGGGTGTGCTGATGGCCGGTGTGGAGGTCACCGATCGCGTACAGGTCCGGGTGGAGAGCGAGCGCCGCGCCCAGCGGCGTGAGCTGCTGGCGCAGGCCGGCGCCGCGCTGTACCGAAGTCTGGACCCGGCCGCCGAACTGCAGGAACTGGCCCGCGTCGCCGTCCCCGGCCTCGCGGACTTCTCCACGGTGCACCTGCTGAGCCAGCCGCTCCCGCCGGGCCGGACGCCACCGCTGCCGCTGATCACCGAGCGGGTCGCCGTCGCCGCCGACGGCAGGCTGAGCCGGCTGCCCGTCCCCGCCGCGCGGGTGCGCTGGAGCCGCGCGGACGATCCGCTCGTGCAGGCCATCAGCCGAGGCGAGATGTTCTGTGCGTACATAGACGCGTCGTCCCCTCCCGACTGGTCCTACCGGTCCGACATGGTCAAGGCCTTCGCCGACGGGCTCTCCCAGTTGGCTCTCGCCCCCGTCGTGGTCGAGCACCAGGTGGTCGCGATGGTCGCCTTCGGCACCTACTACCAGCGGCCCCGGTGGGACGAGGACGACTTCGCCGCGCTGAACGAGATCACCCGGTACGCCGGATTCGCGCTGGACAGAAGCATGTCCTACCAGCGCACCCGCCACTCCGCGCTGGTACTGCAACGCAGCCTGCTCACCGCGCCGCCCGCGGTGCCGGGGCTGCGGATCTGCGCCCGCTACCAGCCGGCCGGCCACGACGAGGTCGGCGGCGACTGGTACGACGTCTTCGAACACAAGGAGAGGAACGGGCTGTCCGTGGTCATCGGTGATGTCGTGGGCCACGACATCACCGCCGCCGCCTCGATGGGCCAGATGCGGGCCACCCTGCGCGCGCTCGCCCTGGACCGGCCCGACGGCCCGGCCGCCACTCTGCGGCGGCTGGCCTCGGTCAACACCCAGTTGGCGATCACCGCGTTCACCACGCTCGTCTACGGGCAGCTCACCCGGGGCCCCCACGGCTGGCGGCTGCGCTGGGCCAGCGCCGGGCACGTACCGCCGCTGCTCCTCGACCCCGTCAGCGGTGCCCGCGTACTGCCCCAGATCGCCGGAACGGCGATCATCGAATCGATGGACGGGCTCTACTACGAGGAGGGCCAGACCGAGCTGCCGGCCGGCTCCACGCTCCTCTTCTACACCGACGGCCTCGTCGAACGGCCCGGCACGGACATCGGCGACAACATCGACGCTCTCGCGCGCAGCGCCGCCACCGGCGCCCGGCACTCCGTCGAGCTTCTCTGCGACGAGATCCTGAGCGGTTCACCGACCGACGACGACATCGCGCTGCTGGCCCTCCGTATCCCGTTCTGACGCACCCCGTTCAGGGTGTCCGGGCGTCCGGGTGACCTGACCGGTGTGCGCCCGTTGTGCTGCCCCTCGCCGCCGAACGCCCCCACGCCGGGGCATGGCTCGCAGAACCGGAGGCATGATCCCTGACGGGCAGCCAGGACGACCGCGGGGAGTGCGCCGTGACGGCGGGTACATGGGTAACGGTGGCAGCGGTCGCGGTGGCGGTGGTGACTCTCGCCCTCAACGGGATCTGGGCCCGCAAGCATCATGTGAAACAGACGGAGCAGTTCTACCTCTCCCGCTACTGGCACATCATCGACCGGTTTCCCAAGGAAGCGATGGTCAACGGCGTCTCGGGCGATCTCGACGACGCCCAGCAGCACGCCGTCCTGCTCTATCTCCGGCTCTGTGAGGACGAGGCCGATCTCCGGTCGATGTGCATGGTCTCGGACGCGGTCTGGGGTGCCTGGGAGAAAGGCATCCGCTCCCAGCTCTGCCACTGGCCGGTGGCCGGCCAGTGGCAGAGGATCAGCGGCGGCGACCTCGCCGTGCGGAACGAGGGCCAGTTCCGCCATCTGCGCGCGCTGATGGCGACGGACGCCTATGACCCCTGCCCGCGAAACCGGCCGGGGCGATGGGGCCGGGGCCTCTGAGCCCGGAGCCCCGCCGCGAGGGCCCCGGCCGGGCCCCGCCGGGCGGTGTGTCAGCCGCCGGCGACCGGCTGCCGCTGTATCCGCGCCGCGGCCTCGGCGGCGCGTGCGGTGACCTCGGCGGCGGCGCGGGCCGCGCGACCCGAGACACGCCAGGCGAGGATGCGGGCGACGGTGGCGGGAGCGGGCGGGAAGACACCGAGCTGGCCGAGCATGGTGATGTCGTCCCGCACCGCCTCATGACCGGTCACCTGACCGTTCCGGACATCCAGCACATGCACCTGTTCGAAATCAATCTCCCGGCCGGTGGGCGGAATGGCCTGGTCGAGCTTTCCCTCCCGGAAGCGGACGAACGGTCCCGTGTGCCGCCCCTGCATACGCAGCCGCACCCATATCTGGTCCTTCCCTTCCGCGATGCCGAGAAGGGGAAAGCGCAGATCGGTGAAGGCGTACCGCATCCACGCGCTCGACGCGAGGGTGCCCGCAGGACCCGGGATCCGGCAGGCGGCCGGCGATACGGCCGCTTCCCGGTTGTGGTTGCTCTCCGACACGACCTCGGCCGCCAGCGCGGGATCGCCCGTTTCGAGAATCCGGAAGAGCCCGGAGGCCAGTGCGTTCGCGTCCATGTGTACTCCTGTTTCGGTGCGTCGCACGGACGTCGCGCGGCACAAGGGCAAGTCGTGGGCTGTCCACCGTAGCCGCCAGAACGGCCCGGCGGATTCCGCTTCCACGCCGGCGGCCGGTCACACCGGCCCGCCCGCCCACGGGGAACCGTCCGGCTCCCGGTCGCACCGGCCCCTCCCCGGCCCGCGCGCGTCAGGCGGGAGCCGGGGCGATGTCGGTGCGGAAGGAGGTGCGGTACGTCTGCGGCGCGACACCGACGACGCGGCGGACGTGCGGGCGGGCAGAATGATCCGGCACCCCCGGGCCCTGACCGGTCCGGGCCCTACAGGACAGCCCTGAGCGGCACGCGCACCACGGAGGAGCACCGCCCGTCATGGACACACAGCAAGGCACCGGCCGTGGTATCCGGATCGAATCGGTGGGTGGGCCCACCGCCATCCTGGAGATCGGCGGTGTCCGTCTGATCACGGACCCCACCTTCGACGAGCCGCAGGAGTACGACTTCGGGCCGGGCCGGGTGCTCGCCAAGACCGCGCCGTCCGCGCTCGGACCGGACGAGGTGGGCCCGGTCGACGCCGTCCTGCTCTCCCACGACCAGCATGTGGACAACCTCGATGTGTCGGGGCGGGCCTACCTGGCACAGGTGCCGCTCGTACTGACCACGGCGAGCGCGGCGGAGCGGCTGGGCGGTGCCTCCCGGGCGGCCGCCCCGTGGGAGCACCTGGATCTGCCGCGCCCGGACGGCCGGGCACTACGCGTCACCTGGGTGCCGGCACTGCACGGCCCCGAGGGCACCGAGCACATCGTCGGCGAGGTCACCGGCTTCGTCCTGTCCGGCGAAGGGGTCCCCACGGTGTATGTGAGCGGTGACAACGCCTCGCTCGATGTGGTGCGCGCGGTGTCGGAGCGCTTCCGCCGGATCGATGTCGCGGTGCTGTTCGCCGGCGCGGGCCGGACGGGACTGATCGACGGCTACCTCACCCTGACCAGCCACCAGAGCGCGCGGGCCGCGCGCGTCCTCGGCGCGGCGCATGTCGTCCCCGTGCATTTCGACATGTGGCGGCACTTCACCGAGGGCGCGCCGGAGTTGGCCGAGGCGTTCGACGAGGCCGGGCTCCGTGACCGGCTGACTCTGCTGGCTCCCGGCGAGAGCACCGTGGTGGCCGCCACTCCGGTGGGCTGACCCGCCCGGCCTCGACCGCCCGGGCCTCCCGGCCCCGGGCGACGGCGCCCCGGCCGCACCCGCCCGTGAGGCCGCCGCCGCGGCGCACGGGCGAGTTCATGACCGGTCAGGTCCGTTACAACGGACAAGACCCGCACATACACTTGCCTCCGCCGGGGAACCCGGTTGACCTGGGACAACGCCGTCCTGGAGCCGGCCGGGCCTGTGAGGAGCGCACCCTGTGTTCTATTACGTCCTCAAATACGTCCTGCTCGGACCTCTGTTGCGACTGCTGTTCCGGCCCAGGATCGAGGGCCTGGAGCACATTCCGGCGGACGGCGCGGCGATCGTCGCGGGGAATCATCTGTCGTTCTCCGACCACTTTCTGATGCCGGCGATCCTGAAGCGGCGCATCACCTTTCTCGCGAAGGCCGAGTACTTCACCGGGCCGGGTATCAAGGGCCGGCTGACGGCCTTCTTCTTTCGCGGCGCCGGTCAGATCCCGGTGGACCGGTCGGGCAAGGAGGCCGGGCGGACGGCGATCCGGGAGGGGCTGGGGGTGCTGGCCAAGGACGAACTCCTGGGCATCTACCCGGAGGGCACCCGTTCGCACGACGGCCGGCTCTACAAGGGCAAGGTCGGAGTCGCGGTGATGGCGATCAGGGCCCAGGTGCCGGTAGTGCCGTGCGCCATGGTCGGCACCTTCGAGATCCAGCCTCCCGGGCAGGTGGTCCCGCGCATCAAGCGAGTGACGATCCGCTTCGGTGAGCCGCTGGAGTTCTCGCGCTACAAGGGCATGGAGGACGAGAAGGCGGCCATCCGCGCGGTCACCGACGAGATCATGTACGCGATCCTCGGACTGTCCGGACAGGAGTATGTCGACCGCTACGCGGCCGAGGTCAAGGCGGAGCAGGCCAAGAAGTTCCCTCGGCGCCACCGCTGAGAGCGGATCCGCCATCGGCGTAAGGCCCTGGGCGCGATGCCCTCCCCCGGCTTAGCGTCCCTCCCATGACCAGGGGAAACGCCGTAGTGATCGGCGCGACAGGACAGACGGGGCGGGTCGCCGTCCAGGCACTCGCCGAGGACGGCTGGGAGGTGCGCGCGGCCTCGCGCGGCGGCGGCAGGGACCCGCGCTGGCCCGAGGAGGTGCGGGCGCTGCGGCTGGACCGGGAGGACGACGGGGCGCTGGCCGCGCTGGTGGGAGACGGCTGCGATGTGATCGTGGATCTGGTGGCCTACGGCCGGCCGCACGCGCGGCAGTTGACCGGGCTCGCGGACCGGATCGGTTCGGCGGTCGTCATGTCCAGCGGAGCGGTGTACGAGGACGACCGGGGCCGCGGATTCGACACCCAGGGCGAACCGGACGGCTTTCCGCGCTATCCGGTGCCGATCCCGGAGAGCCTGCGCACGGTGGCGCCGGGCGAGGCGACGTACGGCACACGGAAGGTGCGGCTGGAGCGGGACCTCCTGGCGGCCGGCGGCACACTGCCCGTGACGCTGTTGCGGGCCGGTGCGATCCATGGGCCGTACTGCCGTACGCCGCGCGAGCTGTACTTCGTCAAGCGGGCACTGGACGGCCGTCGCCGGCGGGTGCTGGCGTACGGCGGCAGGAGCGTTTTTCATCCGATGCATGTGGCCAACCTCGCCGAGCTGATCAGACTGGCGGCGGCCCGGCCCGGCTCCCGGGTGCTCAACGCCGGCGACCCCGAGGCGCCGGACGTCGCCGCGATCGGCGCGGCCGTCGACGCGGTCCTGGGAGTGGAGAGCGAGACCGTGCTGGTGGACGGCCCTCCCCCGGAAGGGACCATCGGGGACACCCCCTGGGGAACCGCTCATCCTGTGGTCTACGACATGACGGCGGCCGGACGGGAGCTGGGCTACCGGGCCGTCACCGGCTATGCCGAGTCCCTGCCCGGGACCGTCGAATGGCTCACCGAACGCCTGCGCGACCGCCGCTGGGAGGACGCCTTCCCGGAGATGGCCCGGAACTACGGCGCGCACGGCGGTCTCTTCGACTACGCGGCGGAGGACGACTGGCTGGAGCGGCACGGCCATTGAGCGAGGGGCCCCCGGCCGGCGGCCCGCATGCCGGAGGGAGGGGCCGGCCGGTCCGGCCGGCCCCTCCCCCGGGTACTGCCGCTACCGCTTCGGCCTCACGGCTTGGGTGTGGCGTGCGGACCGCAGGTCACATCGCGGCTGTCCAGCGCCCCGGTCAGCAGGTACGACTCCACCCGGTCGTTGATGCACGGGTTCGCCAGGTTAGTGATGCCGTGCGACCCCGCGTCCTGCTCGGTGATCAGACGCGAGCCCTTGAACCGCTTGTGCAGCTCGACGGCGCCCGCGTACGGAGTGGCGGCGTCACGTGTGGACTGAGTGATCAGCACCGGCGGCAGGCCCTTGCCGGTCTTGACCTCGACCGGGGTCTGCTGCTTGACGCCCCAGGTGGCGCAGGGGAGGTTCAGCCAGGCGTTGCCCCAGGTGAGGAAGGGGTAGTCCCGGCTGAGACGGGTGTTGTCCCGGTCCCACTTCTGCCAGCTCGTGGGCCACTTCGCGTCGGTGCACTCGACGGCGGTGTAGACCGCGTTGCCGTTCTCCGAGGCGATGTTGCCCTGGGTGTCGGACAGGTCCGGGGCCGCCGCGTCGACGAGCGCCTGGGTGTCACCGGCGAGGTACTTGCTCCAGGTGCTGGCGACCGGCACCCAGCTCGAGTCGTAGTACGCGGCGCTCTGGAACAGCGCGTCGAGCTCGGCCGGGCCCACGAGGCCGCCGAACGGCGCCTTCCTGGCGGCGGCGCGGAGCTTGTCGTAGTTGCGCTGGACCTGGTCGGCCGTGGTGCCGATGTGGAAGGTCGCGTCGTTCTGCGCCACCCACTTCTTCCAGTCCAGGAAACGGCCCTCGAAGGCGATGTCCTGGTCGAGGTTGGCCTCGTACCAGATCTTCTCCTTCGACGGGTTGACCACGCTGTCGACGATCATGCGCCGTACGTGCGACGGGAAGAGCGTGCCGTAGACGGCGCCGAGGTACGTGCCGTAGGAGACGCCCAGGTAGTTGAGCTTCTTCTCACCGAGCGCGGCCCGGATGACATCCAGGTCCCGTGCGGTGTTGGGCGTCGTCATCTGCGGCAGCATCCAGCCGCTGCGCTCCTTGCAGCCGTCCGCGTACTCGGCCGCCAGCTTGCGCTGGGCGCGCTTGTCGGCCTCGCCGCGCGGGATCGGGTCGAGCTTCGGCGCCTTGACGAACTCCTGCGGATCGACGCAGGAGATGGGGGACGAGTGGCCGACACCGCGCGGGTCGAAGCCGACGAAGTCGTATGCCTTCGCCGCGTCCGCCCAGATGGCGTTCTTGGTGACGACCCGGCGCGGGAACGCCATGCCGGAGCCGCCGGGGCCGCCCGGGTTGTAGATCAGGGCGCCCTGGCGTTCGCTCTTGGTGCCGGTGTTGCCGATACGGTCGACGGCTATCTTGATCTGCCGGCCGTTGGGCTTCGAGTAGTCGAGCGGGACGCTCACCCAGCCGCACTGGATGGGCTTCTCCAACGCCCAGTCGGCCGGGCAGTCCTGCCAGTCGATGCCCTTCTTGGCGGCGCGCTCGGCGGCCACCGTGGCGCCGTACGCCGCGGAGTCGCCGTGGTGCCGGCTTTCGGCGGTGGCCGCCGGAGCGGCGATCGCGCCCGCTATGAGCGCGCCGGCGAGCAGAGTACCGGCCGAGCCGAGCACTGCTGTGCGTCTCAAGTGGAACCTCCCCCAATGTGGTGCGCCGCGCTGGGCAGCGCTGTTCGGTGGTGCTTCCCGGGATCCTCCCGCCCGAGAGGTTCCTGAGAACAGATCACTTCGGTGTTTCTTTACCCGATCGATAACCGGGACCCGTGGTCCCGTTCAGCGGTGCGGGACCATGAAGCCACGGCAGTCCGTCAGCGGCCACCGGTGAGCAGCACCTCGTCCAGTACGCGCCGCAGGACCAGGGCGTCCGGCGCGACAGCGGTGACGAGTACGGCGGGCCCGGCGAGCGGAGTGAGCACCGCGGTGTCGCTCAGCACCCGGGGCCGGGCCGGTTTCTCCTCGAATTCCGGTCCCGCGATCAGAAGCTGCCCGACCGCCCGGTGGCCCCCGAGGACCGCTCCGCCGTCCCAGCCGTCCGGTGCGCCGGGGCCGTAGGAGAGTTCCTGGTCGAGCAGCGGGCGGCCGGCGCGGCGGACGGTGAGCCGGGTGAGGAGGGTGCCGGGCGGCTCGCCGTGGCGGCCGAGGATCTGCTCCTCGCGGAGCACCAGACGGCCGGTGGCGGCGAGTTCGACCCGGGTGTGCGTCCGCAGGTCGCTGCCGTGCGCCGAGATGAGCTGTTCCGGGAGCCAGCGCAGCTCCGCTCGCTCACCGACCGACAGCCGCAGGTCGTAGCGGGCGTGTCCGGCCGCCCGGCCGGTTCCGTCGCCGGCCGGGGCCGGGCGGCCGGGCAGCGCGACGGTCGCCGCGGCGGCGTCCACGGTCAGCCGGGCCCCGTCGCGTACCTCCGCCTCGATCGCGAGCCGGTCGCCGCCCAGTGGCGCGCTCATCGCGCCCACGACGGTCACCCGGGCGCCGGGGCCGAGGGCCCGGGTGCGGCGCAGCGCGAGGGGCCCGTCGCCGGTCAGTACGGGCAGCCCGGCCGGGGTCGCGACGATACGGGCGGTGGCGCGGACGCTCATGCGGTCCAGGCGGCGAGCCGCGCCAGCACCCAGTCCATCACCGGCGCCACTCCCGGCTCGCCCGGTCCGGCCTTCAACGAGGTGAAGACGACCGGGAGATCGCCGCGCTGCTCCTTGGCGTCGCGGGCCATCCGGCCGAGGTCGGAGCCCACATGGGGAGCGAGGTCCGTCTTGTTGATCACCAGCAGGTCGGCGGTGGTGACGCCGGGGCCGCCCTTGCGCGGGATGTCGTCGCCGCCCGCCACGTCGATCACGAAGATCTGGGCGTCCACCAGTCCCCGGGAGAAGGTGGCGGTGAGATTGTCGCCGCCGGACTCGACAAGGATCAGATCGAGCGGCCCGACGGCGTCCTCCAGATCCTCGACGGCTTCGAGGTTGGCGGAGATGTCGTCGCGGATCGCGGTGTGCGGACATGCTCCGGTCTCGACGGCCTGGATGCGCTCGGGCGGCAGGACGGCGTGCCGGAGGAGGAATTCGGCGTCCTCGCGGGTGTAGATGTCGTTGGTGACGACGGCGAGGGACAGCCGGTCGCGCAGGGCGCCGCAGAGCGCGGCGACGGTCGCGGTCTTGCCCGAGCCGACGGGCCCGCCCAGGCCGATGCGCAGGGCGCGCCGCCTGCCGTCGGGACGTACGGCGTCGGCGCTGACGGCGGCCGGGCCCGCGGGGGTGTGATCGAGGTGCATGGTGCGGCTCCTGTCTGGACGGTACGAGTCGGTGGCGGGGGTCGGATCAGGAGGCGAACAGCCGTACGGGCCAGGCCGCGTGGGTCTCCGCCATGATGTCGAGCAGCGGGGCGGAGGCGGCGGGCAGCGCGTCGATCCCCTCCCCTGCCGCGAGCGCGGCCCGCTCGGCGACCCGGTCGAGTTCCGGGGCGAGACGGGCGAGCACGGCGGTGGCGTCGAAGGGGTCGAGGCTGAGGAGCCGTACGGCCGCGGTGGCCGGTCCGCTGATCGTCTCGTACGCCGCGCAGTGCGCCGCGTCCTCGGGTGCGAGTCCGGCGGAGCGCGCGGTGAGGCCGAGCACGACGGGCTGGTGCGCACCGCGCGGCCGGGCCGCGGCGAGCGCGTCCAGTTCCCGGCTCGGCCAGGTGGCGCGGGCGGCCCGCATGAGCTGCCGGCCGAGTCTGCGCCCGGTCGCCCGCAGCGCGGCGGACGGGGTACGGGCGTCCGCCGCCTCGTCGAGTTCCAGCGGGTCCAGGCCCCCGGCCGCCGCGGCGGCGAGCGCCGCCGAGGTGAGCCCGGTGGTGTGCAGCCTGCCCCGGCAGAAGGCCGCCAGGTCCCGCGCGTCACGGATCCGCCCCGCCCTGACGGCCGCCTCGGCGCCACCCGAGTGGGCGTGACCGCCGGCCGGGAACCGGCCGTCGGCGAGGACGAGCAGCGCCGCGCGGCTCATCGGACACCTCGGGGAAATGGGCGCATCAGAAGAGGAAGTACCGCTGGGCGAGTGGGAGTTCGGCGGCGGGCGCCGGCTCGACGGGCTCGCCGTCGATGGTCACCGTGAAGGTGTCGGCGTCGACCTCGACACGGGGCCGGGCGTCGTTCTCCCGCATGTCGGCCTTGGTGACCCGGCGGGTGTTCCCGATCGGCTCGAATCTCTTGGCCAGGCCGAGGCGTTCGGGCAGCCCGTCCTCGATCGCCGCTTCCGCGACGAAGTTGACCGAGCCGGCCGCCGCGGCCCTGCCCAGAGCGCCGAACATCGGGCGTGGCAGTATCGGCTGCGGGGTCGGGATGGACGCGTTGGCGTCGCCCATCTGCGCGTACGCGATCTGTCCGCCCTTGATGACGAGCTGCGGTTTGACGCCGAAGAAGGCCGGCTCCCAGAGGACGAGATCGGCGAGTTTGCCGGTCTCGACCGAGCCGATCTCCCGGTCGAGTCCCTGGGCGACGGCCGGGTTGATGGTGTATTTGGCGACATAGCGGCGGGCGCGGTGGTTGTCGGCGCGGCCGTCGCCGGGCAGTGCGCCGCGGCGTTTCCTCATCACGTGCGCGGTCTGCCAGGTGCGCATGATCACCTCGCCGACGCGTCCCATGGCCTGGGAGTCGGACGAGATGATCGAGATGGCGCCGAGGTCGTGCAGGATGTCCTCGGCCGCGATGGTGGAGGGCCGGATCCGGGACTCCGCGAAGGCGAGATCCTCCGGCACCGCCGGGTTGAGGTGGTGACAGACCATCAGCATGTCGAGGTGTTCCTCGATGGTGTTGACGGTGTGCGGCCGGGTCGGGTTGGTGGAGCTGGGCAGGACATGGGGCTCCGAGACCACGGTGATGATGTCCGGCGCGTGTCCGCCGCCCGCGCCCTCGGTGTGGTAGGCGTGAATGGTGCGCCCGGCGACGGCCGCCAGGGTGTCGCCCACAAAGCCCGCCTCGTTCAGGGTGTCCGTGTGGATGGCGAGCTGGACACCGGTCTCCTCGCAGACGCTCAGACAGGCGTCGATCACGGCGGGTGTGGCGCCCCAGTCCTCATGGATCTTGAATCCGAGTGCCCCGCCGCGCAGTTGGGCACGCATCGCGTCGCGCGACATCGTGTTGCCCTTGCCGAGCAGGCCGATGTTGACCGGGAACGTCTCCAGCGCCTCGAACATCCTGGCGAGATGCCAGGAGCCCGGTGTGACGGTGGTGGCCTTGGTGCCCTCCGCGGGTCCGGTGCCTCCGCCGACGAGGGTGGTCACTCCGGTGGCGAGCGCCTGCTCGACGACGGTCGGCGAGATGAAGTGGACGTGCGCGTCGATGGCGCCCGCGGTGACGATCTTCCCGTTGCCCGCGACGACTTCGGTCTCGGGGCCGATGACCAGGTCCGGGTGGACCCCGTCCATGGTGTCGGGGTTGCCCGCCTTGCCGATCCCGGTGATCCGGCCGTCCCGGATCCCGATGTCGGCCTTGACGATCCCCCAGTGGTCGATGATCAGTGCGCCGGTGATCACGGTGTCGGGCGCGCCCTCGGCCCGGGTCGTACGGGACTGGCCCATCGACTCGCGGATCACCTTGCCGCCGCCGAAGACCGCCTCGTCACCGGCGAGTCCGGGTCCGCCCGAGCGGTCTTCCTCGATCTCGACGAACAGATCGGTGTCGGCGAGCCGGATCCGGTCGCCGGTGGTGGGTCCGAAGAGGTCGGCGTAGACGGCGCGGGAGAGCTCAGTCATCGAGGGGACCTCCGGTCTCTCCCCGCAGGCCCGGCACGGCGCGGAGACCGGCGAGGGGAACGAGTGCGATGCCGACGGGGATTCCGGGCTCGAACCGCACGGCGGTGCCGGCGGCGATGTGCAGACGTTTGCCGGTGGCCGCGGCCCGGTCGAACGCGAGTCCGGGATTGGCCTCGGCGAAGTGGTAGTGCGAGCCGACCTGGACGGGCCGGTCGGCGGTGTTGAGGACGGTGAGCCGGGTGACCTCTCGGCCCTCGTTGAGGGCGATCGCGCCCTCGGCGTAGACAATCTCTCCGGGAATCATCGGGGTCGCTCTCCCGTCAGACGATCGGGTCATGGACGGTGACGAGCTTGGTGCCGTCCGGGAAGGTGGCCTCCACCTGCACGTCGTGGATCATCTCGGGGATGCCTTCCATGACGTCCCCGCGGCCGAGCACCTGACGTCCCGACGCCATGAGTTCGGCGACGGTGCGGCCGTCCCTGGCGCCTTCGAGGATGTGCGAGGTGATCAGGGCGACCGCCTCGGGATGGTTGAGCCGCAGTCCACGCGCCCGGCGCCTGGCCGCCACGTCCGCGGCCACATGGATGAGCAGCCGTTCCTGTTCGTGCGGGGTCAGTTGCACGCTTCCACCTCATCGTCTCCGGCCCGGTGGCGGCCGGGCACAGCGGTAGTCGAGCCGGCTTCGACACTCCGTCGGGCCGCGAGCGGGCAGCTTACGGCCGGACGTCGCACGTTAGGGCGGAAGTTTTTCCGGCGCGTTAACTGATCTCCCGCTCACCTGCGGCGGCGCCGGGTCGTATACGGAGCGGAAGGGCGTGTCCGTACGGTGTCACCGTCCGTGCCCGGCCGGGACGCTCACCGCTCGGGACGCTCACCGCTCCGGGGACCCCGGCCGTCCGAGCGGTGATCCGGTTCCCGGTGTCCCTGGCGCGGCTCCGGACGGTGCTCGGCCGCGATGCCGAAGCGGCGGCGTTCGCCGGGAGCGGACGGCAGGGAGCGGATCGCCGAGACGGAACTGATCACCCGCTCCTCCGCCGCCTCCTGCTCCTTTTCGAGTCGTTCCAGGTCAGCGGCGGAGACCAGAGCGACGAGCGGCTTGCCGTGCCGGGTCACAACGACTCGCTCACCGCCGTAGACAACACGGTTGATCAGATCGGCGAGCTCTGCCCGGGCTTGCGTCACCGGAATCTCGTAGGCCATGCTCCCCATCATAACGGCCTGTACGTCCTGTACATTTTGTACAGAGACCGCGCATGAGGAGAGGTACGCCATGAACGGCCCTTCGGCCCGCCACGTCCTGCCCGAGTTCACCGAGCGCACCAGCCGGGGCATCCGCACCCTCGACCCGTACTCCAAGCTGCTGGAGGAGCGGATCATCTTTCTCGGCACCGCGGTCGACGACACCGCGGCCAACGATGTGATCGCGCAGTTCCTGCATCTGGAGTACGCCGCGCCGGACCAGGACATCTGTCTGTACATCAACTCCCCGGGCGGTTCGGTCAGCGCCATGTCGGCCATCTACGACACGATGCGGCTCGTCACCTGCGACGTGGAGACGAGCTGCCTCGGTCAGGCCGCCTCGACCGCGGCGGTGCTGCTGGCCGCCGGCACCCCGGGGAAGCGGATGGCGCTGCCCGGCGCCCGTGTCGTCCTCCAGCAGCCCGCCGTCGCGGAGCCCGTCATGGGGCAGCCGTCCGATCTGGCGATCCAGGCCGAGGAGATCCTGCGGCAGCGCTCCCTGCTGGGATCCCTGCTGGCGCGGCACACCGGCCGGAGCGCGGAGCGGATCACCGAGGACATCGCGCGGGACAAGATCTTCGACGCGGTGGCCGCCAGGGCGTACGGGCTCGTCGATCACGTGGTGCGGAACCGGAAGGCGTCCGCGGCCCTCCCCGGCCCCGGCAGCTCTCCGGGCGGGCGGTAGTCGCCGATGCTGCCACCGGAACTGCCTCCGCTGCCCGCGCTGACCCGCGCCGAGGGCGACGTCGTGGACAGCTATCTCCAGGTCGTCGACCTGCTGGGGCGGATCAATCCGGCCCGTGGCTCCGACACCTACAGCGCCCTGCGCGCCGCGCAGGCGCTGCCCGCACGGGTGGCCGCGCTGCGGGACGCGCTGACGGCGATGCACGCCAGGGGCGAGACCGAGCTGCACACGGCGACACTGGCGCGCGCGCTGCGCGTACTGGACGGGGAACGGCGGGCCGGGAGGGTCACCATGCCCCCCGGGGACGCGACTTGACGGTGTGTCCTCCCGTACGGACGCGCCCGTACGGGCACGGCTCCCTCATTCGGCCTAGCGGCGCGCGGGCCCGGATCGGGCGCTCAAGTTGCGCGAAGCGGCCGGACGCGCGAGGCGCCGCCGGTTTCCTTGCAGCTACAGGCCCTGACGAACCCCGACACTCCGTCATCAACCGTTGACCGACCACCCGTATGGGTCAGACGTGATGAGACTCACATATCGTCGTTTCGTCACCGAAACGCGCCGGTTCCGCGTCAAGATCCGTGAAACGACAAGCCCCCGCCACCTCGGCGAGGCGGTCCGGGCGGACGCTGAGTCCTGCCGCCGTACCGGATGACTGGTCGACAGGAGTGGATCGGCAGGAGTGGAGGACCCAAGCGTGACGGGACGACCGGGTTGTGGCCGTTCCTCGGGGTGAAGCCGCTTGCGCGGCCGGGCATCTTCGCCTGTCCGAACCCGACAGGTCATCCTTCACAAGCGGCTGACGAAGGGTTGAGCATGACCGCGCAGACGCATGTCCCGAATTTGCTCTCACGGACCCGTGCCGTATCGGTCCTCACACTCGCCGCCGTCGGCGGCACCATGCTGGTGCCGAGCGCCGCCGACGAGGCCAGCGCAGTCCCCGGCCACGCGACCAAGGCACTGCGGATCGCCGCTTCCAAACAGGGGTCGCCGTACCAGTACGGTGCGACCGGGCCGCATCGCTTCGACTGTTCGGGGCTGACTCTCTATTCCTTCAAGAGGGTGGGGAAGAGACTCCCGCGCACGGCCCAGCAGCAGTACAACCGGACCCGCCACATCTCACCCTCCCACCGGCGCAAGGGCGATCTGGTGTTCTTCCACTACGGGAGCAACATCTACCACGTCGGCATCTACGCCGGCCGGGGCAAGATCTGGCATTCGCCGAAGACCGGCGCCGTGGTGCGGCTGGAGCGGATCTGGTCCCGGAGCGTCTGGTACGGCCGGGTGAACTGAGGGCGCGGGGGTGCCCCCGCAGCCGAGCGCCCGCTGACGACGCGTCGGATCCACGCGCCGCCTCCCCGGGCGCTCCCACCCGTCCTGGCGGCTCCCGAGCCGGTCCCCGGATCAGATCTGACCCGGGGCCACCGTCCAGGGCAGGGTGACCCAGACCGTCTTGCCGCCCTCCGCGGTCGGGGTGACGACCAGCCGGCCGCCGTACTCGGCGGTCAGCGAACGGACGATGACCATGCCTCGGCCGTTGTCCTGCTGCACCGGCGCGGGAAGCCGCTGCGGCCAGCGCGGATGGCTGTCGGTGACACCGAGGCGCAGCTCCTCGTGACGGTCCAGCCGGATCTCCACCGTGAAGGTGGGCGACTGGCCGAGTGTGTGCTGTACGGCGTTGGTCGCCAGCTCCGAGACGATCAGCCGGACCGTGTCGACGGTCTCCGCGTCCGCGGGCAGTCCCCACTCGGTGAGCAGGTCCGCGACATATCTTCGCGCCGCGGGTACGGCCGCGGGGTCGCTCGGAAGGGTGATGGATGCCTCTTGCCGGTCTGCCATGAAGACGCCGTCCCTTTCCCGCCGGACCGGTCTCCGGCACAGAGCGGATGACTGCGCGGACGGCCTCGGACTGTGCTCCGCGTCAGACTGCCACTTGTCGGGCCGTTCACAGAGCCGATCCACCGAGATCTGCATATATCTGTCGCCCGTAGCGGTGAACTCTGCTACGCGAGACCGTATTTGAGCCCCGGAAAGATAGCTTCTCCGCCGCGCCCCCGAATGGCGCGAGCACGGGCAGACGGACAAGCGGCACGGGCAAGAGGAAGTGGTTCGGTCATGCGGCATATTCCGGCGGTACGCCGACGCAGGCTCGGTGACGAATTGCGCAGGCTGCGCCGGAGCGCGGGGCTGACGAGCGGGGAGACGGCGCGGCTGCTCGGCTGGCACCAGTCGAAGGTGAGCCGTATCGAGACGGGTGTCAGCGGGGTGAAGGACACCGACCTGGCCGGCCTGCTCGACGCGCTGCGGATCGCCGACCCCCGGCTGCGGACGCTGCTGGGCGCTCTGGCCGGCGTGCCGGGCACCGGGCCCGGATGGTGGAAGGCGTACGACGGTGTGATCCCGCCCGGTTACCGGGACTTCATCAGCCTGGAGTCCCAGGCCCGCGTCGTGCGCACCCTGGAGACCTCCGTGGTGCCGGGCCTGCTGCAGACCCCCGGCTACGCCCGTGCCGTGACACAGGCGGCGCTGGAGGGCCTGCCGGCCGCGACGGTCGACTCCCTGGTGGAGGTACGGCTCGCCCGTCAGGAGGCGCTGCGCGCGCCGAGTCCGCTGGAGCTGAACGCCGTGCTCGACGAGGCCGTGCTGCTGCGCGAGGTGGGTGGCCGGGGGGTGATGCGGGAGCAGCTACGGCGGCTGGTGGAGCTGGCCCGTCTCCCCCATGTGTGTGTACAGGTACTGCCGTTCGCCGCCGGCGGCTATGTCGGGCTCACCGGACCTTTCGTTATCTTCTCCTTTCCAGGCATTACTGATCTGGATTTGGTCGTTCTCGACCACTTGACGAATAGCCTCTATCTGGAGCGGAAAGAAGAGCTGGAGGCGTACGGCGCGGCATTCCGCACGATGCAGGCGCGTGCCCTCTCGCCCGAGGACTCTTTGGATCTCATCGCCGGGATCGGTGACGGCGCGTAGGGAGCATCATGACCGCTCGCCCCCAGGGGCTTTCCGCCCAGAACTCAGACTCCATTCCTTCCACAACTCCCCCGGTCCTGACGACCGGTTGGCGGCGCAGCAGCCGCAGTACCGGGATGAACAACTGCGTGGAGACCGCCCGCACCGGCGCGGCCGGGCTCGCCGTACGTGACTCCAAGGACGTGCGCCGCGCCCCGCTGGCCTTCTCCACGGGCGCCTGGACGTCATTCCTGTCCGCGCTGCGCGAGGAGGCACTCACCGACTGAGGGACCGCCCCGCCCGGGTCCGTAAGACTCAGCGCGGCGGTGCGGACGCCACCACCGTCCGCACCGCCGCGTCGATCTGCTGGTCCGTCAGGTCGGCGCGGGCGGTGAGCCTGATCCGGGAGATGCCGTCCGGCACCGACGGCGGCCGGAAACATCCCACGGCCAGGCCCGCGGCGCGGCAGTCCGCGGCCCAGCGCACGGCCGCCTCCGGTGACGGCGCCCGGACGGAGACCACGGCGGCGTCCGGCCGTACGGCGGTGAGCCCTTCCCCGGTCAGCCGCGCGTGCAGGGTGCGGGCGACGGCGCGCACCCGGTCCGCCCGGGCGGGCTCGCGGCGCAGCAGCCGCAGGCTCTCCAGGGCGCCGCCCACGGCGGCGGGTGCCAGGCCCGTGTCGAAGATGAAGGTCCTGGCCGCGTTGACCAGGTGGCTGATGACCCGGGCCGGCCCGAGGACCGCGCCGCCCTGGCTGCCCAGGGACTTGGAGAGGGTGACGGTGGCCACCACACCGCCCGCTCCCGCGATGCCCGCCGCGTCCAGGGCGCCCCGGCCCCCGGCGCCGAGCACACCCAGACCGTGCGCGTCGTCGACGAGCAGTGCGGCGCCCCGCGTACGGCAGACCTCGGCCAGTTCCCGCAGCGGCGCCGCGTCGCCGTCCACCGAGAACACCGCGTCGCTCACCACCAGAGCCCGCCGCCCCGGGTGTGCGTCGAGCGTCTTGCGTACGACCAGGGGCTCCGCGTGCGGCACGACGACCTTCTCGGCGCGCGAGAGCCGGCAGCCGTCCACAATCGAGGCGTGGTTTCCCGCGTCCGACACGATCAGGGAGTCCCCGGTCGTCAGCGCGGTGAGGGCGGCGAGATTGGCCGCGTATCCGGAGGAGAGGACGAGCGCGGCCTCGAACCCGCAGAAATCGGCCAGTTCGCGCTCCAGCTCGGCGTGCAACGCGGTGCTTCCTGTGACCAGCCGGGAGCCGGTGGCGCCCGCGCCCCAGCGGCGGGCGGCCGCCGCGGCGGCGCCGGTCACCGCCGGATGGCGGGCCAGGCCCAGATAGTCGTTGCTCGCCAGGTCCAGCAGGGCGGAGTCGGCCCCGCGCGGCCGGAGCGTACGGACCAGACCGGAACGCTCACGGCGCAGCGCCTCGTCCCCGGTCCACGCGAACGGATCGTCGGTCCAGCCGGGGAAATCCCGCTCCATGGGTCCCGTCCTTTTGTAGGCAGCGCACAGACCCTAACCGGGGCCGGACCGGGGCAGGGTGTGGTCATACACACACGTCGATCCGGCCGTGTTGTGGGGTTCCTCCTTTGCCGCGAGCTGTCAGGTAGGCGAGGATCAGCGCCATGGATCTGCTGAAGACGCTGGTGGAGAAGGGCCTGCGGCGCGAGCTGCCGACCCGCGAAGAAGCGCTCGCCGTGCTGGCGACCTCCGACGACGAGCTGCTCGACGTGGTGGCCGCGGCCGGGAAGGTACGCCGTGAGTGGTTCGGGCGGCGGGTGAAACTCAACTACCTGGTCAACCTCAAGTCCGGTCTGTGTCCCGAGGACTGCTCGTACTGCTCTCAGCGGCTCGGTTCCACGGCTGAGATCCTCAAGTACACCTGGCTCAAGCCCGACGAGGCGTCGAAGGCCGCGGCCGCCGGGGTGGCGGGCGGCGCGAAGCGGGTCTGTCTGGTCGCGAGCGGACGCGGCCCGACGGACCGGGACGTCGACCGGGTCTCGCGGACCATCGAGGCGATCAAGGAGCAGAACGAAGGCGTCGAGGTGTGCGCCTGCCTCGGCCTTCTCTCGGACGGGCAGGCGGAGCGGCTGCGGGCGGCGGGCGCCGACGCCTATAACCACAATCTCAATACGTCCGAGGGGACATACGGGGACATCACCACCACGCACACGTACGCCGACCGGGTCGAGACCGTGCGGCAGGCCCAGACGGCGGGCCTGTCCGCCTGCTCGGGACTCATCGCCGGGATGGGCGAGAGCGACGAGGATCTCGTCGATGTGGTCTTCTCCCTGCGCGAACTCGACCCGGACTCGGTGCCGGTCAACTTCCTGATCCCGTTCGAGGGAACTCCGCTCGCCAAGGAGTGGAACCTCACCCCGCAGCGCTGCCTGCGCATCCTGGCGATGACCCGCTTCGTCTGCCCGGACGTGGAGGTCAGGCTCGCGGGCGGACGCGAGGTGCATCTGCGCTCGATGCAGCCGCTCGCGCTCCACCTGGTCAACTCGATCTTCCTCGGTGACTATCTGACCAGCGAGGGCCAGGAGGGCAAGGCGGACCTGGAGATGATCGCGGACGCCGGCTTCGAGGTGGAGGGCGCCGACACGACGACCCTGCCGGAACACCGCGGCGGCGGCTGCGCCCCGTGTGGCGGCGGCGAGACCGCTCCGGCCGCGGGCGCCGAGGTCCCGCCGGCCCGTACGGATCTGGTGGCGGTGCGCCGCCGGGGCGCCGGTACGGATCTGGCGCCCAATGCCTGAGCTGCCACCCGCTGAACTGCTGGCCCTGGACCGGGCCCATGTCTGGCATCCGTACGGGCCCATGCCCGGCCGTGCGGAACCGCTGATCGTGGAGTCCGCGTCCGGGGTACGGCTGCGGCTCGCCGAACCGGCCCACGGCCGACGCGAGTTGGTCGACGCGATGTCGTCCTGGTGGTCCGCGATCCACGGCTACAACCACCCCGTGCTCAACGAGGCGGCTCGCGGCCAGCTCGACCGGATGAGCCATGTGATGTTCGGCGGGCTCACCCATGAGCCCGCCGTGCGGCTCGCGGCCACACTGGTCGACATCACCCCCGAACCGCTGCGCCATGTCTTCCTCACCGACTCGGGCTCCGTGTCCGTCGAGGTCGCGGTGAAGATGTGTCTGCAGTACTGGCGTTCCGCCGGCCGGCCCGCCAAGCAGCGGCTGCTGACCTGGCGGGGCGGCTATCACGGCGACACCTGGCAGCCGATGTCGGTGTGCGACCCCGACGGCGGGATGCACGGGCTGTGGCAGGGTGTGCTGCCGCGTCAGATCTTCGCCGGGGCGCCACCGGTGGAGTACGAGGAGAGCTACGCGGAGGGCCTGCGCGCGCTGATCGCCCGTCACGCCCAGGAACTGGCGGCGGTCGTCGTCGAGCCGGTGGTTCAGGGCGCGGGCGGAATGCGCTTCCACTCCCCCGCGTATCTGCGGGTCCTGCGCGAGGCCTGCGACGAGCACGACGTGCTGCTGATCCTCGACGAGATCGCCACGGGCTTCGGCCGTACGGGCACGCTCTTCGCCGCCGGGCAGGCCGGGATCTCGCCCGATGTGATGTGTGTGGGCAAGGCGCTGACCGGTGGTTATCTCACGCTGGCGGCGACGCTGTGCACCTCGCGGGTGGCCGACGGCATCTCCCGGGGCGAGGTCCCCGTGCTGGCACACGGCCCCACTTTCATGGGCAATCCGCTGGCGTCCGCGGTCGCCAACGCCTCGATCGGACTGCTGCTCGGCCAGGACTGGGAGCGGGAGGTCAAGCGGATCGGGACGGGGCTGGAGGAGGGGCTCGCGGAGGCGGCGGCCCTCCCCGGCGTACGGGATGTGCGGGTGCTGGGCGCCATCGGTGTGGTCCAGCTCGACCACGAGGTGGACATGGCGGCCGCGACCCGGGCGGCGGTGCGGGAGGGCGTCTGGCTGCGGCCGTTCCGCGATCTCGTGTACACGATGCCGCCGTATGTGACGGACGACGACGATGTCGCACGGATCTGCCGCGCGGTGACCGCGGCGGCACGGGAGGGCTGACATGCCGGTAATGATCGTGACAGGGACCGGGACGGAGATCGGCAAGACCGTCGTCACGGCCGCGGTCGCCGCCGCCGCGCTGGCGCGCGGACGTACGGTCGCGGTGCTCAAGCCCGCCCAGACCGGCGTCGGCCCCACGGCCGCCGGTGACGCGGACGAGGTGGTCAGGCTGGCCGGTCCCGTCACCGCGGTCGAACTGGCGCGCTATCCCGAGCCGTTGGCACCGGCGACCGCCGCGCGGCGGGCCGGAGCTCCGCCGGTGCGGCCGTCCGAGATCGCCGTCGCGGCCGAGAAGCTCGCCACCGACCACGATCTGGTGCTCGTCGAGGGCGCGGGCGGGCTGCTCGTACGGTTCGACGAGACGGGCGCCACGCTCGCGGACGCCGCGCGGCTGCTGCGGGCCCCGGTACTGGTGGTCGCGCCCGCCGGGCTCGGCACCCTGAACGCGACCGCGCTGACCGCGGAGGCGCTGCGCGCACGGGGACTCGATCCGCTCGGCGTGGTCATCGGAAGCTGGCCGGCCGCGCCCGATCTCGCGGCGCGCTGCAATCTGGCGGATCTGCCGGAGGCGGCGGGGGCCCCGCTGCTGGGGGCCGTACCGGAAGGAGTGGGCGCGCTGGCGCCGACGGAATTCCGGGCGAGTGCCGCGCGGTGGCTGGCGCCACGGCTGTACGGCGGATGGGACGCGGCGGCGTTCGGCGCGGAGTCCGGCCCGGAACCGGCCACCGCTCACCGGCCGGAGCGCGGAGACCGGCCGGGCCCGCGCTGAGCGGTACGGGTTCCGCTCAGCGGCTCCAGACCCGCAGTTCGTCGGCGATGGTGCGGACGTCGGCCGTACCGTCCTTGACCAGCTTGGCCAGGTCCCGCACCCGCTCGGGCGAGGTGACGACCTTCAGCCCGCTGGCGACGAGATAGCCGTAGGCCACGGCGGAGGCGAACAGCGCGTTGGACCGCTCCAGGGCCGGGACATGCAGCAGAAGCTGGAGCAGGGCGGCGGCGCGGGCGTGCGGGTCGCGGTAGACGGGGATGCCGAATATCTCCGCCTCATGGCGGCTGACCGCGGCGACGAGCGCGCCCCAGTCGGCGACCTGCGGGTCTCCGGGGGTGTTGTGCTCCGCGACCATGAGGAGCCAGGCGAGTTCGATCCGCAGGGTCACCGTGCGCCGTCACGCTCCGTGCCGAACTCCTCGGAGAAGACCGATTCGTACTGCTTCATAAAGTCGGCCGCCGCCTCGACGAACGCGCGGCCCGTCTCGCCCTCGTCATGTCTGACCAGCTCCTCGATATAGCGATTCACGCTCATCCCCCGCTGGGAGGCCCGGCGGCGGGCGGCCTCGGCGACGGTCTCGTCCACGCGTACGTTGAGCTGGGTCTTCGCCATACCACCACGCTAGCGCGATGGCGCTAGCACCGGCAAGGGCGCATACGGCGGACGCGCCCGCCCCGGCATCTCGGTGAACGCGCCCCGTACGGCCGGGCCCGGGGGCGGGCCTGGCGCGCGTCGGCGGCGCCGGAAGACGGCCACCGCCGCGGGACACGACCCTACGATGGAGCGTCACACGCCGTCGCCCCGCCTTCGCCCCGCCACCGACCGCCACCGACCGAGAGGTGTGACCGTCCGCCATGCGCGAGCCTTCCCGTCACAGCCGGTCCAGCGGGGTCCGACATCGCGCGGCCCGCATCCCGCTGACGGATCATGGCACGGAGGTGAATCGATGACCGAAGTGCTCCTTCTCCTCGTCGCGGTGGCGCTGGCGTTCCTCTGCGGCGTCTTCGTGGCGGCGGAATTCTCCCTCACCACCGTCGAGCGCGGTGATCTGGAGCAGGCCGCCGAGCGGGGCGAGCGGGGCGCCGCGGGAGCCCTGAAGGCCGTACGCAGCCTCACGTTCCAGCTCTCCGGCGCCCAGCTCGGCATCACCGCGACCAATCTCGTCGTCGGCATGCTCGCCGAGCCGTCCATCGGCCGGCTGATCCGGGGACCGGTCGAGGCCACCGGCCTCTCCCCCTCCGTCGCGTCCTCGGTCGCCCTGGTCATCGGCACGGCCCTGTCGACCGTTGTCCTGATGGTCGTCGGCGAGCTGGTCCCGAAGAACTGGGCGATCTCGTCCCCGCTGGCGGTCGCGAAGGTGGTGGCCACGCCGCAGCGGTACTTCACCATGGCCTTCCGCCCCTTCATCGCCCATCTCAACGCCACCGCGAACCGCATCGTCCGCCGGTTCGGCCTGGAGCCCACCGAGGAGCTGGCCTCCGCCCGCAGCCCCCAGGAACTGGTCGCGCTGGCCCGGCACTCCGCGAAGGAAGGAGCGCTGGAGGCGGACACCGCCGAGCTGTTCGTACGGACACTGAGCCTGTCCGCGCTGACCGCCGAGAATGTGATGACCCCGCGTGTGCAGGTGGTGGCCCTCGATGTGCACGCCACCGCGGAGGACGTCGCCAACGCCACCCGCGCCACCGGTCTGTCGCGCTTCCCCGTCTACCGGGGGACCCTCGACGCGGTCGCCGGCATCGCGCACATCAAGGACGTGCTGGCGGTCCCGGCCGCGCGACGGCCCCGGCACCCGGTGGCCGAGCTGCTGCGCGAGCCGCTGCTGGTGCCGGAGAGCCTGACCGTCGACAAACTCCTCGACCGGCTGTCCGGCGGCAGCACGATGGCCGTTGTCATCGACGAGTACGGCGGCACGGCGGGTGTGGTGACGCTGGAGGACATCGTCGAGGAGGTCGTCGGCGAGGTACGCGACGAGCACGACCCTCAGGAGACCGCCGATCTGGCCCGGGAGGGCGAGGACCCGGAGGGCAGGGCGCTCTGGTCGGCGGACGGAGCGGTACGCGCCGACCAGCTGGAGGACATCGGGCTGCGGATGCCCGAGGGGCCGTACGAGACGCTCGCCGGGTTCGTCGCCACCGAGCTGGGCCGTATCCCCTCCGAGGGGGACCACATCGAATGGGCCGGCTGGCGGATCGAGGTCGTGGACGCCAGTGGCCGGCGCGCGGCCCGGCTGCGGCTGCGCGCGCCCCGCCGAGGGGCCGACCCCTCCGGCCTCACCGACACCACCGACCGCTCCAGGGAGACCGGATGATCACCGCGGTCCAGCTTCTGGTCGGCCTGCTGACGCTTGTCGTCAACGCCTTCTTCGTCGCGTCGGAGTTCGCTCTGATCTCGGTACGCCGCAGCCAGATCGAACCGGAGGCGCAGGCGGGCAACCGGCGCGCGCGCAGTGTCATCTGGGGGCTGGAGCATGTGTCCGCGCTGCTGGCGGCGGCGCAGCTCGGTATCACCCTGTGCACGCTGGTGCTCGGTATCGTCGCCGAGCCCGCCATCGCGCATCTGCTGGAACCCCTCTTCGACGCGGTCGGCGTGCCGCACGGCGTGGTGCATCCGGTCTCGTTCGTGATCGCGCTCGTCCTGGCGACCTATCTGCACATGCTGCTGGGCGAGATGGTCCCGAAGAACGTCGCGCTGGCCGAACCGGCACGGGCCGCGCTGCTGCTCGGTCCCCCACTGGTGGGACTGGCGCGGGCGCTGCGCCCGGTCATCTTCATGGTCAACGCGTTCGCGAACGGCCTGCTGAGGCTGGTCAGGGTGGAGACCAGGGACGAGGTCTCCGCGACCTTCTCCGACGACCAGCTCTCCCGGCTGGTCACCGACGCGGGCCACGCGGGGCTGCTGGACGACCGCGCGGCCGAGCGGCTGCACGACGCGCTGGAGCTGGGGCGTCGTCCGGTGCGCGATGTGGTGATGCCGCTGGAGCAGGTGGTCTCCGTGCGGCTCGGAGTCGTTCCGGAGGAGCTGGAGGCGCTCGCGGCGCGTTCGGGCTTCTCCCGCTTCCCGGTCGTGGACTCCTCACGGCGGATCCTTGGCTACCTCCATGTGAAGGACGCGCTGGACGTGACACCGCGCGATGCGCCGATCCCGGTCCGGGCGATGCGCGAGATCGCGCGGGTGCGCGCGGCGACGCCGCTGGACGATGTCCTGACCGCGATGCGGCGCAGCCGCACCCATCTGGCCGCGGTGCTGGACGAGGACGGGAAGCTGGAAGGTCTGGTGACGATGGAGGACGTGCTGCGCGAGCTGGTGGGCCGGCACGCCTGACCCGACCCCGTCCGGCAGCCCCGCGGGCTTTTGGAACCACCCGTCCGATGGCCGGACGTACCACACGGTACGATCACTCGGCCATGGAGATGAATGCCAACTACACGAGTTTTGTCGCGGTCGGTGACTCCTTCACCGAGGGCATGTCGGACCTGCTGCCGGACGGCTCGTACCGGGGCTGGGCGGATCTGCTCGCCGCGCGTCTCGCCGCCCGTACGCCCGGCTTCCGGTACGCGAACCTCGCCGTGCGCGGCAAGCTGATGAGCCAGATACTCGACGAGCAGGTCGGCGTCGCCGCGGCGATGGCGCCGGACGTGGTGACCCTGGTCGGCGGCGGAAACGACGCTCTCCGGCCGAAGTGCGACATGGGACGGGTGCGCGGTCTCCTGGAGGAGGCCGTGGAGCGGCTGGCGCCCTCCTGCAAGCACCTGGTCCTGATGCACACCCCCGGCCGCGACGGTCCCGTGATGGAGCGCTTCCGGCCGCGGATGGAGGAGCTCTTCGCCTTTGTCGACGAGCTCGCGGTGCGGCACAACGCCCTGGTCGTCGATCTGTACGGGGAGCGTCCCCTCGGTGATCAGCGGCTGTGGGACGTCGACCGGCTGCATCTGACCGCCGAGGGCCACCGCCGGGTCGCCGAGGCCGTCTGGCAGGCGCTGGGGCAGGCCGCGGAGGACGACTGGCGCGCCGGGCTGCCCGCGGCCGTCCCCGTCCGGTGGCTGACGCGGCGCGCGAGCGACGTGCGGTTCGCGCGGCAGCATCTCGGGCCCTGGGTCATGCGCCGGATCACCGGGCGTTCCACCGGCGACGGCCGTCTGCCCAAGAGGCCGGAGCTGCTGGCCTACGAGGCGCCGGGGCAGGCCGGCGACGGGCCGTCGGGGCTCTCGTAGCGAGCCACAAACCCGGCGGCGGCGCCGACCTGCGCAAACCGCCAGTAGAATCTGCTCACGTGACTGCCGTGTCTGCGAAGCCTCGCATCCCCAATGTCCTTGCCGGCCGCTACGCCTCGGCGGAGCTGGCCGTGCTGTGGTCCCCCGAGCAGAAGGTGAAGCTGGAGCGTCAGCTCTGGCTGGCCGTGCTGCGGGCGCAGCGGGATCTCGGCATCGAGGTGCCCGAGGGCGCGATCGCCGACTACGAGCGCGTCCTCGACCAGGTCGACCTGGCGTCGATCGCCGAGCGCGAGAAGGTCACCCGCCACGATGTGAAGGCACGGATCGAGGAGTTCAACGCCCTCGCCGGCCATGAGCAGGTGCACAAGGGCATGACCTCCCGCGATCTCACGGAGAACGTCGAGCAGCTCCAGATCCGGCTCTCGCTGGAGCTGATGCGGGACCGCACGGTCGCGGTGCTCGCCCGCCTCGGGAAGCTCGCCGGTGAGTACGGGGAGCTGGTCATGGCCGGCCGCTCGCACAATGTCGCCGCGCAGGCCACCACCCTCGGCAAGCGTTTCGCGACGGCAGCCGACGAGCTGCTGGTGGCGTACGGACGCCTGGAGGACCTGCTGGACCGCTACCCGCTGCGCGGGATCAAGGGTCCGGTCGGCACCGCCCAGGACATGCTGGACCTGCTGGGCGGGGACACCGCGAAGCTGGCGGAGCTGGAGCGGCGCATCGCGGGCCATCTCGGCTTCGCCCAGGCGTTCATCTCGGTCGGCCAGGTCTATCCGCGCTCGCTCGACTACGACGTGGTGACCGCGCTGGTGCAGCTCGCCGCGGCGCCTTCCTCGGTCGCGAAGACGATCCGGCTGATGGCCGGGCACGAGCTGGTCACCGAGGGTTTCAAGCCCGGCCAGGTCGGCTCCTCCGCGATGCCGCACAAGATGAACACCCGTTCCTGCGAGCGGGTCAACGGCCTGATGGTGATCCTGCGCGGCTACGCGTCGATGACCGGTGAGCTGGCGGGCGACCAGTGGAACGAGGGGGACGTCTCGTGCTCCGTGGTCCGCAGGGTGGCGCTGCCCGACGCGTTCTTCGCGTTCGACGGGCTGCTGGAGACCTTCCTGACGGTCCTGGACGAGTTCGGCGCGTTCCCGGCGGTCGTGGCGCGTGAGCTGGACCGCTATCTGCCGTTCCTCGCGACGACGAAGATGCTGATGGGCGCGGTGCGCGCGGGAGTGGGCCGGGAGGTGGCGCACGAGGTCATCAAGGAGCACGCGGTGGCGTCGGCGCTGGCGATGCGCGAGCAGGGCGCCGAGCGCAATGAGCTGCTGGACCGGCTCGCCGCCGACGCGCGTATGCCGCTCGACCGGGGTCAGCTCGACGCGCTGATGGCGGACAAGCTGTCCTTCACCGGCGCCGCGGAGGACCAGATCGCGACCCTGGTCTCGCGTATCGACGAGATCGTGAAGCAGCACCCGGAGGCCGCGGGGTACACGCCGGGGTCGATCCTTTGACCGTGCGGACCGGGGCGCGGGCGGGTCGGCGGGGCGGGGGAACGCGTCGGCTGCCGTTCCGGCCGGCGGGCCGGAGGGCGGTCTCCGGATGAGGCCGGAGGAACTGGAGGCGGCCCGTGACCGGGTGCTCCCCGATGTGGTCGCGGACAGGCTGCGGGTGCTGTTCTGCGGTATCAACCCCGGCCTGATGTCGGCGGCGACGGGCCATCACTTCGCCCGTCCCGGCAACCGTTTCTGGCCGGTCCTGCATCTCTCCGGCTTCACGCCGCGACAGCTCGCGCCGGCCGAGCAGGACGAGCTGCCCGCGTACGGCCTCGGTATCACCAATGTCGCGGCGCGGGCGACGGCGCGGGCCGACGAGCTGAGCGCCGCCGAATACCAGGAGGGCGGCCGGCTCCTCGCCGCCAAGGTGATCCGGCTGCGGCCACGCTGGCTGGCCGTGGTCGGCGTCACCGCGTACCGGGCCGCCTTCGACGACCGGAAGGCGCGGATCGGCCCGCAGCAGCGGACGATCGGGGACACCCGGATATGGGTCCTGCCCAACCCGAGCGGGCTCAACGCGCACTGGTCGACGGCGGCGATGGCGGAGGAGTACGGCAGGCTGCGCGCGGAAGCCGAACGCCCCTGAGAGGGGCGGGTCCCCGCGCGGCCCTACGGGGGGTCCGTCACCGTCACCGCGGCGACCAGGCGGAACGGCCGGTCCCCCGTCCCGCCTGCCAGGCCCACCGCGAGCCAGCGGTCACCCGTACGCCACAGTCGCAGCCAGGGCACCCCGCTGCTCAACTCCCGCCAGGGCTCCGGTATCTCCTCCCCCTCGCCGCCCCGGACCAGGCCACTCCAGAGACTGATGTACTGCGGCTCGCCGAAGCGCGCGGTGAGGATCTCCGCCAGCGCGGTGTGCTCGGCCGCGTACTGATCGGCGTCCGCCGCCGAGTGGGCGCCGCCGTCCCCGCAGCCGCCGTCCTGTAAGCCGCCGGCTCCGGGCAGTTCGGCGAGGTGATAGCCCGGTCCGCTCGTGCCCGCCTCGGACGGGCCGCGCTCCGCCGGGAATTCACGGACGCGCAGCCGCTCTATGACGGCGAGATGCTGTGCGGTGGTCATAGGGCCAGTAAACCCCCGGCCACTGACAATTGGCGGCCCGTCAGGCGAACGGGACCGGGAGCGGCCTGACCGGGAGCGGACGGAACCCGCCCGCACCCGGTCAGGTGCGCCCGGTCCCGTTCGCTCAGTCCGTCACCCGGCGCAGCCGTACGACCGGGATGTCCCTGTCGGTCTTCTTCTGGTAGTCCGCGTAGGGCGGGAACACGTCCACAAGTCCCGGCCAGACCCGGGCCTTCTCCTCCGGCGACAGCGTCTCCGCCCGCGCGCTGAAGCGTTCTGCGCCGACCTGGACCCGTACGTCGGGCTCGGACTCCAGATTGACGTACCAGAGCGGATGCGTGTCCGCGCCGCCCTTGGACGCCACGAGCAGGACGTCGTCACCGTCACGCCCGTAGATCAGCACGGTCCTGCGCCACACCCCGGTGCGCCGGCCGCGGTAGTCGAGCAGCAGGCACGGCGCGCCCTGCAGGGTGCCGCCGCGAGCGCCGTCTGACTCCTCGTACTCCCTGGCCTGCCGGGCCACCCAGTCCTGGGGGCTGACCACGACTTCTTCGTCCTGTGCCATCTCGGCTCCTCCGCTCGTACGTCGCCAACGCGCTTCAGCGTAAGACCTTCCCAACCCCGTGGCACTCGCCCCTCGCCGCGCCGCCGACCAGCGAGTAGCATCCGCCAGACACGCACGAGCTGGGAGGACATACCGTGGGGCGGCTGACCGGCGGAGACCCTTCTCTCCTGCGGCGGATCAACTCCGCGGTGGTGCTGCATGCCCTGCGGGGCGCGGGCTCCCTCACGCTCACGGATCTGACCCGGATCACCGGGCTGTCTCGGCCGACGGTCGAGGGCGTGGTGGAGGGGCTGATGGAAGCGGGCCTGGTCGTCGAGTCCGCTCCGGAGGAGGGCGAGGCCCGTAAACAGGGCCGCCCGGCACGGCGGTTCCGGTTCCGGGCGGAGGCCGGACATCTGCTGGGCATCGAGATCGGCCCGCACCGGGTGGCCGCGCTGCTCTCCGGACTGGACGGCCGGATCATCGGCGCCGGGACGCGCGAGGTCTCGGAGACGGCCGACGCGGACGAGCGCCTGGAGCGGGTCCGGCTCGCCGTCGCCGATGTGCTGCGGCGCGCGGGGGTGCCACGCAGTTCGCTGCGCGCGGTCGGGGTCGGCAGCCCCGGCATCGTGGAGGCCGACGGGACCGTACGGCTCGGCACCGCGCTCCCGCAGTGGACGGGGCTGGCGCTCGGTGAGCGGCTGCGACGCTCCTTCCGCTGCCCGGTGCTGGTGGAGAACGACGCCAACGCCGCCGCCGTCGCCGAGCAGTGGAAGGGCGCCGCCACCGACTCCGACGACATCGTCTTCGTGCTGGCCGGACTGAGCCCCGGGGCCGGTGCCCTGATCGGCGGACGGCTGCACCGCGGCTTCGGCGGAGCGGCAGGAGAGATCGGTGCGCTGCATCTGCTGGGCCGTGATGTGACGCCGGAGAAGCTGCTGTCGACCACCGACGAGCCGCTCCACCCGCTCGACGAGCAGGCGGTGGCCAAGGTCTTCGCCCATGCCCGGGAAGGAGACATCGGCGCACAGGAGGCTGTCGAGCGGTTCACCAAGCGGCTGGTGCACGATGTGGCGGCGCTGGTACTGGCGCTGGACCCGGAAGTGGTGGTGATCGGCGGCTGGGCGGCCGGGCTCGACGGTGTGCTCGACCCGCTGCGCGACAATCTCTCCCGCTTCTGTCTCCGGCCGCCGCGGGTCACACTGTCGCTGCTCGGGGAGGCGGCGGTGGCCACCGGCGCGCTGCGGCTGGCCCTCGACCATGTCGAGGAGCAGCTCTTCGCGGTGGACGGAACGGTGACGGCCCGCCGCTGAGCGGCGGGCCGTGCGGGTCGGGCGCGTGGCGGGTGTCCCAAGGACCGCCGTTCAGGACGCCTGCCGCTCCTGCGGGTGGTCGCTGATCTCCAGATCGCCGGAGTCCCCGAAGGTGAGCCGGCAGGTGTCGGCGCGGTAGGTGGCGACCGAGACGGCGGCGGTACGCCCCTCGACGACATAACGCGTCGTGACCACCAGGACCGGGGCGCCGGGGAGCCGGTCCAGCTCCTTGGCGTCGTCCGCGCGGGCCGAGCCCAGCTCCACCGCGCGGTCCTGGCCGTCGAGGCCGAGACGCCGCAGTTCACGCAGGACGGCGCGGGCGCGGGCGGGTCCGGAGGGCGCGTCGATGGCCGACAGCTCGGGAACGGAGGACGGCGGTACGTAGAGCAGCTCGGCCGCCACCGACTGGCCGTGGGTGACGCGGATCCTGCGGACGGTGTGCACGTCTTCACCGGTGCCCGTCTCCAGGAGGCGGGCGATCGCGGCGGGCGCGGGCGCCGTGGCGCAGTCGACCGGCTGCCAGGCGTCATTGGTGGTGCCCGGCCATTCGTGCTGGGTGGTGGAGACGTCCACACCCACCCGCGGCGGTGCGACGGTCGTACCGACACCGCGGCGGCGCTGGAGCCGGCCCTCCAGCTCAAGCTGTTCGAGCGCCTGCCTGAGCGTGGCGCGGGCCACCCCGAAACGAGCGGCCAGCTCACGCTCGTTGGGCAGGATCTCCCCCACCGCGAAATCGCTGTCGAGAGCCTCGCCGAGCACGGTCTTGAGATGCCAGTACTTCGGCTCCGGCACTGTTTCGAGCTGCGTGGTCCCCACCCTGATCCTCCGCAATCGCCGTGTCCCCGGCGGGTTTTCCGTGCCCTTGTTTATTAAAGGTTCCTGCACTAACTACCGACCATAGGACGGCTCTTCCCGTTGGTCAAGACCAATCCTGCGCCGGTTACCCAGAGAAATCGCGTCAGGACGCAGGGCGTTCACAGGACGTTCGTACGTCGCCGGGCCTCGGCGGGCAAGGGCGCCGGGCTGGGTGCCGGCGCGCGGAATCCACGGGGGTTGTTCATCCCGGGTTCGCGCCCCGGCCGTTGCCGGGGGCCGGGGCCTTTCGTTTGGATCGTGCCGGAAGACGCGAGCCAGGCGCCCGACCGGGGCATGGATCCCAGCACCCCGTTCCCGCCCCACCCCCACCCACCACGCGTGCAGGAGGCTTCTCGATGTCGCCCAACTCTCCTACCGATCACGGCCGTTCCGGGTCCGGCGAGGCCCTGGGGCCCGCGGGTACCGGCGCTCCCGGCCGTCGCGGTGTGCTGCGCGGTTCGCTCGCCGTCTCGGCGGCGCTGGCGCTGCCCGCCGGCGTCGTGACCGCCGCCCCGGCGCAGGCCCTGTCCGGCCGGCCGCGCGCCCTCTGGGGTGTGCAGACCGGTGATGTCACCTCTTCGTCGGCGCTGGTGTGGGTCCGTGCCGACCGGCCCGCCAGGATGATCGTGGAGACCTCGGCCACCGAGTCGTTCCGCCGTTCGCGCCGGTGGTACGGCCCGCTGCTCGGCCCCGTCACCGACTTCACCGGCACGGTCGCGCTGCGCGGTCTGCCCGCCGGCGAGCAGGTGCACTACCGGGTGACGCCGGCCGACCCCGAGGACCCCCGCCGTACCGGGGAGCCGGTGTACGGAACCTTCCGTACCGCCCCGGCGAAGCGCGGCGGGCGGGTCCGGTTCGTCTGGTCGGGCGATGTCGCGGGACAGGGCTGGGGCATCAACCCGGACATCGGCGGCTATCGCGTGTACGAGGAGATGCGCCGGCTCAACCCCGACTTCTTCCTGTGCAGCGGGGACACCATCTACGCGGACGGTGTGATCGAACCGAGCGTGACGCTGCCCGACGGCCGGGTCTGGCGCAACATCACCACCGTGGAGAAGTCCAAGGTGGCGGAGACCCTGGACGAGTACCGCGGCAACTTCCGCTACAACCTCCTCGACGCGAATCTGAGGTCCTTCAACTCGCAGGTCCCGGCGATCATTCAGTGGGACGACCACGAGGTGCGCAACAACTGGTATCCGGGGCAGATCCTCGACGACGACCGCTACACCGAGAAGAACGTCGATGTGCTGGCCGTCCGCTCGACGCGGGCGTTTCGCGAGTACTTCCCGGTGTCGGCGCCGCAGACGCGCGGCACGGACCGGCGGGTGCACCGGGTGGTGCATCACGGTCCGCTGCTCGATGTGTTCGTCCTCGACATGCGGTCGTACCGCAACGCCAACTCACCCGGACGGCAGGCCGACGACACCACCGGCATCCTGGGCGCCGAACAGCTCCGCTGGCTCAAGCGAGAGCTGTCGCGCTCGCGCGCGGTGTGGAAGGTGATCGCCGCCGACATGCCGATCGGGCTGGTCGTGCCGGACGGTACGGAGAACATCGAGGCGATCGCGCAGGGCGACCCCGGTGTCCCGCTCGGCCGGGAGCTCCAGATCGCGGAGCTGCTGCGGTACATCAAGCACCGCCGGATCACCGGCACACTGTGGCTGACGGCGGACGTCCACCACACCTCCGCGCAGCACTACGACCCGTCACGGGCCGCCTTCAAGGACTTCGCGCCGTTCTGGGAGTTCGTGTCGGGCCCGCTTGCCGCGGGACAGTTCCAGGCCAGCGCCCTGGACGGCACGTTCGGCCCGGAGCGGGTCTATGTGAAGGCCCCGGACCGGGCCAATGTCTCGCCCATGGAGGCACCGCAGCTCTTCGGCGAGGTGGACATCGACGGCGGCAGCGGAGAGCTGACGGTCCGGCTGCGGGCCGAGGGCGGCACGGTGCTGTTCACCAAGGTCCTCCAGCCCGGGAAGGTCGGGCAGTAGGGGCCGTCCCGCGGGGTCCCCGGCGGCCCGGTGCCCGGCTCGGCTTCGAGCCGGGCGGCGCGCCGGGGTGCACCGCACCGGACCGGCCCGGTGCTCCCCGGCCGCGCCGGGGCTGACGGCATGATCACGACGAGTTCGGGGTCACCAGGGGATGACGCCGCCGTCCTCGAAGAACGAACCGGTCGGTCCGCCGTCGGGCAGTGTGGCGAGCCGGATCGCCGTGGCCGCGCCCTGCTCAGGGGTGCGGGGTCCGAGCTGCCGGGCGTACTGCCACCCTCCCTCGCCGCCATCACCCTGACGCGCACCACCGCCCGACCGGGACCCGGCCCCACCCCCGCGGCAGGGCGCGTCAGGACGCATCATGTAGATGATCATTCCTCGCCAAAGGTGGCCGAATATCACCCAAAAACGAACAGATCCACACTTAACCCATCAGTCACAAACCGTTCGTGATCACGCAACACCTGTGGGTCAGAGTGAAGCCATGACCCATGTGACTTCCGCGCAGAGTGTCCGCCGCCGACACCACTGGCGGCGGGATGTTGTTGAGCTCGCCGCCCTGTTCACCGCCGTGGCTGTCGCCGACGCCGTGGCGAACATGATCGCGCACGGACCGCACGGCGCCTTTCTGCTGGTCGCCTCGGCAATGGCGCTGATCGCCACCGCCACCTTCCACACCTGGTGGGCGCGGAGGCACAGTCACGCCCCACCGTCGCCGGCCCCCGCCACGCCCGCGCCGGAGACGCCTGCCGGTCCTGTCCCCGTCGACACCGTGCTCTGGCGGATGCGGACCACGGTCCGCGACGAGCCTGGGAGCCTCGCCGCACTGTGCACGACGTTCGCCGCCCACCATGTGGACATCCTCACCCTGCAGACCCATCCGCTGGCCGACGGCACAGTCGACGAGTTCCTCCTGCGGGCCCCGGCCGCGCTCCAGGCCAAGGACCTCACCCGGGAGGTCTCCGCCGCGGGCGGCAGCGGCACCTGGATCGAGCGTGCCGACGCCCACGATCTGGTGGACACCCCGACCCGGGTGCTCGGCCTCGCCACCCGGACGGCCCTGGACGCCGCCGAACTCCCGCTGGCCCTGCGCCAGTTGCTCGGCCGCTGCACCATCCACTCCCGCCCCGCGGTGTCCGTCACCGGCCGTGTGGCCGGCGAGAGCGCTCCCGTCGAGGGCGTACTGGACGGCACGGAGATGCGGCTGCGCGATCCGAACGGCGGCAGTATCACCGTGGAACGTCCCTACCTCCCCTTCACCCCCACCGAGTTCGCCAGGGCCCGCGCCCTGGTCGAGCTGGACGCCCGGCTCGGTCCGCGCATCCCGCGCAGCCACGACGTCCTCACCCTCCCGGAGGGCGAGGAGATCACCGTCCGCCGCGCCGACCACGACGATCTCGATGCCGCGCTCGCCATGCACGGCCGCTGCTCCGACCGCACACTCGGACGGCGCTATCACGGCCCGGTGGGCGACGCCAACCGCTATCTCAGCCATCTGCTCAGCCCCCGCTTCGGCCGTACCCTCGCCGTCCAGACGGCCTCCGGCCGCCTGGTAGCGCTCGGGCATCTGCTCTGGGACGGCGACGAGACCGAAGTCGCCCTGATCGTCGAGGACTCCTGGCAGCGACGGGGCATCGGCTCCGAACTGCTCGGCCGGCTGGTCGCACTCGCCGACGAGGCCCGCTGCGAAAGCGTGTACGCCGTCACTCAGGCGTCCAACACCGGCATGGTCGCGACCATGCGGAATCTCGGCCTGCCGCTGGACTACCAGATCGACGAGGGCACGCTCGTCATCACGGCCCGGCTGGACCGGACGGCCGAGCGCACGCCCCAGCACAACGACCAGCGCGACCGGCACAAGCAGGCCGATCGCTGAGCATCGCGCTCGCGTCCTGCCGTGTCCTGCGGACCCTCGGCGTCCTGCGGACCCTCGGCGCGGGTGACACCACCGGCGGCCGGCCCCGGCCCCGGCGGACGCCTCTCCCCGGCCACAGCGTGGTGGCTGACGGAGACCGGCTCCACACGGCGTGCCCCTGTCTCCGGCCCGGCTCAGCGGAGTGATCAGCCGCCCGCCGTCGCCCGGCAGGATCCCCGCAGAGCCCGGCACACGCCACCGGCCGGTCGCGCCTCGATCCGGCCAAACTCAGAGAACTCAGAGAACTCAGAGGCGGTGCGGAGCCACCGCTTCCCGGCAGCGCCCGGCGGCGCCGCGAGGACCGCGTCCGGCCCGAAGGCGCCCGCGCCGGAAGGCAGTTGTCGCGCCCGGAGCCGGAGCACGACCCGCCGATGCCGCCCTCGTCAGCCATCCCCGCCCGTTCGCCCAGTCGAACGATGTGACGTGAACGGCAATCTTGGTCGAGTATGGCCGCATGTCAGACACAGCCGGCAGCGCGCTGCCCCGCCAGGTCGCCGACGCCTACGTCGACGCACTCATCGAACTCGACCCGATCACCGGCACCTTCCTCGGCGTCGCGGAAAGCCACCGCCGCCTCCCCGATTTCTCCCCGGCCGGACAGCAGGCTCTCGCCGACCTCGGCCGGGCCACTCTCGCCCGGCTCGACGAGGCCGAGCGGCTGCCGGGCGCGGACAGCGAGGCCGAGCGGCGCTGCGGCCGGCTGCTGCGGGAACGCCTCACCGCCGGGCTGGCCGTCCACGACGCGGACGAAGGTCTGCGCCTGGTCAGCAATATCCACTCGCCGGCGCACCACATCCGCGAAGTCTTCACCGTGACACCGGCCGAGACGGACGAGGACTGGGCGGTGATCGCGGAGCGGCTGCGGGCCGTGCCCGCCGCGCTGGCCGGCTACCGGGCCTCACTGGCGCTCGGACTTGACCGCAAGCTGCCCGCCGGCCCCCGTCCCACCGCGACCTTTGTCGGTCAGCTCACCGAGTGGGCGGGTGACGGCCGGGGCTGGTTCGAGGAGTTCGTGTCGGCCGGTCCGGCATCCCTCCGGACCGAGCTGGACGGCGCGGCGGCCGAGGCGACGGCAGCCGTCGCGGAGCTGCGGGACTGGATGCGCGAGGTGTACGCGCCCGCCGTCGAGGACGCGCCCGACACCGTGGGCCGGGAGCGTTACCGCCGCTGGGCACGCTATTTCAACGGCACCGATCTCGATCTGGACGAGGCGTACGCGTACGGCTGGTCCGAGTACCACCGGCTGCTCGCCGAGATGAAGACCGAGGCGCACAAGATCCTGCCCGGCGCGGGCCCCTGGGAGGCGCTGGCCCATCTCGACGAACACGGCGCGCACATCGAGGGGGTCGACGAAGTCAGGGACTGGCTGCAGAACCTGATGGACGAGGCGATCGAGGCGCTGGACGGCACGCACTTCGAACTCGCCGAGAGAGTACGGCGGGTGGAGTCCCGGATCGCCCCGCCCGGCGGCCCCGCGGCCCCGTACTACACCGGTCCCTCCGAGGACTTCTCGCGCCCCGGCCGCACCTGGCTGCCGACCATGGGCGAGACCCGCTTCCCGGTGTACGACCTGGTGTCGACCTGGTACCACGAGGGCGTCCCCGGCCACCATCTGCAGATCGCCCAGTGGACGCATGTCGCCGAACACCTCTCGCGCTACCAGGCGTCGGTCGGCCAGGTCAGCGCCAACGCCGAGGGCTGGGCGCTCTACGCCGAGCGGCTCATGGACGAGCTGGGCTTCCTGCCCGACCCGGAGCGCAGGCTCGGCTATCTGGACGCGCAGATGATGCGTGCCTGCCGGGTCATCGTGGACATCGGTATGCATCTGGAGCTGGAGATCCCGGCGGACTCGCCGTTCCATCCGGGCGAGCGCTGGACGCCCGAGCTGGCGCAGGAGTTCTTCGGGAACCACAGCGGCCGTCCCGCGGACTTCGTGGAGAGCGAGCTGACCCGCTATCTGTCGATGCCCGGCCAGGCGATCGGCTACAAGCTGGGCGAGCGTGCCTGGCTGCTCGGCCGGGAGAACGCCAGGAAGCGCCACGGTGATGCCTTCGACGCCAAGGCATGGCACATGGCGGCGCTCTCCCAGGGCTCGCTGGGCCTCGACGACCTGGTGGACGAGCTGTCGAAGCTCTGATCCCCTCGGCGCGTCACGGCGGCCGGACCCGGGCTGTGTCCGACACATGCCCGGAGGCGAGTCCGGCCGCCGGGACGCGCCGCGCTCCGTTCCCGCGCGGACGCTATGTCCGTGACCCGTCCTGCCCGGCCGGTGCGTCCCGGAGGACGGGCCTGGTCGCGACGACAACGGTCGCGTCCAGCTCGTCCGACGTCGCCACCTGAGGGACCAGCCCGTCGCGAGTGACGGTCCGGACGGCCGCCGCCGCCTGCCGCCGGCTCGTCTCGAACAGCAGATGGCCGCCCGGCGCCAGCCACACCGCCGCCTGGGCGGTCACCCGCCGCAGCACGTCCAGCCCGTCCGTGCCACCGTCGAGCGCCACCCGTGCCTCGTGCTCGCGGGCCTCCGGAGGCAGCAGCGCCATCTCCTCGGTGGGCACATAGGGGACATTGGCGAGCAGTACATCGACCCGGCCCCGCAGCGCGGCGGGCAGCGGATCGTAGAGATCGCCCTCGTACACCTCACCGCCGACGGCGGCGACATTGCGCCGGGCGCACAGCACCGCGGCGGGGTCGATGTCCGTGGCGTACAGATCGGCCCGCCCCACCGCCGTGACCAGCGCCGCGCCCAGCGCGCCTGAGCCGCAGCACAGGTCGACCACCACGGCTCCGGGACGGGCGAGAGCGGCGGCCCGCCCGACGAGGAATTCGGTGCGGCGGCGGGGTACGAAGACCCCGGGGTCCACGGCGATCCGCAGACCGCGGAACTCGGCCCAGCCCAGGACGTGTTCCAGCGGGAGACCGGCGACGCGCCGGTCCACCATGGCGGCGAGGCCGGCCGGTGTCCGTGCGGCGGAGATGAGCAGCTCCGCCTCGTCCTCGGCGAAGACACAGCCGGCGGCCCGGAGTCTGCTGACGATGGCGGAGGGAGGGAGGGAAGACGATGAGACCGACATGGGAGCCTTTCGGGATGCCTGAGGGCGCTCCCGCGGTCACCTATGCCGAATGGACCGCGCCATGGGAGGAGAGCACCCAGCCTGGTACAGCGGTAATGGGTCCCACCTCCTCGGTCGTTCATTGCGGAAGACGGCATCACTGTACCCGAGCCGGATCGGGGCGTGCGGACACCCGCCGGCCCGGGCGCAACACCGTCCGGCCCGTCAGCAGCCGCAGTCCGACGTCCCGGCCGGCGCGGTCAGCGGGTCGGCGTCCCGGCGTTCCCGGCCCCGCCGGGTCTCGGTCTCGAACCCCTCCCGGATCCAGTACTCGATGCCGCCGAGCATCTCCTTGACCCGGTAGCCGAGCCGGGCGAGGGCGAGCGCGGCGCGGGTCCCGCCGTTGCAGCCCGGGCCCCAGCAGTAGGTGATCACCGGCACCGCCGGGTCCAGCAGCCGCGCCGCCTCTGCGGCGATGCGCGCGGTCGGCAGATGCATCGCGCCGGGGACATGGCCCTGGTCCCACGACGGGGCAGAGCGGGAGTCGAGCACCACGAAGCCGGGGTCGCCGCCGGCCGCCAGCGCGGCGGCCACGTCGGACACATCGGCGTGGAAGGCCAGGCTCGCGCCGAAGTACGCGGCGGCCTCGGCGGGAGCGGCCGGAGGCACCCGGAGGACGGGGTTGTGGGAGAGGGGCGGTATCGGCGCGGTGCCGGAGAGTGTGTTCATGGCCCGAAATCTACGAGCGCCGATCGCTCCCATGAAGGCGGATTCCCCGGCGTTTTCCTTGCCGGGCAGGGGCTTTCCCTGTTATTTCTCGATGATGACCAAGTATTCACCGGACGTCACGGACTGGCACATTCTGGACGTCCTGCAACGCGACGGCAGGGCCAGCTTCGCCGAACTGGCCCGGGCCGTCTCGATGTCCCCGAGCGCCGTCACCGAGCGGGTGCGCCGGCTGGAGGAGGCCGGGGTGATCTCCGGCTACACGGCGGTGGTCGACCGGGAGCGGCTCGGCCGGCCGATCCTCGCCTTCGTACGGCTGCGCTATCCGAACGGCAACTACAAGCCGTTCCACGATCTGCTGGCGGCGACCTCCGAGATACTGGAGGCGCATCATGTGACGGGCGACGACTGCTTCGTGCTGAAGGTCGCCGCCCGCTCGATGAGCCATCTCGAAGAGATCTCGGGCCGGATCGGGGCGCTGGGGTCGGTGACGACGAGCGTCGTCTACTCCTCGCCGCTGCCGCGCCGTTCCCTCGGGCGCTGAGCGCGCCTCCGTGGCGCGGGCGTCATCCCGTCCCGCCGCGCGCTCGTATCGCCGAGCCCCGCCGGTCCTTCACGATCTCCAGTTGGGTCGGGATACGGCGGCGCAGATCGGCGACATGGCTGACGATGCCGACACAGCGGTCCCGTTCCCGCAGGGAGTCCAGCACGTCCAGGACCTCGTCCAGTGTCTGGTCGTCCAGACTGCCGAATCCCTCGTCGATGAAGAGGGTGTCCAGCCGGGCTCCGCCGGCCTCGTCGGTGACAACATCCGCGAGACCGAGCGCCAGGGCGAGGGACGCGAAGAAGGTCTCGCCGCCCGAGAGGGTCGCCGTGTCGCGTGCGCTGCCGGTCCAGGCGTCGATGACCTGGAGCCCGAGGCCGGAGCGCCGCTGCCCGCCCGTTCTCGCGTCCGAGTGCGTCAGGGCGTAGCGCCCGGAGGACATGCGCTGGAGCCGTACGGTGGCGGCGGCAGCGACCTGTTCGAGACGGGCCGCCAGGACATAGGACTCCAGGCGCATCCTGCGTTCGTTCTCGGCGGAGGTGCCCGCGGTGAGTGCGGCGAGGCGGGCCACCCGGTCGTACTCCTCGCGCACCGGGCCCAGCCGGCGCACCTCGTCCTCGGCCTGCCGGGAGAGTCGGCCCAGCTCGGTGCGGCGGTCCCGGGCGGCGGCATACGCGGACGAGGCGTCCCGGAGGGCGCGTTCCGCCGCGTCGTACCCGGCCGCCGCCGCACCGGCCTCGGCCGGCGGACGCGCGCCGGCGTCCCTGGTGTCCGGCTCGGCGAGCCGGTCCGCGATCGCGGCGGCCTCGGCGTCCCCTTCGTCGAGACGGCGCTGGAGGCCGCGCCGCTCGGTGTCGGTGAGCAGCGCCGCCGCCGCGGCGTCCGGCGTGTCGAAGCCGGCCCGGAAGGCGGCGTCCGCGAGACGGTCGTCGGCCTCCTTGAGCCGCAGCGCGGTGGCGTCGACGGCGCGTGCGGCCTCGGCGGCCTCCGCGAGCCGTCGCGCCCGGTGCTCCAGCTCCTCGGCGCGGTCGGCGACGCTGCCCGTCTCCCCGGCGACCCGGCGCACCTCGTCCACCAGCGAGGTCTGTTCACGTTCGAGGGCCTCACGCCGCGAGGTGCGGGCCGCGACCCGGCGTTCGGCCTCCTGCCGCGCGGCGAGCCGGCCCTCGTGCTCGCGTTCGGCGCGGCCGAGAGCCTCGCGCGCCGCGTGTGTCCCGGCGGCGACGGTGTGCGCCTCGGCATGCTCCCGCGCCAATCGCCCGGTCAGCGCGGTGAGTTCCGCGACGGTGGCGTCCCCGGCCGCGGTGTCCGCCGCCGCGTGCCGCTCCCGCACCGCCGTGTACGCGCGCTCGGTCTCGCCCCGCGCCAGGTCGGCGCGTCGGTACTCGGCGAGGGCCGCCTCCTCCGCGGCCGGGTCCACCTGACCGTCCGCCGCCCGGGCCGGCCCGGGGTGTTCGGGTGAGCCGCAGACCGCGCAGGGCTCGCCCTCGACGAGCCGGGCGGCCAGCTCGGCGGCGATACCGCGCAGCCGTCGCTCCCGCAGGTCGAGCCAGGTCTCGTGGGCGGTGTTGGCGCGCTCCCTGGCGGAGTCCAGCCGGCGTCCCGCGTCGGTGGCTTCCGCTGCGAGCGCGTCGCGCCGCCGGGCCGCCGCCAGGCGCTGCCGGGCCGGTTCGAGCTGTCCGGCGAGCTGCTCGGCGCGGGTCGCCGCGTCCTGCGCCTCCTCGATCCGTTCCCGTGCGGCGCGGCGCGTGGCCTCCCAGCCGGCCAGCCAGCCGGCCGCCTCCTGGAGGATCTCCTCGTCGGCCCGCGCCTGCCGGTCCAGGTCGGCGCGTTCCCCGGTGATCTCTGCGCTGCGCCGCTCCGCGCGCCTGGCCGCGTCGAGGGCGCCGAGTTCCTGGCGTACGGCGCCCGCCCGCGCGGCCAGACGCTCCGCACCGGCGTCGGCGAGACCGGCCGGAAGCCGCTCCCGGGTGCGGTCGTGCTCGGCACGTGCCGCGCGGTGCGCCCGCTCGGCGTCCTCGCGCAGGGCCATGGCCGGGGCCACCCGATCCGCCTTGAGGGACCGGTCGAGCCGCGCCCGGTCGCGCTCACGCTCGGGACGGCGCGCTTCGAGCGCCTCGGCCCGGCGCGCGGTCTCCTCGAACCGCTGCTGCAGGCGCAGCAGTTCCCGTGCGGCTTCCAGTCCGTGCCGGGCGGCGGCCCGCCGGCTCTCGGCGGCGGCCAGCGCCGATTCCGCGATGTCCGCGCGCTCATGGGCGGTGGAGCGGGCGAGCGCCGCCCACTCCAGGACGGCGGCGGCGAGCCCCGGATCGCCGGGTGCGCGGTCGGGCGGCGCGGAGGCCGAACTGCCGCCCGCCGCCTGGGCGATGCGCTGGGCGATACCGAGGAGCCGGTCGTCTCCCGCCCGCACCTGGTGCTCGGCGGCGCGGCGCAGTTCGGCCAGCCGTTCCTCGACCGCGGCGAACCGGCGGGTGTCGAAAAGCCGGCCCAGCAGTTTGCCACGGGCTTCGGCGTCGGCGCGCAGGAAGCGTGCGAAGTCTCCCTGGGGCAGCAGCACCACCTGGCAGAACTGCTCGCGGTTCATGCCGAGAAGCAGGCCGATCTCCTCACCGATCTCCTGGTGCGAGCGGCTGAGCGCGCGCCAGGCGCCGCTGTCCTGGTCGTACTCACGGAGCGAGCTCTGTGCCTTCTCGGTGGTGAAACCGGTGGCCCGCTTCTTGGGGCGCTGCTGCGCGGGCCGCCGGGTGATCTCCAGTCTGCGCCCGCCCACGGTCAGTTCGAGACAGATCTCGGTGGAGGTGCCGACCGGCGCGTGGTCGCTGCGCAGGGTGGTGCCGGGGCTCTGCCGGGCGCCGGGCACCGCGCCGTACAGCGCGTAGCAGACCGCGTCGAGCACCGAGGTCTTTCCGGCGCCGGTCGGGCCGTGCAGCAGGAAGAGCCCGGCGGTGGAGAGGGCGTCGAAGTCGACTTCCTGGGTGGTGGCGAAGGGGCCGAAGGCGGTGATGGCCAGCCGGTGCAGTCTCACGGGGTCACCTCGCGCACCCCGGCGTCGACGCGGACGTCGTCGAAGGCGTCGCTCAGCACGGTGCGTTCCTGGTCGTCGGGTCCGGCACCGCCGCGTACGTGCGCCACGAAGTCCTCCGCGATCTGCTGGTCGGTGCGGCCCGCGAGACGCTGCGCGTAGGAGGCGAGCGGATCTCCGTCGGCCCGTTCGGGGTCGAAGAGCAGGCTCAGGGTGTGCGGGAAGCGTCCGGCGAGACGTGCCATGGGCTCGGCCGGGCGTACGGCATCGGTGAGGGTCGCCTCGACCCATGACTCCTCGTGGCGGGCGAGGGCCGGGTCTGCGAGCAGTTCGTCGAGCCGGCCGCGGATCCTGGCGAGGGCGCGTGGCACCGGACAGTCGATCCGCTCCGCCGCGATCTCGCCGCCCGGCCCCAGGTCCACCAGCCACATGCTCTTGCGGTGCCTGGTCTCGGAGAAGGAGTAGGCGAGCGGGGAGCCGGCGTAACGGACGCGTTCGGTGAGCGTCTGGGAGCCGTGCAGATGGCCGAGGGCGACATAGTCGACACCGTCGAAGACCCCGGCGGGCACGGCGGCCACGCCTCCTACGGTGATGTCCCGTTCGCTGTCGCTGGCCTCGCCGCCCACCACGAAGGCATGGGCGAGCACGACGGAACGGGTGCCGGGAGCGCGTGCCGCCAGGTCGGCCCGTACGCGCTCCATGGCGGCGCCGAGCACCGCCTCGTGTCCGGCCTTCGCCGCTCTGAACTCGTCGCGTACGAGGGCCGGTTCGAGATACGGCAGCCCGTAGAGAGCGACGTCGCCATGAGCGTCGGCGAGCAGTACGGGGAAGGCGCAGCCGGCCGGGTCGGTCCGCAGATGGATGCCGGCGCGTTCGATGAGGCCGGCGCCGACGCCGAGTCTGCGGGCCGAGTCGTGGTTGCCCGAGATCATCACGGTCGGTACGCCCGCCTCGGCGAGACGGTGCAGCGCCCGGTCGAAGAGTTCCACCGCGGTCAGCGGCGGCACGGCCCGGTCGTAGACGTCGCCCGCCACCAGCACCGCGTCGACATCACGGGCGTGGACCGTCGCCACCAGGTGGTCGAGGAATGCCGCCTGGGCGTCGAGCAGGCTCACTCGGTGGAAGGACCGTCCGAGATGCCAGTCCGACGTGTGCAGAATCCTCACGAGACGGCTCCGAACAGCATGCTGTCTTTTCTCCACCCCTAGAACGGCCCCGGGGCCCGCATCCGGCCACCGGCGGCACCACGCTAGTCCCCCTGGGCGCCCGGTCTCCCACGGACCTCACTTTTCCACCCGGTTCACGCGGCCGGCGGTCAGCCGTCGCCGTACGCCTCTCCTCCGAGCTCCAGCACGGCCGTTCCCGCCGTGGTGTCGGCGAGCCAGGCGCGGAAGGCGGCCACGTCGCTGTCCGGCAGTCCGATCCCGATGGTCACCGCGTCCGCGTACCGCACCTCACGGACGACGCGTCCGGTGGCCCGCAGATCGTTCTCCAGTTTTCCCGCGCGCTGGTGGTCGACGGTGACGGTGGCGAGCCGGTGGCGCCGCCGGGTCAGCGTGCCGACCGCGTCCAGGGCTTCACCGACCGCTCCGCCATAGGCCCTGATCAGGCCGCCGGCGCCCAGCTTGACCCCGCCGTAGTAGCGGGTGACGACCGCGGCGACGTACCGCACCTCCCGGCGCATCAGCATCTGGAGCATCGGCACTCCCGCCGTGCCGCCCGGCTCGCCGTCGTCGCTCGCCTTCTGCACGGAGGCGTCGGCGCCGACGACATACGCGAAGCAGTTGTGCGTGGCCGTCGGATGTTCCTTGCGGACCCGTGCGACGAACTCCTGTGCCTCCTGCTCGGACGCGGCGGGCGCGAGCGCGCAGAGGAAGCGCGAACGGTTGACCTCGGTCTCGTGCACACCCGCGCGGGCGATGGTCTGGTACTGCTCCTGCATCACCCCACCCTATGCGGGGCCCCCGGGAATGGCCGGGGCGGGCGGCCCGTTGTGCGGACATGTACGCAGACGCAGAGACGATCCGCAAGATTCTCACCTCGACCGGCGACACCTGGGCCGTGGTGGGTCTGTCCGACAACCGGTCACGGGCGGCGTACGGCGTCGCCGCGGTGCTCCAGCGCTTCGGCAAGCGTGTGGTGCCGGTACATCCCAAGGCCGAGACGGTCCACGGCGAACAGGGCTATGCGTCGCTCGGCGACATCCCCTTCCCCGTCGATGTCGTGGATGTCTTCGTGAACAGCGAGTTGGCCGGCCCGGTGGCGGACGAGGCGGCGGCGATCGGGGCGAAGGCCGTCTGGTTCCAGCTCGGAGTGATCGACGAGGCGGCGTACGAACGCACCCGTGCGGCCGGGCTCGACATGGTCATGGACCGCTGCCCGGCGATCGAGATTCCGAAGCTCGGCGGCTGAGGGGTCCGGGGACGGCCGAGGGCACAGGACCGGCGGCTCCGGTCAGATGCCCAGGCCCTCCAGGACCACGGCGCCGGGCAGGCCGGCGAAGACCTTGCCGGGCACGATCAGCTTGCCCCGGCGCCGGCCGCTGCCGATCAGGACCCACTCGGTGTCGATCACCGCGGAGTCCACGAGCAGCGGCCAGGTCCCGGGCAGCCCGATCGGAGTGATGCCGCCGTACTCCATGCCGGTCTCGCCGACCGCGGTGTCCATGGGCGCGAACGACGCCTTGCGCGCGCCGAGTTGTCTGCGGACGGCGCCGTTGACATCGACACGGGTGCGGGACAGGACCAGACATGCCGCGAGGGTCGACTCCCCGCCCCGCTTGCCCGCCACGACCACGCAGTTGGCCGAACTGTCCGCCAGCTCCGGGCCGTAGTGCTCCACGAAGGCCGCCGTGTCCGCGATCGCCGGATCGGTGTCCACAAAGACGAGTTGCCCGGCGGGGATGTCGCCCTGCCAGCCGCGTACGGCGTCGGCCACCGGCTGCGGGAGGAGTTCGAGGCTCTCCGGGGCGGGGCGGGCGTTGTCGAAGTTTCCGAGCGGGGCGCGCATGCCCTTCACACTAGAGGACGTCGTACGACGTCCTGACGGCATCTCGGCGTCCGGGTGCGGTCCGAGCGTGGCCGACGCCGGCTGAGCCCGGTCCCGTCGTCGGTCCTCCGGTCGGCGAGCCGGCCGTCACGACGGCCGGTCTTCCCTCCGGGTCATCGACCGGGGTGCCTCCGCATGCCATGATCGAGCGGCGTACGGAGCCCGACCGACTGGAAGGACACCATGCCCGCCTATGCCATAGCGCATCTGCAAGAGGCCGCCCCGGTCCCGGAGATCGTCGAGTACATCGAACGCGTCACCGCCACCTTCGAGCCGTACGGCGGCCGATTCCTGGTCCACGCCGCGCAGCACGAGGTGAAGGAGGGCCGTTGGCCCGGGCATGTCGTGGTGATCGGCTTCCCCGGCATCGCCGAGGCGCGGGCCTGGTGGGACTCACCCGCGTACCAGGAGATCGCACCACTGCGCGCGCGGCACATTGAGGGCGACATCATCCTGGTCGAGGGCGTCCCCGAGGGCTACGACCCGACTGCCACCGCCAGGACGATGCGGGAGACCCTGCCCGCCGAGTAGCCCCATGACCGCCTCAGCGTACGGGCGGGATGGACACGGCCATGATCAGCTCGACCGGCTCCGTGCCGTCGTTGCGGTAGGCGTGCGGGACATTCGCCTCGAAGGCCGCCGAGGCGCCCGCCGGTACGGCGTGCGGCTCGCCGTCGACGACCAGGGTCAGCTCGCCGGCGGTCACATGGATCAGTTCGGTCGCGCTCGCCGGATGCGGGTCGGAGGAGCTGGCGTCGCCCGGCATCAGCGTCCAGGACCACAGTTCGAGCGGCCCGCGCGCCTCGGTGCCGACCAGCAGTGTGGTGCGGCTGCCCTCGGGAGTGGACCACATGCGCACCGCCTGGTCGGCGGGCACGATCCTGACCTGAGGGCCCTGCTCGTAGTCGAGCAGGGTGGTGATGGAGACACCGAGGGCGTCGGCGAGTTTGACCGTGGTGCCGACACTCGGGTTGGTCCTGGCCTGCTCGATCTGAATGATCATCCCGCGGCTGACCCCGGCCCGGGCGGCCAGGGCGTCGAGGGTGAAGCCCCGTTCGCCGCGCCAGCGCTTGACGTTGCGTGCGAGCGACTGCGTGAGCTGGTCGAGGTCCGACACATTCCGTCCAATATATTTAATGGTGGAGTTCAGTTTATTGCACTACGGTGTGGTGCACCCGATCGTTCAGCGCACTGTACTGCGAGGCCCCCATGACCGCACTGTTCGCCCTGGCCACCAGCGTGCTGTGGGGGCTCGCCGACTTCGGCGGCGGACTGCTCGCCCGCCGTACGCCCGCGCTGACGGTCGTCGTGGTCTCCCAGTCCGTCGCGGTGGTGGTCCTCGGCGCGATCGTGGTGGCCACCGGAGCCTGGTCGCAGGCGGGTCCGCCGCTCTGGTACGCGGTCGCGGCCGGAGTGGTCGGCCCGGTCGCGATGCTCAGCTTCTACAAGGCGCTCGCGCTCGGCCCGATGGGGGTGGTCTCGCCGCTGGGCTCCATCGGAGTCGCCGTACCGGTCGGCGTGGGACTCCTGGTCGGTGAGCGGCCGGGGCTGCTCCAGATCGCGGGGATCGCGCTGGCCGTGGCCGGGATCATGCTCGCGGGCGGACCGGAGCTGCGCGGGGCCCCGGTGCGGCGCCAGGCCCTGCTGCTCACCCTGCTCGCGGCCTTCGGGTTCGGCGCGGTGATGGCGCTCATCTCCGAGGCGTCGTCGACGGTCACCGGGCTCTTCCTGGCGCTCTTCGTCCAGCGCGTGGCGAACGTCGCCGTCGGCGGGACCGCGCTGTACGTCTCGGTGCGCCGGGGCAACCGGGCCCTGCCCGAGGACGGCGGCGCGGCTGCCGTACGGGCCGCCCTCCCGGCCCTCGCCCTGGTGGGGCTCGCCGATGTGGCGGCCAACGGCACCTACTCGCTCGCCGCGCAGCGGGGGCCCGTCACCGTCGCCGCCGTACTCGCCTCGCTCTATCCCGTGATCACCGCGATCGCCGCGCGGGGAGTGCTCAAGGAGCGGCTGCGCGCCGTGCAGGCGGCGGGCGCGGGGCTGGCGCTGGTGGGGACGGTGCTGCTCGCGGCGGGCTGACGCCCGTCCGTCATGCCTCCGGATCCAGCTCGGCGAGCGCCAGGAGCTGCTCGGGAGTGATGCCTTCCGGAATCGGCACCGGCGCGGGTGTGCGCAGCGGTGGCCGCCAGCCGCGCTCCGGATCCCAGCTCCGTACGACCCTGGCCGGTGCTCCGGCCACCACCGAGTGGTCGGGCACCTCTCCCCGTACGACGGCGCCGGCGGCGACCACGACGTTCCGGCCGAGCCGGGCGCCCGGCAGTATCACCGCGCCGGTGCCCAGCCAGCAGCCCGGCCCTATCTCCACCGGTTCCATACGGGGCCACTGCTTGCCGACGGGCACCTCCGGGTCGTCGTAACTGTGGTTGGTGGAGGTGATGTAGACGTACGGTCCGCAGTAGGTGTCCGGGCCGATGGTCACCGCGGTGTCGGCGATGACATGGCTGCCGCGGCCCAGCACCACTCCGTCGCCCAGCGTCAGGACCGTCTCGGGCCCGAGGTCCAGACCGGGCATCATGCCGGCGGTCAGTGTGACGTGTTCGCCGATGACACAGTGGTCGCCCAGTTCGATCCAGGGCTCTCCGAAGACCGTGCCCTGCGGAAAGGCGAGCCGGGTGCCGGTGCCGATCCGGCCGAAGCGCAGCCGCCCGGGATGCTCGGCGCTGACCGCGCCCGCCTCCTGGATCCAGCCCCAGCCGCGCCGCACGGCCCGCGCGACGAGACGACGGCGCCAGGCCCTCAGCGATGAGAACGTGTTTCTGTTCTTCGGCACGCGGACACGGTAGTCCGCGCGGGCCGGGGCGGCCCGGCCCCTGCGCTGTGACGTTCACCCCACGGCACCGGGCCGCCGGCGCCGTCGTGGCCCCCGCCCGAAGGCCCGCCGTCCGCCCGGCACGGCGGGTCCGTCGGTCATCGAAGGGCAAAAACGCCCGGCCGGTTGGCCGAAACCGGTTGCCCTCGGCGGGTGTTGCCCCTCCGATACGGGCGCCCGTGCCGCTCGAACGGGCGGCGGGGCGACGGGTACGGGCGGCACCGTCCGCATATGACGGGGCCCCTGGCCGATGTCCCATCTACCACGGTGTCCTGGGCCCGTGGACGACTTCGGGACGAACTCCCGCGTTGTGCGGACTCCGGCCGTTCCGCGTCTTCCGGCGCCTTCGCACATGGTTAGCATGAGCGCCACATGTGCTGCGGAAGATCGCCGTCCCCATCGGTGTCCGGTCTCCCGCCCGTGCGGCCGAAGCGCGCTGGTCGGCCGGTCTGTTACCCCCCGCACTCAAGTACCGAGGGACCGCGGAATGTCAGTGCCTGTCGCCCCCACCCCGCACCGCATACGCACCAAACGGTCATTGTCGCTCGCCCTGCCGCTGGCCGTGCTGGTGCCGGCCGGCGCGGCCGGAGCCGCGGTGGCCGTGGCGGCCCCCGGGCCGGCCCGCACATGGGTGGCGGCCACCGTCGTGGTCGCCTGGGTGTGCCTGGCGGTCACCGTCCTCACCAGCGCCCTGCTGCTGCGGCGCGGGCGGCGCGGTGTGGTCACGGCCGACAGTGAGATCCGGACGGCGCAGACACAACTGGCCCAGCTCGGCGCGGAGTCCGCGCATCTGCTGAACGTCACACTCCCGGCGGTGGTCAAGCGGCTTCGGGACGGCGCGGGTGCCGAGGAGACCCTCGTCGCCACTCCCGCCCCGTCCGATCCCCAACTGCGCCGCCTCCTCGGGGTGTTCACAACGGAGATCGCCGACTCCGAGGCGCGCGCGGTCCGGTCCGCGGCCGACGCCGAGAGCGCTCAGTCCCGGCTGGCACAGGTCACCGGCGACCTCGACCGGCTGACCACCACGACGCTTCCCGCCGCGATCGCGGAGCTGCGCTCCGGCAGTTCCGCCGGCACCGTGCTGGGTTCCCTGGCGGCGGAGCTGCCCACCGATCCCCGGCTGCGGGCCCTGGCGGAAGCGGTGGTCAGGGACTTCGCCACCAGCGAGCGGCGTGCCGCCGCCGCGCAGGCGGCCGGCGCCAAGGCGCTGAGCCGGGTGCAGGCGAAGGCCGTGAGCATGCTGGCCGATCTGCGCGAGATGCAGGACCGGCACGGCGAAGAGGTCTTCGGCGACCTGCTCAGGCTCGACCACAACACCTCGCAGCTCGGGCTGCTCACCGACCGGCTGGCGCTGCTGATGGGCGGCCGCGCGAGCCGCGCCTGGAACAAGCCGATCGCCATGGAGAGCATCCTGCGCGGCGCGGTGGGCCGGATCGCCGCCTACCAGCGGGTGCGGCTGCACTGCTCCACCAACGCCGCCATCGCCGGGTTCGCGGCCGAGGGCGTGATGCATCTCCTCGCCGAACTGATGGACAACGCCGCGAACTTCTCGCCGCCGATCGACGAGGTCCATGTCTATGTCGAGGAGCGCACCGCGGGCATCGTGGTGACCATCGAGGACAGCGGCCTCAAGATGGCCGACGCCGCCATGCGGCGCGCCGAGGAGTCCGTGTCCGGCCGGGTCACCGACCTGGCGCTGCTCCAGGGCACACGGCTCGGTCTGGCCGTGGTCGGCAGGCTGGCCGCCAAGTACCACATGAGTGTCAACTACCGTCCGTCCTCACGCGGCGGCACGGGTGTCGTGGTGCTGTTCCCGTCGCAGCTCCTCGCGCAGCAGCGCGGCGCGGCTCCGGAGCGGTCGCCGCGCCGGTCCGGCCCGGAGACCGCGGTGACCGCCCCCGCCCCGTCCCCCGTGACGTCCGCCCCGTCGGCCCCGCCCGTGACGCAGGACGGACCCCGGGCGGCGACGACCAACGGTCTGCCGGTACGGCCGCCCGGCCGCACCATGGCCGCCGCGGACCGCGGCAGGCCGCGCCCCGACGTGGACACCGAGACGACACGGCCGGGCCGCGACGCCGGTTCCCAGTTCGGGGCCTTCCACCGCTCCCGCCGCCCGTCGTCGGACCGCCCGTCGCCGGACCGTCCGGCGGGCCCCCCGTCCGAGTAACGGCCGCGCTCTCCCCGCACGGCGCCCGGGGCATCGGCGCCCACCCCCCGCCCAGAACGCGAGATTGGAGGCACGGGCTGGTGACCGGCTTACGGCACATCCCGGCCCACGCACACCATGCAGACGACTGACAACAGCCTGACCTGGCTCCTGGAGAGCCTGTTGGAACGCACCCCCGGCACACGGCATGCCCTGGTGCTCTCTCGTGACGGGCTGAAGCTCTGCTGGAGCCGTCATCTCACGCTCGACCAGGCCGACCAGCTCGCCGCCATCTGCTCCGGGATCCAGGCACTCGCCCAGGGCGCGTCCGTCGAGTTCGGCAACGGCACGGGCGGCGTACGGCACTCGATGACCGAATTCCACGGCGGGCTGCTCTTCATAGTGGAGGCCGGCGCCGGAGCTCATCTTGCGGTGATCGCCGAGGACGGCGCCGACCCCGGTGTGGTGGGCCACCAGATGAGCGAACTGGTCGAGCAGATCGGTGAACATCTGCGGGCCGAGCCGCGCACACCGGCCCAGGAGAGCTCACCGTCATGACCCGCCGGCCCGTCGACACCGGGGATCCCGACCGGCTGTACACCGTCACCGGCGGCCGCAGCCGGGTCGACGACGACTCGTTCGACCTCGTCACCCTGATCGTCAGCGAATGCGAGCCGACGCCGGGAATGCAGTCGGAACACGTCAAGATCCTCGGCCTGTGCCGCCACCCCACCGCGGTCGTCGAGATCTCCGCGGAACTGAAGCTGCCGGTGACGGTGGTGCGTATCCTCCTCGGCGATCTCCTCGCGACGGGCCGGATCACCGCCCGCCATCCGCGCTCGGCCCGGTCCGTCGCCGAGCTGCCCGACTCCGCCCTCTTGAAGGAGGTGCTCCATGGACTCCGCAACCTCTGAGCTGCCCGCGCGTACCCCGCTGGCCGATGCCGCCGAGACCGGCCTGAAGATCGTCATCGTGGGCGGCTTCGGGGTCGGCAAGACGACCCTCGTCCGTTCGGTCAGCGAGATCCGTCCGCTGAACACCGAAGAAGTCATGACGCAGGCCGGCATCGGCGTCGACGAGACGGCCGGGCTGACCTCCAAGACCACCACGACGGTGGCCTTCGACTTCGGCCGGATCAGCCTCAACGAACGCATGGTGCTGTATTTGTTCGGGGCACCGGGACAGGAGCGGTTCTGGTTCCTGTGGGACCGGCTGTTCTCCGGCACTCTCGGCGCGGTCGTCCTGGTCGACACCCGCAGGATGAGCGAGTCCTGGTACGCCATCGACCGGCTCGAACACCACAAGACACCGTTCGTGGTGGCCGTCAACCGGTTCGACGACGACGCCTCGGCGTTCTCGCTGGCGGAGATCCGGCAGGCGCTCTCGCTGCCGGAGCACGTCCCGCTGATCGACTGCGACGCCCGGGTGCGCTCGTCCGGCAAGAACGTCCTGATCACCCTCGTGGACCACCTCTACGAAATGGCCATGGCCCGGGAGATGACCCCATGACCGACCCCAACGGACTCGCGGCCGGCGACGGCCCGCCACCGGGCTGCCCGGCACACGCGGACGCGGTGCCGCTGAGCGGCCTGGAATACCAGCAGACGCCGTCCCAGCTCTACCGGTCGCTGCGCCGGGAGCACGGCACGGTCGCGCCCATCCTGCTCGACGGCGGCATCCCCGCCTGGCTGGTGCTCGGATACTCCGAGGTCTCCTACGTCACCGGTCACGACGAGCTGTTCGCCCGCGACTCGCGCCGCTGGAACCAGTGGGATTCCATCCCCGCCGACTGGCCGCTGCTGCCGTTCGTCGGATACCAGCCCTCGGTCCTGTTCACGGAGGGCGCCGAGCACCAGCGGCGGGCCGGTGTGATCAGCGAGGCGCTGGAGGCGGTCGACCAGTTCGAACTCGCCCATATGTGCCGGGAGATCGCCGAGGGGCTCATCGACGCCTTCGCCGGCAGCGGTCACGCCGAGCTGATGGCCGCGTACGCGCACGCGCTGCCCATGCGTGCCGTCGTCCGGCTCTGCGGTATGCCGGCCGACGGTGTGGACACGGACGATCTCGTACGGGATCTGCGGATCTCCCTGGACGCCGCCGAGGGGGACGACCCGGTCGCCGCCTATCTGCGGGTGCAGGACCGGATCGAGCGGCTGGTCAAGGACAAGCGGAACAGTCCCGGCGCCGACATCACCTCCCGGATGCTGACCCATCCGGCCGGGCTGACGGACGAGGAGGTCGTCCAGGACCTGATCACCGTCATCGCGGCGGCGCAGCAGCCCACGGCCAACTGGATCTGCAACACCCTGCGACTGCTGCTGACCGACGACCGCTTCGCGCTCAATGTGTCCGGCGGACGGCTCAGCGTCGGTCAGGCGCTCAACGAGGTGCTGTGGCTGGACACCCCGACGCAGAACTTCGTCGGCCGCTGGGCGGTACGTGACACCCAGCTCGGCGGCCGGCACATCAAGGCCGGTGACTGCCTGGTCCTCGGGCTCGCCGCGGCCAACACGGATCCGCAGATCTGGCCGGAGGGCCATATCGGCCCGGAGAACTCCGCGCATCTCTCGTTCAGCAACGGCGAGCACCGCTGCCCCTATCCGGCTCCGCTGCTGGCCGATGTGATCGCCCGTACCGCGATCGAGACGCTGCTGGAGCGGCTGCCCGATGTGGTGCTGGCGGTGGAACCGGACGAGCTGACCTGGCGGCCGTCCATCTGGATGCGGGGACTGACCTCGCTGCCGGTGGAGTTCACTCCGGTGGTGCGCTAGAAGGTGGCGCCGTCCGCCCGGAGGGCGGGCACCGGTGGTGCGCCGGCCAGATCCTCTCTGCCAGCCCCTCTCCGCCGGGCCCGGGGACGCCCCGGGCCCGGCGGACGCCGTTACGCCGGGACGGGTGTGAACTCCACCGGCAGGGACCGCGGTCCGCGGGTGAACACTCCCTGCTCGACCGGGTCGAAGCCATCGGCCAGCCGGAGATCGGGCATCGCGTCGAGGAGCTGGTTGACGCCCGCCTCGACCTCGGCCTTGGCCAGCAGGGCGCCGACGCAGAAGTGGCGGCCGAGCGCGAAGGCCAGGTGGTCGGCGGCCGCGGAGAACGCGGTCGTCGTGGTCAGATCGTCCCGGAAGATATTGAAGGTGTCCGGGTCCTGGAAGTGGGAGCCGTCACGGTTGGCGGCGCCGATCAGACAGGTGACCGTGGCGCCGGCCGGTATCGTGCCGCCGCTCAGCTCGACGTCGGCCGCGGTCTGCCGCATGATCATGTGCACCGGCGGGGTGAACCGGAGCGTCTCCGCGAAGGCGCGGTCGATCAGGCTCCGGTCCTCCCGTACGGCCGCGAGCTGCTCGGGACGCAGCAGCAGGTTCGCGAAGATACTGGCGATCGCCTTGTCGGTGGTCTCGCCGCCGGCGGCGAGCAGCAGGCTGCAGAACGCCTTGATGTCCTCGTCGGTCATCCGTACGCCGTCCACCTCGGCGGCGCAGAGCGTGGAGAGCAGGTCCTCGCCGAGGTTCTCCCGCCGGTCGCGGATGATCGGGATCATGTACTCGGCGAACTCGACGCGGGTCCGTTCGCCGGCCGCCGCGACCTCCGGGTCGCCGGACAGATTGCCCAGGAAGGCGATGACCGCGGTGTACCAGCGGTGGAACTGCGCGTGGTCCGCCTTGTCGAGGCCCAGCATGTCGGCGATGACATTGACGGGGAAGCGGGTGGCGAAGGCGCCCACGAGATCGACGGAGCCGGTGTGCCGGAAGGTGTCGATCAGCTCGCGGGCGTTGCGGTCGATCACCGGCAGGAACTTCTGCTGAAGGTCGGTGCCGCGGAAGGCGGGGGCGACCAGCGCCCGGCGTACCGCGTGTTCGCGCCCGCTGAGCTGGAGGATCGTCTTGCCGTGCACGGGCTCGATCTGCCAGTCGTAGTTGTCGGTGGTGAAGACCGACTCCTTGTCCTTGAAGGCCCGCTCGACGTCGTCGTACCGGGAAATGATGTAGCTCTGGGTGGCCTCGTGCCAGATGAGCGGCGCGCTCTCGCGCATCACCCGGTAGGCCGGATAGGGGTTCTCGGCGAACTCGGGCGACAGTATGTCGGGGACTTGCTGAGCGGTGGCCATGAAGCTCCCTCGGTTGGTACCGGCCCGGATCGGTAACGGGCAACATAACTAAGGTTATTGATCATCCGTCACCAGAAAAAGGTCAACTCCTGGCCGACCTGAGCCCCCACGGCGCCCGGCCCGGGGGCACCCCTGCGTCCGGCCCGCGCTCAGTCGGCGACGGGAACCACGTCGGGCTCGGCCGCCGCCGGCGCGGGCTCTTCCTTCGCGGAGTCCATCCGCTCGGCGGCCTTCTTGGCGCGGTTCCTCAGGACGAGCATCGAGACGAGTCCGATCAGCACGGCGAGCAGCAGCCCCAGCCAGGAGAAACGCTTGAGCCATGCCTCGGCGACCACACCCACCGAGTAGACGACGGCGGTCGTACCGCCCGCCCAGACGATCCCGCCCAGCACATTGGCGATCAGGAACTTCCAGTACGGCATGCGCAGCACGCCCGCGAGCGGTCCCGCGAAGATGCGCAGCAGCGCGACGAAGCGGCCGAAGAAGACGGCCCACACGCCCCACTTCTGGAAGGACCGTTCGGCCATCGCGACCTGGGCGTCGCCGAAGTGCTTGGGGAATTTCGCGGCGCACCACGCGAGCAGCGGCCGGCCGCCCTTGCGTCCGATGGCATAGCCGATCGAGTCACCGATGATCGCGCCGGCCGAGGCGCAGGCGCCCAGTACATACGGATTGATGTCGCCGTGCTGGGAGGCGAGCAGCGCCGAGCTGACGAGCACGATCTCGCCCGGCAGGGGGATGCCGAGGCTTTCCACCGCGATGACCAGCCCCACCAGGAGATAGATACTGACCGCGGGGATGGTCTCCAGCCACTCCTGTACGTGCAACGCCGATTCCTCCCGTTGTTCCCGGTCCTTCCGTGGTCCGGGGCCCGGCGCGCGCCCCGGGCGCACGCCGGGAAGCCTACCTGGTGGCGGGAGGGTCAGGAGTTCGGGCGGAGGGTCCAGACGACGGTCATCTCGCCCGTGACGGCGCCGTCCTCGCGGGTGACGGCGACGGACACCGGGAATTCCGGGCGCTCTCCCCTGTCCAGCTCAGCGACGACGTCCGCCGCCGGGCGGCCCAGTGTCGCGGTGGCGGTGACCATCCCCATGGCGAGTTTCCGGTAGCCGATTTCCGCCTTGACAGCGAGCGGGACCGCCCTGTGGAGCTGGTCGCCGAAGGCGGCGAGCACGATCGCGCCGCTGGCGGACTCGGCGAGCGTGAACATCGCTCCGGCGTGCGGGCCGCCGAGGTGGTTGTGGTAATCGGGCCGGTCCGGCAACCGGACGACGGCACGCTCGGCGGTGGTCTCCAGAAACTCCAGCCGGAGGGTCCTGGCCATGGGGACCGTGGCGGCGAGCATCTCGCCGACTGACTTCTGATCAGGGCTCATGAACCGCGACGTTACCCGCGAGTAGTGAACTTGGCCATCCCCTCACCGGACGGGCATGGCAGTGACGGGGGGACCCCTCTATGGTTACTCGCCATGTGGCCAGGACAGCAGCCGCCCGGGGGCGAGCAGAACCCGCAGGACCAGAATCCGCAGGCGAACCCGTATCAGCAGCCGGGGTACCAGCAGCCGAATCCGTACCAGCAGCCGGGATACCAGCAGCCCGGGTATCCGCCGTACGGAGGCGATCAGGGCGGGTACCCGGGGCCCGGCCCTCAGCAACCGGGTTATCAGCAACCGGGGTACCCCCAGCCCAATCCGTACCAGCAGCCGACGGACCCGCAGTTCGGCGGGCCGGGCGGCCCCGGTCCCGGGCAGAACAGGAAGAAGACGGCCGTCGTCGCGATCGTGGCCGCGACCGCCGTCGTGGTGGCCGCCGCGGTCACCGGATTCCTGGTGCTGAACAAGAACGAAACGGACGACAAGAACGGAAAGACCGACCGGGCCGACCGCGACTCCAGGACGTCCGCGCCCGCCGAACCGACGGCGGATCCGTCCGCCGCCAATCCCCGGGACGGCTCCTCGGCCGGAGAGCCGCAGATCGCCGGCTGGAAGGTCGTGACCAATCCGCAGCACGGGACGCAGTTCGACGTGCCCGCGGACTGGGAGGTCAGGAGCCCCGGTGTCATCTCCGGCTTCGAGGACAGCAAGAAGAACGACGGCATGCCCGTCATCTCCTTCTCCGCACCCGCCTTCTACAAGTCCACGTGGTGCTCCCAGGACACCGACAAGGACGGCAAGATGGAGGACAGCAGCCTCGGCGGGACCGGCACCAAGGGCGGCGCGGGAGCCAAGGACACGGCGTCGGCGGCGAAGAACGAAGCGGGGAGCTGGGCCTGGGCCGCGTACGCGCAGCAGGAGCCCGAGGCCACGGTCAAGGACAAGGTGAAGGTCACCGCGGCCGAGCCGTACACCACCACGTCCGGGCTCACGGGGCACTTCGCGACGGCCGCCACCTCGGGGCTCACCAAGAAGAACAAGTGCGACACCGAGGGCAAGTCGATCGCGTTCACCTTCACCAACGCCAAGGGCGACTACGCGACCTGGGTGCTCTACGCCAACGCGGGTGTGCCCGGCGAGATCCCGGACGCGACGATCAAGAGGATCATGAGTACCGTACGGCTGGCGAAGTCCTCCTGAGTCCGTCCGGCGGAGGCGGTCCCCCGCCGGACAGGCCGACCGGCGCGGGAGCACCTCGTGGACGGCACGCGAGTTGGCAACCGGGCGCGGGCGCGGCGATAGTCTTCGGGTGACCTCTCCCGCCGACGTCGGCCTCCGCCGCGCCCGTCGCCCCGAGTGGGCCGGCCGGAACTACACGCTGCTGACCGCCGCCGCGGTCGTCACCAACCTGGGCAGCCAGGGCGCCCTGATCGCGGCGGCGTTCGCGGTGCTGGAGTCGGGTGGTGACGCCGGGGACGTGGGGCTGGTCGCGGCGGCGCGCACGGTGCCGCTCGTGCTCTTCCTCCTCGTCGGCGGAGCGCTGGCCGACCGGCTGCCCCGGCACCGGGTGATGGTCGCCGCGAACTCCCTCAACTGCCTCTCGCAGGGCGCCTTCGCGGCCCTCGTCCTGACCGGCGAACCGGCCCTGTGGCAGATGATGCTGCTGGCGGGTCTGGGCGGCACCGGCCACGCCTTCTTCAGCCCCGCCTCCGAGGGCATGCTGATGTCCAGCGTCAGCGGCGACCAGGCCGGCCGTGCCTTCGCGCTGTACCGGATGGCGATGCACGGTGCCGGAATCGGCGGCGCCGCGCTGGGCGGCGCGCTCATCGCGGTGCTCGGCGCCGGCTGGGTGCTGGCCATCGACTCGGTGGCCTTTCTGATCGCCGGAGCGCTGCGGGCCTTCCTCGATGTCGGCCACATCCCGGCGCGCGAGGCCGGTGGCGGGATGCTCGCCGATCTGCGCGACGGCTGGCGGGAGTTCACCGGAAGGCCCTGGCTCTGGGCCGTGGTGACGCAGTTCGCGGTGGTCAACGCGGTCGTCACGGCGGCCGAGGCGGTGTACGGGCCGCTGGTCGCCCGGGACGAGCTCGGCGGGCCGGGACCCTGGGGGCTGGCCCTCGCCGCCTTCGGCGCGGGCACCGTCGGCGGCGCGCTGGTGATGATGCGCTGGAGGCCGCGCCGGCTGCTGCTCGCGGGCAGTCTCTCGGTGTTCCCGCTGGCGCTCCCCTCGGCCGGGCTCGCGGTACCGCTGCCGGTCTGGGCACTGGCCGCGGTCATGTTCCTCACGGGCGTCTCGATCGAGATCTTCGGTGTCTCCTGGATGACGGCACTCCACCAGGAGATCCCCGAGGAGAAGCTCTCCCGGATCTCGGCCTACGACTGGCTCGGCTCGATCGGCATGGTGCCCCTCGCCGCGGCCCTGGCGGGCCCGGCCGAGAGCGCCTTCGGCCGTACCTCCGCGCTGTGGGGCTGCTCCGCGCTGATCGTGCTGCTCACCGCGGCGGTGCTGACCGTCCCGGACGTCCGCCGGCTGACCCGGCGTACGGAGAAGGTCACGGCGGCTCCGGTGGCGTCAGCCAGTGCTGAAGGCGCCGTCGGGCGGCCGGGGTGACGGCACCGCGCCGGCGTCCCGTACCACCGCCGCGTCCCCGGTGAACCGCCGCAGCGAGGCGCCGTGCTCGACGCGGGCGGGAAAGGCGTCCGAGGCGGCGCGGCGGGCCAGGGCGCCGGTGTCGATCGCGGTGTGCGAGGCGACCAGCACGGCATTGCCGAAGCGGCGGCCGCGCAGCATCGCGGGCTCCGCGATCAGCGCCAGCTCCTCGAAGACCGCGCCGAAGGTGGCGAGTTGGGAGCGGAGGAAGTCGAAGGGCGCCCCGTCGGCGAGATTCGCGGCGTAGACCCCGCCGGTCCGCAGCACCCGCGCGGCCTCCCGCGCGTATTCGACGGAGGTGATGTGGGCCGGGACCCTGGAGCCGCCGAAGACATCGGCGATCAGCACGTCCACCGAACGGTCCGGGGTCGCTTCGAGGCGGCGCCGGGCGTCCGTGCCGTGCACCGTGATGCCCGTGCCGTCCGGTATCGGCAGCAGCTCCGCGACCAGCGCCAGCAGCCCCGCGTCGGCCTCCGCCACCTGCTGCGCTGAGCCGGGCCTTGTCGCGGCGACATAGCGGGGCAGCGTGAACGCGCCGCCGCCGAGATGGAGTACGGAGAGCGGCAGGCCCTCGGCGGCGGCGCAGTCGATGACATGGGCGAGGCGCTGTACGTACTCGAATTCGAGGTGGGTCGGCTCGTCCAGATCGACGTACGACTGCGCGGCGCCGTCCACCGTCAGCAGCCAGGCCCGCTCCCGGTCCACATCGGGCAGCAGTTTGGCGGTGCCGCGGTCCACGGCGCGGATCACGGGGATGGGCTCGTTCACCGTCCCATTGTGCGCCGTGCTCCGGCCCCCGCGGGCCGCCCCCGGTCAGTCCGCCCAGACCGCGGTGACGGCCCGTACGTGCGCGTCGGCCTGGGCCAGCCCCGCGCGGGCGGCACCGGCCCGGCGGGCCGGGTCGAGGACGTTGTGGCCGATCGCCTTCTTCGCCGCCGCGGCGGGCGTGACGACCTCGACCCGGGCGCCGGCCGCGGTGAGCGCGGCGGCCTGGGTGCGGGGCGCGGCGATCACTCCGTTGCCCGACCCGACGGGCGCGATCACGACGACCCGGTCGTAGCCGGCGGCGAGCTGGGCGTTGGCGGGTGAGTGCGTCCCGCCGTCGATCCACTCGCGGCCCTCGATGGTGATGGGCGGCCAGACGCCGGGCACGGCGCAGCTCGCGGCGACCGCGTCCACGACCGGTACCCCGCTGTCCCTGTCGAAGGACCTCAGCTCGCCGGTGAGCGCGTCCACGGCGGTGACGCTGAGCGGCCGGGCCGGCCAGGTGTCGGTCAGGATGGCGGCGGCGAGTACGGCCTTGCGGTCCGCCTCCGGGACGGTGGCGGCGGCCAGGGCGTGCTTGCCGAGCTTCCGCGCGTACTCCTCGGGGGTGCGGGAGGTGAGCATGGCCCGTGCGTAGCGGAAGAGTACGGCCGCCCCGAGACGGGCCGCCGCCGCGTCGCCGGGCTCGGTGAGCTGGCGCTCGTACAGCTCGTCGAGGTCATGGGTGCCGGCGGCGATCTGGGCGCCGACCACCGAGCCCGCCGAGGTGCCGACGATCAGATCGGCGCCGGTCAGATCCGCGCCGGCGGCGCTGAGCCCGTGCAGGACGCCGATCGTCCAGGCGACCCCGGTGACCCCGCCGCCGCCGAGGACCAGTGCCGTACGCGTCATGGTGTCCGCCTCTCCCCCGCCGGACCCGCCGTCCGGCGCACCAGAAGTGTCGCGCACGGCAGCGCGCCCGCCTCCCGTGGGTCGGTACGGGAAGCGGGCGCGGGCCGGGTCAGAGCAGCGAGGTGACCGTTCCGGCGCCGACCGTACGGCCGCCCTCACGGATCGCGAAGCCGAGCCCCGGCTCCAGCGGTACGTCCCTGCCCAGCTCCACGGTCATGGTGACCGTGTCGCCGGGTCGTGCGACGGCCGCTTCGCCGAGGTCGATGTCGCCGACGACATCGGCCGTACGGATGTAGAACTGCGGCCGGTACCCGCTGCTGACGGGGGTGGTACGGCCGCCCTCGCCCGAGGTGAGGACATACACCCGCGCGGTGAAGCGCCTGCTGGGCACGACGGTGCCGGGGGCCGCCACCACATGGCCGCGGCGGACCGCGTCGCGCGCCGTGCCGCGCAGCAGCAGCGCGACATTGTCACCGGCCTGCGCGGACTCCATCGGCTTGCCGAAGGTCTCCAGGCCGGTGACCGTGGTGGTCACCGGTCCCGAGTCGGCGCCCAGTACCTCCACCCGGTCGCCCACCCGTACCGTGCCGCGCTCCACCGCGCCCGTGACGACCGTGCCGCGTCCGGTGATGGTGAGGACGTTCTCCACCGGAAGGAGGAACGGCGCGTCCGTGTATCTGACCGGCATCGGCACATAAGTGTCGACGGCGTCGAGCAGTGCTTCCACCGACGCGGTCCAGCGCGGGTCGCCCTCCAGCGCGCGCAGGCCCGACACCCGGACGACCGGCGCCGCGTCTCCGCCGTAGCCGTGCCGGGTGAGGAGTTCGCGGACCTCCAGCTCGACCAGGTCGGTCAGCTCGTCGTCGCCCGCGTCGGCCTTGTTGAGCGCGACGACGATGTGGTTGACACCGACCTGACGGGCGAGCAGGACGTGTTCGGCGGTCTGCGGCATGATCCCGTCGAGCGCCGAGACGACGAGGATGGCCCCGTCGAGCTGGGCGGCGCCGGTCACCATGTTCTTGATGTAGTCGGCGTGACCGGGCATGTCCACATGCGCGTAGTGCCGGGTGCCGGTCTCGTACTCGACATGCGCGATGTTGATGGTGATCCCGCGCGCGGCCTCCTCCGGCGCCCGGTCGATCCGGTCGAACGGCACGAAGGTGCCGGTGCCCCGGTCGCTGAGGACCTTGGTGATGGCGGCGGTCAGGGTGGTCTTGCCGTGGTCGACATGGCCCATGGTGCCGATGTTCACATGCGGCTTGGTGCGCACGTATGCCGTCTTGGGCATGGTTCCTTCCAGGAACTCGAAGCGTGAGGTGGACCCCTGGGCCTTGCCGACCCTCCCCCTGTGGGGTCCGCCGGACGATCCGGGAAGGGTCAGCTTCGGGCGCCGCCGAAGGGCGCCGCCGCGGCGGGTGCGACCGCTGCGCGTACCGCCGTCGCGTGCGGCGCGAAGGACGCGGCAGCCTTCGGCGCGTCCGCGACTGCGGACGGCGCTGCGAGGAAGGCGTACCGGGACATGTCACCGATCATCGCCGACCGCCGCCGTCGCGTCGAACGGTTTTCGGCACCCCGTGCGCGGTCCCCGCCTTTCCCCGTACGGCGATCACACACGCTTGTCGGTTAGTCTCGCCACGTGCTCGACACCGTCCCCCCACCCTCCCCGGCCCGTGCCGTCCGTTGTTCCAGGGCGCTGCTGTCACCCTGGTCGCGGCTGGCCCTGCTCGTGGCCCTGCTGGCCGCGGCGGGCACGGCGGTGCTGCTGTACGAGCCGCAGAGACTGCTGGCGGACGGCTGGCCGCCGCAGGTCAGCGGCGGTGCGGCGGTGGTGCTGTTCGCCGTGGCGTACGGGCTGTGCGCGGTCGCGTTCGTACCCCGGCCGCTGCTCAATCTCGCCGCGGGCGCGCTCTTCGGTTCCCGGCTCGGCCTGCCCGCCGCCCTCGCGGGGACGGTGCTGGCGGCCGGGATCTCCTTCGGGCTCGGCCGCTTCCTCGGCCAGGAGGCGCTGCGACCGCTGCTGCGCGGACGCTGGCTGAAGTCCGCCGACATCCAGCTCAGCAGACACGGTTTCCGGTCGATGCTGGCGGTACGGCTCTTCCCCGGCGTGCCGTTCGCGGCGGCCAACTACTGCGCCGCCGTCTCGCACATGCGGTGGGTGCCCTTCCTGCTGGCGACGGGGATCGGGTCGATTCCCAACACCGCGGCCTATGTGGTCGCGGGCAGCCGGGCGACCTCCCCGACGTCGCCGACGTTCCTGCTCGCGATGGGATTCATCGTGGTCACGGGGCTGGGCGCGGCGGTGGTCGCCTGGCGCAAGCGCCACCGCCTCGGCGGCCACTGACCACCCGTCAGACCCGGTCCCCGTCCCCGACCGTCAGACCCGGTCCCCGTCCCCGAGGCCGAGGTCTCCGCCGGGCGGACGGGCGGAGAACCGCGCCACCTCCGCGTCCGTGACCAGCGCCAGCTCCTTCGGGGACCAGCGGGGCGTACGGTCCTTGTCGATGACCTGGGCGCGGATGCCCTCCACCAGATCGGCCGTGGTGAGCGCGGCGCACGAGGCGCGGTACTCCTGGTCGAGCACCCGCTCCAGGGTGCTCGTCCGGCGGGCCAGACGCAGCGCCGCGAGGGTGGCCTTGAGCGCGGTGGGCGACCGGGTCAGGATCGTCGCGGCGGCCTCCTTCGCGGCAGGGCCGCCGTGGTCGAGCAGCCGGGCGACGATCTCCTCCACCGAATCGGCCGCGTAACAGGTGTCGATCCACGCACGGTCCGCGGCGAGTTGAGCCTCCGGCGGAGCCGCCGCGTAGCGGTGCGCGATCTCACCCGCGTCCGTGTCCGCGAGCGCGGCGCTCAGCTCGGGCAGCCGGTCCGAGGGTACGAAGTGGTCCGCGAGCCCGCACAGCAGCGCGTCCGCCGCGCCCACTGCCCGTCCGGTGAGGGCGAGATGCGTGCCCAGTTCGCCCGGCGCGCGGGACAGCAGATAGGTCCCTCCCACATCGGGGACCAGACCGATACCGGTCTCGGGCATGGCGACGGCGGACCTCTCGGTGACGATCCGTATGCTGCCGTGCGCCGAGACACCGACCCCGCCGCCCATCACGATGCCGTCCATCAGCGCGACATAGGGCTTCGGGTAGCGGGCGATACGGGCGTTGAGCCGGTACTCGTCACGCCAGAAGGCGGCGGAGGCACCGCCACCGGTGCGCGCGTCCTCGTGGATCGCGCGGATGTCCCCACCGGCGCACAGCCCGCGCTCCCCGGCGCCCGAGATGACCACGGCCGCCACGCTCTCGTCGTCCTCCCACTCACCCAGGGCCCTGTCGATCGTGCGCACCATGGCATGGGTGAGGGCGTTGAGCGCGCGCGGGCGGTTCAGCGTGATCCGGGCCGTGCGGCCCGCCCTGCTGAGCAGTACGGGTTCCTCGTGAGCCATGCTCTCGCTGGTTCCTTCCCTGATCCGAGACGTCGGCGGCCCGGTCCTCCCGGCGCCCGTACGCCCAGTATGAGGACACCCCTCCGCCGTGCGACGCTCCGCATCCTGACAGGCGTCGCGCCGCGTGACGCTCCGGTGACATGGCCGTCCGGACGAAGCCCGGGAAGGCGGACGGCCGATCCCCGTCGGGTGTTTCGACGGGAATGGGCACTGGACTTGTCGAGCCACCGGGGAAACATCTGAGGGGAACCGCACCGGCCGGAACACACCGGCCCCGCCCTGCGGGCGGACAACGCCACTTTCGGCCACTTTCGCAACACGCCCTGCGGGACACCTCTTAGCCGCTGGTGCGCCTCGGCAGCAGGTCGCCGTCGACGTACAGGTCGACATGCTCGTTGTAGAACGCGGTCATACCGGCGATGCGATTGGCGTGGATGGTCGGAAAGTCGTAGGCCCAGGCAATGTCTTCGTGAGATGCCGTGTGGCCGTCGAAGGACCAATAGCCGCTCGTCGTCCCCTTGTAGGGGCAGCGGGTCACCGTGTCCGAGTGCCGCAGCCGGGTCCAGTCGACGTAGGCACGATCGAGGTAGTAGCGGGTGGGGAGGCCGGTTTCGAACAGTTTCACGCAGTTGGGGGCCTCTGCCAGCACGACACCGTCCAGCTCCACTCGGACGCTGCTGGTGGAACGCAGCGCGTCCACGCGGGTGTAGGGGCTCCTGGGATGAACGAAGACGGGCTCGTCCTCCTCAAACCATGCGTCCAGGGCACCCCACACGAAGCGCACAGTGTTGTGCAAGGGCCCCGGGGCGCTCTCGCCCCAGACCCATGCCGCCCCCGCGCGTACCTCGGAACCGACCCGCAGGGTGTGTCGGTGCGCGGGGCCGGCGCCCAGTTGCTCCACATGGTTGTCGTCGTGGAGCACACCGTCCACAAGGTCCTCAACGGGGATGCTGTACTGAGGGTAGGCCTGCCGTTCCCACACATACAGCGCGCGACGCGTGTCGAAGGCGACACCACCGCCGATCATTCCACGGATGCGCCGAGGTACAGGCTCGACGTGTCCGATCGGGACGATCAGGCTGGGATGCAGGACACTTTCGGTTGCCATGGTGATCACCTTGATTGGTTCTCTGACTGTGCGCACGCCGTGCCCGTGGCCTGCGGACTCACAATGACGACGTGCGGCTCGACCGACGGGCCACACCTACTCTTCTGATGCTATCGGCCGCACCTGATGACGCTCGTCAGGAGCCGAAGCCCCCGCTCATGCGAGTGAGCACCGAGGCGCCACGACCGGACCCGCGTACCGCAGCCCCTGGACGAAAGGTTCGAAGGGCCGTGCGGCCCTGCCGATCCTTGGGGAGGGTACGGAAAGGTGCCATGTCACACCTGCCGCCGCTGTCCTGTCAGTGCTGATGGCAACACCAGAGAGCCCCGAGAGGGATTGACCGACGTGAAGGTCGTCATCATCGGCGGAACCGGAGCGGGTGCTGTCACAGGACAGGGGACGGGGCCAAGGCGTGACATCGCGCGACGCGGTCAACGGCGGTATCGGGGAGACGCGCGTCACCTCCTGCCGATGTCACAGGTCGGGGAGGTCCACGGTCATTTACATGTAATGGACCCACGGGCAAGGAGACCCCACCATGGATGCGCGTATCAACTACTTCGGCAATGCCCTCGCAGGCAAGGTCATGAAGCACCTGAACTCTGCCAACAAGGTGCTGCACGACTCGACTCTGCCGGTGGCCACGCAGGAGCTGGTGAAGATTCGTGCCAGCCAGATCAACGGCTGCGGCTTCTGCACCGACATGCACACCAAGGACGCGATCGCCGCGGGCGAGGAACAGCAGCGTCTGAACCTGGTGGCCGCGTGGCGTGAGGCCAAGTCTTTCACCGACGCCGAGCGTGCGGCGCTGGAACTGGCCGAGCAGGGCACCCGTATCGCGGACGCCGCCGGCGGCGTGTCGGACGAGGCGTGGGCGAACGCCGCGAAGCACTATGACGAGGACCAGCTCGCCGCGCTGATCTCGCTGATCGCGGTCATCAACGCCTACAACCGCATCAACGTCATCAACCAGCAGCCTGCCGGGGACTACAAGCCCGGCATGTTCGGCTGAGACTTCGGATCCGCCGCGCCGGACACTGATCGGCGCCCTTCCGTCGTGCGACCCACCGCATCCGACGCCGCTCGCTGATCCACCACGGATGGCGGAGCAGCCTTGGCCGGCGGCATCGACACCACGGTATGTGGCACATCCGCCAGTCCACGAACCGCCCCACGATTGAGTGATCCACCGACAGAGGAATGGTGAACATGTCTTATCCGGAGCCGAAGTACTGGGGCGAGAACGGCGAGGTCAGCGCCACCTTCCGGCCGGCCACCACGCCGGCCGACCTGGGGCAGGGCGACAGCGGTCAGGACGCCATCCACTACCTGGCGACCACCTCCACCACGCGGGGTGAGTTCGGGCTGTACCGAGTCGAGATGAAGCCCAGGGCGGGCGGCCCGAAGACGCACTTCCACAAGACCATCTCGGAGTCCTTCTACATCCTCGACGGCACGGTGCGTGTGTTCGACGGTGAGCGGTGGGTCGACGCGCGCAAGGGCGATTTCCTGCATGTGCCGCAGGGCGGGCTGCACGCCTTCCGCAATGACTCCGACGAACCGGCCGACATGCTGCTGCTGTTCACACCGGGCGCGCCGCGGGAGGAGTACTTCGAGCAGGTGTCGCAGCTTGCGCATGCCACCGAGGAGGAGCGTGCTGCGTTCTTCGACAAGCACGATTCGTACTTCGTCGAGTAAGGGCTGTCGTCACACGCCGACCGCGATGACGGGACACGTCCTGGGGCGTGTGTGAGAAGTAGCGTCGTCCGCCCGCGGGGCGGGGGGATTCTCACAACACGCCCTGGTGGGGAAAGAGCAACATGATGACCGTGCCCAGCATCATCGAGCCGTCCCAGAAGCGTCTGTAGCTTTCGTGCCCGTCGTACGGTGTCTCAGAGTTCGCGTGTGGACGCGAGGTGGGCATGACGCGAAGCAACGACCACAGGGCACACGCCAGGAGGTAGAGGGCCAGGACGGCGCTGACCGTCTGGGTGACCGACGCGGGATGCGTGGCATGGCCGGGATTGACGGTGTGCCGTGAATCCGCCGGTGGGGCGGCAAAGTTCTCGTGCGAAGGCCCTGAAGCCGGGTGTGCCGCCCATAGCATCCATGCCATCGCGGCCATGCCAACCGTGGAGGGAAGTCCTCTGACGAGTGCGGCGCGCCGGGATTCCTGATGGCGGCAGAGGGCGGTGAGCGGAAACCACAGGGCGGCCGACCCGAAGAATGCCACTTGTACGGGGTGGTGGAGCCACGCACCCCAGTGCCAGGGCATCACCGCCATGGCCAAGGCCATGGCGGTGTGCAGTAGGTGGTCACCGCGCCGGCGCCATCCTGTGCCACGTGGCATCACCGCTCCGCGCAGCCCGTGAACCGCGGACGCCGCGAACAACGCGGTCAGCATGCAGTACACAGCGGTAGAGGCACTCATGCGTGATCGCGCTCTCATCCGGGGTTGCCGGCCGCGTTCGTGGCCGGCGCGTCGTGGGTCAGGTGGTGGATCGCGGGGCGCGCAGGTGGGCGCGCTGCTTGAGCTCCTCCTCGTCGACAAGTTCGAGCATGGGCTTGCCGGGCGCGCACATCATGGTGACCACGAACTCGGTCGTGTCATCGGTGAGGGCGTTGCCGTCCTGGTAGTGGATGGCGTCGCCGCCCGGCTCCCAGAATGTGCCGCCGGCCTCGACGATCCGCTCGGGCTCGCCCTCGAGTTCGAAGCGGACCGCTCCCTTGGTGACGTAACCGAACGCCGGGCCGGAGTGGCGGTGCGGCGGCGTACCGGGGTCGCCGGGCTCCCAGCGAACGTGAATGGTCATGGCCGAGGCACCCTCGGGGATGGTGATCGGCGCGGCGTCCTGAAGCAGCTTCGCCGCCCTGGTCCAGCTCGGGCCGTCCTCGCCACCGGTCCCATGACCATGCCCGCCGTGTCCGTGACCGTGCTGTGAGTTCTCCGACACTGAAAAACACCTTTCATGAGTCCACGGCCTCGGGCGGCACACCGTCCGGTACACGTGGTTGCGTAGTCAGCCTTGAAGACCGTTTACTCAACATGACCGAGCGAGTGGCAGATCTGTGACAGGGCGCTCCGTCCCGCTGGGGCGTGTTGTCAAGGCGAGTGGTGAGGCCCCTTCCAGGCACTGCCCGCCTGCACCGGCACGTCGTTCGTGGTGACCTGCTGTTCGAGCCGGCACCCACCACCCTGCCGCCGCGAAGGCAGTCGGCGGTCCGCTCGGAACGGCTGCCGGGGCAGGACGATCACGATCCGCTCCGTGGCGACTGCCGTGTCACAGATCCCAGTACCGGCTGGTCGTAGTGAGCGACACACCCAGCGATCGGAGCAGTCGTGGCTATCACTGAACAACGTCTTTCCACCACGGTGCTGGTGATCGGTACCGGCGGTGCCGGTCTGCGGGCATCGATCGAACTGGCTGAAGCGGGCACCGCCGTTCTCGCGGTCGGCAAACGCCCGAAGGAGGACACGCACACCGCTCTCGCGGCGGGAGGGATCAATGCCGCCCTGGCCACGATGGATCCCGAGGACAGCTGGCAACAGCACGCGGCTGACACGCTCAAGGAGAGTTACCTGCTCGCCGACCCCCGCACCGCGCAGATCGTCACTCAGGGCGCCGCTCAGGGCATCGACGACCTGGAGCGCTACGGCATGGCTTTCGCCAGGGAAGAAGACGGCCGGATCTCCCAGCGGTTCTTCGGCGCCCACAAGTTTCGGCGCACCGCTTTCGCCGGGGATTACACCGGCCTGGAGATCCAGCGCACGCTCATCAGGCGAGCGAACCAGTTGGACATCTCCGTACTGGACAGCGTCTACATCACCCGCCTCCTGGTGCACGACGGTGCCGTCTTCGGGGCCTATGGTTTCGACGTCAACAGCGGTATGCGCCATCTCATCCACGCCGACGCCGTCATCCTTGCCGCCGGTGGTCACACGCGGATTTGGCGGCGCACGTCTTCGAGGCGCGACGAGAACACCGGTGACTCCTTCCGCCTGGCCGTGGAGGCCGGCGCTCGCCTGCGCGACCCCGAGCTGGTCCAGTTCCACCCCTCCGGGATCATCGAGCCTGAAAACGCGGCCGGCACACTGGTCAGCGAGGCCGCGCGCGGAGAAGGCGGAGTCCTGCGCAATGCGCTCGGTGAGCGGTTCATGAACCGCTACGACCCCGTGCGGATGGAGCTGTCCACCCGCGATCGTGTGGCGCTGGCCTCGTACACGGAGATCAAGGAAGGTCGCGGAACCCCCAAGGGTGGGGTCTGGCTGGACGTCTCCCATCTGCCCCGGCAGACAATCATGAACCGGCTCCCCCGCGTCTACCAGACACTGCTGGACCTGCAAATGCTCGACATCACCCGCGAGCCGATCGAGATCGCGCCTACAGCGCACTATTCGATGGGAGGGGTCTGGGTGCGGCCGGAGGACCACAGCACCGACGTACGTGGTCTGTACGCCATCGGAGAGGCCTCCAGCGGACTGCACGGCGCCAACCGCCTCGGAGGCAACAGCCTCATCGAACTCCTGGTTTTCGGCCGCATCACCGGTCAGGCGGCCGCCGCGTACGCGCAAGGACTTACCGCACAGGTGCGGTCGGCTTCGGCGACAGCGCGGGCACGTGAGGAGGTCGACGCACTCCTCACCGCCGACGGTCCGGAGAATGTCCGCGCCCTGCAGCGCGCGATCCGCACCACCATGACGGAACACGCCGGGGTGGTACGCGACGAAGCGGGGCTGCGCGCCGGCCTGGAGGAACTCGAAGGCATCGAGAAAAGGATGGAGAACGTCGGCGTCCATCCCGACATCGCCGGCTACCAGGATCTCGCCCATGCCTTCGATCTCAAATCCGCTGCCCTGGCGTCCCGTGCGACCCTCGAAGCGGCACTCGAGCGTCGTGAGACCCGCGGCTGCCACAACCGCAGTGACTATCCGGACATGGACCCATCCCTGCGGGTCAACCTCGTGTGGTCCCCGACGACGGGCATCACCCGCGAGAGCATTCCGGCAATTCCTCAGGAGATCACATCCCTGATGGAAGAGGTCACCACCGACGGAAAACTGGTCGAATGACGGTCCCTTCGCCCGGTCGTGGGCTCGGTGCCCGGGAGTCACCCGGACAGTTTTCGCCCGCTCCCGGATCGCACGTCACACGTTGGACCGCTGTCCTGTCTCTATTGGTACGCAGCCCATGCGATCGGTGCGGGTGACCGGCTCACCAGGACGCGCGCCGCACTGAGACATTCGAAAGGAACCACAATGAAGGTTGTAGTGATCGGTGGAACCGGGCTCATCGGTTCGCAGGTGGTCGCCAGACTCAATGAGCACGACCACGAGGCTGTCGCGGCTTCGCCCAACACCGGAGTCAACACACTGACCGGCGAAGGGCTGGCAGCGGTTCTGCAGGGAGCCTCGGTCGTCGTCGATGTCTCGAACTCCCCCTCGTTCGACGACAACGCCGTCATGGAGTTCTTCCGTGCCTCCACGACCAACCTGCTCAAGGCAGAGGCGGACGCCGGCGTGACTCACCACGTGGCGCTGTCCGTCGTGGGCACGGACCGTCTCCAGGAGAGCGGCTACTTCCGCGCCAAGCAGGCCCAGGAAGACATGATCAAGGGCTCTGGGATTCCGTACTCGATCGTTCACGCGACGCAGTTCTTCGAGTTCGCGAAGAGCCTTGCGGACTCAGCAACCGAGGGTGACACGGTGCACGTGGCGCCCATCAAGATTCAGCCCATTTTCTCCGGCGACGTCGCAGCCGCCGTGGGCCGCACCGCTGTCGGCGCGCCCGTCGGCGGAACGGTGGAGGTCGCCGGTCCCGACACCTTCCAGCTCGAGGAGTTCATCCGCAAGGGTCTTGCCGTCAAGAACGATCCCCGCAAGGTCGTCACGGACCCGGACGGACAGTACTGGGGTGCCACGCTCCAGGAGTCCGACCTGCTTCCCGGCTCCGACGCGCAGATCGGTGACACTCACTTCGCTGACTGGAGCGCACAACAGCGGTAAGGACTCTCCCGTCATCCGTGGTGGATCGGCGAGCGGCGCCGGATGCGGTGGGTCGCACGGCGGAGGGGCGTCCTCATACTGGCGTATGGGGGCGTCCCGACAACGCGGCCACGTGCCGTGGCCGCGTTGTCGCGAGCCCACCAGGGATTACGGGACTGCTCTCAGGGCCGGAAACCCGCGCCGGGTCCGGTACGTCACTTGACCTTCCGTCCGCTGGTTGCGACAGCGGGGCGGGGCCGTCGACGTTCAGCCTGAGACCAGAAGGGAGACCTCGGCTGCCGGCTCTCCTCTTCCTGCACCGTTTGACGATCCATTGAGCGGTTCGGGCGGGCCTTCTGCCGCATCCCGGAGCCAGTGCATGAGGCGGCGCCTCATGGTGCGCCGCTCACTTTCCGTGGTTCCGCCCCAGATCCCCTCGACGGCGGGGTGGGAATCCATGGCCCGGGCAAGGCATTGCCGCGCCACAGGGCACTGATCACACACGGCTTTCGCCTCGCCTATCTGTGCCAGTGTCGGACCGCTGGAGTTGTTCCCTATCGGGAAGAACAGGTCGGGGTCACTGTCTCGGCAACGTGCCTCCGCGCGCCAATTCACCTTTCGCTCTCCTTAGAGGATGTCTCACGTGGTCGTGTGCTGGTGCGGCATGATGTTGCACCGTGAGGGTTGATCTGTCGCGTCGGCTCGTGCCGGACGAACTATGGGA